>JAKFDB010000139.1:0-142317 GCA_036676315.1 Bradyrhizobiaceae bacterium
AGCAACGGTGAATCGTCGAGGCGCTCCAGCGCGAGTAGATCGGCTTCGAGCTGGGCATAGTCACGACCGCTGATGCGTGCGACGATGTCGGTGTCGGCGTCCCTTCCCGTCGACCAACCGCCGACCAAGCAAACGGTTGCTAAGGCATCGGCGGCGGGATGGTCGAGCCAGGCCGGCCGGCGGATCGAAGGATTGACGGCATGCTGGCGGCGGAACACTGACCAGGAACGGCCACATAAAGTCGAAAGCCGCCTCGTGTCGTTTTCGTCAAGGCCGATGATCTGAAGAGCCTTCTCGAATTCGGAGGGCAATGCCCGTTCGAGTAACAGCTCGGCGTCATTGAGCTTGCCGGCAAGGCCTCTGAACTGGCGGGCCATGTCGCCAGACGCGTACGGAACCACCACCGCCAACCGATCGCGCACCGATGGGGCCTCAGCAATTACAGGTGTAGCCGCCACCGCGACGCCGATGGCGTCGTTCATCTCGACAAAGCGCCAGCCTTCGACGCTTGTTACAACGACGGCGACGTTAGCCAGCTCCGGTTGCTCAAGCATCGCGGCTGCCGCAAACGCGGCTGCTTCCTCGACACTGTCGGCCTTGATCGCCAGCGGCTCGGATGCCGTCCCCTCCCGAACTCGCCCGACGCGTTCGATCAGCTTCCCAGCCTGGTCGACGCGTCCGGTCAGCAGCGCTGGGGGCGTGATCCGGGGCATGCATTGCGCGCCCCATTTTTCGAGATAAGCGCCCAGGCTTTCGACGCCAGCGCCCGAAAGGCCTAGCTCTTCCCCGAAGGCGAGCCGCACAGCAGGCGCCTGCTCAAGCCATTGTTCGAGATCGTCAGCGTCATAGGCGCGCACATCCTGCCAGGCGCCCTCGGCGATCTTTTCATCCCGCCAGCGCGTCTTCCCCGCCCAGCGACGCGCCGTGAGCGCTACATAGGTTCGGGTTCCCCGGTGGTCCGGCGAAGATCCGGCGCTACGCTTCGCATAATCCTCATTGGCTTTCGCGGCCACATCGGCTCGACAACTCAGCTCCCAGCAGGAATGGCCGGCGGGTACCCAGGCGTTGCCGAGTTCGCTGTGCAATTCGCCGTCAAAGCCTGGGAGTATCACTGAATCGCCGGCGGGCATGGCGAGTTCGGTCGTCGTCGCGGCGCTGTGGATCAATCGCCGGATGAGCCGCGGCAAATCTGCCTGTGCCGGCGTCTTAGCTGCCCAACGTGCAATCTCTGTCGCAGTAACCATGATCCCAAAGTAGCCTAGGCGGTGTTGAACGGAAGCAGAGCAGACCTGTCATTCACAGCGTCGCTTGGCGACATTCCGTTGAGCCAAGACAGAATCGCTGTTGCTGCCGTTGTCCGACGGAACAACGGTTCCGGCAATTCCAAGCCCAGCTCGGCGCATATCGGGCCAGCGCAACGGCGAGCCCAAGCCTCTTTCAGAAGATCGAAGTACCCGGCATCTGCATTGCGTGACACTAGCGTGCCAATCACACAGGCCCAGGA
This sequence comes from Bradyrhizobiaceae bacterium, assembly GCA_036676315.1. GTDB lineage: Bacteria > Pseudomonadota > Alphaproteobacteria > Rhizobiales > Beijerinckiaceae > Allobosea. Next base: position 1,505 of record JAKFDB010000139.1, read on the forward strand.
AGCAAAAGTTCTCAAGATCAGCTCAGCGCTTCCCTCAGCTACGTTAGACAACGGTGCCCGTAAGCCGTTGTGCCGCAAGTGCTGTCAACTGGGTCGCGGGAAATACTCCAAGCTTCTCGCCGAGTAAACATGCGCCGCGAAGGGCGGGCGCCGGCGCCCCTCTCAAAACTCCCGATGCCCGCCCGGCCGATTTCCCGCAGGAGGCTATCGGAGCGAGATGCTGCGCAGTCGCAGCGCATTGGCGATCACGCTGACCGATGACAGGGCCATCGCCGCGGCCGCGATGATCGGCGACAGCAGCACCCCGAAGATCGGATAGAGCACGCCCGCCGCGACCGGCACGCCCGCAGCGTTGTAGACGAAGGCGAAGAACAGGTTCTGCCGGATGTTGCTCATCGTCGCCCGGCTGAGCTGGAGCGCCCGCACGATGCCTTGCAGATCGCCCTTGAGCAGCGTCACGCCGGCACTCTCGATCGCGACGTCGGTGCCGGTGCCCATGGCGATGCCGACATCGGCGGCGGCGAGCGCCGGGGCGTCGTTGACCCCGTCACCGGCCATGGCGACGACGCGGCCCTGCGAGCGGAGCCTGCTCACGACCTCGCTCTTTTCCTCCGGCAGCACTTCGGCCTCGACCTCGTCGATGCCGAGCCGGCGCGCGACGGCCTCTGCCGTCGTCCTGTTGTCGCCGGTCAGCATGACGACCCGGATCCCGGCCTCCTTGAGGGTCGTGATCGCGGCGGGCGTCGTCTCCTTCACCGGATCGGCGATGGCGAGCAGCCCGGCGACGCGACCATCGATGGCGACGAAGATCACGGTGCCGCCCTCGGCCCGCAGCGCTTCCGCCTCGCCTGCCAGCGCGGACAGATCGACCTTCGCCTCGGCCATGATGCGGTGGCTGCCGATGACCAGCGCGCGGCCCTCGACCGAGCCGGTGACGCCCTTGCCGACCGGGCTGTCGAAGTCCTGGGCTTCTCCCAGCGCAATCCCCCGGTCCTTCGCGGCCTCGACGATCGCGGCGGCGAGCGGGTGCTCGCTGGCGCGCTCGAGCGTCGCGGCAAGCCGCAGCAATTCGTCGTCGTCGAAGCCGTTGACGGCCTTCAGCCCGGTGAGCCGCGGTCTGCCTTCGGTCAGCGTGCCGGTCTTGTCGACGACGAGCGTGTCGACCTTTTCGAAGCGCTCCAGCGCCTCGGCATTCTTGATCAGGACGCCGAGCCCGGCACCGCGCCCGACGCCGACCATGATCGACATGGGCGTGGCGAGCCCGAGCGCACAGGGGCAGGCGATGATGAGCACGGCGACCGCGGCGACGAGGCCATGGGCGAAGCGCGGCTCGGGGCCGAAGACCATCCAGGCCGCGAAGGCGGCGATGGCGATCACGATCACCAGCGGGACGAACCAGCCGGCGACCTGGTCGGCGAGGCGCTGGATCGGCGCCCGCGAGCGCTGCGCCTCGGCCACCATCGAGACGATGCGGGCCAGCATCGTGTCGCTGCCGACCTTGCCCGCGCGCATGATGAAGCCGCCGGTGCGGTTCAGCGTCCCGCCGATCAGCGCCGCGCCTGCCTCCTTGGTCACCGGCATCGACTCGCCGGTCACCATGGATTCGTCGACGGCGCTGCGCCCCTCGATCAGCTCGCCGTCGACCGGCACCGTCTCGCCGGGACGGACCCGCAGCCGATCGCCGACATGGACGGCGTCGAGGGCGATATCCTCGTCGGTGCCGTCCTCGCGCAGGCGCCGTGCCGTCTTCGGCACGAGATCGAGCAGGGCGCGGATCGCGCCGCCGGTCTGCTCGCGCGCCCGCAATTCGAGCACCTGCCCGAGCAGCACGAGGACGGTGATCACCGCCGCCGCCTCGAAATAGACGGCGACCGACCCATCGGCCGAGCGGAAGATGCCCGGGAAGAGCCCGGGGGCGACGGTGGCGACGACGCTGTAGAGCCAGGCGGTGCCGGTGCCCAGGGCGATCAGCGTGAACATGTTGAGGCTGCGATTGACCAGCGAGGCATAGCCGCGCTGGAAGAACGGCCAGCCCGCCCAGAGGACGACGGGCGTCGCCAGCGCCAGCTGGACCCAGTTCGAGCCCTGCGGGCTGATCAGCCCGTGCAGCCCGAAGATATGGCCGCCCATTTCCAGCAGGAACACGGGCAGGGTCAGGACGAGGCCGATCCAGAAGCGGCGCGTCATGTCGACGAGTTCGTGGCTGGGGCCCTGCTGCGCCGTGGTGATCTCGGGTTCGAGCGCCATGCCGCAGATCGGGCAGGAGCCGGGCGCCGGCTGGCGGATCTGCGGATGCATCGGGCAGGTGTAGATCGTGCCCTCGGGCTGCGGCTTCGGCTGGGAAGGCGCTGCCTCCTCCGCCAGATAGGCGGCAGGCTGGGCCTCGAACTTGCCGCGGCAATTATCCGAGCAGAAGAAATAGGTTCGGCCGGCATGGCTGGCCCGGTGCCTGGCCGTCTCCGGATCGACGGTCATTCCGCAGACCGGATCCTTCACGCCTGCCGCCTGCGCCTCGCCTGGCCGATCATGGCCGGAGCCATGGTCGTGATGCCGATGGCCGGCATGGTTGTGATGATCCGTCATCCGCGCGCCCCTTCGCTTTCCCAGGTCCCGCATTGCGGGCAAAGCGGGCCGGCCATATGGGCCGGCCCGCATTCGATGTCAGTCGATCAGCTCAGGGCTCGGCGTGTAGCCCGCCGCGGCGATGGCGGCCTTGACCGCGGCATGGTCGGAAGAACCGCGCACGCTCACCTGCTTGGAGCCGGGATCAGCGATGACGGTGGTTCCGGGCAGCCTGGCCTCGATGGCGCCCTTGATCGTGCCGGCGCAATGGCCGCAGCTCATGTCCTCGACATGGAAGGTCAGGGCGTCGGCGGCCGGAGCAGCCGCCTGGGCGGTGGATGTCGAATGCTGTTGGCAGGAGCACATATCAGCATCGTCCTTTCGAAGTGGAGATGGCAGCAGCGTGCGCCTTGTCACCGTTGGAAGGTCAAGCGGTTTTCGTCAGTGAAGATCTTCCCTCGCCGTAGGGAGGGCGGGGCGGCTTACGGCGCTAGACTTGCGCGCCCTCGAGCCCCATCTGCCAGAAATCGGCCTCGAGCCGCGAGGCCTTGCCGAAGAGGCCGGCGAGGTCGCCGAAGCGCGCTTCCGCCATCGCCCGGGCGGCGAGCCCGTCGAGATGGCGGCGGGCATCGCTCGCGAGCTGCTGATAGGCCTCGCCGGCATATTCGGCGATCCAGTCGCGATAGGGGTGGCTTTCGAGCGCGGGGCCCAGATCGGAGGCGAGGCGGGCGCCGATCTCGGCATAGCCGATGACGCAGGGGCTGAGCGCGACATGCAGGTCGAGCAGGTCGCCGGACTGGCCGCAATCGAGCACGTAGCGGGTATAGGCGACCGTCGCCTGGTGCTCGGGCGCCGCTTCGAGATCCTGCGGCGATAGCCCCCAGCGGCCGCAGAGCCGGACATGCAGGTCCATTTCGAGGTCGAGTATGGCCGAGAGCCCGGCCTTCGCCGCCCGCATGTCGGCAAGCGTGCGGCTCTTGTAGGTGGCGAGCGCATAGGCGCGGGCGAACTGGATCAGGAACAGGTAGTCCTGGACGAGATAGCGGCGGAAGGCGGCCTGCGGCAGCGAGCCGTCGCCCATCTGCCTGACGAAATCATGCTCGACGTAAGCTGCCCAGTCGGCGGCTGCGGCCTGCTTCAGGCGCTCGAAGATATCCACGGTTCCGGCCTTCCTCTCGCGAACGGACATAACGGGCCGCAGTCTTAGGGCCGGATGACATCGGTTGGAATCGCCAAGTGGTCCCGGCCGATGTCTGACACCGTCGCTGATCGAGGCGTTGGAGGTGGATCGGCAGGGCCGGGGGCCGAGCGCAGGTCTCTGCGACCGCGCGGCGGCCTAGTTTGGAAACACGAGCGCCGCCATCGCCTCGTTGATCCACCACCATTCGCGGCCGGGTGCCTCGGTACCGCGCAGGATCGCGAGCAGTTCCTGGTAGTGGAGCGAGCGGGCATGGTGCCTGCGGTACTGGTCGAGGTGCCAGGCCCTGAAGGCCTCGTCGGGCTCGCGCTTCATCGCCTCGGCGGAAGCGTCGAGCCAGTCGCGGGCGAGCGCGAGGCCGGCCTGCGAGTCCGGCGCGTGACCTTGCGCCATGGTGGCGCGGATGGCGGCGAAGATGCGTTCGGCGGCGGCATGATAGGCGGCCGGGTCGAAATCCGGCGTCCACATCGCCGCGGCGTCGGCCTTGGCGCTGGCGATGACGGCCTCGTCGGTCAGCATCGCCCGGAGCTCGGCGAAGGCGTCGATCTGTTCCGGCGTCGGGTCGTCCGGCAATTCCGGCGTGCCGGCATCGATCGCCTGGCGCTTCCAGTCGGGGTTCATCCGGTCGCCGGTGACCTCGTCATAGAAGCGCTCGGTCAGGGCGCGCATGTCGCCATTGGACAGGCTGGTCATGGTCCGTAATCTCCTGATGTCGGTCGCGGTGGGTTCGGGATGGCGCAACGCGGCGCGCAGCGTCGCGGCGATCCGGCGCTTGCCGGCAATCTCCGCCTCCAGCGCCTGCAGGCGCAGCGCCAGCAATTCGGCGAGCGAGAGCTTTCGCGACAGCACCTTGCGGATGCTGCCGAGGCTGGCGCCGGCATCGCGCAGTGCCTGGATCAGGGCGAGCCGCGCCACATCCGCGTCGGAATAGACGCGGTAATTGGCCATGGTCCGGGTCGATGGCGGCAGCAGGCCCTCGTCGGAATAGAACCTGATCCGCCGGACCGGGATGCCGCTGAGCCGCGAAAGCTCGCCGATGCTGTATCGTTTGTCGCTCATGATCGCGTCGTAGCGCCTCCAGCCGCTGGAGGGTCAAGCGCGTCCTGCCGGCGTGATCGCTAAATTGCGCGGCGATGGCGAAAGCCCGTCGCAACCTTCATGGCCGATATTGCCGGCACGCATCCGCTCCGTCCGGCCGGCGTCAAACTCCCATTAGCTTGTCGCAGCCAAGGTCGCGCGCGTGCAGAGCTTGCGAAAAAATCTGGCGCCCGACAGGGAAGTCCCGACAGAGGAGGCGACTACGAACCGCTCCGTCGCGGCGTGGCGCCTCGACGGCCTGCATTTCGAGCCCAAGCTGGAGCACGAATACCGACTGCACATGCGTGCAGACCAGCGCACCAGCACGCTGGTCTGCCTGGTGACGGCGCTCGGCATCTGGCTCGTCTTCATCGGCCTCGACCTGTCGCGCATGGATGGCTGGGCGGCGCTTGCCGCCGGCGATCTCGGCGTCGGGCTCGCCATCGTCCTGCGCCTGGCGACGCTGGCTGCGCTCCTGATCCCGATCTGCATGCTGGCGGCGCAGCGCCTGCCGCGCGCCTATCACCGGCTCTCGATGCTGGGGCTCGTCCTGATCGGCGCGACCTGCGCCTTCGTCGCCAACATGTTCAAGCTGCGCGGCCTGCCGCAGGCCGATATCGCGCAGCTGGTGATCATCGCGGCGGTCTTCCTGCCGGTCGGGTTGACCTTCCTGCAGAGCTTCGGCGTCGCCCTGTTCATCGCCGTGTTCACCACCGGGCTCGGCTTCGCCATGCTGAGCGAGCCGGCGCATCTGATCGAGCATGGCCGGCTGTCGGTCCTGCTGTTCTTCGCCGTCTTCGTCAGTGGGGTCGGCGCCTGGCTGCGCGAGCGCGCCCAGCGCGACCAGTTCCTGCTGCGCCGGCTGCTGCAGGACCACGCCATGTCGGATCCGCTGACCGGCATCGCCAATCGCCGGGGCTTCGAGGAGAACGTCGCCATCGCCCTGCAGCAGGCGCGGCGCGATGGCGTCCCGGTCGTCTTCGCCATCCTCGATGTCGATCATTTCAAGCGCTACAACGACTATTACGGTCATCAGGCCGGCGACGAGGCCCTGCGGCTGATCGCGCGCGCCATCGCCGAGGCCGGCAGGCGGCCGATGGACATGGCAGGCCGGCTCGGCGGCGAGGAATTCGGCCTGCTGCTCTACGATGCCACGCCCGAAAAGGGGTTGGCGCGCCTTGAGAAGCTGGTCGCGGTGGTCGAGGAGCTGGCGATCGAGCATGCGGCGTCACCGACCGCCGACCATGTCACGGTGAGCCTCGGGGCGACCGCCTTCGACGGGCGCGAGACGACGACCGAGCTCTACCGGCGCGCGGATGCGGCGCTCTATGCCAGCAAGGCGCTGGGGCGAAACCGGGCCGAGTTCGCTGTGCCCGACCCGCACGAGGCGGTGGCGGGCAGTCGCCGTCTGGCGGGCTAGATCGCCGGCGTCCTACCGGACGCTCAGACGGTGATGTCGGCGATCATGCCGACGCGCTTGTCGCCGCTGGCCGCCATCTGCTGCTTGATCTCCGCGGCGATCTTCTCCTGAATCGCCGCCTGCTGCTTCGGATCGAGCTTGGCGAACTCCTCCTCGGTCAACCCGAGCTTGGCGAGCATCGCCGCATGCAGGCGCTCGGCCGGGGTCATGCGGGCGATCTTGAGGAACTCCTCTTCGGCCGAACCGGCCTTGCCCTTCACCTCGCCGGTGGCGCCGGTGCGGGCGCCCGTGGCGACTGCGGCTGATGAGGTAGCGGAAATCGACATCGACATGGCTGCACTCCTGATCGAGGCCGCACGAAGCAAGAGCCACGCCGTGATGGGTGGGGAGAAAGTCTAAGAAATCACAGTATCTTAGATGCGTCGCCTTGCTCGATTGCAGGTGCTGCCGAAGACCGGGCGGCAGGAATTGCCGGGCAGGGTCTTCCGGCCGGCATGGGCGAGCCCTGTCTCGCGGCTGCAACTCCTGCTATTCGGAGCCCCCGCCACCGCCAGAGTCCTTCCCATGCCCGCTCCCGTTTCCATCGGCATCATCGGCGCCGGCATCATGGGCGAGCGCATGCTGCGCGCCGTGCTCGACCAGGCGCCCGATCTCGTTCGCGCTGCGGGAATCTGGGATCCCTCGGCCGAGGCGATGGCGCGGATCGGCCGGGAATTGCCGCAGGTTGCGGCCCTGCGCGATGCCGCGGCCGTGATCGCCGCCAGCGACTGCGTCTATGTCGCCTCGCCGCCGGCTTCCCATCTCGGCCATGCCCGCGCCGCGCTGGCGGCCGGCCGCAGCGTGTTCTGCGAGAAGCCGCTCGCCGTCGACCTCGCCGACGCGCGCGCCTTCGTCGCCGAGGCTGGTAGTCGCGGCGCAGTGAACTTCCCCTTCGCCTCCTCGCCGGCAGTCGCGACCCTGGCCGGCTGGATCGGCAAGGGCGAGCTCGGCACGCTCCGCCATGTCTCGATCGAAGTCGCCTTCGCGCGCTGGCCGCGACCCTGGCAGGTGGATGCGGCCGGTTGGCTCGACCGGCGCGAGCAGGGCGGCTTCACCCGCGAAGTCGTCTCGCATTTCCTGTTTTTGAGCCGGCGCCTGCTCGGGCCGCTGCATGGCCTGGAGGCGAGTGCCTCCTTCCCGGAAGCCGGCCTCTCGGAGCGAGCGATCGAGGCGCGGCTCCAGGCGGGCGAGATCCCGCTCACGCTCCGCGGCGGCGTCGGCACCACGACGAAGGACGACCACAACATCTGGACGCTCGAAGGCGACAAGGGGGCGGTGCGGCTTTGCGACTGGTCGCTGGCGGAGCGGCGCCTGCCGGACGGTTCCTGGCAGCGCGCGCCCGATGCGCTGTCGCAGCTCGAGGCAAGGCCGGTCGCGCTGAAGCGCCAGCTCGAAGGGGTAGCGAGGCTGACACGTGGCGAGCCGCATCAGCTGGCGAGCCTGCAGGAGGCGCTCGACGTGCAGGAGATCGTCGAGGCGATCCTGGCGAGCTGAGGCGTTTCGCCCGCTTCATTGAGCGGCCGCGCGGCGGCGGCTATGATGGGCTCGCCCCGGAGGCCTGCCCATGCGCCATGCCTTCCTCACCGATGCGCAGATCGACGCCCGCGCCTTGGCGCACCGGCGCGGGCTTGGCTTTCGCGACGACCAGGCGATCGACTTCATGACGCTGATGGCCAAGCTGAAGGCGCGCTATCCGAATTTCGCCTATGAGCGCGTTACCGACGGCCGGCTCGGCGAGGCCGAGGCGCAGTGGGATTCGCAAGGCAAGCGCCTGCTGATCCCGGAAGCGGTGTTCGAGCGCGCCGATCGCGGCGAGGGCAGGGCGCTGATGACGGTGGCCCACGAGGTCGGCCACGCGCTGCTCGGACATGAAGGCACGCTCGACCGCGGCCCTTCCGGCGGCCGGGCGGAGCGGTTCTCACCGAGGCTGCGGTCGATGGAATACCAGGCAAGGCGCTATGCGGCGGCTTTCCTGATCCCGGATACGCCGGCGGTGCGGGCGCTCGACGCGACCGAGCTGAGCAAGCGCTATCGCGTCAGCATGAGCGCCGCGATCGTGCGCCATAGCGAGCTCCGATCCGGCGAGAACGCCTGGGTCTCGCCCTCGCGGCCGGGCGGCATGGCTGGCTGAGCCGCTTGCGATCCGCTCGCCGGCAAGGCATGGCTCGGCGCAACGCCATCGCCCTCGAGGACGCCCATGACCATCGCCGCATCCGGCACGCCGCCGGCGCCGAAACCCGCTGCGCGAGCGCAGGCCGTTGCTCCGTTCATCGTCATGGACGTGATGAATGCCGCCGAGGCGATCGAGCGGCAGGGCGGCTCGGTGGTTCACATGGAAGTCGGACAGCCCTCGGCGCCGACGCCGGCGAGCATCCGCGCCGCCGCGGCGCGGGCGCTCGAGCATGGGCGCATCGGCTACACGCAGGCGCTCGGCATCGGCTCGCTCAGGGAGCGGATCGCCCGGCACTATCGCGAGGCCTATGGCGTCGAGGTGCCGGCCGAGCGGGTGATCGTCACGACCGGCTCGTCGGGCGGCTTCATCCTGTCCTTCCTCGCCTGCTTCGAGCCGGGGGCGCGCGTCGCCATCACCGCGCCGGGCTATCCGGCCTATCGCAACATCCTGATCGCGCTCGGACTGGAGCCGGTCGCGATCCCGGTCGGTCCCGAGACGCGCTACGCCTTGACGCCGGAGCTGATCGCGAAGGCCCATGACGAGGCGCCGCTTGCCGGCGTGCTGACGATGAGCCCGGCCAACCCGACCGGCGTGGTGATGGCGCCCGAGGCCATTGCCGCAGTCGCGGCCGAGTGCCGGCGGCTCGGGCTCTGGTACATCTCCGACGAGATCTATCACGGCCTGACCTATGAGCGGCCGGCGACGACGGCCCTCTCGGCCGACCCCGACGCGATCATCGTCAATTCGTTCTCCAAGTACTACTGCATGACCGGCTGGCGCGTCGGTTGGCTGGTGGTGCCCGAGCGCCTGGTCCGGACGATCGAGCGGCTGCAGCAGAATTTCTCGATCTCGGTGCCGATGCTGAGCCAGGTCGCGGGCGAGGCCGCCTTCGACGCGACAGCCGAATGCGAGGCGATCAAGGAAGGCTATGCGCAGAACCGGGCCTATCTGCTCAAGGCGCTGCCGGAGATCGGGCTCGGCGACTTCCTGCCGGTCGACGGCGCTTTCTACATCTATCTCGACATTGGAAAATATTCTAATGATTCCATGAGTTTCTGCCAGGATGCTCTGGAGAATGCGGGCGTTGCGATCACGCCCGGGCTCGATTTCGACGAGGGCCGCGGCGCGCGCACGGTGCGGCTCTCCTTTGCCGGTTCGTTGGCCGAGTGCGAAGAGGCTGTGGCTCGCCTCGGGCGCTGGCTGAAGGCACGCTAGGAAAGGTCGTTTTGCCGGCGGTCCCCGGCGCGCGCTCCGCGTTCCACGCGAGGCTTGCAAAGCCGGTACCGCAGGCATCAAATCTGGCCCGGCGAAGCGGGGAACGCGAATGGTCTGGAATCGGATCGGGCAGGTGCTGGCCGCGACGCGCGGCTTCTTGCTGCTGGCGGCGGTTGCGCTGCTGTGCCAGCCGGCCGTGGCGCAGACCGCAGCTGCGCCGGCCGAGCCGCTGACGCTGACGCTGCGCGGCGACGAGACGCCCGAAACCATACGCAAGCTTGTCGACACGCTCTCCGCCGGTGGGCGCAGGGTCGAGATTCGGCTCGCTGGAACTTCGGCTGCCGCAGCGCCTGCGCCGGCAGCGGCGGTCCCGGTCGCTCCCGCCGCCGCGCCGCCTCCTGCGGCCGCGGCCACCGAGGCGGAGGCCGAGGCGCTGTGGGACTATTTCGTCTCCGGTGTGGACTATGGCCGCGCGGCCATTCCCAGCGTGGTCGATCTGCCAAGTGACTGGGGCCGCGCCTGGGCGCGCAACCGCAACGCTTCGGCGGGATCGCAGATCCTGATCTGCCTCGCGCTCGCGCTCGGCGTTGCGCTGCTGTTTCGCTTCGCGACGGCGAAATGGTTCGCGGCGCGCATGGTGCCGAAAGGCCCTTACTTCACCGCCCGCCTCATCGCGTCCGGCATGGGCCTGCTGCAGGACTTGCTGACGATCGCGCTCTGGCTTGTGGTGGCGCGCGGCGTGAGCAGCGCCTGGCTGCCGCTGGAGGACCTTGCCGCCGAGCATTTGCGGGCTGCCGCCAATGGGGCCGCCATCGGCGCGGCCTATATCGCAACGGGCCGCTTTTTGCTGGCGCCGGGGGCGCCTGAGCGGCGGCTGATGCCGCTGCCGCGTGCGGACCGGCATTTCCGGCTGTTGTGCGTCTATGCGGTAGCCGTGCCGGTACTCATCGTCGGCGCGCTGCTGGCGCAGCGGGTCGCGACCGGGCCCGGGCCGGTGGCGGGCATCGTCACGCTGAGCGGGGCGGTGCTGGTGCTCTACAAGATCTGGTGGTTCACCGATGCCCGCCACGACCTGACCGCGCTTGTCCTGGCCAATAGCGAGCAGCCCGGCCACGGCTTGCGGCTGCTGGCGCAGGCTACGCCCTGGATTTATGTCGCGCTCGCGGTCCTGCTCTGGATGGTCGGACGGGCGGCGGCGATGATGCCGGATGGCGGGCGCTGGGCCGAGGCGGCGGAGCTGACGCAGATCGTCGCGGTTCTGGCGCCGATCCTGTCGGTCGGCGTCACCGGCCTGCTGGCCTGCCGGCAGGCGCGGCGGGCCGCCGTCGCGGCGCCCACGCCGATAGCACAGGCGCTCGGCCGGGCCATGCGGGCGGCCGCCGGCGGGGCGATGTGGGCCGGCGGGCTGTATCTGGTGGCGCGGATCTGGGCCCGCTTGCTGTTCGGGATGAGCTCCGGCCAGTTCCAGGCGGTGACGCAGAAGGTGGCGGGGATGGCCGCGCTCGCCTTCGCCGGCTGGGTCGCGATCGTGTTCCTGCGCGGCTTCTTCGACGCCTATTCACCGCGCGCTACGGTCACGGGGCCGGTGGACGAGGATGTCATCCCGGTGGACACCGTGCCGTCGCGACTGGCGACCGTGATGCCGATTTTGCGCGGCGTGGTGCTCACCGCCGTGTTCGGACTGACCGGGCTCGTCCTGCTGTCGCGCCTCGGCGTCGATATCGGCCCGCTGCTGGCGGCCTTCAGCATCCTCGGCCTCGCGATTTCCTTCGGTTCGCAGGCGCTGGTCCGCGACATCGTCTCCGGCTTCTTCTTCATGCTCGAGGATGCCTTCCGTGTCGGCGAATATGTCGACACCGGCCGGCTCAAGGGCACGGTCGAGAAGATATCGCTACGCTCGATGCAACTGCGCCATCAGAGCGGCCAGATCCACACCGTGCCGTTCGGGCAGGTGCAGTCGCTGACCAATGCCAGCCGCGACTGGGCGACCGTGAAGTTCAACGTCCGGCTCGACCATTCCGCGGATATCGAGCAGGCGCGCAAGACGATCAAGAAGACGGGACTGGCGCTGCTGGAGGATCCGGAGTTCGGCCCCCACTTCATTGCCCAGCTGAAGATGCAGGGCGTCGCCGACATCACCGACGCGGCGATCGTGATCCGGCTCAAATTCACCAGCAAGCCGAACCAGGCCTCGATGCTGCAGCGCGAGGCGCTGAAACGGGTCTATCGCGGCCTCAACGATGCCGGGGTGCCCTTCGCCTCGAATGCCGTCACCGTGCGCGAAGGCGGTGGCAAGGGCGCCGCCGGGGCGGCCGCGATCAGCGCCGTGCCGCCGCCGACACCGCTGGTTCCCGCGGCCGAATGAGGTCGTTCGGCCGGATCAGCGGCCGAATTCGAGCATGAAGAAGAAGCCGAAGCCGATAACCGTCAGCAAGCTGCCGAAGCCGGCAGCCAGGCGTGCCGCCGAAAGCTGGCGGGCAAACAGCGTGCGCTGCTCGGCCCGGTCGGTGGCATGCTCGGGCCCGTGCTTGCGGAACTGGCTGGCATAGAGGTCGGGCGTCATCTGCGGGCCGACCGGCAGATTGCCCTCGAGCTCGAAGCGCACCGCGACGAACAGGACGAACAGCCCGAGCAGGCCGACGCCGAACCAGCCGATGGCCTGCAAGGCGAGCCAGGCCAGTCCGAGCAGACCGGCGCCGCAGAGCAGCGACAGGGCGAGGCGCTCGAGATTGCGTGGCGGCGGCATGGCATCTCCGCGTGAGGGAGGGCGCAGCGACGAGTTCCGCATTCCGTTTCCGTCCCGTCAAGAGCGGGCCCGGGCAAGAGTTGCCTCTGCCATCGGAGACTCCGCGCTATGACGCCCGCGAAACCTTGACCTGGTCCAAGCTGTAGAAGATGTGCCGGCCGATCACGTCCATCTTCTTCAGTTTCTTCGCCCAGCGGGGAGACACGTAATCGGCATGATAATGCGTCGAGGTGGCGACCTCCGCGAGATAGATCTTGCCCTCGTAGACGTCGCGCGCGATGCGCTCGGCTGTCTGCCATGACTCGGGCTCGGTAATACGCAGTGACTTGCCCTCGCAGGCGAAGGTGAATTGGCAGGCGAGCTTGCGGTGGCGGTTCTGGTAGACGACGCCGCAGATGGAGGCCGGATAAACTCCGCTCTTGACCCGGTTAAGCACGACCTGGGCGACGGCGGCGCGTCCCTCTTCCGGTTCCGAGCGCGCCTCGAAATATACCGCTTCGGCCAGGCAATGCTGTTCGCGGGCCATGTTCTCGGACTTGATCAGCCCGGCATAGACTTGCCGCGGCTCCGGATCGTTCTCGACCACGGCGGGCATGGCGGGCGGCGTTACCGCAGCGCTGGCGTTGGCCGTGCGCTCGCTCATCGGCGTGGCCGAGCTGCCGGCTACCGGCCCCGCGACAGCCGGAGTGGCGCCATCGCTGTTCTGCAGGGGCGCGCCCTGGTGCGGCGGAGCCTCGGGCGGGGCGGGATCGGCCTGTCTGTCATCCTGCGGGTAGGGGGTGAAACCGCCTCGTGGCCCGTCCTGGTTCCCCCTGCCGTGGAGCGCATCGAGGTCAAGGCTGGCAGTGATCAATCCAGGCGGGATGTCGGGCGTGACGGAACGCCCGATCGTCTCGGCATCGATGGTGGCAGTCAGGCCTGAACGGTCGGGCGACGTGGTCGGCGTGGGATGGGCAGACAACTCGGCGAAAGCCGCGAGCGTGAGCAGCGACGCCGGGACGAGGCGCTTCATGGAGATACTCCGGGGTGGGACAAGCCAAGGGTTCGCGGCCGATCGAGCGGCGGCGGAATCAGCGGTGCTATGGCTTGGTTTGTTCTGGGAGGACTGGGGGCGAACGAGCGCTTCGCCAACTGCGATGACACTGACGGCGGCGCAGATTGCGCCACGACCCGGTGTGCTGTCTTGCCGAGGGATACTCAGGAGAGCCGCGAGCCTGCGACAGAGCGCAGGACATTTTTCGCGGCGAGGCCGGGTAGGCAGCTGCGCTCTCGCGCGTCGTCACCTTGAGCTTTGCGGTGACCTGGAGGCGGCGACCCTTCCGCCGGCAACAGCCTGAGAAAGTGTCATAAACGAAACGGTCATGCAGTAGGCGCTAAGACCGTAATGGTATCAAATTTACCCGAAGTATCTTGTGGCATTTTGTTTTGTTGTTACTTTACGTCAAAGATATTATGTCTCCTGTGTCTTGTTTTGTTGTATGATATTACGTGCCCTATGGATGGGGAATTCGGCGACTTTGTGGCCGCATCTATTTTTTGACCGGCCGATAGGACATATTTGCCTTCGGTCGAGCCCATGCCGGGGCGAAGTACAGGCCGCGCCTGTCCAATGGGGGGAGCCGGGAGGCAGTTGATGGCCGCCGTGCGAACTGAGACAGCCGCATCGCCGCGGGCCTTGAGTCCTGGAGCATCGGACCGAAAAGTGGAATTCGCTGTTCGGGAAAATCCGATGCTACGACAAAGAGATAGATCGCCACTTTGCGTCCGGTAGGACGCATGGCGATCTGGCCCCCCATGAAAAAGGCCCGCCGCGATCGCTCGCAGCGGGCCTTTTCTCAATTGCGGTTGGTCACTTGCGGCCGGCGAGACGGTTCCACCAGCCGCCGCGCTTGGGCCGGTCCGGATCGGCCGGCGTCAGCACCACCGCGACAGGTTCCTCGACCGTGCGCGGGGCGGCGGCAGGAGCGGGCGCCTCCTCGGCGGCCGGCTCGGCGCTCACAGCCTCGGCTGCGACCGCGGCGGCGGCAACAGGCTGCGCCTTCTTCGGCGCGGCCCGGGTTGCAACTGCCGGCTCCTCGGCAGCGGCGACGCCGTCCTCGGTGATCGGAACCACCTTCTTGCGGGCGCGGCTGCGCTTGGGCTTCTCGGCGACAGCTTCGACCGGCGCCGAGACGGCCTCGGCCGCCGCTTCGGTCGTGCTGGCGGCCTCGGCGGAGGCGGTTGCCTCGGTTGCTGCCGTCTCGGTCACGGCTGCCTCCTCGGTTGCCGTGGCTTCGGCTTCGGCCTTCTTGCTGCGTCCGCCACGGCGGCCGCGGCGCGGCTTGGCCTCGACGGGCTCTTCGGCGACGGTCTCGACGACCGGGGCGGGAGCCTCCTCGATGGCGGCAGGCGCCGGTGCGGCGGCCTCGTCGTCATCGTCCTGATCGTCGCCAGCCTCATCGCTGTCGCCATCCAGGCGCTGGCCCTCGCCATCGCGCTCGCCGCCACGCCGCCGGCGGCGCCGGCGACGGCGCTTGCGCCCGCCTTCGCCACGACCTTCCTGGCCGTCGCCTTCGGTCTCGCCATCGGTGGCGGCCGAACGCGCGCTGGTTACGGTCTCGGTCTCGGTCTCGCCCTCGCTCTCCGCCTCGACGTCGAGGATCTCGTCCTCCTCGGGCTCGTCGACGATCGCCTCGGCGCGCATGCTGCTGACCGGGACGACGCGGTTCTCGTTGCCGACGAACTCGCCGCGCTCGACTTCGAAGTAGCGCGTGCCCAGCAAGGCGGCATCGGCCGAGACCGTGATCGCGATGTTGAAGCGCTCCTCCAGGTCGCGCAGATGGGCGCGCTTCTGGTTGAGGACGTAGAGGGCGACTTCGGGCCGCGTGCGGACGTCGAGGTTGTGCGCGGCGCTCTTGATCAGGGCTTCTTCCAGAGCGCGCAGGATCTGCAGTGCGATCGAGGACGTCGAGCGGATGAGACCGGCGCCGGCGCAGTGCGGGCAGGGCACCGAGGAGCTCTCGAGCACGCCGGTGCGGATGCGCTGGCGCGACATCTCGAGCAGGCCGAAGGCCGAGATCCGGCCGACCTGGATGCGGGCGCGATCGTTCTTCAGGCAGTCCTTGAGCTTCTTCTCGACGGCGCGGTTGTTGCGGTTCTCCTCCATGTCGATGAAGTCGATCACGATGAGGCCGGCAAGGTCGCGCAGGCGCAGCTGGCGAGAGATCTCCTCCGCCGCTTCGAGATTGGTCTTGAGGGCGGTGTCCTCGATATTGTGCTCGCGGGTCGAGCGCCCGGAGTTGATGTCGATCGCGACCAGCGCCTCGGTCTGGTTGATGACGATGTAGCCGCCGGACTTCAGCGTCACCGTGTTGGAGAACATCGCGTCGAGCTGGCTCTCGACGCCGAAGGCGGCGAAGAGCGGGGTCTGCTCGCGATAGGCCTTCACGCTCTTGGCATGGCTCGGCATGAGCATGCGCATGAAGTCCTTGGCCTCGCGATAGGCTGCCTCGCCGGCGACGTGAACCTCGTCGATGTCCTTGTTGTAGAGGTCGCGGATCGAGCGCTTGACGAGGTTGCCCTCCTCATAGACCAGCGCCGGGGCGACGGAGGCGAGCGTCAGTTCGCGCACGCTCTCCCACATCCGCATCAGGTATTCGTAGTCGCGCTTGATCTCGACCTTGGTGCGCGAGGCTCCGGCGGTGCGCAGGATGATGCCCATCCCCTCGGGAACCTCGAGCTCCTGGGCGATTTCCTTCAGGCGCTTGCGGTCCTCGGTATTGGTGATCTTGCGCGAGATGCCGCCGCCCTTGCCGGTGTTCGGCATCAGCACGGAATAGCGGCCGGCGAGCGAGAGATAGGTCGTCAGCGCCGCGCCCTTGTTGCCGCGCTCTTCCTTGACGACCTGGACCAGGATGATCTGGCGGCGCTTGATCACCTCCTGGATCTTGTACTGGCGGCGCGAATGGCGCGGGCGCTCGGGCATGTCGTCGAGGGCGTCGCCGCCGCCGAGCTGCTCGGGCTCGTCCTGGTGGTCGTCCTGGCCGCTATCGTCCTGGCCATTATCGTCGCCGTCCTCGGACGGGCGGCGGGCTTCCTCGGCTCCAGCTTCGCCGGAGGCGGATTCGCTGACGGTCTCGAAGGTCAGCGGCGCGGCGTTCTCGACGACGCTCTCGCTGTCCGATTCGGCGACGGCGGGGGCGAAGTATTCACCGAAGGCGGGTGCGCCCTCGTTGACCATCGCGGCTTCCTTGCCATCGGTCTCGACCGGCTCGCCATTGGCCTCGACTTCGGCGCTGACCATCTCGTCGCCATTGGCGGCGCGCTTGGCGCGTCCGTCACGGTCGCCGCGGCGGCCACGGTCGCGGCGACCGCGCTTCTCGCGCTTCTCCTCGTCGCGTTCTTCCTCGCGCTCGGCGCGGGCTTCCTCGGCAAGCAGGGCCTGCCGGTCGGCGACCGGGATCTGGTAGTAGTCGGGGTGGATTTCGGAGAAGGCGAGGAAGCCGTGGCGGTTGCCGCCATACTCGACGAAGGCAGCCTGGAGCGAGGGTTCAACCCGCGTCACCTTCGCCAGATAGATATTGCCGCGGAGCGGCTTGCGGCTGGCGGATTCGAAATCGAATTCTTCAATGCGGGAACCGCGGGACACCACGACCCGGGTCTCTTCCGGGTGGGTGGCGTCGATCAGCATCTTGTTGGCCATAGGACAGGTCCATCTGCGCAGCAGCCTTTGGTACCCGCCGGGCTGCGGATGAGAATCCGCTGCCGCGGGCAGGGGCGCCGCGCGTCGGCCGGCTCACGCCGGCATGTTGCAGGGAAAGAAAATCAGCCAAGGCGGGATAGCGGAGGCGAGCGGCGGAACGGGCGATCAGCCCGTCGCAACCGGGAAGGTCTCGACGAAACACCGAAATGAGAAGCGGCGTCGTATGCCCCGACATCTTACCTTTGACCTGCGACGCGCCTGCCGCAAGGCGAAGCGCACCGCGTTATCACGCTCGCGGAATGCCGAACCCGGCGTCGATTTCTGCCTGACGCCGGCCCGTCCGCGGACGATCTGTTGCTGGTTGCCTTCGCGCCGTTCCTGATCGCCTGGAGCAATCGGGCCGTTCGGCTTGTTCGTCGGGCGTCAACGGGTCCTTACAAACCCTGCTTGCGCGCGGCGGAAGCCTTCACGATGCAACCGACTCCATTACAGACAGCTTGCCACATTTGGCAAGGGAGAACGCGCCGGCTTAAGGAACCGGCCGGTTTCCGGGGGGGGCCCGGCGTGGTAACCAATTGTCAACGGATTGCGGTACTATGGTTAAGAACCCTTAAGCATCGCCGCCGCGAATGTAGGAGTCGCTCCTGCCTCAGGGCCATCACCTTTATGCAGCCGCAAAGGCCGGTCGCTTCCCCGGCGCGCCGGGGCGATTCTGGCTGCCTGCATTGCTCCTCTCCGCCCTGCTTTCAGTGGTGGGGCCGGCGACGGCTAATCCGCAGGGGCGGGCGACCAGCGACTTCCCGGTTGCGAGCGAGGCGCGAATCGAAAGCCAGGGCGAGGTCGTCCGGCTGACGCTGACGCTGTCGCGCCCGGTTACGGCAAGCGCCTTCGTCATGGCCGGCCCCGACCGTGTCATCGTCGACCTGCCATCGGTCAATTTCCAGATTCCCGCTTCGAATGCGCGTAAAGTCGCGGGCTTCGTTTCCGGCTTCCGCTATGGCCTGTTCACGCCGGATCGGGCCCGCCTGATCCTCGACCTGGCGCAGCCGGCCGTAGTGGCGGATGTCTCGGTGAAGCCGCTTCGCGGCGGCTTCGGCGAACTCGTCATCGAGCTGAAGCGGACGAGCCGCGAAGAGTTCGCCGGGCTCGCGCGCGCTGCCGCGGCCAAGGCGCAGCTGCCGCATGTGCCGGTGGAGATGAAGACCGAAGGCGACCAGCGCCGGATCGTGGTGATCGATCCCGGCCATGGCGGCATCGATCCCGGCGCCGTCGTCGCCTCGATCGCCGAGAAATCGGTGGTGCTGGCCTTCGGCCTGAAGCTCAAGGAGCAGCTCGAGAGGCAGGGGCGCTACCGTGTGATCATGACGCGCGCCGACGACAGCTTCGTGCCGCTGAACGACCGCGTCCGCATCGCCCGGAGCGTCGACGCGCATCTGTTCATCTCGATCCACGCGGATTCGCTGAGCCAGGCGCAGGACGTCCGCGGCGCCACCATCTATACCGGCTCCGAGCGAGCCAGCGATGCGGAAGCCGCCCGGCTCGCCGCCAAGGAGAACCAGGCCGATGCGGTCGCCGGCCTCGACGCCAGCGAAGACGTGCAGGACGTCGCGGGCATCCTGATGGACCTCGCCAAGCGCGAGACGCGCGGTTTTTCGGCGATGTTCGCGCGCAACCTGGTCGAAAAGCTCGGTGGCTCGGTAAAACTGCACAAGGTGCCGCTGCGTTCGGCGGGTTTCCGGGTGCTGACCGCGCCGGACGTGCCTTCGGTACTGATCGAGCTCGGCTACATGTCGAGCCCGAAGGATGCCGAGCTGTTGAATTCCGAGAGCTGGCGGGCGCAGGCGGTGACGGCGGTGCAAGGCGCGGTCGACCAGTATTTCGAGCGTAGCCAGGCTCCCGGCAAGGCAGCAGAGAGCCGGCAGTGACGTAGCGGGGCCGAAGATGAGGGTTTGTGGTCTTGCAGCCACGGTTCCGCCATTTCCGCCATGTTATAGAATGAAGTTAAAGATCGATCACCCGGGCAGGGCATGCCGTCGATTCGAGCGACGCCGCTGCCGCTAGACGAGGTCAAGTTTCTCGATGCGGTTCATTTTGCGCCTTTTCGGGTGGGCGTTCGCCGCCGGCACGATCATTTTCGTGATCGGCGTTGCGGGAGCAGCCGGCCTCGTCTGGCACTATTCCAAGGATCTCCCCGATTCGGCCCAGCTGCGGAACTACGAGCCGCCGGTGATGAGCCGCGTCCATGCCGGCGACGGTAGCCTGATCGCCGAATTCGCTCGGGAGCGCCGGCTCTATCTGCCGATTCAGGCGGTTCCGAAGCTGATCATCGACGCCTTCCTGGCGGCCGAGGACAAGAATTTCTACAAGCATTTCGGCGTCGACCCGGAGGGCCTGGCCCGCGCCGCGATCTCGAACTTCCGCAATCGCGGCTCGAATCGCCGCCCGCAGGGCGCCTCGACGATCACCCAACAGGTGGCGAAGAACTTCCTCGTCGGCTCCGAACAGAGCATCGAGCGCAAGATCCGCGAGGCGCTGATCGCGCTGCGCATCGAGTCGACCTATTCGAAGGACAAGATCCTCGAGCTCTATTTGAACGAGATCTATCTCGGCGCGCCGGCGCCGGGGCAGGGCAGCTATGGCGTCGCCGCCGCAGCGCTGAACTATTTCGGCAAGTCGGTGCATGAGCTGAACGCGCAGGAGGCTGCCTATCTCGCAGCGCTGCCGAAGGCGCCGACCGACCTGCATCCGTTCCGCAATCGCGAGCGCGCCATCGAACGCCGCAATTATGTGCTCGACCGTATGGCCGAGAACGGCGTGATCAAGCGGGCCGAGGCAGACGCCGCCAAGAACCAGCCGCTCGGCGTCAATCCGCGCACGGTTTCGCCGAACAACATCGCCGCCGGCTTCTTCGCCGAGGAGATCCGCCGCGAATTGCAGGATCGCTATGGCGAGAAGAAGCTGCTCGAGGGCGGACTCTCGGTGCGTGCCACCGTCGACCCGAAAATGCAGCTGATGGCGCGCAAGGCGCTGGTCGACGGCCTCGTCCGCTTCGACGAGGCGCGCGGCTGGCGCGGGGCGGTGCAGAAGATCGACCTTGCGGGTCGCGAATGGGGCGTCGCCGTCGGCGAATTGCCGGTGCTCGGCGACGTCAAGCCGTGGCGCCTCTCCGTCGTGCTCGATGTCACCGGCGACAGCGCCCGGGTCGGCCTGCAGCCGGTCCGCGAGAACTCGGGCCAGCTCCGGCCGGAGCGCGAGACCGCGACGCTCGGCGCCGAAGGCATCCGCTGGACGCGGCGCACCCGCGTCTCGCAGGCGGTTTCGGTCGGTGACATCGTCTATGTCGAGCCGATCGACGGCAAGCCGGGGCAGGTGCGCCTGCGCCAGATGCCCGAGGTGAACGGCGCGATCACCGTCATGGACCCGTTCTCGGGCCGCGTGCTCGCCATGGTCGGCGGCTTCTCGCATGACCAGTCGGAGTTCAACCGGGCGACGCAGGCGCTGCGCCAGCCGGGCTCGTCCTTCAAGCCGTTCGTCTACGCGACCGCGCTCGACAATGGTTATACGCCGTCCAGCATCGTGCTCGACGCGCCGATCGAGGTCGACCAGGGTGGCGGGCTCGGGGTCTGGGCGCCGAGCAACTATGACGGCAAGTTCACCGGGCCGCGCACGCTGCGCTATGGCATCCAGTTCTCGAAGAACCTGATGACGGTGCGCCTCGCCAAGGATGTCGGCATGCCGCTGATCGCCGAATATGCGCGGCGCTTCGGCATCTATGACGACATGCTGCCGGTGCTCTCGATGTCGCTGGGTGCCGGCGAGACCACGGTGATGCGGATGACCGCGGCCTATTCGATGCTCGCCAATGGCGGCAAGCGCATCCGGCCGACCCTGATCGACCGCATCCAGGACCGTTTCGGCTCGACGATCTACCGGCACGACCAGCGCGTCTGCGAAGGCTGCAATGCCGATAAATGGGCCAATCAGCGCGAGCCGCGCCTGGTCGACAACCGCGACCAGGTGCTCGACCCGCTGACGGCCTATCAGATGGTCTCGATGCTGGAAGGCGTCGTCAACGCCGGCACTGCGACGGTGGTGAAGTCGGTCGGCAAGCCGCTCGCCGGCAAGACCGGCACGACCAACGACGCCAAGGACGTCTGGTTCGTCGGCTTCTCGCCGGATCTGGCGGTCGGCGTCTATATGGGCTTCGACAAGCCGAAATCGCTCGGCAACTCGGCGACGGCCGGCCAGTACGCCGCGCCGATCTTCCGGGACTTCATGACGCAGGCGTTGAAGGACAAGCCGGCGACGCCGTTCCGTGTCCCGGCGGGCATCAAGCTGATCCGCGTCGACCCGCGCACCGGCATGCGCGCCGGCGGCGAGGGCGGCATCCTGGAGGCCTTCAAGCCCGGCACCGCGCCGCCCGACAGCTACTCGGTCATCGGAGCGGCCGGCGACGGCAGCGGCGGCGCCATGAGCGTCGCACCTGCCGGCGGCCGCGCGGTCGGCTCCGGTACGGGCGGGCTGTACTAAAGCGCCTCGTCTAACGGTAGGGCGCGGGGAACCCTCTCCTGTAAGGAGAGGGCAGGGTGAGGTGTAGGCCGTTGGACCAGTTCCGCGAACGCTCACCGCGCGGTCAGGTTCAGGCCAATGACACCCTCCCGAACACCTCACCCCTACCCCTCTCCTTCCAGGAGAGGGGGGCCCGCGCCATTTACACTCGCCCCTTTCGCCCCTATTCCAGCGCCCCAACGGGAAGCCTCGAACGGAAGCCGATCCAGAATCATGCGCCCAGAAATCCAGACGCAACTTGATAACGCCAAGCAGTCGATCGGACTGCTGAGGAGGCATCTTTGACTGGGATGTCGCGCAAAGACGTCTCGCAGAGCTGAACGCACTCTCCGAAGGCCCCGATTTCTGGAACGACGCCGAAACCGCGCAGAAGCTGATGCGCGAGCGGACCTCGCTCGAGGATCAGATCAACGGCATCGCCAAGCTCGAGCGCGATCTCGACGACGCGCTGACGCTGATCGAGCTCGGCGAGATGGAAGAGGATGCGGCCACCGTCTCGGAAGGCGAGGCGGCGATCAAGGCTGTCGAGGTCGAGGCGGCGCGCCGGCAGGTCGAGACGCTGCTTTCGGGCGAGGCCGACATGCTCGACACCTATGTCGAGATCCATCCCGGCGCCGGCGGCACCGAGAGCCAGGACTGGGCCGAGATGCTGCTGCGCATGTATCGGCGCTGGGGCGAGCGGCGGAAGTTCAAGGTCGACATGCTGGAATACCAGGATGGCGACCAGGCCGGCATCAAGTCGGCGACGCTGCAGTTCAAGGGCCACAACGCCTATGGCTGGCTGAAGACGGAATCGGGCGTGCACCGGCTGGTGCGCATCTCGCCGTTTGACTCCAATGCAAGGCGGCAGACCTCCTTTGCATCGGTCTGGGTCTATCCTGTCGTCGACGACCGGATCGTCATCGACGTCAAGGAATCCGACTGCCGGATCGACACCTACCGGGCTCAGGGCGCTGGCGGCCAGCACATCAACACGACCGACTCGGCGGTGCGCATCACCCATATCCCGACCGGTATCGTGGCCGCCTGCCAGCAGGAGCGTTCGCAGCACAAGAACCGGGCCAAGGCCTGGGACATGCTGCGCGCCCGCCTCTACGAGGCCGAGCTGAAGAAGCGGGAAGAGAAGGCCAATGCCGAGCAGGCCTCCAAGACCGATATCGGCTGGGGCCACCAGATCCGCTCCTATGTGCTGCAGCCCTATCAGCTGGTGAAGGACCTGCGCACCGGCGTCAGCTCGACGGCGCCGTCCGACGTGCTCGACGGGGATCTCGATCCGTTCATGGAGGCCTCGCTGGCGCAGCGCGTCTATGGCACCGAGGTCGAAGTCGAGGACATCGATTGAGCGGGAAAAAGCGCTCCCGCGGCCGCGAGATCCTGATCAATCTCGCGGTCTCGGGCGGCAGCGTCCTGTTCTTCCTGCTGTTCTGCGAACTGGTGCTGTTCCGCTTCGTGCTGCCCGGCAGCGACGTGCCGCGCAACGCCTTCGCCAACGGCGTGGTGCGCTACCAGCCGGGCCAGACCGGGGTCTGGCGGGTGCGTGACGAGATCGCCGCGCCCTTCTCGATCAATGCGCAGGGCTGGAACTCGCCCCTGCCGGATTATCCGATCGAGCGCCGGCCCGGCATCGCCCGCATCGCCTTCGTCGGCGACAGCTTCGTCGAGGCGCTGCAGGTGCCGTTCGACAAGAGCTTTGCGGAAAAGGCCGTCGCCGCGCTCGGGCCGGAGGGCACGATCGAGGGCTATCGCTTCGCCGTCGCCGGCGCCCCGCTTAGCCAGTACCTGCAGATGGTCGAGCGCGAGGTCGAAAAGCGCCGGCCGGACCGCATCGTCGTGCTGCTGGTCCACAATGATTTCGACGAGAGCTTCGTGTTCAAGCCCGGGCGCTATACCTCGAGCTTCCTGAAGCTGCGGATCGAGGACGGTCGCGTCGCCGGCGAGGTTGCCCCCGAGCCCTGGCAACCGGGACTGTTCGAGAGCCTGCGCCAGAGCGCGACGGCGCGCTTCCTGCTCTATCGCTGGCAGGTGCGCCCGCAGACGCTGGTCGATGCCATTCTCGGGCCGGCCCAGGCGGCGGGCGAGGGCGGCTACGCCGCGAATATCGACGTCGCCGGCGTGCTGGCCCAGGAGGGCGATATCCGGGTCGCCACGGACTATCTGTTCGGCCGGCTGAAGGCGCGGGCCGAGGCAGCCGGCGCCAAGCTCCAGCTCGTCATGGATGGCGAGCGCGAGTCGATCTATGCCGGTCGCGACAGCAAGGCGCTACGGCTGAACCGGATCGCTGCCGAGATCGCGGGCCGGCATGGCATCGCGTTCCTCGACCTGCATCCCGTCTTCGCTGCGGACTGGGCGAAGAACCACAAGCGGTTCGAGTACCGCTCCGATGCGCATTGGAACGAGTACGGGCATGGGGTGGCCGGCGCGGCGATCGCGGACGTGCTGCGGTAGATCGCCGTGCGTCCTATCGGACGCAGATAGGCGATCTATCTCTTTGTCAAACCTCTGATTTTCCACCCAACCGGCATCGTCATCCCGGCCGGAGCGCAGCGCAGAGCCGGGATCCATGCCTGAAGTTCCGTCGGAGAGGCTCAGGCATGGGTCCCGGGTCTCCCTGCGGTCGCCCGGGACGACTCGTTTCAGGAGCCCTCTTTGCAAAGGAGCTCCGGCCGGCAAAGCGGCTCCAGCCGGAATGACGGTGCAAGTGGATCGAGAAGTGCTTTTCAGAGCTGGCCGGCGAGCTTGTCGCCGGCGCGCAGGAAGCGGATCGGGTCGACGGTATCGCCCTCGATGCGGGTTTCGTAATGCAGGTGCGGCCCGGTCGAGCGGCCGGTCGAGCCGACGCGGCCGACCTGAGTGCCGGCGCCGACGCTCTGGCCGACCGAGACCATGATCGCCGACATATGGGCGTAGCGGGTGCTGATGCCGCCGGCATGCTCGACCTCGACCATGTTGCCATAGCCGCCGGAATACTCGGCGGTGACGACCTTGCCGGGCGCGGTGGCGCGGACCGGCGTGCCGGTCTCGGCGCGAAGGTCCATGCCGGTGTGCATGGCCGGGCCGCGCGTGAACGGGTCGACGCGGTAGCCATAGTTCGAGCTCATGTCGATCTCGCCCTGGAGCGGGCGGCGCAGCGGCAGTTGCACCACCAGCTCCCGCAGCCGGGATACAGCGGCGATGCGCGGCTGCAGGCTGTGCAGGGTCGCCTCGAACGGGCCGGCGGCAGGGTCGATCTTGATCGGGACGAAGGGGCCGCCGACGCCCTTGGCGATCGTCGTGGTGGCAGCCAGGCGATCGGTATCGAGGCCGGTTTCGGCCAGGGCCGAGCGCAGCGACTTCTGGGTCTCGCCGAGGCTGCGGTCGATGTTGCGGAGCGTGCCGAGCTGGGCCGAGCCGGTCTGGTCGATGGCCTGGTCGAGCTGCACCAGAGCTTCGGCGACGCGCTGGGCCGGCGATACCGGTTCCGCGGCCTCGCCCGATTGCCAGGGGCCGGCATTGCGGTCTGCGGCGCCGCGGAGCGCCGGCGTGTCGGGTGCCGGCGTCGGCCTGGACGGGCCGATCGGGGCGAAGCTGCTGAGGCCGGAGGCCCGGATCGTCGCCTCGGGCTTGATCAGGCGCGGGCCTGTGGCCGACTTGGAGGCCTGCGTGATGCCGATCCCGCTCGCCTTCAAGGTGTCGGTGACGGAGTTGACCAGCGCCTGCTTCGATTCGAGCTCGGCCTGGCGCATGGCGATCTCGCCGACGCGGGCTTCGACGCCGTCCTGGTCGAGCAGGGCGCGGCTGGCGAGCCGGTCGATATCGGCGCGCAGGGCGGCGATGCGGTCCTCATAGGCATATTGCCGGGAGGTCTCGCGGCTGATCAACCGGGCAGCGAGATCATCCTTGCGCAGGATGTACCAGGTGGTCGCGCCGCTCCAGGCCGTGGTCAGGCCGAGCAGGGCAAGGCCGAGCAGGGCCGTCGAGCGGCGGATGGCGAAGCTGCGGCGGGCGAGGAGGCCGGGCACGGCGAGTGCCGGCGCGCGGGGATGTTCCGCGGAATCAGGGAGTGTCATACGCAATACCGACTGTGACGCTGCGATGATCCGATTAGACCCGGTTAGGGTTAATCAATCGCAAATCTCGCGTCGAAAACCGCGTCGGCGCGGCTGTTTCAGAGCGTTTCCGCGGCCAAAAGCACTTCTTCGGCATGGCCCTTCACCTTCACCTTGCGCCAGATCCGCGCGATCCGGCCGTCAGCCTCGATCAGGAAGGTGGTGCGCTCGACCCCCATATAGGTGCGGCCATACATGCTCTTCTCGACCCACAGGCCATAGGCTTCGATCATCTCGCGGTTCTCGTCCGCGAGCAGGTCGATCTCCAGATCGTATTTCTGCTTGAAACGGTCATGCCTGGCCACCGAATCGGGCGAGACGCCGATGATCCGCGTCCCGGCGGCGGCGAAGGCCTTGCGCAGGCCGTTGAAGGCGGTCGCTTCGACGGTGCAGCTCTGGGTGTCGTCCTTGGGATAGGCGTAGAGCACGACCTTTCCGCCTCGCAGCGCCGACAGCGTCAGGGTGCCGCCGCCGTCCTTGGGCAAGGTGAAGTCCGGGGCGAAGCTGCCTTCGTTCAGGGCCATGTCTGCCTTCCTTTGGTCGATATCGCGCCGCATGGGCTGGCGAGCCATAGGGCGGTAAGCCGGCTTAGACCAGAGAGCAGGAACATGCGGCCGGAGAATCGGTTACTTTGGCGCGGGCTGTACCCGACGCGCAGCCGCGCGCATTGTACCGGAAGGGCGCTGGACCGGATCTCGGGTCTTCTGCCCGCAAGACAAAAAGCGAATCCTTCTTGACCGAGGACAACAGGATCATTCCGGCGCCGTCAGCAGCGGCGCCCGCTCCGGCGCAAGCGGAGGCCTGTGACACCGCCGCCGTGGCGAAGCGCGCCTGGAAGGGCGTGATGACGATCGGCGTCGCCGTCCTCGTCGCCGTGGTCACGCTCTGCTTCGCCGGTGGCGCGCTGCTGGTCAGCGGTTTCATCCCGCTATCCGGGCTGGAGGGCAGGATCTCCGCCGCGATCGAGGAAAGGCTTGGCCCGAACTGGAAGGTCGAGGCCGAGCATGCCGGGCTCGACCGGGTCGACGGGCGCTCGCGCCTGCGGGTTCAGCAGGTTTCGTTCCGCCATTCGGGCGGCGCCTCCTTCCGGGCCCCGGAAGCCATCCTGGGCTATGATCCCTTTGCGCTGCTGCGCGGCGAGATCAAGCTCGTCTCCCTCGATCTGCGTGGCGTCAACATCCGCCTCGGCGTCACCCAGGATGGTGCGCTGCTGCTGGAGCAGGGGGCGCAGGCGGTGCCATTGCCAAATGCGCCGATGGTCGGTGATCCCGCCGACTGGAACGCCTTCACCGGTGTGATGAACGCGATCGGCGCCCTCGCCGAGGGCGACGGCCTGCTCGGCTCGCTCGAACAGGCCGGCATGGGCGGCGCGCGCGTCACCCTGATCGATCCGACCGGTCGCCAGAAGGCCGGGCTGGAGGATGTCGAGGTCAGGCTGGAGCGCCTCGGCGGTGGCCTTGCACGGCTGGTGGCGCGCGGGCGCACCGGTTCGCGCTGGAAGGATTTGTCCATCGATCTGTCGAGCAGCCCGGACGGCACGCGCCGAGCCAGCATCGACATCCGGCGCTTCGAGCCGGCGGAGGCGGTGGCGCTCGCTTTCGGAAACGCGACCGTCGCGCTCGACGGGCTTGCGCTCAGCGGCAAGATCTCGCTGACGCAGACTCCCGATGGAGTGCGCAGGATCGCTGCGGGTCTCAATGTGGCGCCGGGCGTGGTGAACCTGCGCGGCACCGAACTGCAACCGGTGGAGGTCCAGGGAGCGCGGCTCGATTTCGACAGCGATGACGGGCTCAAGACGGTCCGGATCGCCGCGGCCGAGCTACAGGCCGGCGCAACCAAGCTGCTTGGGCGCGGCCAGGCGCGCGAGGAGGGCGGGGTCTGGAAGGTCGCCTTCGAGGGCGCAGGACAGGTCGCCGGCGTCGGCAAGGATGCGCCGGTCGTCATCGACAAGCTGCGTTCTTCCTTCGAGGTCGAGCCGGCAGCCGGCGAGGTCCGGATCGAGCAACTCGTCGTCAAGGGGCCGCTGATCGACGCCGAAGGGTCCGGTGCGGCGCGCCGCGTCGGCGATCGCAATTCGCACCAGTTCAAGATCCGCGCGGTCGACTCCGATATGCGCGCTGCCCTGGCGGTCTGGCCGGCGGTGACGTCGCCGGACCTGCATGCGACCCTGAGCCGGCAGATCCTCGGCGGACGGGTCGAGGAGATCACGGTCGATCTTTCGGTCTCGCCGGAGGCGAATGCCCGGTTTCGTGGCGGCCAGGGCATGGATGACGACGCCGTCACCGTGGTGCTGAAGGGCTCGCAGGTCAGCTTCCTCGCCAGTCCCGGCCTGCCGATCCTGGTCGATGCCCGCGTCGCCGGCACGATAACCGGCCGCACGGTGCAGCTCAGCGTCCCGCAAGCGACGGCCGATCTGGGCAATGGCAGGAAGCTGACGCTGGACGAAGGCAGCTTTGCGATGCCCGACAGCTGGGGCGACCGGCCGCTGGCGCGGATCGGCTTCCGCTCGACCGGCTCGATGGATGCGCTGGTCGCCCTGTTCGGCTTCCCGGCCTTGCGCGAGTTCTCGCCGCTGCAGATCGATCCGGCATCGGTCCGCGGGACGAGTGAGCTGAAGAACCAGATTTCCCTGCCGCTGATGAACGATCTTCGCTTTTCCGATGTGGTCGTCCAGAGCAGCGGCAATCTCACCGGGGTCGCCTCCGACACGCTGCTCGGCAACGAGAAGCTGGACGGCGCCAATCTCGCGCTGAGCTATGATCGCGGCCAGTTGCTGATCCGCGGCGAGGGCCGCGTCGGTGGCGATCGCGGGCCGATCGAATTGCGCCAGAACGCCAAGGGCCAGGGTGAGGCGACGGTCTCCCTGACGCTCGACAATGCCGCCCGGCAGCGCCGCGGCATCGGTCCCGAGGCCGGCATCACCGGCCCGCTGCAGGTCAAGGTGATCAAGACGCTCGGCAAGACGCCGGAAGCGCCGCCGCGGGTCGAGGTCGACCTGACGCGCGCCGCGATCGACACCTCCATCCCCGGCTTGAGCAAGCCGGCCGGCCGGGCGGGGCGGGCGGTCTTCACCTATCTGTCGGATGCGGACGGGCCCGACTTCGAGGACCTGACCATCGACAGCGCCCCGATCCTGGTGAAGGGCCGGGTTTCGCTGAACAAGCAGAACGGCTTCGAGAGCGCCAGCCTGTCGCAGCTCAAGTTCTCGCCCGGCGACAACCTGACCAAGGTCGAGATCGCCCGCGACGGCGCAGTGACCAAGCTCTCGGTGCGCGGCGCCGTGCTCGATGCGCGGCCCTTCATCCGCGATATCCTGAACGCGCCGGCGGCGCCCGCCCGTGGCGGCCGCGGCGCGCAGGCGGCCGGCCCCGATTACGAGCTCGATCTCGAGGTGCCGATCCTGACCGGCTTCAACAACGAGGCTCTCGGCAACTCGCAGCTCAAGCTGTCGCGGCGCGGCGGCGTGATCCGCTCGATGAGCTTTGCCGGCCGGATCGGGCGGGCCGACCTCTCGATCAAGCAACCGCGGCAGGGCGAGGGCGCCGGACCGATGGTGCTGCAATCGGAGAATGGCGGCGCGACGCTGCGCTTCTTCGACATTTATCGTCGTGCCCATGGCGGGGATCTCGTGCTTCGGCTCGGGGCGGGCGACGTCCGGCAGGAGGGCGAACTCCTGCTGCGGAACTTCACAGTCCGCGATGAGCCGGCGCTGCGCCGCGTCGTCGGGGCGCAACCTGCGACGGCACCGAGCGCGCTCGATCGCAACGGCGCGCCGGTGCCGCATCGCATCGACGCCAGCGAGGTCGCTTTCACCAAGCTGCGCGCCGAGTTCCTCCGCAGCGCCAGCCGGATCGATATCAGCGAAGCGGTGATCTGGGGCCAGCAGGTCGGTTTCACCCTGCAAGGCAATGTCGACTACGGCCGCGACCGCGTCGATATCGGCGGCACCTTCGTGCCCGGCTATGCGCTCAACAATGCCTTCGCGCAGGTGCCGGTGGTCGGCATGATCCTCGGTGGCGGGCAATATGGCGGGCTGTTCGCGGTGAATTTCCGCGTTTCCGGCTCGGCCACGGCGCCGACCATGACGGTCAACCCGCTCTCGGCGATCGCGCCCGGCATCTTGCGGCGCTTCGTCGATCCGCTCGGCGGCGGGCCGCTCGAGCAGCGCCCGCAGGGGAACGTTCCCAACACCGCGGAGCGCTGAGCGCGCGGCTACCGTCTATCGCGTGCGCTTGCCTCACCTGCGACCGGTTCTGCCCCTGCAGCCGCCGGCGAGTGGTTTTGGGGCGAAATCGTCTTCGTTGGCAGTCACTTGGCGTAAGTGCCTCAGATTCTGATTCTGCCCGGGCAGGGGCTGCCCGGGCCGTTGCTCGGGTGCCGTCTCAGACGGCCCGCAGCAGGATGTGCTTCTTCTTGCCGAAGGAGAGCTTGATCGCGCCTTCGGCCAGGTCGGAAAGGCCGAGGCTGGCGCGCTCGTCGCTCACCAACTGATCGTTGACGCGCAGGCCGCCGGCCTTGATCTGGCGCCGGGCCTCGCCGGTCGAGGGCACGAGGCCCGCGCTGACGAAGGCGCTGAGCACGCCAAGGCCGGCCTCGAACTGCGCCTTCGGCAGCTCGACGCTCGGCAGGTCCTGCGCGGTCGCGCCTTCCTCGAAGGTCTTGCGCGCGGTCTCGGCGGCGGCTTCGGCCGCCTGCCTTCCGTGCAGCAGCGCCGTGACCTCGGTCGCCAGCACCTTCTTGGCCTCGTTGATCTCGGCCCCGCCGAGCGCCGCAAGGCGCGCGATCTCGGCCATGGGCAGCTTGGTGAAGAGCTTCAGGAAGCGGCCGACATCGGCATCCTCGGTGTTGCGCCAGTACTGCCAGAACTCGAAGACCGGGAGCAGCTTCGAATCGAGCCAGACGGCGCCGGAGGCGGTCTTGCCCATCTTGTTGCCCGAGGCGGTGGTCAGCAGCGGTGAGGTCAGCGCATAGAGCTGCACATCCGACATGCGATGGCCGAGATCGATGCCGTTGACGATGTTGCCCCACTGGTCGGAGCCGCCCATCTGCAGGATGCAGCCGGTGCGCTTGTTGAGCTCGACGAAGTCGTAGGCCTGCAGGATCATGTAGTTGAATTCGAGGAAGGACAGCGACTGCTCGCGGTCGAGCCTCGTCTTGACGCTGTCGAAGGACAGCATCCGGTTGACCGAGAAATGCCGGCCGACATCGCGCAGGAATTCGAGATAGTTCAGCCCGAGCAGCCAGTCGGCGTTGTTCAGCATGGTCGCCGGGCCGGAGAAGTCGAGATAGTTCGAGAACACCGAGCGGATGCCCGAGAGGTTCTGCTCGATCGTCTCCTGGGTCAGCAGCTTGCGCGCCTCGTCCTTGAAGGAGGGATCGCCGACCATGGTGGTGCCGCCGCCCATCAGCGCGATCGGCTTGTGGCCGGTCTCCTGCATCCAGTGCAGCATCATGATCTGCATGAGATGCCCGACATGCAGGCTCGTCGCGGTCGCGTCATAGCCGATATAGGCCGAGATCGGCCCCTTCAGCGCGGCCTGGTCCAGCCCTTCCGGATCGGAGATCTGGTGGATGAAGCCGCGCTCGTCGAGCACGCGCAGGAAATCGGACTTGAAGGTGGTCATGACGGGACTCGACTGGTTCACGCGGTCTGGCTGGTCCGCTCTTCCGTCATGGTCGGGCTTGTCCCGACCATCCACGTCTTCCTGCGAACAGCGCTGTGTTCAAGACGTGGATGCTCGCCCCAGGGGCGAGCATGACGCGTTGCGTAATGGCGTTCAGGCCTTTTCCTGCTCGCTCTTGAGGATTTCCGGCCCGACCATGCGGTCGAGATAGACGCCGACCTGATCCATCAGCTGGTCGACGCGGCCGTCGAAGAAGTGGTTGGCGCCTTCGACCACGACGTGCTCGATCTGGATGCCCTTCTGGGTCTTCACCTTCTCGATCACCGCCATCACCTCCTTGACCGGCGCGACGCGGTCTTCCGAGCCATGCACGAACAGGCCCGAGGACGGGCAGGGCGCGAGGAAGGAGAAGTCGTAGCGGTTCGCCATCGCGGCGATCGAGAGGAAGCCCTCGATCTCGGGGCGACGCATCAGGAGCTGCATGCCGATCCAGGCGCCGAAGGAGACGCCGGTGATCCAGCAGCTCTTGGCCTCGGGGTTCAGCGCCTGCATCCAGTCGAGCGCCGCGGCTGCGTCCGACAGCTCGCCGGCACCGTGATCGAAATGGCCCTGGCTGCGGCCGACGCCGCGGAAATTGAAGCGCAGCGCCGAGAAGCCGCGGTTCACGAAGGTGTAGAACAGGTTGTAGACGATCTGGTTGTTCATCGTCCCGCCGAACTGCGGGTGCGGGTGCAGGATGATGGCGAGCGGCGCGCCGCGCTTCTTGGCGGGCTGGTAACGACCTTCGATCCGGCCGGCCGGTCCGTTGAAAATAACCTCGGGCATCGTGTCTCGCCTTTTGCTGGGCAAGGACGCAGGGCGATCGCGCAAAAGCGGCAGGAATTGCCACCGATGCGCGCGCTCGCCCTTGACGGCCCCGCCGCTCGCGCCCTACATCAGGCGCTTAGAATGGTTCTAACAGCCGTGAACAGGACGGGAACATGCAGGCGGATGACCGCTTGCCGCTCCAGTCGCCGCGGCTCGGACGGGCGGCTATAGCACGGCGCAGGGGTGCAGTTTCAAGCATTTCGTGCCGCACCAGCGGCAAGCCCGTCAGGACATGGAGCAATTGCGCAGGTGAACGCGACGATCCGCAGCTATCTCGACCATAATGCCACCACGCCGGTCCGTCCGGCGGCGGCGGAGGCGATGCTGCGGGCGCTGCAGATGACCGGCAATCCGTCCTCCGTCCATGGCGAGGGCCGGGCGGCACGGGCCGCCGTCGAGGCGGCGCGAGAGCGGGTCGCGGCATTGTGCGGGGCGAAGGCGGCGAATGTCGTTTTCACCAGCGGCGGCACCGAGGCGAACGCGACGGTGCTGTCTCGCGGGCTCAGCGATTGCAGCGGCGGCCGGGACTGCGTCCGCGCGCCGGTCTCGCTCCTGCTCTATGGCGCGACCGAACATCCTTGCGTGCGCGACGGCCACCGTTTTGCGGCCGGTGCGGCCGAGGAGCTTCCCGTCGACGAGAATGGACTGGCGGATCTCGGCTGGCTGGATGGGCGTCTCGCCCGCCACGCCGCGGAGCGGCCCGGCGAGCGGGCGCTGATCTCGCTGCAGCTCGCCAACAACGAGACCGGCGTGATCCAGCCGATCGCCGAGGCGGCCGCGATCGCGAAGCGCCATGGCGCGCTGATGCATAGCGATGCGGTCCAGGCCGCCGGCAAGATCGCGATCGATATCAATGCGCTCGGCGTCGACGTTCTGACGCTGTCTGCCCACAAGCTCGGCGGCCCGCAGGGCGTCGGCGCGATCGTCTTCCGCACCGGGGCGCTCGAACTCGCCGACAAGCCGATGCGCGGCGGCGGGCAGGAGCGCGGCTGGCGCGCCGGCACCGAGAACGTGCCGGGCATCGTCGGCTTCGGTGTCGCCGCTGCGGAAGCCAGCGCAGCTCTCGTCGGCGAGGCCGTTCGGCTTGCCGGACTGCGCGACGCGCTGGAGGCGGGGCTGGCTGAGCTCGCGCCGGCGACTGTGGTATTCGGCGGCAAGGTAGCCCGGCTGCCCGGCACGAGCGCCTTCGGCACCCCCGGCATCAAGGCCGAGACGGCGCTGATCGTGCTCGATCTTGCCGGCGTGGCCTTGTCCTCGGGCTCGGCCTGCTCCTCGGGCAAGGTCAAGCGCTCGCATGTGCTCGCCGCCATGGGCGTCGACCCTGCCATGAGCGCGGGGGCCTTGCGCGCTTCGCTCGGATGGACCACCTCCGGGGCGGATATCGAGCGATTTCTCGCGGCCTATGCGAAGGCGGTGGCCGCGATACCAACCCGGCAGGAGCAGGCGGCGGCCTGAGCTCTCCGGCAAGACGAATAGCGAACAAGACGAAGACCAAACCGGCGGGCCTTGAACCCGCGACAGGAGAGTAGAAAATGGCAGCGGTCCAGGAGACCATCGACCAGGTCAAGTCGATCGACGTGACCGAATACAAGTACGGCTTCATCACCGAGATCGAGGTCGACAAGCCGGCCAAGGGGCTGACCGAGGACACCGTCCGCTACATCTCGGCGCGCAAGAGCGAGCCGGAATGGATGCTGGAATGGCGGCTCGACGCCTTCCGTCGCTGGAAGACCATGACCGAGCCGAACTGGTCGCGTGTGCAGTACCCGCCGATCAACTACCAGGACATCTACTACTACGCTGCGCCGAAGATGGGCGCCTCGCCGAAGTCGCTCGATGAGGTCGATCCGGCGATCCTGGAGACCTACAAGAAGCTCGGCATCCCGCTGCGCGAGCAGGAGGTCCTGGCCGGCGTCGCACCGGAAAACCGCGTCGCGGTCGATGCCGTGTTCGATTCGATCTCGGTCGTTACCACCTTCAAGAAGGAGCTGGCGCAGGCCGGCGTGATCTTCTGCTCGATCTCCGAGGCGATTCAGGAGCATCCCGAGCTGGTGAAGAAGTACCTCGCCACCGTGGTGCCGGTGACCGACAACTACTTCGCCACGCTCAACAGCGCCGTTTTCACCGACGGTTCCTTCGTCTACATCCCCAAGGGCGTGCGCTGCCCGATGGAGCTGTCGACCTATTTCCGCATCAACGAGCAGAACACCGGCCAGTTCGAGCGCACGCTGATCATCGCCGACGAAGGCTCCTATGTCAGCTATCTCGAAGGCTGCACGGCGCCCAAGCGCGACGAGAACCAGTTGCATGCCGCCGTGGTCGAGCTGATCGCGCTCGACGATGCCGAGATCAAATACTCGACGGTGCAGAACTGGTATCCCGGCGACGCCGAGGGCAAGGGCGGCATCTACAACTTCGTGACCAAGCGCGGCGATTGCCGCGGCAAGAACTCGAAGATCTCGTGGACGCAGGTCGAGACCGGCTCGGCGATCACCTGGAAGTACCCGTCCTGCATCCTGCGCGGCGACGGCTCGCGCGGAGAGTTCTACTCGATCGCGGTCTCGAACGGCGCCCAGCAGGTCGATAGCGGCACCAAGATGCTGCATCTCGGCAAGAACACGACCTCGAAGATCATCGCCAAGGGCATCGCGGCCGGCAAATCGGACTCGACCTATCGCGGCATGGTCTCGGCCCATCGCAAGGCGACGAACGCGCGCAACTTCACCAATTGCGACTCGCTGCTGATCGGCGACCAGTGCGGCGCACACACGATCCCCTATATCGAGGCCAAGACCGCGACCGCGATCTTCGAGCACGAGGCGACGACCTCGAAGATCGGCGAAGACCAGATGTTCTACTGCCTGCAGCGCGGCCTCTCCGAGGAGGAGGCGGTGGCGCTGATCGTCAACGGCTTCGTCAAGGAGGTGCTGCAGCAGCTCCCGATGGAATTCGCGGTCGAGGCACAGAAGCTGATCACGATTTCCCTTGAAGGCTCCGTGGGCTGACGCCCGATCGTTTCCGAGATGCCCGGGTCGAGCCCGGGCATGACGCCGGGACCATGCGCGTCATGGTCGGGCCTGACCCGACCATCTCCAGCAGAATGGAACACTGAACAATGCTCGAAATTCGCAACCTCACCGTCAAGATCGCCGACGAGGACAAGCAGATCCTCAACGGCCTCAACCTCACCGTGAACGCCGGCGAGATCGCCGCGATCATGGGGCCGAACGGCTCCGGCAAGTCGACGCTGTCCTATGTCATCGCCGGCAAGGAGGACTATGAGGTCCTCGACGGCGAGATCCTGCTCAACGGCGAGAACCTGCTGGAGATGGAGGCCGATGCCCGCGCCGCCGCCGGCATCTTCCTCGCCTTCCAGTATCCGCTGGAGATCCCCGGCGTCGCCACCATGACGTTCCTGAAGGCGGCGATGAACGCGCAGCGCAAGGCGCGCGGCGAGGCCGAGCTACTGACCCCGGACTTCATCAAGCGCGTCAACGCCGCGGCCGACGGCCTCGGCATCGCCCGCGACATGCTGCGCCGGCCGCTCAATGTCGGCTTCTCCGGTGGCGAGAAGAAGCGCATGGAGATCCTGCAGATGGCGCTGCTGACGCCGTCGATGTGCATCCTCGACGAGACCGATTCCGGCCTCGACATCGACGCGCTGCGCATCGTCGCCGACGGCGTCAACGCGCTGCGCGACAAGAACCGCGGCTTCCTGGTCATCACCCACTACCAGCGCCTGCTCGACCATATCGTGCCCGATACCGTCCACGTGATGTCGAAGGGCCGGATCGTGAAAAGCGGCGGCAAGGAGCTGGCGCTCGAGCTCGAGAAGAACGGCTACGCCGCCTATTCCGAGGCCGCGTGATGGCGATCATTACTCCCCTCAAGACCGCTGCCGAGCAGAAGCTCGCCGAGCAGTTCGCCAATGTGAAGGCCGAGCTGCCGGGCGCCGGCGCCGTGCGCAAGCTGCGCGAGGAAGCCTTCGCCGGCTTCGAGGCCAAGGGCCTGCCGCATCGGCGGCTCGAATCCTGGCGCTATACCGATCTGCGCTCGCTGGTGCGCGAGGCGATGCCGCTGGCGCGGCGTGCCGAGCGGCCGCAGGCGATCGCCGACCGGCTGGCGCTGCAGACCATTCCCGGCACGCGGCTGGTCAGCATCGACGGCATTTTCAGCGCGGCCGATTCCGACCTCGACAACCTGCCGGCCGGGGTCTCGGTGCGCGGTCTCGCCGAGGCGCTGACGCAGGCGCCAGAAGCGCTGGCCGCGGCGCTGGAAGTACCGGAAGTGGCGCGTGATGACAGCGCGCTGATGCTCAACGCTGCCCTGGCGCAGGATGGCGTCGTCATCGAGATCGCGCCGGAAACCGAACTATCGCGGCCGATCCTGCTGCTCGCTCTCGGCTCCGGCCAGAAGGAAGCGGCGCAGTTCTCGCGGGTGCTGATCAAGGTCGGCGCCGGCGCGAAGGTCACGATCGTCGAGCAGCATGAAAGCGTCGGCCCGGCGCCGTCGCAGATCAACCATGCGATCTCCTTTGCCGTCGCCGACGGTGCCGAGGTCGAGCATGTCCGCCTCGTCACGCGCCAGCGGCCGGAGACGGTGCAGGTGCAGACGCTGCTCGCCGAGATCGGCGCCCATGTCAATTTCTCCTCGGTGGCGCTGGCTTCGTGCTGCGGCGTGCTGCGCCAGCAGAGCTTCCTGCGCTATGCCGGCGAGCACAGCCGGGCGGCGCTGCGTGGCATCAATCTGCTGCGCAAGCAGCAGCATTCGGACGTGACCCTGGTGATGGATCACGCAGCAGCCCATGGCGAGAGCCGCGAGCTGTTCAAGAACATCATCGAGGGCGAGGGCACCGGCGTCTTCCAGGGCAAGGTCGTCGTGCGCCAGCATTCGCAGAAGACCGATGGCAGCATGAAGAGCAACACGCTGCTGCTGAACGACGGCGCGACGATGTTCAACAAGCCGGAGCTCGAGATCTTCGCCGACGACGTCGTCTGCGGCCATGGCGCGACCGTGGCGCAGATGGACGCCGAGCAGCTCTTCTACCTGATGGCGCGCGGCCTGCCGCGGCCTCAGGCCGAGGCGCTGGTGCTCGCGGCGTTCGCCGGCGAGGTCACCGAGTTCGTCGCCGATGAAGCTGTGCGCGAGATCGTCTTCCGCGAGATCGAAGCCTGGCTGGCCCAGCGTGGGCCTGTGCCCAAGGCAGGAGCGGCCTGATGCCTTACGTCAATCTGCAGATCACCAAGGGCGCGACGCACGAGCAGAAGGCCGAGATCGTCAAGGAGTTCACGCAGACTCTGGTGCGCGTGCTCGGCAAGAACCCGCAGAACACCCATATCGTGATTCAGGAGATCGAACGCGAGGATTGGGGACATGCCGGCACCCTCGTCGCCGACCGGACGCCTGAGCCTGGAAAGGCCTGAACCATGAACGCGATCGCGAAGCCCTACGACGTCGAGGCGATCCGCAAGGATTTCGCGATCCTCTCGCGCGAGGTCTACGGCAAGCCGCTGGTCTATCTCGACAACGCCGCCTCGGCCCAGAAGCCCGAGGTGGTGATCGAGGCGATGACCAAGCTGATGCGCGAGGACTATGCCAATGTCCATCGCGGCCTGCACTACCTCGCCAATGCCTCGACCGAGGCCTATGAGGCGGCGCGCGAGAGCGCCCGGCGCTTCCTCAATGCCGCCCATCTCGAGGAGATCGTGTTCACGCGCTCCTCGACCGGGGCACTGAACGCGGTCGCGGCCTCGCTCGGTCGCCATCTCCAGATCCAGGAGGGTGACGAGATCATCCTCTCGATCCTGGAGCACCACTCCAACATCGTGCCCTGGCATTACTGGCGCGAGCGCCATGGTGCCGTGATCAAATGGGCACCGATCGACGAGGACGGCAATTTCCTCATCGAGGAATTCGAGAAGCTGATCACGCCGCGCACCAAGGTGGTGGCGCTGACGCATATGTCGAACGCGATCGGCACGATCGTCCCGATCGCCGAGGTCGCGAAGATCTGCCAGAGCTACCGCATCCCGCTGGTCGTCGACGGCAGCCAGAGCGCGGTCCACCTGCCGGTCGACGTGCAGGCGCTGGGCTGCGATTTCTACGCCTTCACCGGCCACAAGACCTATGGGCCGACCGGCTCCGGCGTGCTCTGGGGCAAGCGGGAATGGCTCGCCAAGCTGCCGCCCTATGAGGGCGGCGGCGAGATGATCCTGACCGTCAGCGAGGACGCGATCACCTATAACGACCCGCCGCATCGCTTCGAGGCGGGCACGCCGGCGATCATCGAGGCGGTCGGCCTCGGGGCGGCGCTCGACTACATGATGGCGCTTGGCCGCGAGAACATCGCGGCGCACGAGGCCAGGCTCACCGACTACGCCATGCAGCGGCTCGGCGAGATGAACTCGATCCGCATCTTCGGCAAAGCCCGCGAGAAGGGCGCGATCATCGCCTTCGAAATGAAGGGCGCGCATGCGCATGATGTCGCCACCGTGATCGACCGGGCCGGCGTCGCCGTCCGGGCCGGGACCCATTGCGCCATGCCGCTGCTCGCACGATATGGGGTGACGTCGACCTGCCGTGCGTCGTTCGGCCTCTACAATACGCTGGCGGAAGTCGATAAGCTGGTCGAGGCCCTGCGCAAGGCGGAAGACCTCTTCTCCTGATCCGCCGATTGCCTGAACTGGAAGCGCCATGAGCGACACTGCCGAGGAACTCAAGCCGAACGCGCCTACCATGGGCGCCAGCGCCGGCCTGCCGCCGGAGGAAATCGACCGGCTGACCGACGACATCGTCGCGGCGCTGAAGACG
Source organism: Bradyrhizobiaceae bacterium (assembly GCA_036676315.1). Lineage (GTDB taxonomy): Bacteria > Pseudomonadota > Alphaproteobacteria > Rhizobiales > Beijerinckiaceae > Allobosea. Next base: position 40,571 of record JAKFDB010000139.1, read on the forward strand.
GTCTACGATCCGGAGATCCCGTCCGACATCTACGAGCTCGGCCTGATCTACCGCGTCGATATCGCCGATGACCGTCAGGTCGCGATCGACATGACGCTGACGGCGCCGGGCTGCCCGGTCGCCGGGGAGATGCCGGGCTGGGTCGAGAACGCGGTCGGCGCCGTGCCGGGCGTCGCCTCGGTCACCGTCAACATGACGTTCGACCCGCCCTGGGACCAGTCGCGGATGTCGGACGAAGCGCGGGTCGCGCTCGACATGTGGTGAGCTGGGCGGTCGCAGCCAGGAGCTGAGATCAACGAACCGAAATCAAGGCCGCTGCGATCGCAGCGGCCTTTTCGTTGCCTGGGCGTTCGTCAGAAGCCGAAATTGAAGCCGGCCTTGACGATATCGCCGGCCGTGCGCGGCCGCATGGTCGCGTACTGGCTTGGTGCCAGTCCGGTGAAGTCCTGCAGCATCAGCCGCTTCTGCCCGAGTTCGTAATGGGTGTAGTCGAGCCGGACCGACATGCCGGGTGCAATCGCGTATTCGATGCCGCCGCCGATCGCCCAGCCGCTGGCGATCCCCGAGCGGGAGCCGCTGACGCCGGAGGTGGTCTGCGGATTGTCCGGCGTGATCGAGCCCTTCTGGTCGACGAGCCCGTAGGCGTAACCGCCCGTTCCGTAGATCAGGAAATCGCCCAGCGCGACGCCGGCACGCATGCGCACCGTCCCCAGCATCGAGAGTTCGTTGCTGGCGCGGGTGGTGAAGCGTGAGCCGGGATTGACCGAGACGGTCTCGCTGCCGCCGAGACGGGTGGCGGAGAGATCGGTCTCGGCGCCGATCACGACAGCGCCGATCTGGTAGTTGAAGCCGAACTGCGCTCCGCCGACCGCGCCGCCGCCTTCAGGCGTCAGGCTGCGCGGAACGCTGCCGGGGTCGATGGCCCAGGGCGCGAGGATCGGTGTCCCGACGGTCGTGACAGCCGAGACGTCAGTCGAGGTGACAGTCTGCGTGACGGTGGTGGTGACGGGGATGGAGTCATTGTCGACCGTGCTGGTGGTCGTCGTGGTCGTGGTGGTGGTCGTCGTGTTGTTGGTTGTCGTCGTCGGGGAGATGGTCGGGCCGCCGAACGGCCCTCCGACGGTCGTGCGGCCGCTCTGCTGCCCGCCGCCGAGCGAGCCGCCGACATAGAAGCCGGTCCAGCGCGGGCGCTCGGGCAGGGCGTAGGGCAGGGTCGGCGCCAGGACAGGAGGAGGAGGGGGCGGCGCGGCCGGAGCCTGCCGTGCCGGTCCGGTGCGGGCCGGCGCGACGCCGCGCGGCGAGTAGTCGGCGCGGCGCGTGCGCGGCGGCGTCAGCGCGGGGCAGACCGGGCAGGTCGCCGCGACGGTCCTGATCTGGTTACGGCTCGGCGCTGTCCGCGCCATCCGCACAGCCTCGCCGACATGCTGCGAGCCGGGGAAGAGCCGGGCGAACATCAGCAGGGATTCGGCGTCTGCGGCGCGCACCGTCTCGGCCCATGCGGTCTCCTCGGTGCGCAGCGTGACGATGCGGTGCAGCCGCGGCGCGCGCTCGCCCTCGGGATGGATCTCGAGCACGCTGCGATAGATGTCGCGCCGGTCCCAGGCGATGGCGGCGCGATAGGCATCGGCCGGCGCCAGCGAGCGCAGGCTTGCCGCGGTCGGCCGCTGGCTCAGGGAGATCGGATCGGCTGCGGCGCCGGCAGCTGGCGGGGTTGCCGGGGTGGCGGGCGCCGCCGGACGCTGGAAGAAGGCGAAATCGGTGATCAGCGAGGAGGTGTCCCAGGGGATCTGCGTGCCGTTGGTGGCATCGTGCACGGCGAGACGGATGCGCCGGAAGAGCTGCTCGACCGGCTGGCCGGGCTCGCGTGCTAGGCGCAGGAAGGCTTCGGTGAAGGGGCTGTTGGCGCCGGCGCCATCGGCGGCGGTCGAGCCCGGCGAGGTCGCGAAGGCGACGAAGGTGCCGCTGCGGGAATCGACGCGGGCGAGGCCGGCTTCGCTGCGCGGCGCCTCGGCGGCGCCATCGACCATCTGCAGGGCAAGGCCGCGTGCCATCTCGCGGGCGGCGAAGGGGTTGTCGCGGCAGGCGTCGAGAATGGCGATCTTGGCAGCGGCGCCGGTCGCGTCGAGGCGCCTGAGGATGTCGCTGAGGGACATTGCCTGGCCGGCGATGTTGCTGGCCGTTTCCGGCCGCACATCGATCGGCAGGAGATAGTTGGCGCCATCGAGCTGGATCGCGTGGCCGGCATAGTAGACCAGCGCGGTCGCGCCGGAGCCAGCCTGCTGGACCTTGCCGATGAAGCTGTCGAGGCTGGCCCGCATGCCGGCCAGCGTCGCGTCGGTCGCCGGGACGACCTCGAAGCCGGCTTCCTGCAGCACGCTGCGGATGCTGGTGGCATCGTTGAGGGCGTTCGGCAGCTTCGGGACGTTCTGATAGGCGCCATTGCCGATGACGAAGGCGAGGCGCTTCTGTTGTGCCCAGGCTTGCGAGGCCCCGAGCGCCAGCATGACGCAGATCAGGCCGAGGGCTAGGGTGCAGGAGGTGAGGATCTGTCGGCCAGTCCGCATCACGCCTCCTCGGCGACGCCGGCAACTGCTGCGCCGCTGCTGATTCGCTCAAAAAAGGCCTCCGCCTGAACGACAGACTAGGCCCAAGGCGGGCAGGGTGAGAACAAGAAAATGTCCCAGAACCGCCACAAGCCGACAGGTGTGTGCGTGCGGCCACGCCCGGCGGCCGTCGTCCGGCTTTGTCTCGGTGTCACGGAAATCGCGGTGGCGTCCGCGTGGCGGGCTGCTTCACCCCGGCGTCCGCTCAGGGCTCGCGGACGACGCGGAAGCCATTGGTGTAGAAGCGCACGTCGCTTTCGTATTTGAAGCGCGCGGCCGAGCGCAGATAGCGCGGGTCGTTGTTGAAGGAGCCGCCGCGCAGCACGCGTTCGCGGCAGCCGGCCGGCGAATAGGCGCTGCCGTCACGCGGCGAGGCCCGGTAGCTTTCGCTCCAGCAATCGGCCACCCATTCGGCGGCGTTTCCGGCCATGTCGTAGAGGCCGAAGGCGTTGGGCGGGAACTGGCCGACCTCGCTCGCCTGGCGCCGCGGCTGTGCGTTGCAGCCGACGCAATTGGCCCTTTCCTTGTCGATCGCGTTGCCCCAGGGATAGCTGGTCGTCGTGCCGGCGCGGGCGGCGTATTCCCATTCGGCCTCGGTCGGCAGGCGGTATTTCTGCCCGGTCTTCAGCGAGAGCCAGACGACATAGGCGCCGGCATCGTTCCAGTGGATATCGGTGACCGGGCGCTTGCCGCGGCCGAGATTGCGATCGCTCGGGCGATGGCTGCAGCCCCCCTGGGCGACGCAGGCATCCCACTCGGCGAAGGTGACCTCGCGGGTGCCGATATAGAAGGGGTTGCCGATCGTCACCGAGCGCACCGGCTTCTCGAACTCGAACATCTCGTTCGAGCCCATTTCGAAGCTGCCGGCCGGTACGAGGGCGACCTCGGGACAGTCGTCGCAGTCGCGAATGATCTTGGCCGGACCCACGGGCGGCGCGGCCGGTCGCCCCGTCGCGGTGGCGGTTGTCGGGGCCGGTTGAGCCGGGGCGCGGCCCTGGCTGCGGCTCTTGTAGAATTCCTCGCGCGTCCGGGCGAGGCTGGCGAAGCGGCCGTTCGGATAGGCGTCGAGATAGGCCCGGTATTCGGCCGGGTTCTCGCTGTTGCGGATGGTCTCCCAGAAGGACAGCTCATAGGGGCCGAGCTGGTCGGATTGCGGCCCCGGCGGCGGCGGCGCGGTGATGACGCCGCGCGTCGCCTGTGCGGCGGCGACCGGCCTGCTGGTCGGCGTGACCACGAGCCCGGCGGCGGGCGGCGAGGAGATCCAGACCTGCTGCTTGCGTTTGGTCGTGCGGGTGACGGCGTCGCGGCTGCGGGTCAGGGCGGCCGCCATGTCGAGGCCGGGTGTGCGGATCGCCTTCAGCCATTCCTCGATCGCCGGGTTGGCGCGGCCGGGCGTTTCGGCGATCGTCCTGCCGGGGGCGACCGGCGCCATCACCGCGATGTTCTCGATGGGCTCGATCGGGGCAAGGCCCTTCTGGCTGCCGCCGAGGGAGGCCTGCCAGGGATTGTCGCGAGCCGCGTCGAGCACGAGCACGGCGCTCGCCGGCCGGCTGACGATCAGCGCATCGAGCAGCTGGTCGAGGTCTACCGCATCGCGCCCGAGGTCGCCTGGCGATTTGATCGCGGCATCGACCGAAGCGAGGAAGTTGTGGCTGCGGAACTGCACCGCATGCCCGGCATAGAAGATCACCACATGGGCGCCGCGGGTCAGCTTGCCCCTGAAGGAGGCGGCGGCCCGCTCCAGGCCGGCGCGGTCGGCGTTCTCGACGGCGGTGACGTCGAAATCGCCCTGGCGCAGGATCTCGGCTGCAGCACGGGCATCGACCACGGCATTGGCCAGCGGCGCTTCACGATAGGCGGCATTGCCGATCACCAACGCCAGCCGGGCTGGCGGCGCTCCGGTCTGCGCCCGGGCCGGCACCAGGAGCCAGGCCGGAGCGAGGAACGCGGCCAGTGCCAGAAGGATCGGAGCGAGCCGTCGATGCCACGACATTCCGTTCAGGACTCCCGACAGGCCGCCCGCGCCGTCACGGGCGTGGTGAAGGTTCAGCGGACATAGACTGTGATCTTCTGAGACATTACCGGCGGACGATGCGGCGTGTGCAGGTGGTCGCCGAGCAAAAGCTGCAGCGTATGGGTGCCCTTCGGCAAGGTGACGACGACCTCGGTCTGGCCGTTGCCGAGATGGATATGGTTGTAGTCGGAGGGGACCGGCTGGTCCGGCGGGCCGGGCTCGACATCGATCAGGAGATGGTGGTGGCCGGTGAGCGGCTTGTCGATGCCGGCCGGCGCGACGCCCATCTCCTTCAGCCCCATCCGCACGGTGAAACGCTCCGGAACCCGCAGGCCGTCGAGCGGATAGTGGAAATAGAGCAGCGCGCCACGCGGCGAAGGCTGGCGCTGCGCGGTCTGCGCCAGCGCGTGGGTCGCGGCCAGCAGCGGGCAGAGGAGGGCGAGCCCGGCGAGGAGCGGAAGCAGGCGCTTGCGGCTGCAAAGGGGTGAGCGAACTGTGCGGACTGGCGTGCTCATCGACGCGCACTCCGCTTGCGGGGATTGCCGACGAAGATCTCGATCCGCTCGGACATCACCGGTGGATCATGGGGCACGTGCTGATCGTCGCCGAGGATGAGCTGCAGGCTGTGCCTGCCCGGCGGCAGGGTGATCTTCCGCTCGGTCTGGCCATTGCCGAAATGGAGGTGGTTGAGGTCGCTCGGGATGGCGACGTCGAGGGCGGGCGTCGGCACGTCGATCAGCAGATGGTGATGGCCGGTATTGGGCTTGACGATGCCGGCCGGGGCGACGCCCATGTTGCGCAGCCCGAAGCGGATGGTCGAGCTCGCATAGATCGTCGAACCATTGCGCGGATAGATGAAATAGACCGCGGCGTCGTTGGGCGAGGGCGTCCGCGCCGGCGTGCCCGTTGCCGTCCGGGGGGCCGGCTGCGGCTGTGTCGCGGAGGCCACCTCGACCCGTACCCTGACCTTCTGCGACATCACCGGCGGATCATGCGGGACGTGCTCGTGATCGGCGAAGAGCAGCTGCAAGGTGTGCTCACCGGGCGGCAGCGTCAGCTCGGTTTCGGTCTGGCCCCGGCCGAAATGCAGGTGATTGAAATCGCTCGGGATCTCGCGGTCGAGCGGAGGCAGCTCGGCATCGACCAGGAGATGGTGGTGGCCGGCATTGTCCTGCCTGGTGCCGGCCGGCACGATCGCGATGTTCTCGGTGCCGAAGCGGATGACGGAGCGGGCCGGAATGGTCGCGCCATCCTGCAGGCCGACGAAGAACACGCGGGCATTCGGTGCAGCGGCGGTGCGCGGCTTTTCGTCCGGCGCCGCCTCGACCTCGATGGTGATCTTCTCCGACATCACCGGCGGGTCATGGGGCACGTGATCGTGATCGGCGAAGAGCAGCTGCAGGGTATGGCGGCCCGGCGAGAGCAGGATCTCGGCCTCGGTCTGGCCGCCGCCGAAATGCAGATGGTTGAAATCGCTCGGGATCGGCTGGCCGAGCGGCGGCAGGCCGGCGTCGATCAGCAGATGATGGTGGCCGGCATTGCGGCGCGGCGTGTTGGCCGGTGCGATCTCCATGCCGGTGACGGCGAAACGCACGAGCAGCTTGCCGGGAACCCGGGCATTGTCGCGGAGCTCGACGAACGAGACCTTGGCGGCGGCCGGGGCCGGGCTGCGCGGCCTTGCCCGCTCCTGCGCGAAGACGCTTCCCGCCATCAGGGCGAAAACCGCTGAAACGCCGACAATAAGGTTCAGCCGAATACCTCGCATCGGCGCTCTTCCTTGAGGCGCTGCACGCCGGCGAGGCTAACAGGGCCCTGCCGCAGGGGCAAGCAAAGCGCTCGTGGCAATAACGGATAAGTCTGGATTTTCGCCGTGGCTTTCTTTAGGTTGACGCAGGGAATGGTGCAATGAACGCCGCGCTCAAGCTCTGTGCATTGGTCGCTCTTCTTTCGCAGTTGCTGGCGCTGCCGGTGCTGGCGCAGGATCGCCGCGTCGCCCTGGTGATCGGCAATTCGGCCTACAAGAATGCGCCGGCCCTGCCCAACACCAGCAATGATGCGCGCGACACCGCCGAAGCGCTGCGCAAGGTCGGCTTCGAAGTGGTCGATGGCGTCGATCTCGACAAGCGCGGCATGGATACGGCGCTGTCCCGCTTTGCCCGGCTGGCGCAGGATGCCGACGCGGTGATGTTCTACTATGCCGGCCACGGTTTCCAGTTCAACGGCGAGAACTTCCTCGTACCGGTCGAAGCCAAGATCGATGACGAAGTCTCGGTCCAGTACGAGACGCTCAAGCTGAGCGAGGTGATCACGGCGCTCGGCTTCGCCAAGGGCGTCAAGATCATGGTGCTCGACGCTTGCCGCAACAATCCCTTCGTCGCCCAGCTCTCGAAGAAGCAGGTGACGCGCAGCTTCTCCGTCGGTACCGGCCTCGCGCCGATCGCGCGGGCGCAAGGCATGGTGACCGCCTATGCGACGCAGGCGAACGACGTCGCCGCCGATGGCTCGGGCCGCAACAGCCCGTTCACGGCGGCGTTGATCCAGGAGATGAAGCAGCCGGGGCTCGAGATCGCGACGATGTTCCGCCGGGTGCAGAAGGTCGTCTACGACGCGACCGGCGGCAAGCAGACGCCGGAGCTGTCGCTGTCGCTGCTCGGCGATTTCTACCTGAATCGCGAGGAGACGGACGCCGACATCTGGAAGCGCCTGCGCAGCAGCGACAATGCGGCGGAGATCAAGGCGTTCATCCAGCGCTTCCCCGGCAGCTTCTTCGCCGTCGATGCCAAGACCAGACTCGACCTGCTCGAGCGCCGCAACTTCTCTTCGAGCGAGCGCGAGAAGCTCGAGAGCGAATTTGCCGCGCGGGAGAAGGCTCTGCTGGAGCGGGTCCAGGAAGTGGAGAAGAGCCGGCAACAGGCCGCGACGGATCTCGCCGGCCGCGATGCCGGCAAGACCGATGCCGAACGCTCGGTGCCGCGCCCGGCCGATGCGCCGGCCCTGGCTCCGGCGGCGATCGCGCCCGCGGTGAAGCCGTCGGATGCCAGCGAGCGCGACCGGCTTGCCAAGAAGCTCGCCGAGCGCGAGCAGGAGCTCGCCGCGCTCGAGGCCGAGAAGGCCAAGCTGTCCCAGGAACGCCAGGAGCGTGAGAAGGCGGTCGCGGCGCGGATCAGCTCCGGCGCTGCCGTCAAGGAATTGCCCGTGCCGGAGAAGCCGCTTCTGCCGAGTGCGCGTCCGCCCCGGCAGGAGGCGCGGCCGGTGCAGCCGCAGGAGCGCATGGTGCTCGATCGCAGGTCGACCGATGTCCTGCTCGGTGGCGTCGAGGCGCCGGCTCCGGCCCCGGCCCGGGGCAGCAAGAACCGGCGGCCGAGCGGCCCGCGCGATTGCACCGACGCGCTGATGCGCGCCCAGCTCGGCGATGGCGGCGGCGGGGCATCGCTGCAGGGCTGCCGCTGACCAACGGCCTGCGATGATCGCGGCCCACCGATGGTGAAGCAAACGGTGGGCTCGTCCCGGAACATGGCTTGGACAGGTGGCTTGATGCGTCGATCCTCTCTAGCCCATTGCGGGCTCGTCGCCCTGCTCGCGGCCCCGGTGGCGGCTCCCGCGCAGACACCGCCGCCCGCGGCAACAACGCCCGCTCCAGCGGCGGCCCCGGCGCCGACGCCGATCCCGTTTCCCGAGGCGTTGCAGCGCGCTGCCGCCGACCTGTTCTCCAAGGCCAATCTGGCCGGCGAGCGGATCGAGCTGGTGATCGACCCGCTGATCGACGGCGTCTCCGGAGCGCAGTCGACCTCGACCCGCTCGATGCAGCAGACCCTCGCCGAGATCGTCGGGAAATCCTATCCGCGCTTCCAGATGCAGCCCTTCACCACGGAGAGCCTGGCGCGCGAGCCGGTCGTGCTGATCGGCACCTTCACGGCGGTGAACAATGCCGGCGACGCGAAGGGAGCGCGCGATGCCTTCCGGATCTGCCTGACGCTCGCCGACCTGAAGTCGAAGCGCGTCGTCTCGAAGGGCGTCTCGCGGGCGAGGCCCGAAGGCGTCGACGTGACGCCGACGACCTATTATCGCGATGCGCCGATATGGACGAAGGACCCGGCGACCGAGGCCTATATCAAGGTCTGCCAGGGCACCAAGCTCGGCGACCCGATCGACCCGGTCTATGTCGAGCGCCTGAGCGCAGGGGCGCTGATCAATGACGGCATCCTGGAATACGAGGCGCGGCGCTATCGCGAGGCACTGGCCTTCTACCGCACGGCCCGGACGCTGCCCGGCGGCGACCAGCATCGCGTGCGGGTCGGCGCCTATCTCGCCAGCAGCAAGCTGGGCCGCAACGAGGATGCCGTCGATGCCTTCGGCGACCTGGTCGACAGCGGCCTCACCAGCAACCAGCTGATGGTCAAGCTGCTGTTCCAACCCGGGACGACGCAGTTCATCGCCAATCCGCAGATCACCGAGCCTTATCCGATGTGGCTGAGCCAGATCGCGACGCGCGCCAAGCAGAAGGGCGCCTGCATCGAGATCGTCGGGCACACCTCGCGCACCGGTACGCAGCATCTCAACGAACGGCTCTCGGTGCTGCGCGCGCAATATGTGATGGACCTGCTCCAGGCTGGCGCGCCGGACAGCCGCAACCGCATGATCGCGACCGGCAAGGGCTTCAACGAGAACCTGATCGGAACCGGCAAGGACGACAGCAGCGACGCGCTCGACCGCCGGGTCGAGTTCAAGGTCATCGGGTGCTGAGCATGACGAAATCGGAGGCGAGAGTGGCGAACGGGTTGCGTGCATGAGCGAGACGAAGACCAACCCCTATGACGCCGTCGCCTATCCAGGCCATGCCTTCTCCCAGACCCATCCCGGCCATCTGGCGACGATCGCGCATTTCCACGGCATGCAGCCGGCGCCGCTCGCGACGATGCGGGTGCTGGAACTCGGCTGCGGCAGTGGCGGCAACCTGATCCCGATGGCGCTGCAGTCGCCCGGCGGCGCCTTCGTCGGCATCGATCTCAGCGCCAGCGCCATCGCGCGGGCCAAGGCGGATGCCGAGGAACTCGGCCTGCGCAATATCGAGTTCCGGCATCTCGACATCATGGAGGCGGATGGCGGGCTCGGCAGCTTCGACTACATCCTGGTCCATGGCGTCTATTCCTGGGTGCCGCCCTTCGTGCGCGAGCGCATCCTGGCATTGTTCGGCGAGTTGCTGCGGCCGCAGGGCATCGCCTATGTCAGCTACAACGCCTTGCCGGGATGCCGGCTGCGCGATCTCGCCCGCGACGTCATGCTCTACGAGACGCGCGACATCGAGGAACCGCTGGAGCGGGTCCGCGCCGCCCGCGCCGCGATCAAGCGCTTCGCCGAGGCGACCGACCCGGATTCCTTCTATGGCGCCGCCTTGCGCGAGCGCCTGCAGCAGATCGCGGATATCCCGGACAATGTCCTCTATCACGACGACCTCAACCCCGGGGCGCGTGCCTTCGCGCTGCACGAGGTGCTGGACGCAGCGGCCCCGCATGGACTGCAATTCCTGGCGGAGGCCTCGTTCCCGAACAATTTCGGCGGGGCTCGCGGGCCTGCCCAGCAGATCCTCAACGCGATCCCGGTGGACGAGCCGCTGCGCCAGGAGCAGTCGCTCGACCTGCTGATCGGGCGCAGCTTCCGCCAGACGCTGCTGTGCCGCGCCGGCATCACGCTGCGCCGCGGCTTCACCGGGTTCGATCTTGCGCCCTACCATCTCTCCGCCAATGTCCGCGAAGCCGAGGACGAGGCGGAGGAGAGCCGGTCGGGCGTCGCCGGCTTCCTGTTCGCCGACGGCGTCAGGCTTTCGGTCGATCTCGACATGGGCAAGGCGGCGCTGCGGGCGCTCGGCCAAGCCTGGCCCGGCAGCATCAGCTATCACGAACTGGTCGCGCTGGCGCTGCGCGAGGCAAGCGACAGCCTCGGCCCGGATACCGCCCGCGAGGTCGGGCGGCTCAACGAGGCGCTGATCGCGATCTTCAAGGCCGGGCTGCTGGAGATCCATCTCGAGCCGCATCGCCTGACGACCACCGTCAGCGAGCGGCCGGTGGCGGGCCTGCTGGCGCGGCGGCAGGCTCTCACCAGCAACGAGGTCACCGATCTGCGCCACCGTGCCGTGGCGCTCGACGGCATCGTGGTGCGCAAATTCGTCAGCCTGCTCGACGGGACACGCACGGCGCCGATGCTGCTGGCCGCGATGAACGACTTCCTGGCCGAGGCGCATGCCTCGGGACGCGACGTCTCCAAGCTGCCACGGCGCGCGACGGCGGACGAGGTCGAAATGCATCTGCGCGACGTCGCACGGCTCGGCCTGCTGGTGGGCTGACATTGTCGCAGCCCGGTTTCACGCGTATCCTGCGGCGTTGCCCGAGCAGAAGGCGGCTGTCGGGTCGCGCGCCGGCAGGCGCGGCCGATATCGCCAGAGCATTGCGCGAAAAAGTGGGAACCGGTTTTTCGCTGGAGCAATGCTCTGCTCATGGAATTGATCACATCGCATCCGGACGATTGCGTCCGAATGCGACGTGATCTGGCGGTAGCGAGGCATGGGCCAGCGCTTCAAGCAGTTTCAGGCCGCGTTCCGGGAGGATGCCTGCCTCGAGACGATGATGCAGGCGAGCCGGGGCGGCATCAGCATCGCCTGTCCCGCCTGCGGCCGGGTTTCGGCCTTCGCGCCGCGTATCAAACTGCGCGCCTATGCCTGCGAGCATTGCAATTTCCTGGTTTCGCCCTGTGTCGGGACACCGCTGGAGAACCGCCGGACCTCGCTGCAGCTCTGGTTCTTCGCGATCAGGGTCCTGGCCGAGCAGAGCCCAAAGGCGGCCGCGGGGACGCTTGAGCGCGAGGCCGGCATCTCGCTCGAGCAGGCCCGCCGGATGGTCGCCGAACTCGAGGCGGCGGCCAAGGGCGGCGAGCGCAGCGGCTGGTTCGCCGCGGCGCGCAAGGCGGTTACCGGCAGCGCCGGCCCAACCTTGGTTCCGGGGATGGCTGAAGCAGGAGGGAGAACCCTGCGGGGTTCTCCCTTGCAAGGGGCCGCCGCTGCGGCCGATGGCGGCGGCCGAACCCGGCTCCTGGCGCTGGCGGGCGCCGGCGCGGTGATCGTGGCGGTGATGGCAGGCGTGGCGGTAGCGACGCTGACGCCGGCTCCCGCGCCCATACCCGATCCGGATTTCGAGCCGGCGGAGACAGCAGATGCGCCTTCATTGCAGGCCCCGATGCGGCCTTCGCTGATCCTGTCCTCGGTCGAGGGCGATCTCGAAGCGGCGCGGCAGGCGACGCAGTTCGCGCTCAGCAACGATCCGTCGCTGGCGGCGCTGACCGAACAGACGGCGCCGGCCGAAGCGCCGGGATCTCAGCCACAGACGCAAGCCCTGCCGCTGCCGGTTCTGCCGCCCTCGAACATCCTGCTGGTCCCGCCGAAGCTGCCGGCGAAGCCCGGCGCTGCGCCGGCACCGGCCCCGGCCGCCTTGCCGCGTGCGCCGGTCACCTCGAGTGGCGACCCGGACCAGATCCTGACCTTCGGGCCGATCCGCATCCGGCGGCATCTGGTCGACATCATCGTGCGGGCCGGGCGGATCGTCGGAGCCGACCCGACGCTGCTGATGGCGGTCGCCGACAAGGAATCCTCGTTCGCGACCACGGTTCAGGCGAAGACCTCGTCGGCGACCGGGCTCTACCAGTTCATCGAGCAGACCTGGCTCGGTGTCATCTTCGAGTTCGGCCGCAAGCATGGCATGGTGGCGGAGGCGGCGCAGATCACGCGCAATGGCCGGCAATTCGCCGTCGCCGATGCCAATGAGCGCCAGCGCATCCTCGACCTGCGGCGCGAGCCCTATCTCTCGGCCCTGCTCGCCGCCGAAATGCTGAAGCGCGATACGCTCCGGCTGGAGAAGGCGATGGGCCGCCATCTCACCGGGGGCGAGATCTACCTGATCCATTTCCTCGGCCCGGATGCGGCCCAGACCTTCATCGCGACGATGGAGGAGACGCCCGGCGCCAGCGCCGCCGAATTGCTGCCGCGGCCCGCCCAGGCCAACCGGCCGATCTTCTACGCCGAGGCCGGCGGCGAGACCAAGACGCTCTCGGTCTCGGAAGTGCACAAGAAGTTCAACGAGATGATCAAGGTGCGCCTCGACCGCTACAAGGTCGTGCGCGGCGGCGGTGCTCCTCCAGCCCCGGCACGGCAGCCATCGCGGTAGGCGTTTGCCGGCAGGGCGATCCTGCATCATGATCGGCTACGGTGGCGGCAATCCGGGAGCGGACAATGGCGACGGCGAAGAACCGGTTCGAGCAGGTCGACGGGCAGCAACCGGATGCGATCACGCTGAGCCTCGGCCAGCGCGACGGCAAGACCTTCGGCAGGATCGCCTGCCCGGCGGAGCTCGCCGGCGGCCATCTCGTCAATGATTTCCTGAGTGACGAACTCGAGCCGGTCGAGGCTTTCCGCTCGGCGGTCCGGCTCGCCAACGAGATCAAGGCGCCGATCGTCGTCGAGGACCGGCAGGGGCTCTGGCAGGAGGATTGGGGCGTTCTCTATCGCGAGGACTGAAGGCGGGCGTCATGCTCGGGCTTGACCCGAGCATCTCCGGCCGGAGGAGGCTCCTCTCGGTGCCTTCTCGTCATCGGATCTCGGGTCTGCGCGGCGTTTATCCTTGGGCCGACCGAAGGTCGGACCCGAGGGCTTCGCCCGAGAATGACGCGCCGGCACTCACTCGATCCTGAAATATTTGATGCCGAGGCCGATCTTGCCGCCGATGCGGGAAGCATCCTGCTTCAGCCCCGGGAAGACGTCGCCGGCGGGGGCCGGGCTCGGCCCTGACAACGATGGCAGCGGCGCGGCGCTGACCAGCGCGATCACTGCCTGCGGGCGGACCGGAGCGCCGGACGCGGCCGTCGATTCAAGCTTCAGGCTGAAGCTCGCCTTGCCGCCCTCGCGCCGCATGTAATTGGCGAGGTTGTAGACCAGCCCGTCATCGCCGACGAGCAGCACGGCGAGGTTCTGCCGGGCGTCGCTCTCGACAGTGCCGCTCAGCGTATCGCCGCTCTTCATGGTGAAGGCGCCGATCTGCATGACCGGGCTGCGATCGATGCCGCGCCCGAGCTGGCGCAGGAAGTCGACCATCGGGCATTGCGCCGTCGTGACCGAGCGCAGGCTGATCTGCGCCTCGAAGCCTTGCGTGCGCTTGAAGGCGGCGTCGAAAGCCACGAAGGGCGGTGCCGAACTGCCGAAGCCTTCGATGCTGACGCGCTTGTCGCCGATCGAGGTCGGCCACAGGAAGAAGCAGGGGCCGCCATCGTAAGTGGCGATATAGCGCTCGCTGCGCTCCGCCGGCGTGCGCGGCTCCCGCTCCACGGGCGCAGCGGGGGGCGGGTCGAGCGTGTTGGCGGCGGTCTTGGTTTCCGGCGCCGGCTGGGACGAGGGCGGGGGAACGGCGACGGGTGGTGGCTGTACCGGCGCCTGGGTCTGGGCGGATGGCGGCGGGGTCAGAGGCGGGGGTGGCTCCACCCTGCCGGCACTCTGCGGCGGCGTTGCGGGCGCCGGCGTCGGGGCGGGGCGCCGTTGTTGCGGCTGCTGCTGCGGCTCCTGTCGGTCGGAGGCGAAAGTCCCGCCCGGCGGTTGCGGGGCCGGCGGCGCCAGTTCCGGGGCCGCAGCCGGCGCGGGCTCGTCCTGGCGGGATTGCGGCGCCGGCGTCGGCTCAGGAGCGCTCAGTTCCGGGGCCGCACCCTGCAGGCTCGGCGCGGGAGGGGCATCGCTGCGGCCGGCGAGGACCGGCGGGGCGGCGATCATCGGCGCCTTGGCGCCTTGCCCCAGCAATTGCCAGGCGAAGAAACCACCGCCGGCGAGCAGGGCAAGAGCTGCGACACCGGCCAGCGCCTTCCAGGGGACGCCGCCGCCGCTCGCCGTCTGCTGGCCTTTCGGCTGCCAGGCGGCGACCTCGGCCATGTCGGCCGGCCGGTCCTTGGGATCGGGCGCGAGCATGCGCGTCAGCAGCGGTCGCAGGCGCTTGTCGACGGCAGCGAGATCGGGCACGCGCCGGCGCTTCTCCAGGATCTGCATCTGGGTGCCGCCCATATCGAGCGGGCGGCCGCCGAGCGCTTCGGCCAGGACGAGGCCGAGGCTGTAGATGTCCGACTTGCCGGTGACCTCGCCGCCGAAAAGGCCGAGCTGCTCGGGCGAGACATAATTGTACTTGCCGGCAAAACCGCTGCCGATGACGGTCTTCTCGCCCATCAGGCTGGATTTGGCGATGCCGAAATCGATGATCTTGGCGCGCGCGACCTGGCCGCCCGGCAGGATGATGTTGTCGGGCGAGACGTCGCGATGGGTGATGCCGAGCATGTGCGCGGCGTGCAGGCCGGTGGCGATACGCCGGCGCAGGAGGTCGACCTCTTCCGTCGGCAGCGGGCCCTGCTTGACCCGGTCCGACAAGGGCTGCCCGTCGACGAACTCCATGGCGAGATAGGTCGCCTGGGTGCCGGGATCGACGGTGAAGACGTAATAGCGGACGATCGCCTCGTTATAGAGGTTGTGCAGTGCCGCGGCTTCCTTGCGGAACAGCGTGACGACCGCGTCGTCCTGCGCCATGTCCGGGCGGACCATCTTGATCGCCACCGCATCGCCGGTCTGGATGGCGCGGCCCTTGTAGACCTCGCCCATGCCGCCGGTGGCGATCAGGCGCTCGATCTCGTAGATGCCGTTCAGCCGCGTGCCGACCGCAAGCCCGGTGCGCGGCATGATGATCGTGCGCTCGAGATCGGTCATGGCGCCTCGCTCTCCGGCCGCCGCATGTTCGGCATCCAGCGCGTCTTTGCTGTGCGCTCGTGATGATAGCGGACAATGACGACGGTGACATTATCGGTCGCGCCGCGCTCGAGCGTCAGCGCCAGCAGGGCGTCGCAGGCGCCCTGGACGTTGTCGCCGGATGCCGCGCGCAGGATTTCCTCATCGACGACATGGTCGGTCAGGCCGTCGGAACAGAGCACGAAAGTGTCGCCGCCTTCGAGCTCGCCATGGTCGAGCTCGAGCTCGGGCAGCTCGTGGACGCCGATGGCGCGCGTGATGACGTGCCGGCGCGGCCAGTTTCGTGCCTCCTCGGCATTCAGAAGACCGCGCTCGATCATGTCCTGGGCCTCGGTATGGTCGCGCGAGACCTGGGTGATGCGCCCGTCGCGGATGAGGTAGATCCGGCTGTCGCCCGACCAGACGCAAGCAAAATGCGTGTCGTGCGCCAGCAGGACGACGAGCGTCGAGCCCATGGTGGCGCCGGCGCGCTCGCTGATCTGGCGGCGCAACTCGGCATTGGCGGCGAGCACGCTCTTCTCCAGTCGCGCCAGCAGGTCGGCGGCGGAGCTGGCGGGGCCGATCGCATCGAGCGCGGCTGCGACCGTCGCGCTCGCCATGGCGCCGTTCTCATGCCCGCCCATGCCGTCGGCGACGGCCCAGAGTCCGAACTCCGGCCGCAGCACCAGGTTGTCCTCGTTATGGCTGCGCACGCGGCCGGGATGGCTGATCGAGCCGGTCTCGAAGGGGGTGGTGTTGCCGACATCGTTCATGGCGTTGCACCCGCGCCGAGAAAGGCATCGAAGCGCCCGGTCAGGAGGCCGCTGAACAGATAGGGACTGGGCAGCGTCTGCCCGACGAGGGCGAGCGGCTCGAAATTGTCGCCGCCAATGGTCCAGAGATAGCTGGCATGGGCGTAGGAGCGCGTATGGTCCTCGACGCGCAGCGCCGCAAGACGCGCCGGGAAGGTCGGCGGATCGAGGGCGCTGACGATGGTGCCGTCGGACAGCCGCACCATGTCGGGCGGCGGGGCGGCCTTGAGCTCGTCATTGGGCGCCGGCAACTGGCCTAGCGCCTGAGCGACCGTCTCGAAGCTCGCCTCGGGCTCCAGCGCATGCAGCAGGAAATCCTCGGCCTGCGCGAACCAGCCGTCCTGCGGGTCGGTCTCGGGCGGCGGGATCGCGGCGCCCGGACCGGCGACGGCGAAGACGGTGAGCGGGAAATAGCGGCCGATGCCATCGACCGAGGGCATGAAGGCGCCCGCGACGGTGTTGCCGCCATAGGCCGAGCCGAACCAGAAGCGCCAGATTGGCGCGTTGAGGAAGGCGTCCTGCCAGCCGGCGCCGAGCTCGAGCCGGCTCGCGGTCAGGCCGCCCTGGAGCCAGGGCTCATAGACCGAGAGAAAGGCTGTGGGCGCGCCGAGGGCGATGAAGTCGCGCTTGCCCGGAAGTTTCCCGAACAATCCGCAAGACATCTCAAATCCCCGTCGGACAGCGGATTTCCCGCAATGCCGGAAGCACCAGCGGGTTCTTCAGCGAGCCGACGCCGAACTGATAGCCGACCTGGCGGCCGCCGGCGCCGAGCGTGAACACGACATTGTCGCCCTGGCGCAGGACCGAGCCGGCATCGAGCAGGCGGAAGAACGACCAGATGCCGTCGCGCTCGAACAGCTTGACCTCGCTCGGGGCCGCCGGCGTCGGGCTGTTCGAGAAGAAGCCGCCGCCGAAGATGCCGCCGGCACTGCCGCCACCGGCAGCGCCACCCAGCGTCAGCGTGATCGAGGTCTTGGCGAGGCCGGCGCCCGGCCACATCACCGGCGTCGGCGTGTTGACGCCCTGCTGGCTCGCCACGGTGAAGCCGTTGATCTCGAGCTTGGCGCCGGAGGCGTCGGCGGAGAGCGCGGTCGGCACCACCACCATCTGGAAGGAGGGCAGGTTGCCGCCGGTCGGGAAGAAGGCCTCGCGGATGTCGCTGGCGCGCTGGAATTCGCGCAGGGTGGTCGGCGAGAGCGAGCGGGCGACGCGGCTATCGGAGCGCCAGACCCACTGCGCGCCGGACTTGTCGATATAGGGGTCGAGCCGTTCCTTCATGAACTTGTCCATCGCACCGGTGCCGGGCGCGAAGAGCTGGGCGAAGTCCGACAGGGCGATGTCGCGGGTGCTGCCCTTGGTGAAGGGATAGCGGTTGGTCAGCAGATTGGTGCAGGTGCGCGCGACCTCGTTGCCGAGCGCCTGACGCAGCAGCGAGATGGTCGCGCCGGTGGCGTCGCCCTCGAAATCATTGACCGCCGAGACGATCATCGCATCGAAGGGCGCCGGGTAGCGCGAGGAATTGCCGCGCAGCGAGGCGATCAATGGCACCAGCGCGGCGTTCGCCGCAGCCGATTGCGCCGGCGTGGTCGCGGCCATGGCGAGGTTCTGGTTGATCTCGGCGAAGATCTGCAGCGCCTGGTCGACCGGCCGGCGGCCGAGATCGCCATCGACCAGGACGTGGAACTGCTTGAAGCCGCCCTCGATATTGGCGCCGAGTGCCTCGCTGCTACCCGAGAGCACGCGGTCGACGCCCGGCGCGCTCAGCGGCAGCGTGGTGCCGAGCCGGCCGAGCGCGGCATTGGCGCGCTGCTCGAGGGTCTTGGCGGCGATTTCCTTGCCGGCCTGCGCCGCCGCTTCTGCGGCCGTCGGCCGGCGGGCGGCGCGTTCCTTGGTGAGCTGCGTCTCGTCGCGGACCGATTCCAGCAACTGCTTGAAGGGCGAGGTCGGCGCGGCGATGGCCGAAAGCGCGACGTATTTCGGCTTGTCGGCATTGAGCGGACGCAGCTTCAGCCGGCGCAAGGCGCGCTGCCAGGAAGCGGTGAAATCACGTGAATAAAGTCTCAGAAGGTCCTGGAAAAGGCTGGCATATTGCGAGGTGATCGCCGCCTGGTCGACATTCTCGCCGAGCACCCAGCGCTCCTTCTCGATGCGCTCGCCGATATCGCCGAGGCGGTCGACGAAGGCATTCTGGAAGCCGTCATAGGTGTAGAAATACGGCACCCGGATCGTGTCGAGGTCCTCGCCGGAGACCCCTTCGAAGACCAGCCGGACATCGGAACCGCCGCGCTGCGCTGCGACCCAGTCGCGATTGCCGTTGCGCCCTTGCGTGCGCAGCAATTCATAGGCGCGCTCGGCGATGCTCATCCGCCGCAAGGTCCGTTGGCTGCTCTCGATCAGGGTCTGGTTGAGCTTGACCAGCGGCTCGGCGCCCTCGTCGAGATCGAGCAGGGCGGTGAGGTGTTCCTCCAGGGCTTCGCGGCCCTTGGCGTTGGCGGCGCCGGGGAACAGGTTCTCGGCCCAGTCGAGCCGCATCCAGGCGAGGACGAGGTCGCGGTCGAGCTTCGCCTGGCCGCCGACCATCAGATAGACCTTGAGCGCCTCGTAGATGAAGCCGGGATTGTTGGCGTTGGCTTCGAGCTGCTCCTCGAGCCGGAAGATGATGCGCGAACGCAGCATCCGCTCCAGCGCTTCCTGATAGCTGATCTGCGTCGCCGATTGCAGGCGCTCGCGCTGGCTCAGCCCGAAGGTCGCGGAGACCGGCGTCGGCTCGTCCTTGCCGGCATAGCCCGCCGGCATATGCCGCAACTTGTGCAGCAAAGGCAGGACACGGCTGAAATTGCGCTCGGAGATCGTCGTCTCCTGCAGCACCGGCGCGGCGCTGGAGCGATAATCGGCGAGGGCGTAGTTGGTCTGGTTGATCAGGTCGCTGTTGCGCGAATAGCTCGTCCACCACAGCCCGGCGAGCGTCAGCGCGGCGAGCGCGATGGCCGAGAAGCCGGCGGCGCGCAGCAGGCTGGAACGACGCGTGGCGCGCAGATCCGTCGAGACCCAGCCGGATTCGCCGATGATCACCTTCTGGATCAGGTCGGTCAGGAAATAGCTCTTGCCGCGGCCGGAGAAGGTGCCGGCGCCGGCATGTTCGCTGCCGAAATTGCGCGAGAGCGCGCCGATCAGCTGGTCGATCGGCGTGCCTTCCTGCGTGCCGGAGGTGAAGTAGAAGCCGCGCAAGGTCGCGCTCTGCTGATAGCGCGTCGGCTCGAAGACACGGCCGAGGAAGTCGATCACGATCGGCTTCAGCGCCGCCATCTGGCTCGGCAGGCCGAAGAGCTGGGCACGCGCGGTCGGATTGTGCTCGTCCTGCAGCCGGTCGGCGAGGCGCTCGTTCAGCCGCTCGATCAGCGCGTCGAATTCGGGCGGCACGTCGCCGACCATGTTGCGGGTCTTGTCGAGGGTCTGGAAGGTGTGGCCCCAGACCATGCGCCGCTGCGGCTCGGAGAGACCGCCGAAGAACTCGTTGAAGCCGGCGATCAGGTCGGCCTTGGTGAAGACCGCATAGACCGGAAAGTCGATCTTCAGGCGCTCGTTCAATTCGAGCAGGCGGCTGCGGATCGCTTCGGCATGGGCGACGATCTGTTCCGGTGTCGAGGTCAGCAGGTCCTCGACGCTGATCGCGACCATGACGCCGTTGATCGGCTGGCGCGGGCGGTTGTTCTTCAAAAGGTCGAGAAAGGAGAGCCAGCTCGCGCGCTCGGCCTTCGTGTCGGTGTCCTGGGTGGTGTAGCGGCCGGCGGTGTCGATCAGCACCGCCTCTTCGGCGAACCACCAGTCGCAATAGCGCGTGCCGCCATTGCCGGCGACCGCGGCCGGCGTCTGACCGCCGCGCGCCAGCGGGAATTTCAGGCCGGAATTGACCAGCGCGGTCGTCTTGCCGGCGCCGGGCGGGCCGATCATCACATACCAGGGCAGGTCGTAGAGATAGTCGCCGCCTTCCTTGCCGCGCGTCCGCTTCAGCGTCGCCAGCGCGTCGCGCATTGCCGAGCTGAGAGCCGCGCCGTCACCGGTGGTGCTTTCGTCCTTGGCCAGCGCCTCGCTGAGGGCGGCCACCGCCTTGCGACGGCGGATGACGATGCGGGCAATCCAGACGGCTGCGCCGATCACGAACAGCAGGACGAGCGGCAGGCGCACGAAGAGCGGCTCGAACGGGCGCACCTCGCCGATCGCGATGAAAGGACCGCCGAACCAGACCAGCAGGGCCAGGGCCAGCGTGCCTACCGCGATTGCGACGATCCTGAGCCAGATCGCGACGCTCATCTTGTGCCAATCTCCGGCATGACCTCTCTCATGGTACGGCCTGCGCCTAGTTGTTGCGCTGGATCAGGATTTCGACGCGGCGGTTCTTGGCGCGCCCGTCCGGCGTCGCATTGCTGGCGATCGGCGCATCCGGCCCCTTGCCCTCGACGGTGATACGGCCCGGCTGCGCCAGCTTGGTCTTGAGGACCTCGCCGACCGCCTTGGCACGCTCCAGCGACAAGTGCTGGTTGGAGGGGAAGCGCGCGGTACGGATCGGCACATTGTCGGTATGGCCGACGACCTTGATCGCCCCGCCTTCCTCGTTCAGCACGGCGGCGATGCGCTCGATCAGCGGGCGGAACTCGTCGCGCACGGCCGCCTGACCGGGCTCGAACAGGGTGATGTCGACAAGGCGCACGATGATCAGGTTGGGCGTGACCTGGCAGGTGATCGGCGGACGTACCGTGGCGCAGACCTTGGGCTGCTGCGCCGGTGGCGGCAGCGGCGGCGGCGGCTTGGCAAAGACCTTTCGGACGATGCCGAGTTCACCCTTGGGATGGACTGCGAGCAAGGCAGAGGCCGAGGCTTCGGCATTGCCGCCGAGCAGCGCCCGGAAGATGAAATAGAGGCCCAGCACCGCGACGGCGGCGACGGCTGCCACCGACCAGACCGGGATCCTGAAGCGGGCGATGCGCGAGACGAGTGCCTGGCCCTGCCAGCGCGGCGACAACTCCGGATCGGGCTGCTTCACCCGCCGCAGCGTCTCGAACAGGTTGCGCTGGATCATCTGCAGATTGGCGGCGCCACCAGCCGAGGTGCGGTGGATGCCCTCGAAGCCGAGCGCCAGGCAGACATGCATCAATTCGAGCAGGTCGTAGTTGACCGACGGGTCCCGCTTGGCGCGCTCCAGCTCCTCGAAGAAGCGCACGCCGCCGACGCGCTCGCCGAAGAAGCGCGACAGCATGCTGTACTGCGTCCAGACATGGCGGTCCTCGCCCGGGATGTTCTGGACGATGTCGTCGGCGAAGGCGCAGAGGATGTATTTGGCGGTGCGCGTCTGCTCCGGCGAGGCGCCGGCCGCCCGGACCTCGTGCTCGAAGGCCTCGATCGACTCCCCGACCTGGCCGATCATCTGCGTCGCCGGCGCAGTGCTGAGCGAGGCGCGCAGGCGCCCGAGCAGCAACAGGAGCGGCCCGGCCGCCTTCAGCATCGGATTGGCGTTCGGCGTGAGCATCTGCTCGCGCTTCGGCAGCGGCTGCGGGACATAGCCCGGCGGAGGCGGGGTGCTCGGCCGCGGCTGCGGGGTCGAGAGCCATTCCTCGCCGCTGCCGGGCACCCCCGGAGAGGGGGCGGAGGCCGGCGGGTATTGCGGCGCGGTCGACGAGCCGTAGCCATAAGGGGACGCCGGGGGTGGCGGCGGCGGCGGGTAGCCCGGCATCGCCGGCTGCGGAGCGGGGCGCGAGGGCGGTGGTGCCCGCCGGCCGGCAGGGTTCGGCTTGATGATCGTCCGGTCCGAGCGGCCGAACGGATCGGACGGCGAACCCTTGTCGCTCATCTCCTGCCCTCGAGAACCGCCCAGAGCTCCATTTCGAGATCGGGCCAGTCACCGGAAAAATGCATGCCGATCGAACTCGCCGTGCTGAACTCCGGCCAGAGCGGCGAGGTGCGGTCGAGATAGAAATAGACGTGGTCGGTCAGCGCCCGGATCTGCGGCGGCGGCGTCGGCAGGTGGACGAGGTTGATGCCCGGCAGATGGGCATGGACGATCTCGTTCATCTTGGTGTTGGGGCCGATCTTGAAGAGATGCGGGAACTGGGCCTGGATCTCGGTCAGCGGCCGGCGGGCCGCGACCTCGAGGATCAGCGTCGCATTGCGCACGAGGGCGCGGTCGCGGATCGTCGACATGAAGGCGTTGGGGGCGCGCTCGACGATCTCGAGGCGGATGGCGCGGCGGCCGAGCTGGGCCGAGAGGAAGTCCTGGATGTCGCGCACGACCGGGGTGAAGCAGCCCTCGAGGTCGTCATGGTCATAGGCCGGATAGTCGCGGGCGCGGCGCTCGGCGGTGGTGAAGGTCGCGAGCTCGCCGGCGATGGCGAGCAGCGTCACGAACAGCCGCTCGGGATGGACGAAGCGCGAGCCGCGCATGTGCTTCAGCACCGGGATGTGCCGGTTCAGCATCTGCAGGATGAAGTAGTCGGCGCTCTGCAGGCCGCCGCCGGCGGTCGGGTCGGCGGCGTAGCGGGCGAGCTCCTCGAGCTTGTTGTCGATCCAGCCGATGACGCGGTCCATCCAGCCGTCGACGACCGGGTGGGCCGAGCAGATCAGGATCGGCGGGGCGAATTTCTCGTCGAACAGGATGGCCCGGTCGCGCACTTCGAGGATGCGCCCGAGCGCCAGGCCGACATAGCCGGGCTTGGCCGTCTTGCGCAGCTCCAGCTGGAGGCGCGGATGAGCGATGTCGATCTCTTCCTCGATGCGCAGCGAGGCGGTGGAATCGATCAGCATCTCGGTCGCCGGGAAGAAGCGGCTGGCGCTGCCGTTCAGACTGTCCTCGACCTCGCGGGTGTTGGCGGAGGCGAGCGGCAGCGAGAGCCAGGCGATCTGGCCGGCGGCGTTCTCCGGCACCTCGATCGCCGGCGGCAGCGGCGCATTGTCCGGCACCGCGAAAGGCGTGCCATCCGGCATCACGCCGACGGCGCGGCGCAGGCCGATGCGGCTTTGCTGGGCGAGGTCGCGGTCGATCTCAAGCACCGAGAAACCCCAGGGGTAGGGCGTGACATGCCGGACGCGGTTTTCCAGCAGGTTTTCAAGGTAGCGGTCGTTCTGCTGCAAGTGATGCGGTCGCAGGAACAGGCCTTCGGACCAGACAACCTTACTGTACCACGACATCCGGTTCTCGCTATCTCAAGGCTTGGGCAAGAGCATATACAGGTCGTCCACCAGCGTCACCATGGAGCGTGGCGTATTCGCCAATGACCATTGCAGCTGTCTGAACGGGTTTCGCTGCGGCAGGGCGGCGAAACGGTCGCAAGCCGGCACAGATGGCTGTAGGCTCGCGGCAGAGCGCAGCCATCTGTGGTGGAGCAGGACATGACGCAGGCCCAGCAGGCGCTGGATTACGACCGCAGCGGCCGCTTTCCCATCGACGAGGATGGCTGGCAGGTCGTCGATCTCTGGCAGGATCTCTACCCGGGCGGCCCATGGGCGCTGCGGGTCCATGCGCCGGAATATCCGACCTTCCACGCAGGCTGGCGCTTCACCGGCGGCGACGGCACGCGGCGTGACGATCGAGTCGTGATCTCGCATATCGGCGCCTGGCTCGCGACGTCCAACCTGCCGAGCGTAAACTTCAACCCGGCCATGCTCGAGCGTGTTCGGGCTCGTGTGCGGGTCTATGCGATGGAGCATGCCGTCAGCCTGTTCGGCAGGCCGATCACCGGTATCGATTTCGTCGCGCGTGACCCGCAGGTCGAGAACCTCTGAGGTGCTGCGGTGATGACACTGGCGGAGGCACTGGCTGAGATACGGGCGATGAGCCCCATCGAACCCGGCCCGAAAAGCGTCGAGGCTCTCCAACGCATTGCCCGGAGTGTGTCGGCCGCACCATCGGGACCCGACATCATCCTCTATACGGGCGGCGCCGGCGACAGCGCGCGCGCCGCAGCTGAAGTCAGTGGCATCTCCATCCTGGACAGGACCGCACGGGCCGCGCTGCTGGAGAATGGCGAGTTTCAGGTTGCGCTCGCGAAGGCAGCTGGCGTCAAGGAGCCGGATGTCGGAGAGGTGCGCAACAAGCTGCGCAAGGGCAGGGACGGTGGTCGGGAACTGCCCGATTCCGACCCGGACAAAAAAGCGGCTGTCGCGGCGAACCAACTGCTCCACGGCGTCAGGGGCGATGTCGATTCGTTGCAGAACTCGTTCTGGGGCGAGGCCTCGCGGGAGTTCGCGGAAGGCGCCAGGCGCGACGTGATCGTAATGGTCGGCGAGCCGATCGAGGGCGTGCTCTGGGCGGTCGAGCTGCCGGCCCTTCAGGCGTTGTCCGCTTCCGGCAATGCGCCGCAATTGAACTTGAACAACATTCCAGCGGCTTCTCTTCCGAAAGGGCGCGACGCCGCCTTCGCCGCATTGACCCCATCTGGCGTCGCGCTGGCGATCGTCGTGGCGGCGTTACCTGCGGGCGCCGATGTCAGTGCGGCCATAAAGAAGGCGCTGGCCTCCTTTTCTCCGTCTCGATCTGGAGCCAGCACTGCCACGCGCCTCGCCGCCCGGATCCTCGACCCGGTCATCCATCCCCTTCCGGGGGTGCTGCAGCCCGGGCCCGGGAGCTTCAACGTGATCATCGGCGGCAAGCCCGCCTGGCGCGGCGTGCCGGCCGGGGCCGCGGCGGCGATCCAGTCGGCGAAGGCGACATCGGACGCCACCATCCAGGCGGCCGAGGCGGCGACGCTCGCTGCGGCCGGCACGCCCGGCGCTCCCGCTGCCAAGGCCGCCGAAGAGGCGACGAAGGCAGCGGCCGCGGCCAGCATGGGCTCGATGATCTCGGGAGCCGCCGGCGGTGCCGACATCCATGCTTGCCTGACCCCGCTGCCGATCCCGCCACACGGGCCGGGCGTCGTCATCGACGGCTCGCAGACCGTGCTGATCAACGGGCTCTGTGCCTGCCGCGTCGGCGACACGATCATCGAGGCCGTCGGTCCGCCGAACAAGATCGCCTTCGGCGAGCCCACCGTGATGATCGGCGGCTGAGATGGGACGTCGAAGCTCGCCGGACCGGATCGTCTCGGGCTATGAGCGCTTCCGCCTGCTGCGCGTCGAGCGCAGCGTCTCGGATGTCGAACTGGCGATCTGGCATGGCCGCTCGCGCAATTCCTGCGTCGCCAAGGTGCTGGCTTATATGCTGCTGATCCGGGCCGATGGCAGGCCGGGCCTGCCGCTCTCGCGGCAGCCGAGCGTGATCTGCAAGGGCGCGGAGCAGCAGTTCTTCAGTGCGTCGGGCGAGAACCAGGCCGCCCATCTTCTGCCGGGCCAGATCGTCATCGATGGTGCCATGCCCTGGCTCTATCTGCAGGGCGAGCCGGCGCGGCTGCTCCAGAACGAGTTTGCCTATGTCGAGCCGATCCACGCCAATTTCAACGCGGCCGACCGGATCGCCGAGCGCAACGGCATGACGGACGCCTTCGCCGATGCCTGCCGGCATGTGCTGATCGCCACCGGCGCGCCGGAGCGCGACGTCGCCGACGCCTATAACCGCGTCTGGGCGCCGGGAGCGCTCGCGGCGATCGCCGCGGCCGAGCATGAATTACGGTCCGAGCCGCTGCCGCCGGCCCTGGTCTTCGGCGAACCGGGCAGCGCCGACTACAACACGATCCTGAACCTCGAAGAGCGCGGCAGCGCCATGAACGACGAGGAGAGCTGGAACAATTTCGAGCAGCTCAGCATGCTCGACTATTACCGGGCGAGCTTCGACGATCTCCCGCCCGAACTCGAGCCGCGTGCGATCCAGGACCTGGTCGGCGGCTAGCGCGCGCGGCGCTCAGCGGCCACCGCGATCGTAGCACTCGGCGAAGTAGAGCATGAAGGCGTCGACCAGCCCGTCCTCATAGGGAGCGGTCTTGGCCTCCCAGCGCGCGACATAGGCGTCCCAGAGCTTGCCCTTGCGCGAGGAGAGCAGGCCCTCGATGCCGCGCTCGGAGCCGACGCTTTCCGAGACCGCTTGGGGATCGAGATCCTCGACCAGCATGCGCAGCGCGTGCTGCATCGCCGAATAGGTCTTGATCTGGTGGATCTTCAGATCCTTGAAACTCTCCTCGAACGCCTTCTGGGCGTTGAGGTAGCCGCTGGTCGGCCGGCCGAAGATCAGCTGCAGCGCATCCTCGATGGTCGGCGAGAATTTCAGCGGGTTGTTATCCTGCGCCTGGATCATCGTCTGGTTGGCGCTGCGGGCGATGCGCTTGCTCTCGGCGCGCGCCGCCAGCAGCTGCTTCAGCTCGACGGCGACGATACGCATCAGCGCCCCGGTCTGCTCGGCGAAGGCGCCGGGGTCCTGCCAGGACAGGGCTTCGACCGGCAGGCCGGCACCGCGCGCGAAACGGGCAATGAACTCAGCCGGCGAGATCGCGGGGCCGGGTGTGGGCGGTGGCGGCGCCCGTGGCGGTGGCGGCGGTTCATAGGGCGCGTCGAAGCCGGGCTGCGGCGGGCGCGCGGCCGCTCCCTCGTTCCAGGGATCGTCGGCCGGCGCCTGGCTGCCGGGCCGGCGCGGCGTCGGGATCGGGGCGATCGGCTCTGAATCCGGCATCGGCGGCGGCTGATAGGGCGCCCAGGCCAGATCGTCCTGCCGCGGCGGGGGCGCGGCTGCCGGCGCCGGTGTCGGCGCGTACGGCGTGAAGGCCTGCTGGCCGGAATCGGCGGGATTGGGGATGTCGGTCGCCCAGTCGATGAAGCCGGCATGGACCGGCTTGTATTTCTGCGCCGGCATCAGGTCGCGGCGTGCGATCGGCGGTGCCTCGTCGCCATTGCCGTCCCAGAGCGACTCGCCCGGTGGCGGCGGGGCGGGTGGTCGTTCGGCCGCTGCTGCCGCCTGGCGATCCGCCTCGTCGATGGTGACGGCGATGATGTAGTGGCCGATCTCGAGCCGGTCGCCATGCTGCAGCCGATAGGGCGATTGCACCCGGTGGGCGGCGCCGTTGACGAAGGTGCCGTTGGTCGAGATGTCGCGCAGCCAATAGGCGTTGTCGCGATAGCGGATCTCGCAATGGCGCCCCGAAATGGCGCGGGTCGGATCGGGCAGCGCCCAGTCGAGATGCTGGTCGCGGCCAATGTCGAGGCCGCGGCCGCCGCTCAGGCTCACGCTGAGCGGACCGCCATCGGGCAGCGAGGTCTCGTTCTCGATCGTCAGCGTCAGCGCCATGTCGGAATGCCCGTATCGCCGCCGCAAGGCTGCCGCCGCGGCGGCGTCGCCTTGCCAGCGTTACGTTGTCGTCCTGCCGCCGTCGTCATCGACCAAACGAATGCATGCTTCGACGCAATTTCGCAATGCGGCATCGCGCTCCCGGCCGGGAACCCGCCCCAGCGCGGTCAGCACCGCGATGCGCGCCGTCTTGGCGGTGAGGTCGGGCGGGCAGGGGACCGGATGGGTCGCCAGCATGCTGCCGCCGGAATAGCCCGCGGCCCAGGCGACCCAGGTGCCGGGTTCGGCAGTGTCGCCGGCTTCGGCGGCCCCGAGGGCCGCCCGCCGCAAGGCATCGCTGGGATCACGCACCCAGGCCTCGGCCGCCTGCAGCCCCGGATCGGGCGGAGATCCCGGCGGCCGCAGGCGCTGCACCGTCTGCAGGGCCCACCAGACCGCCTCGCGGCGCGGCAGCAGGAAGGCGCAGAAGCCGACCGCCTCCTTCGGCTCGGCGCCTGCGGTGAGCCGCTTCAGGAAGGTCAATGGTGGCTCGGTCGTCGCCGCCATGCGGACGACCTGCCGCAGGGCAGGGAAGCTCTCGAAGACTTCGCGGGCCGAGCTGAAGCGGAGGCGGGACATCTCTTGCTCAGTTGAACCTTGCTCAGTTGATCTTGACGATCCCGCCGGTGACGATGGTGGTCGCGTCGGCGTGGACCTCGGTCTTGATGGTGCTGGTCACCTTGATGGTCGGCGACGAGATGGTGATGTCGACCGGCGTCATGGTGATGGTGCTTTCGCCGCAGACCAGCTTGATCTCGAGGGCTGCCTCGACATAGCGCTTGCCGTCCTTGACGTGCAGCTTGTCGCTGCCGCCCATGATCTGGGTGGTGCGCGTGAAATCGGTCGGACCGCCCTCGAACTTCTCGCCGACGTCGCGTGTCTCGCTGTTGAAGACCACGGTCTTGTGGTCCTTCTGCGCCTGCATGCTGAAGACCTCCTTGCCGGCGAGGTCCTCGAACTTGATCTCGTTGAACTTGCCGGCCTTGCCGGAGCCCTCGGTCGACTCGGATTTCAGGCCGGACTGGGTCTTGTTGGCCGGCAGGTCGTAGGGCGGCATGTGCTGGTCGTTGACGACCGTGCCGGTGACGAGCGGGCGGTCGGGGTCGCCCTCGATGAACTCGACGATGACCTCCTGGCCGATGCGCGGGATGATCTGCCCACCCCAGTTCTTGCCGGACCAGGCCTGGCCGACGCGGACACGGCAGGAGGTCGAGTCCTTCTCCCTGTCCCAATGGAAGCGCAGCCAGATCCGCCCGTATTTGTCGACGTCGATGTCGCCTTCCTCGCCCTTGTTCTTCTCGCCGACCACCTTGGCGGTGTCGGGCCCGACGATCACCGGCGAGGGCGTCACCAGGGGCGCGCGGAAGCGCTTATCGGGTTTCTGGAACTCGTAGGAGCCGTGATAGATCGCATCGTCGGCGCGCTTCGAGGAGCGGTAGCTCTGGACGCCGAAGGTGTGCGTGGCGCGAACCACCAGATACTCGGCGTTCTCGGAGCCGACCGGATGGCTGGCGAGGCTCATCAATGAGCCCGGATGCAGGCTCGGCGCCTCGCCGATGGCCTGGCGGCGATCGTCCTGCGCCTGTTCGGCCTGTGCCAGCACCTTGGCGAAGCGCTCGCCTTTGCCACGGTCGAGATAGGCGCCGGGATAGTCGTAGCTCTCATAGGCCTTGCTGCGCGCGAAACCCTCCTCCGCCTTGGCGGTCAGGTCGGAGGTCGATTTCTCGAAATCATAGTCCTTGAGCTCGATCTTGCCGGTACGCAGGCGCCGCAGCGTCGACCATTGCGTGATGTGCTCGATCTGGCGGCGCTGGCGGCCTTCCTTCGGCATGAAGGGGTAGGCCGTGCCGACACCGGCGAAGGTCGGCTCGGCCGCTGCCGTGACGGGATCGTGCGAGGTGCGGGCATCGGACAGGATGAGCTGGTGGTCGCCGTCCGTATGCTTGAAATAATAGTATATTCCGTACTTCTCGAGCAGCCTGAGCACGAAGTCGAGGTCGGTCTCGCGATATTGCACGCAGTAGTCGACCTCGCCCGGCTTGTCGCTGACACGGTCGTCGAAGCTCGCCTTGTCTTCCTTGCCGAAGATCGCCTTGACGATGTCGATCGGCGTCTTGTTCTTGAAGATGCGGCAATCGGAGCGCTGCGAGAGCAGCCAGAGCCAGGGTCGCAGGATGAAACGATAGCTGTCGATATCGTGCTCGCGGCCGAGCCATTGCGCGTCGACCAGCACGCCGTTGAAGATCCGCTCCTGGCCGTTCTTCAAAGTCATCTTGACGGAGCATTTCTCGCCAATGATGCTTTGCAGATCAGCGTTGGCAGTCGTGCTCGTCGCATCGACCTGATATACGAACAATTCGCTCAAAGCTTCGCGCGCTTCGAACTTGAGAAGTGAAAAGAAGTCTTGCCCCAAGGGTGTCGTAAATGAGGCGAGTCTTTTTGACTGTCGAAGTTCGGCGGGCATCAACGAAACCTCGTGGCTTGTGGTCGGACACGACATTGACGCAGCGGGCGCTGCGAGTCATAATCCACGCCCTCAGTCTTCAACCGCCAACGCGAAACTAAACGGGAGGAAGACCGTGCGCAAGCAGGCCATTGTCATCGTCAGTGCCGCTTTTGCCGCGGGGTTCTGGGCATTCTCGCCTTTGCCCGCACAATCCCAAAGCTACAAGGCGGACGACATCATCAAGCATTTCGGAGCCGGCAAGCCCAATCTCGGCGTTTCGCGCGGACTCTGCGTCGGCACGGAGGCGGAGTGCAACAAGGCCGGCCATGTGGTGAAGCCGGCGAGCGCCTTCGATCTGGTGGTCAGGTTCAAGTACAATTCGGATGTGCTCGAGCCCGATGCCAAGAGCAATCTCGACGAATTCGCCAAGGCGCTGAAGGACCCGCAACTGGCGGCGAGCAGCTTCCTGGTCGAGGGCCATACCGATGCCCGCGGCTCGGCGGATTACAACCTGAACCTGTCGCAGCGCCGCGCGAAGGCCGTCGTCAGCTATCTCAGCGAGCGTGGCGTCGACACCGCAAAGCTGGTGCCGCGCGGCTACGGCCAGAGCAAGCCGATCGTGTCCGATCCGTTTTCCGGCGATAACCGCCGCGTCGAGACCCGGATCCAGGCCGAGTGACCACGGCCGGGACGTCCGCCGGCCACCTCTTTGCATCCACGCACTGACCGCGAGGGCTCATGGCGGCGCTGAATTTCGCTGATCTGGCCAAGCCGGTTTCGGCGGATGACCCGTGTGGGCCCGATCCCGAAGACAATCCCGATTCCATGAACGTGATGGCGCGCCTCGAAGTGGCGCTGCCGACCTCCTATTTCACCCGCCCGGACGATGGCAGGCTGGTCGCCTTCGACCGATCGAAGATCGATTTTCCGACGGCCTTCGCCGACATCGCCAAGATCCTCAAGCAGAGTCGTGACATCCGGGTCCTGGTGATGGCGGGCAAGCTCTGCCTGCTCAATCGCGACATTCCAGGCTTTTCCGCCTGCCTGGGCCTGATCACCGGCAATCTCTCAGAACACTGGGATGAGGTTCATCCGCGCGCCGAAGGCGGCGACTTCATCCTGCGCGAGGTCGCCCTGCAGAGCCTCGACGAACTCGCCACGGTGGTGCTGCCGCTGCAGCATGCGCCGCTCCTGACCAGCCGGCGGATCGGCCCGATGGCCTTCCGCAGCCAGCTCGTCGCCACCGGCGCCATCCAGGCTGACGAGGACGAGCAGCACCCGGATGCGAGCGCGATCCAGAAGGCGCTCGCCGAAGCTGATATCGCAGAGCTGACGGCGATGTTCGGCCATGTCGTCGCGATCCGCGATGCGATCGCGCAGGCCCGCACGATCTGGATCGAGCGCGCCGGCGTCGAGCAGGCGGTGAGCTTTCCGCGCCTGTCGGCGCTGGTCGGCCAGATCATCAGCTTCCTCGAGCCGGTGGTCGGCGAGCGTGCGCCGTCCCAGCCTGGAGAGCCGGCTACGGAAACTGGCGCTCCCGTCGCATTTTCAGCGGGCGCAGCGCCCCAGCCGCCGGGCTCCTGTACTTCGGTGCCGGAGGCGCGCGCGGCGCTCGCCGGCTGCCTTGCCTATTTCCGCCGTGCCGAGCCTTCGAGCCCGGCGGTGCTGCTGATCGGGCAGGCGCAGCGTCTGATCGGCAAGTCGCTGATCGAGGTGATCCAGATCATGTTCCCTGAACATGTCGACAAGGCGATCCTCGAAATCGGCACCGAACCGAGATTCCAGCTTCCGCTCGAGCGGCTCAATGCCTCGGACGGCGCTGACGACAGCAGCGCTTCCGGCGGCGACGAGCACGACTCCGGAGAGGACGAGCAGGAGAGCAATTCCTGGGAGGAAAGCTCCGAGGAGGAGGGCGAAGCCGAAACGGCGGAAGGCGAGGGCGACGCAACGGAAGGTGAGGGCGAGAGCGAACCAGCCGAAGAGCCGGCGGTTTCCGCCAGGCCGGCGCCTACATCCGGGCCGCCGGCCGTGACGGTCGCGAGCCGCGCCGAGGCTGTCAGCAGAATGAAGGCCGTGGCGACGTTCTATCGGCAGGTTGAGCCCTCGAACCCGGTTCCGCTCCTGATGGACAAAGCCTGCGCGCTCGCGCAGCATGATTTTATGTCGCTGCTCAGCGATATCCTCCCTGAAGTCGGCATACGTCAGAGCAGTGACGAATAAGCAGCTGGATGCTTGCCCGCCCGGGCAGGTGCTCCCCTTGCGATTATCGTCCTCGTGCCTGCCGGCGGCTGCGAATTCACGAATTCGCGACCGGCTTGCGCGTCCGACCAGCACGATGCGAGCGATTCGACAGGAACTGTCAAGCTGACGGCAATTGTGTATGGTATAGCGAGCTAGGTGACTTGGCGTGGCGTCGCGCTGCCTTTGCGTGATGCCTCTAAAGGAAGGGGCACTGACCATGGCCGGAGATTCGGGGCAAAAATTCATTCGCCGTAACAGGCCACCGCGGGTCCACATCACCTATGAGGACCCCTACAACGCCGAACAGAAGATCGAACTGCCCTTTGTGATGGGTGTCCTTGCCGACCTTTCCGGCAATGCTTCGGCAGTCGAGAAACCCGACATCTCGGAACGCAAATTCCTCGATATCGACATGGACAATTTCGATCAGCGCATGGCCGCGATCGAACCGGGCGTCGCCTTCAACGTGCCCAACAAGCTCGGTGGCGACGGCAATGACAAGCTCTCGGTGGCGCTGAAGTTCTCGAAGTTCGACGACTTCAATCCGGCGGCGATCGCCCGCCAGATCCCCGCTACCGCCAAGCTGCTGGAAGCGCGCGAACAGCTCGCCAACCTGCTGCGCTACATGGACGGCAAGATGGCGGCGAGCGACCAGATCAAGGCGCTTCTCGCAGATCCGCAACTCATGGCGGCGCTGAAGGACAAGCTCGGCGAAAAGTCGGCTGAGGGCAACAAGCAAGACGGCAACGGGTAAGCGAGGCGGCCATGGCGGAAGCACAAATCCAACAGCCCGGCGGAGCAGCCACCGAGACGCGTGACGCGGACGAGTTCGCGAACGTTCTCAAGCAGAGCTTCAAGCCGAAGACCGAACGCGCTGCGACTGAGGTCGAGAACGCGGTGGCGACGCTGGTCAACCAAGCACTCGCCGACTCCACGCTGATCAAGAACGACGTGCTCGACACGATCGAAGAGATGATCGCGCGGCTCGACGCGAAGCTGACCGAGCAGATGAACGAGGTGCTGCACGCACCCGAGTTCCAGAAGATCGAGAGCGCCTGGCGCGGTCTCAACTACCTCGTCTTCAACTCCGAGACCGACTCGCAGCTGAAGATCAAGGTGATGAACGTCGGCAAGAACGAACTCTATCGCAATCTCAAGACCTATCCCGGCGCCCGCTGGGATCAGAGCCCGCTCTTCAAGCAGGTCTACGAGCAGGAGTTCGGTCAGCTCGGCGGTCAGCCTTTCGGCTGCCTGATCGGCGACTATCACTTCAGCCATCTGGCGACCGACGTGCAGTTGCTGCGCGATCTCTCGAAGGTCGCTGCCTCGGCTCACGCTCCGTTCTTTGCCGGCGCCGACCCGACGCTGATGGGCATGGACGCCTGGACCGAGCTCTCCAATCCGAGGGATCTCGGCAAGGTCTTCGACACGCCGGACTATGCGGCCTGGAAGTCCCTGCGCGACGCGGCGGACTCCCGCTATATGGGCCTGTGCCTGCCGCGCGTGTTGTCACGGGTGCCTTATGGCGCCAAATCGGAGCCGGTCGAGGAATTCGCCTTCGAGGAGGATACCGATGGGCACAAGGGCGAGAAATACGCCTGGATGAACGCGGCCTATGCGATGGCCGTCAACATCAACCGTGCCTACAAGGAATATGGCTGGTGCACCCGTATCCGCGGCGTGCAATCAGGCGGCGAGGTCCTGAACCTGCCGACCCATACCTTCCCGACGGATGATGGCGGCGTCGACCTGAAGTGCCCGACCGAGATCGCGATCAGCGACCGCCGCGAGGCCGAGCTAGCGAAATCGGGCCTGATCCCGCTGATCCACCGCAAGAACACCGACAAGGCGGCGTTCATCGGGGCGCAATCCCTGTACAAGCCGAAAGCCTTCTTCGGTCCCGACGGCGTCGCCGCGACCGCGTCAGACAATCTGTCCGCGCGGCTGCCCTACATGTTCGCCGTCTCGCGTTTCGCGCACTACCTGAAATGCATGGTGCGCGACAAAGTCGGCTCCTACAAGGAGCGCGAACCCCTGCGTCGCTGGCTGCAGGAATGGATCACCGACTATATCGACGGCGATCCGGTCAATTCCAGCGAGGAGACGAAGGCGCGCCGTCCGCTTTCCGATGCGCGCATCGACGTCTTCGAAGACGAGGAGAACCCCGGATATTATTCGGCCAAGTTCTACCTCAGGCCGCATTTTCAGCTCGAGGGGATGGATATCGGCCTGAGCCTGGTCTCGCGCCTGCCCGCGCCCAAGAATTAAGGCGTCGCGCGCTTTCGGGCGCGCGGAGTCTCCAGCCTGAGCCTACCCCGCGCCAGTCGCGTCGGGGGCTGAGCAGTCGCGCGCCGTTACCACCCAGCGAGCGATGCGCCGTTGCAATTGAATTCGTCTCATGACGATCAAACACTGGAGAGAAAAATGGCAAGCGACTTCCTGCTCGAGATCGAGGGAATCAAAGGTGAAAGCCAGGATTCCAAGCACAAGGAGACGATCGAGATCGAATCCTTCTCCTGGGGCGCCAGCAATTCGGGCTCGCATTCGTCCGGAACCGGCGGCGGCGCCGGCAAGGTCAGCTTCCAGGACCTGCATTGCACGGCCAATGTCAGCAAGGCGTCGCCGGTGCTGATGCTGTCCTGCGCCTCGGGCAAGCACATCAAGAAGGCCGTTCTGTTCGTCCGCAAGCAAGGCAAGGACCAGCAGGAGTTCTATACTGTGACCCTGCAGGATCTTCTGGTCTCGAGCTACCAGTCCGGCGACAGCACCGGTGGCAACCCGGTCCCGACCGACCAGTTCTCGCTGAATTTCTCCAAGATCAAGTACGAGTACAAGTTCCAGAAGGATGACGGCACGCTCGGCGCGCCGTCGACCGGCACCTGGGACATCAAGGCGAACAAGGAGTGACGAGCCGGCCCGGCCGCCAGCGCGGCCGGGCCTGCCTGTCTGGCGCGGGAACGCTGCGGCTGTCCCCTCAGGGGCCGCCGCAGTGGCCGCGTTTCAGCCGGTCGCAAGCCGGCCTCCGAAAGTCGGGTAGCCGGGAGAGCCGACGGCTCCTGCCTGCTTCCGCGTAAACACGATGATCGGGCGCAGCATCGCCCGATCATGACGGCCGGCGGCTGGAGGGCTCGATCATGGATGCGAGAGCGAAGAACAAGCTGCGTCCGCCGCTGATGTTCGCGTTTCGGGAAGCGCATCGCAGCAAGGATGCGAAGACCTCGCTCGACCTGCGCGATGCCGGCGGCGAGAGGATCATCGCCGGGCGCCGCGCCGCGCCGCGCGCCGCGATCACCGAGCAGAAGCTCAGGCAGGAGATCGCGCTCGATCTCGACGCGCTGGTGAACACGACCAATCTGGCATCCTCGACCGATCTTTCGGGTTTCGAGCATGTCCGACGCTCCGTGCTCAACCACGGCTTCCCCGACATCGCCAGCCGCTCGATCGACGAGTACCGGGTCGGTTCGATCAAGGACGAGCTGGCCGAGGTCCTGATGGGCTACGAGCCGCGCCTGATCCGGCAGTCGATCGCGGTGGAGCGCGACGAGAGCATCGACAAGGCCGAATTGAAGATCCGCTTCCTGGTCCGGGCGGACCTGAATTGCGAGCCCGTCAACGTGCCCCTTCAGTTCGTTGCCGATGTCGAGCTCGACACCGGCAAGATCGCGATCAAGAACCGATAGCGCCTCATGAACCAAGAGTTCCTGGACTTCTACAATCGCGAGCTTCGGCTGTTCGAGGAGCATACCAAGGAGTTCGCGGAGGAATATCCGGGGATCGCCGAAAGGCTCGGCGGGCTGGTCGGCGAGCGCATGGACCCGATGGTCCGTGGCCTTCTGGAGGGCGCTGCCTTTCTGGCGGCCCGCGTCCAGCTCAAGCTGAAGCACGAGTTTCCCGAGTTCACCAACAACCTGCTCGAACAGCTGATCCCGAACTATCTGGCGCCGACGCCTTCGGCGCTGCTTGCCGGGGTGATGCCGCTCTATGCCGATCCGGGGTTGCGCGAAGGCGTGCGCGTCCCGCGCGGCTCTTATCTCGATGCGACCTATCTGGAGCGCGACCGGCGCGTCGCCTGTCGCTACCGCCTGGGCTCGGATGTGACGCTCTGGCCGTTCGACGTCGCGGCCGCCGAGTACATCCCCGCGCCCGGCCCGCTGCAGGCGCTCGGCCTGCGGACCGATGCGCGCGTGCTGTCGGGCCTGCGGCTGTCACTGACCCATCGGATCGCCAGCGACCCGAGCGACGAGCCGAGCGCAGCGCAGGCAGCGAAGCTACCGACGAGTTGGTTTGCCGGCTGCAAATGTCGGGAACTGAAGATCCATCTGCTCGGCGGCGAGGCCGATGCGATCGCGCTCTACGAGCAATTGTTCTCCGACCGCGTCGGTATCTATTTTCGCCATCTCGACGAATTCGGCGATCCGGTCATCACTTCGGGAGCGGAGTGCACGCTCGAGCAGATCGGCTTCGACGAGGACGAGGCGCTGCTGCCGGCAGATACGCGGGTGTTCCGCGGCTTCGACCTGCTGCGCGAGTATTTCTGGTTCCCGCGCAAGTTCCTCGGCTTCAAGCTCGGCGGGCTGGAGCGGATCATGTCGCGGCTGAAGGCCAAGACGGTCGACGTGATCTTCGTCTTCGACGAGGTCAATACGCGCCTCGCCGCAGCGGTGCAGCGGGAGATGTTCGCGCTCTATGCCGCGCCGGCCGTCAACCTGTTCGAGAAGACGACCGACCGCATCCCGGTGCGCAAGAACGAGCACGAATACCACGTCGTGCCCGACCGCAGCCGGATGCTCGATTACGAGCCGCACAGCATCCTCGACGTCTATGCCCATTATGTCGGCGGGCGCGAGAAGCAGAAGGTGCACCCGCTCTATTCCTCGCCGGAGGGAGCTTCGCCGACGCTCGGTCTGCTCTACACGCAACGCCGCCTGCCGCGTCGACGCTCGGCGGCAGAACGGCGCGAAGGCCGGGCTTCCGACTATACCGGCACCGAGATGTTCATCTCGCTGGTCGAGCCTGCGACCCTCACCGATGCGGCCTCGGTGGCCGAGCTCAGCGTGCGGGCCCTCTGCTCGAACCGCCACCTCACCGAGCATCTGCCGACAGGGACCGGCGGCGCCGATTTCCGCCTGATCGACAATGTCGCGCTCGATATCGGCTGCCTGGCCGGGCCGACGCCGCCGCGCGAGCCGATCGTCTCGCAATTGCGGCTGCGCTCCGAGACGGCGAGCACCGGCGTCGTCACCTGGCGATTGATCAACTTGCTCAGCCTCAACCAGCTCGGCCTCGTCCAGCACGGCGCCGGGCGCAATGGCGAAGCGCTGCGCGAATTGCTGGCGCTGTTCGCCGATCTCGCCGACGGGGCCACGGAGCGCCGGATCCGGGGCATCAAGAGCGTCGACAGCCGGCCGGTCGTCAGGCGGTTTCCGCAACGGGCCGGGACCGGCGCGGCGCGGGGCCTCGAGGTCACGGTGACCCTCGACGAGAAGGCCTTCGAGGGCAGCGGCGTCTTCCTGCTCGGCGCAATCCTCGACCGCTTCCTGGCCGAATATGCTGCGATGAACCACTTCACCCAGACGGTGATCCGCACCGTCGAACGCGGCGAGGTGATGCGCTGGCCGCCGCGCGCCGGCGCGAGGCGGATCCTGTGAACGCGAAGAACGATACGCTCCCGGTCGCGGCGCTCGAGGGCGTGCGCGTCGAGCCGCCTTTCGTCGAAGGCCTGCAGGCCGAGCCCTGGCGCCACGATTTCTATGCGGTGCTGCGGCGGATCGAGCGCAGCTTCCCGGAGCGCGAGCGCATCGGCGACGTGGCGGCGCGCCGTGACGAGTATCTGGCGTTGGGCGAGCAGGCCTATATGGATTTCCCGGCCTCGACCTTCGCCGAGGTGGACCGGGACGGGCAGGGGCGGCTGCGGCTCTTCGTCAAGTTCCTCGGCCTGCTCGGGCCGCAGGGCGCGCTGCCGCTCGCGACCACCGAGGAAAGCTATCACTGGCAGATCGCGCGCGACGACGCCTTTCCTCGCTTCCTCGACATCTTCAACCACCGCTTCCTGCAGCTCTTCTTCCGCGCCTGGGCGGATTCGCGCCCGATCGCCCAGCATGACCGGCCCGATCTCGACCGGTTCGTCGCCTATGTCGGCAGCATGACCGGGCTGGGCTCGAAGCCCTATCAGAACCTCGACAGCGTGCCCGATGCCGAGAAGCTCGCCCATGCCGGGCTGACGGGCGCGCAGGCCAAATCGGCTTCGCGCCTGCGCAGCCTGCTCGCCGGGTTGTTCGACATCGAGGTCGAGGTCGAGCAGTTCGTCGGCATGTGGCTGGCTTTCGATCCGGCGGATCGCACCAAGCTCGGCCTCGGGCATTGCGCGCTCGGCAGCAACGCCCTGGTCGGCGCCAGCGTCTACAGCGTCGAGGACAAGTTCCGGCTGCGCATCGTGGCGCGCGACATGGAGCAGTTCAGCCGCTTTCTGCCGAATGGCGATCGCTGCGAGCCGCTGGCCGATGCGGTGTTCTTCTATCTCGGCGAGCAGTTCGAATGGGATGTCGAGCTCGCCTTGCCGGTTGGCAAGGTCCAGCCGGCCCAGCTCGGGCGCTTCGGCGCACTCGGCTGGTCGAGCTGGATCTCGCCGAACTGGGACGTGGCCGACGGCTCGCTGCGGCGCGACGCGCGTTTCCATCCGGCCGAGCGCATGCGGCAGAAGCGCAGCCGGAAAAGCCAAGATTCACGCCCAAAAGACCGACGATAGGGGACAGACATGGCCGACATCAGTCTCGAAGCCGTCACCGGCAAACTCAACCGTGTCGGCTATGAAGCCTTCATCCAGGCGCTGCGCCAGGCCAAGGGGGCCGGCAACCGCAATGTCGAGCTGGCGCATTGGCTCGCCCAGATCCTGCAGCGGCGCTCGACCGATATCGGGCTGACGGCGCAGCATTACGGCCTCGACATGGCCCGGCTCGCCACCGATATCGGCGGTGTCATCGAGGGTTTCCGCAAGAACGAGACCGAGATGCCGGGCGTCGCCAACAATGTCGTCGACGTGCTCGACCGCGGCTGGCACTACGCCACGCTGTTCTTCGGCGAGACGCAGATCCGGACCGGCCATGTCCTCGTCGCTGCCTTGAAGTCGCTAGAGCTGAAGCGGGCGCTGACCGCGATCTCCAGGGAGTTCGGCAAGATCCCGGTCGAGGAACTCGCCGCCGGCCACGCCAAGATCTGGAAGGACTCGGAGGAAGAGAACCTGCGGCCGATGGACGGCTCGGGCTTGCGCGCTGCCGGCACGCCCGGCGCCGAGCAGGCCGAGGGCGCCAAGGGCACGACTGCGCTCGATCGCTTCTCGCAGGACCTGACCGAGAAGGCGCGCGGCGGCACGATGGACCCGATCCTCGGCCGCGATGACGAGATCCGCCAGGTCATCGACGTGCTGATGCGCCGGCGCCAGAACAACCCGATCCTCACCGGCGAGGCCGGCGTCGGCAAGACGGCGATCGCCGAGGGCTTCGCCCAGCGCATCGTCGCCGGCGACGTGCCGCCGCCGCTGCGCGGGGTCAAGGTCTGCGCGCTCGACATCGGCCTGATGCAGGCCGGCGCCTCGATGAAGGGCGAGTTCGAGCAGCGTCTGCGCTCGGTGATCGACGAGGTCCAGTCCTCGCCGACGCCGGTGATCCTGTTCATCGACGAGGCTCATACCCTGATCGGCGCCGGTGGCCCGGCCGGCACAGGTGACGCCGCCAATCTGCTCAAGCCGGCGCTGGCCCGGGGCACCTTGCGCACTGTCGCGGCGACGACCTGGTCGGAATACCGCCAGTATTTCGAGAAGGACCCGGCCCTGACCCGGCGCTTCCAGCCGGTGCAGGTCGACGAGCCCGATGTCGCGCGCTGCTGCACCATGTTGCGCGGGCTGATCGGGCCGATGGAGAAGCACCACAAGGTCCGCATCTCGGATGCGGCGATCGTCGCCGCCGTACAGCTCTCGTCGCGCTATATCCCGGCGCGGCAGCTGCCCGACAAGGCAGTGAGCCTGCTCGACACGGCCTGTGCCCGCGTCGCCATCAGCCAGACCGCCGTCCCGGCCGCGATTGAGGATGCGCGGGTCGGCATAGCGGCGCTCGACAAGGAGAAGGCGGCACTGATCGCCGACCAGGATCTCGGCGACGCCACCGACGAGCGGCTCGGCAAGATCGAGGAGGAGAGCGCCGAGCTGAAGGCGAAGCTGGAGAAGCTCGAGGCCGACTGGGCCTCCGAGCTGGCGCTGGTCGAGGAGATCACGCTCTTGCGCGGCAAGCTCGGCGAGAAGCCGGCCGGCGAGCCGGCTGCTGCCGATGGCGAGGCGACGCCGGCCGAACCTGCGCCCGTCGAAGCTGCTGCCGATCCG
Source organism: Bradyrhizobiaceae bacterium (assembly GCA_036676315.1). Taxonomy (GTDB): domain Bacteria; phylum Pseudomonadota; class Alphaproteobacteria; order Rhizobiales; family Beijerinckiaceae; genus Allobosea. Next base: position 81,086 of record JAKFDB010000139.1, read on the forward strand.
GAGGCGACGCGCGCGAGCCTCAGGGAGAAGTTCAACTCGCTCGGCGAGATCGACCCGGCCAACCGGATGATCTACGCCCATGTCGACGAGCAGTCGGTCGCCTCGGTCGTCTCCGACTGGACCGGTATCCCGGTCGGCCGGATGGTCAAGGACGAGATCGAGACCGTGCTCAACCTGGCCGAGACGCTGAACAAGCGTGTGGTCGGGCAGGGGCACGGCATTTCGATGATCGCCAAGCGCATCGAGACCAGCCGGGCCAAGCTCGACAATCCGAACAAGCCGATCGGCGTGTTCATGCTCTGCGGCCCGTCTGGCGTCGGCAAGACCGAGACGGCGCTGGCGCTGGCGGAAGCGCTCTATGGCGGCGAGCAGAACGTCATCACCATCAATATGAGCGAGTTCCAGGAGGCCCACACCGTCTCGACCCTGAAGGGCGCACCTCCCGGCTATGTCGGCTATGGCGAGGGCGGCCGGCTGACCGAGGCCGTCAGGCGCAAGCCCTATTCGGTGGTGCTGCTCGACGAGGTTGAGAAAGCCCATGGCGACGTGCACGAGCTGTTCTTCCAGGTCTTCGACAAGGGCCAGATGGAGGACGGCACCGGCCGGCGCATCGACTTCAAGAACACGCTGATCATCCTGACTTCGAATGTCGGCACCGACGAGATCATGCGCATGGCCGGCGACGAGGCGAGCCGGGCCGATCCGGAACAGCTCGCCGTGGCGCTGCGCCCGGCGCTGCTGAAGGTGTTTCCGCCGGCGCTGATCGGGCGGCTGGTGACGATCCCCTATTATCCGCTCTCGGGCGAGATGCTCGGCGGCATCGTGCGCCTGCAGCTCGGGCGCATCGGCAAGCGCCTGCGCGACAATCACGGCGCCGCCTTCCGCTATGACGACGCGGTGGTCGAGCACATCGTCGCCCAGTGCAACGACCCGGATTCGGGCGGGCGCATGATCGACAACATCATCACCAACTCGATGCTGCCGGCGCTCTCGCGCAGCATCCTCAACCTGCAGCTCGAGAAGAAGCCGCTGACCGAGGCGAGTGTCAGTGTCGAGAATGGCGAGTTCCGCTACGCCTGCGCTTGACCGGGCAGGCACGGCGCCGATGTGTCCAGCGCGGAGCATCGCCGCCAGGCTCTGTTTGCGCTATACTCTCTGGCCGGCCGCGTGACGCAGCGTCGGGGTGCGTCAGCTGCTGATTATCGCCGACAGGCTCGACCTTTCGGCTACGCGTTGGAACGACGATCATGCAACCTGTTCGGCTGAAACGGCGCAACGAACCGGCTGCTCCGGTTCCGGCTTCGACGGTCGAGCTGGAAAGCGCGCCGCCAAGGCGGCTGCGAGGCTCGGGGGCGGGCGGTTCGCCGCGCCGGCGTGGCGGCCTGTTGCCCTGGTGCATCGCCGTGGCGGCCTGCGTCGGTGCCGGCGTGACCGGTTATCTGCTCTATCAGGAGAAGGGCCGCTCCGCCACGCTGGAGCAGGAGCAGGCCTTCCTGCAGAGCACCTATGACGAGAAGCTGAAGGCGCTGCAGCGGCGCCTGGTCAGTGCGATCGTGGCCCAGGGCGTCTCGCCCGGCCTGCCGGCGCAGCCCGGCCAGCCGCCCTCTGCCGTCGGCGCGCGGGCTCAGGATCATCTTGCCGATCTGATCACCCGCCAGATCGAGCTCGAGGCGCGCCAGGCCCTTCTGGGGGCCCTGGCCGGGCAAGCTGTCGGGCCAGTGCTGCCGCAGGGTGGCGCGCAGGCTCCGGGCGGCAATATGTTCGCGGGCGACGTCAACATCCTCGACCGCGTCAATCCCGCGATAATGGCGCAACAGCGCCGCCAGGTCGCGGCGCAGGTGAAGGCGAGCGAGCCGCTGCCATTGGATCAGCGCATCGTCTTGCTCGGCCAGTCGCTCGATCGGGTCCAGACCGGCCAGAGCCAGCAGATCTCGGCCCTCGGACGCCAGCTCGTCGGGCGCGTCCAGGAGGTCAGGACGGCGCTGGGGGAAATCGGGCTCGACGCCGCCAAGGTCAAGCTGCCGGCGGCGCGCGCCGGCATGGGCGGTCCGTTGGTGCCGCTCTCGGCGGCGATCAGGCCGGGAAGCTTCGAGCACGCGCTGATGCAGCTCAACGAGGCGCGTTCGGTCTATGGCCGCTGGCGCGATCTTGCCACCATCGTGCCGTTCCAGCGGCCGCTGGAGGGCGACGACACCACCACCAGCAATTTCGGCCCGAGAACCGATCCATTCACCGGCGCCATCGCCATGCATGGTGGCATGGACTTTCGTGGCGAGACGGGCACGCCGGTGCGTGCCGCCGGGGCAGGGCAGGTGCTGCGTGCCGAAGTCGCCGGCGGCTATGGCAATCTCGTCGAACTAGACCATGGCAACGGCGTCACCACGCGCTACGGCCATCTCAGTGCCTTCGACGTCAAGGCGGGCCAGCTTGTCGCCGCCGGGCAGGTGATTGGCCGTGTCGGCTCGACCGGCCGCTCGACGGGGCCGCATCTGCACTACGAGACCCGCCTGGCTGACCAGGCGCGCAACCCGCTGAAGTTCATCGAGGTCGGCGACAAGCTCTCGGTCGGGCTCGGCGGCATTCGCTGAGCCGATCTAGCCCTGCCTAGCTGTTGCGCTTTCCGGAAATGGGCGCCTCGACCTCACGCCAGGAGCTGGCGGTGTCGTAGAAGAAGCGCTCCTCGGCGATGCGGTCGCCTTCCCAGCGCTGGATCGCCAGCTCCTCGAGGCGGCGCGCGCTGCCATCCTTGCCGATCGCGTCGAAGACCCAGTGGACGACGACATGGTCGCCGTCGACCAGAACGGCGCGCGGCTGGTGGGTGTGCATGCGGTCCAGCCGCGCGAGCGCCTTCGCTTCATGCGCCATCAGTGCTTCGCGGCCCCGGCGCGGCTCGCCGAGGTTCTCCTGCATCGTTGCTTCGGCGGTATAGAAATCGCGGATGGCGCCGACATGGTCGCCGCTGACGACCGCGGCGATGAAGGCATCCACTCTGGCGCGCTCGGGCATGCTCAATCTCCATCGCGAGGGAGGACCGAGATGGTATCGGGATGCCGGAGTTTCAACCGGGCAACATTTTCAGGCTGGGAGCTTGAGCCGGTTCAGGCCAGGCGCCGCCTCGGCGCTCCCGGTGTGGTCGGCGATACCGGGGCTGCCGGGTCGCTCGCCGGAAAGCTCTCGCGCAATGCTTCATCGAGCCGCTTCTCGGCCGAGCCATTGCCTTCCTGCTTCTGCTTGCGCTGTTCCTTGCGCAGGCTCTCGACAGCCTTGTTCGCAGAGTCGGTCATGGCTTCCCCCTGGTGATCGCAGCGCGCATCCGCCGGCTTTCGACCGGAATGCGGGTTTCACCGGTCAAACGCGGACTGGCGCTCGAATGTTCCGGACCGTTGCCCGGCAAGGGCCTCCGAGGCCGGGCGGGAAGATATTCTCCCTTGCCGGGCAAATATGGAATTTCACGCTATCGTCTGTGAATTGATCTCCTGCGTTCGCGGGGATATTGAGAATGTTCGTTTTACAGAACGGTCGGGCAGTCCATGAATCAGGTGGTGGAGGGCGGTGAAGGCGGCACGAGCCGGGCGGCCGCCTGCCCAGCGAAGCCGGCGAGGTCGAGCGAAGCGCTTCGCCGCCAGGCTGAAGACCTGACCGCGTCGTTCGGAGCGGCGGATGCCGCGGCGAGGCTCGCAGGCCTCCGCGAGAAGATTGACGGCCGTCTGGTCTTTACCACCAGCTTTGGCCTCGAGGACCAGGTCGTCACCCATCTGATCGCGGCGCAGAAGCTGCCGGTCGAAATCGTCACGCTCGATACCGGCCGACTCTTTGCCGAGGTGCATGCGCTCTGGGCGCAGACCGAGGCCCGCTACGGTATCGTCATCCGGCCATTCTATCCGCGCCACGACGCGCTCGAGAGCTTCGTGCGCGGCCATGGCATCAACGGCTTCTACGCCTCGATCGAGGCGCGCAAGGCCTGCTGCGGGGTGCGCAAGGTCGAGCCGCTCGGCCGGGCGCTGGAGGGCGCGAGTGCCTGGATCACCGGACTGCGCGCCGATCAGTCGGCGTCGCGCGGTGGCGTCGCGCTTGCCGAGGCCGACGGCGCGCGCGGCCTCGTCAAGTTCAACCCGCTGCTCGACTGGACGCGCGAGCAGGCGCTGGCCTTCGCGGGCGAAAACGGCGTGCCGCTCAACCCGCTGCACGAACAGGGCTTTCTCTCGATCGGCTGCCAGCCCTGCACGCGCGCGATCCGGCCGGGCGAGCCCGAACGGGCCGGCCGCTGGTGGTGGGAGGACGAGGCGGCGAAGGAATGCGGGCTGCATGTCGGCCCTGACGGGAGGCTCGTCCGTGCGAAGCCGGCCCTGGAGTTGTCCGCGTGATCCAGCTCAGCCATCTGCAGAAGCTCGAAGCCGAGGCGATCTTCATCATCCGCGAGGTCGCCGCGACCTGCGAGAAGCCGGTGCTGCTCTACTCGATCGGCAAGGATTCGGCCGTCTTGCTGCATCTCGCGATGAAGGCCTTCCATCCGGGCAAGCCGCCTTTCCCGCTGCTGCATGTCGATACGACCTGGAAGTTCCGCGAGATGATCGCCTTCCGCGACGAGACGGCGCGCCGGCTCGGGCTCGACCTGATCGTCCACATCAACGAGGAGGGCGTGCGGGCCGGGGTGAACCCGTTCGGCTCGGGCTCGCGGCTGCATACCGACGTGATGAAGACGCAGGGGCTGAAGCAGGCGCTCGACAAATACGGCTTCGACGCCGCCTTCGGCGGCGCCCGCCGCGACGAGGAGAAGAGCCGGGCCAAGGAGCGGGTGTTCTCGCTGCGCTCGGCGGAGCATCGCTGGGACCCGAAGAACCAGCGACCGGAGCCCTGGCGGCTGTTCAACACCCGCAAGGCGACAGGCGAGAGCTTCCGCGTCTTTCCGCTGTCGAACTGGACCGAAAAAGACGTCTGGGACTACATCGCGCTCGAGAACATCCCGGTGGTGCCGCTCTATTTCGCAGCAAAGCGCCCGGTCGTGCGTCGGCGCGGCGCCTGGATCATGCGCGACGACGAGCGCATGGCGCTGCTGCCCGGCGAGGTGGTCGAGAGCAAGCTGGTGCGCTTCCGCACGCTCGGCTGCTATCCGCTGACCGGCGCCGTCGAGAGCGAGGCGGCAAGCCTCACCGACATCATCGCCGAGATGCGATCCTCACGCTCCTCGGAACGGGAAGGCCGCGTCATCGACCATGACGGCTCCGGCTCGATGGAACAGAAGAAGCAGGAAGGCTATTTCTGATGGGCGCGCTCGCCGAAACAAGAGGCGCGCCGGCGCCCGTGGGCGCACAGCGTCCGGCCAATGACGAGGGGCAGAATGTCGAGGGCAGCGCCCGCGCCCTGCTGCGCTTCATCACCTGCGGCTCGGTCGACGACGGCAAATCGACGCTGATCGGGCGCATCCTCTACGAGGCCGGCGCGGTCTTCGATGACCAGCTCGGCGCGCTCGAAGCCGATTCCCGCAAGTTCGGCACGCAAGGTACGGCGCCGGACTTTGCGCTGCTGGTCGACGGACTTGTCGCCGAGCGCGAGCAGGGCATCACCATCGACGTCGCCTATCGCTACTTCTCGACCGAAGCGCGCAGCTTCATCGTCGCCGACACGCCCGGCCACGAGCAGTACACCCGCAACATGGCGACCGGCGCCTCGACGGCCGACCTCGCCATCATCCTGGTCGATGCGCGCAAGGGATTGCTGCCGCAGACCAGGCGCCATTCCTTCATCGTCTCGCTGGTCGGCGTCCGCCAGATCGTCGTGGCGGTGAACAAGATGGACCTCGTCGGCTATGACGAGGCGGTCTTCCGCCAGATCGAGCGCGATTACCGCGCCATGGCGGCGGGGCTCGGCTTCTCGTCGATCGACTTCATCCCGGTCTCGGCCCGCGACGGCGAGAACGTCACGCAGGCGTCGAGACTGACACCCTGGTATCGTGGGCCGGCACTGCTGCCGTTCCTCGAAGCCGTGACGATCGCAGCCGAGGCGCGCGAGGGGGCGGGCTTTGCCCTGCCGGTGCAATGGGTCAACCGGCCCGATCTCGACTTTCGCGGCTATGCCGGCATGGTCGCGCAGGGGCGGCTGCGGGTCGGCGATGGCGTCGCCATTCTGCCTTCCGGCCGCCGCAGCAGCATTGCGCGCATCCTCGCACCGTCCGGCGAGGTTTCGCAGGCGAGCGCCGGCCAGTCCGTCACCATCACATTCGCTGACGAGGTCGACGCCTCTCGCGGCGACGTCATCGCCTCGCTCGCGGATGCGCCTTCCGTCCGGCAGGAGCTGCAGGCGCGGCTGCTCTGGACCGGCGAGGCGGCGCTGCGCGAAGGGGCTGAGTTCATCCTGAAGCTCGCGACCGCGACGGCGAATGCCAGCGTCACGCAATTGCAGCACCGGCTCGATGTCGAGAGCTTCGCCGAAGTGCCGGCTGACAGGCTGCCGATGAACGCGATCGGCCAGGTGACCTTGCGGCTCGACCGGCCGCTGGCGGTCCACGACTATAGCAGGAACCGCGAGCTCGGCGGCTTCATCCTGATCGAGCGGCTAAGCAACCAGACGGTCGCCTTCGGTTTCGTGGAGGGCGTTCAGCCGGCGCGGCTCGGGGCGGGGACGGCAGGGCAGGAGCTCAGCCTGCCGCTGCGTCTGCGCCGCGCACTGGCGAGCGGCGTCGGCCGGCCCGGCTCGGCCCAGCGCCGTGCCTTTGCCAGCGGTTTGAGCTGGCGGGCGGGCTCGAGCCTGGCGCTGGCCGGCGCGACGATCGCGCTCGGTGCCTCGGGCGGCCTTGCGGTGACGCTGGCACTCGGGGATTTCGTGCTGCGGCCGCTGGCTCACCGGGCGCACAAGCGGCTCTGGCGCCGCCCCGGCGCCGGCGACCTGCAGGATGGCGCGGGGATTTAGCAGGTCGTTCCGTCTGGGGCGATCCCTCGGCGTGTCATTCCGGGGCGCTGCGTAGCAGCGAGCCCGGAATCCATGAACACGGCATACGAGGAAATGCGGTCGGCCAGATGCGCGCCACGGCAGGACGTCGTGTTCATGGGTTCCGGGCTCAGCCCTGCGGCCTGCCCCGGAAAGACGGCGTCACCCGAGCGAGCCTCAGCCCGCGAGTACCGCCGTCGCCTCGATCTCGACCATCGCCTCGGGCTCGACCAGGGCCGAGACGGCGACGACCGCCATGGCCGGGAAATGCCGGCCGAGATGGGCCCGGTAGACCGGGCCGAGCTCGGCAAGGCAGCTGCGATAGGCTTCGATGTCGGTGACGTACCAGGTCAGGCGCATGATGTCGGTGACGTCGCCGCCGCCGGCTTCGACGACGGCCTTGATGTTGGCCAGCGTCTGGCCGACCTGGCCGAGGAAGTCCTTGGCGAAGACGCCGTTCGCATCCCAGCCGACAAGACCGCCGGTGGTCAGGACCTTGCCCTGCGCGACCATGCCGTTGGCATAGCCGCGCGGCTGCGGCCAGCCTTCCGGCAGGACGGCGCGGGGCTTGCGCGAGGCGAGGTCGAAGGGCGGCGCACCGCTGGACATGGCGTCTTCCTGCAATGGTCTTTGGTCTTCAGGGCGCAGCGGCGGCTTCGGCGCGTGCCATCTCGCGCAGCGCGAAGCGCTGCAGCTTCCCGGTAGGCGTCTTCGGCAGGCTTGTCACGAAGCTGATGGCGCGCGGGTATTTGTAGGGCGCGATCGTCGCCTTGACGTGCTCCTGCAACGCCTTGGCCAGCGCCGCATCGGCGGTGAAGCCAGCACGCAGCAGGACATAGGCCTTGACGATCTGGCCGCGCTCCGGACAGGGCGCGCCGACCACGCCGCATTCGGCCACCGCCTCATGGATCAGCAGGCAGGCCTCGACCTCGGGGCCGGCGATGTTGTAGCCGGCCGAGACGATCATGTCGTCGGAACGAGCCTGGTACCAGAAATAGCCATCGGCATCGCGCAGATAGGTGTCGCCGGTGATGTTCCAGCCATTCTCGACATAGCGCGCCTGGCGCGGATCGGCGAGGTAGCGGCAGCCGGTGGGGCCGCGCACGGCGAGGCGTCCGGGGGTGCCGTCGGGCAGTTCGGCGCCGTTCTCGTCGACGATCTTCGCCTCATAGCCCGGCACCGGCAGCCCGGTTGAGCCCGGCCGGATCTTCTCGCGCGGCGCGCCGATGAAGATGTGCAGCATCTCGGTGGCGCCGATCCCGTCCATCAGCGGCAAGCCGGTCTTCGCCTGCCAGGCCTCGAAGGTCGCCTTGGGCAGCGACTCGCCGGCCGAGACACAGATGCGCAGCGAGGAGAGGTCGCGGCCCTCGATCTGGGCGAGCATGGCGCGATAGGCGGTCGGCGCGGTGAAGCAGACGCTGGCGCGATGCTCTTCGATGGCCAATATGAGATCGGCCGGTGCGGTCTTTTCCGGCAGGACGATGGCCGCGCCGATGCGCAGCGGAAACAGCACGATGCCGCCGAGGCCGAAGGTGAAGGCGAGCGGCGGCGAGCCGATGAAGCGATCATCGGGCGAGGCCTTCAGTACCTGCGCGCCATAGCTGTCGCAGATCACCAGCAGGTCGCGCTGGAAGTGCATGGTGCCCTTGGGCTCGCCGGTGGTGCCCGAGGTGAAGGCGATCAGGCAGACATCATCCTGCGCGGTGTCGGCGGCGCTGAAATTCTCGTAGCCGGCTTGCGCCATCAGGCCCTCGAGCGCGCCGTCTCCCCATGTGACGATGGTCGAGAGTTCCGGTGCAAGTGTCTGGGCAGCCTGAAGATCGGCGACGACGCGGTGGTCGCAGAGCGCGAGCGCGATGCCGGCTTTACGGATCGGATAGACCAGCTCGCCGGCGCGCAGCATCGGCATGGTCGCGACAGCGACACCGCCGGCCTTGAGGACGGCGAGATAGGTGGCGACCATCATTGGCGTGTTGGCGGCGCGCAGCAGCACGCGATTGCCCGGGACGAGGCCAAGGTCGCGGGTGAGCACGTTGGCGATACGGTTCACCGCCTCGGCGAGCCCGGCATAGCTCCAGGTCCCGCTTGGCCCGATCACGGCCGGCCGGGCGCCATGCCCTGCGGCGACGTGGCGGTCGACCAGCTCGGTGACGACGTTGAGCCGCTCGGGATAGGACAGGCCGGCTGCTGCGAGATCGAGCCTCGGCCAGCTTTCGCAGGGCGGCAGGTTGGCGCGCGGGAAACCGTCGAGATGGCCGGAACGCGAGAAGCCCTGATCCATCGCTCAGCCTCCGTTGCCGGCGCCGGCAGCCTTCAGCAGGTCGCGGGCGATCACGACCTTCTGGACCTCGCTTGCGCCCTCATAGATCCGCAGCGCCCGGATCTCGCGGTAGAGTTCCTCGACCTTGACGCCGCGGGTGACGCCGAGCCCGCCATGGATCTGCACGGCGCGGTCGATGACGCGCTGGGCGTTTTCGGTAGCGACGAGCTTGGCGAGTGCCGCCTCGCGGGTGACGCGGGGCGCGCCGCGATCCTTGGTCCAGGCGGCGCGGTAGACCAGCAGCGCCGCGGCATCGACTTCGGCCGCACTGTCGGCGATGGCGGCCTGCGAGAGCTGGAGATCGCCGAGCGTGCCGCCAAAGAGCTTTCGCCCATTGGCGTGCGAGACGGTCTCGTGCAAGGCGCGCCGGGCGAAGCCGAGGGCGGCGGCGCCGACGGTCGAGCGGAAGATGTCGAGCGTCGCCATCGCGACCTTGAAGCCGTCGCCGGGGCCGCCGATGCGGTTTTCGAGCGGCACGCGGCAGGCTTCGAAGCGCAATGTCGCGAGCGGATGCGGCGCTATTACGTCGATGCGCTCAGTGACGCTCAGGCCGGGCGCGTCGGCTTCGACCAGATAGGCGGAGAGGCCGCGCGCACCGGGCGCCTCGCCGGAACGGGCGAAGACGACGTAATGGTCGGCGATGCCGCCATTCGAGATCCAGGTCTTCTCGCCGTCGAGGCGGACATGACTGTTGCCGTCGGGGGTTGCCGTCGTCGCCATGGCGGCGACGTCCGAGCCGGCTTCCTTCTCCGACAGGGCGAAGGCGGCGATGCGCCTGCCGTCGCGCACGCCGGGCAGGATGCGCTGCCGCATCGCCTCGCTGCCGGCGATCGAGATCGAGCCGGTGCCGAGGCCCTGCATGGCGAAGGCGAAATCGGCGAGCCCGTCGCGGGCGGCGAGGATCTCGCGGGCAAGGCAGAGCGTGCGGACATCGAGAGCGGCATGCAGGCCGCCATAGGCGGCAGGTACCGCGGCCCGCAGGAAGCCGGCCTCGCCCAGCGCCTTGACGCGGGCGCGGCAGGCAGCGTCGACATCGTCATGCGGCAGGCCGGGCAGGGTGGCGTCTGCCCAGTCGGCCAGCCTTTCGGCGAAGTCGCGGTGGTGCGCCTCGAAGAACGGCCAGTCCAGCGTATCCCCGAGAAAGTCCATGCTAGTTGCCCTCGAAGACCGGCTTCTGCTTGGCGGCAAAGGCGTGATAGGCGCGAGAAAAGTCCTCGGTCTGCATGCACAGCGCCTGCGCCACCGCTTCCGCCTCGATGGCGGACTCGACCGACATCGCCCATTCCATCTCCAGCATGCGCTTGGTCATGGCATTGGCGAAGGTCGGGCCGTCGGCGAGCTCAATGGCGAGCGCCTGCGCTTCCGAAAGGACGCTCTCGCGAGCGACGAGCCGGTTGAGGAAGCCCCAGCGCTCGGCCTCGTCGCCGCGCAGGACACGGCCGGTGTAGAGCAGCTCGGCGGCGCGGCCCTGGCCGATGATGCGCGGCAGCATGGCGCAGGCGCCCATGTCGCAACCGGCAAGGCCGACCCGGTTGAACAGGAAGGCGATCTTGGTCTCAGGCGTGCCGAAGCGCAGATCCGATGCCATCGCCATGATCGCGCCGGCGCCGGCGCAGATGCCATCGATCGCGGCGATGATCGGCTGCGGGCAGGCGCGCATGGTCTTGACCAGCTCGCCGGTCATGCGCGTGAACTTGAGCAGGTCCTTGGTCTCCATCGCGACCAGCGGCCCGATGATCTCGAAGACGTCGCCGCCTGAGGAGAAATTGCCGCCGGCGCCGGTGACGACGATGGCCTTGACCTCTTCCTCCTTCTGCGCGGCGAGGAAGAAGTCGGTGAGCTCGCGATAGCTCTCGAAAGTGAGAGGGTTCTTCTTCTCGGGCCGGTTCAGGGTGACGGTCGCGACCTTGCCAGTGACCGAAAGCTGGAAATGCTGCGGCGTGAAGCCGGTGAGCGGCAAGGTGACGGGGTTGGCGATGGTCACGTCTGGTCTCCCGTCGGGGTCGGCTGGCCGCTCTGGCGGCGGTTGATGGCCTGGTGCAGCGAAGCCTTGGTGCGGCCGAGAAGATGGAAGAGCTGCGCCGTCTCGGCCGGTTCGAGGCCGGCGAAGAGCTCGGCGATCCAGTCCTCGTGCCGCTCGGCCATCGCCTTGAAGGCGCGGCGGCCCTGCGCGGTCAGCGTCAGCACCTGCACGCGCCGGTCCTGGGCGGCCGGGCGTTTGTCGACCAGCCCATCGGCAAGCAGGCCGGCGACGACGGCGGTGACGTTGCCGTTCGAGACCATCAGCCGCTGCGAGACCTCGCCGACGGTCATGCCGGTCGTCGATTTCTCGAGCTGCGCCATCAGGTCGAAGCGCGGCAGCGTGGTCTTGAATTCCTCGCGCAGCCTGGTGCGGATCTCGCTCTCGATCAGGGTCGAGCAGGTCAAAAGCCGCAGCCAGAGGCGCAACTCGTCCTTGTGGTCGCCGGGGCGCTCGCTCGCCTTGGTCTCGCGGTCGAGCAGCAGGGCGGTGACTGGGATCTCCATGGTCAGAACTCCCCGCCATTGATCAGCAGCGACTGGCCGGTGATGCCGCGGCTCTCCGGCTGGCAGAGATGCAGCACGGTCGCGGCCACTTCCTCCGGCGCGATCAGGCGACCCTGCGGATTGTCTCTGACCAGTTGCGCGAGAGCATCGGCCGGCGACGCGCCGGTCTTGCCGGTGATCGCGGCGACGCTGCCGGCGACCATATCGGTATCGGTATAGCCGGGGCAGACGGCATTGACGGTGACGCCGCTGCGGGCGGTCTCCAGTGCCAGCGAGCGCACCAGCCCGACCACTGCATGCTTCGCCGCGACATAGGCCGAGACATAAGGATAGCCGCGATGCCCGGCGGTCGAGGCGACGGCGATCAGGCGGCCTGAGCCGCGTTCGACCATCGCCGGCAGCGCCGGACGGAAGCTGTTGACCGTGCCGACCAGGTTGACCTCGATCATGCGCCGGAAAAAGGCCGCGTCGCTCTTGCGGAAAGGAGCGGTCTCGACCGCGCCGGCATTGGCGACGACGATGTCGAACGGCCGATCGGCGGAGAGCTTGCCAAGGGCCGTCGCCATCGCCGCTTCGTCGGTGACGTCGACGGCGGCCGCGGCATCGGCCTCGCCGGCGCGCAGGACCTGTTGCAGGATCTCGTCGTTACGGCCGATGATCGAGACCCTGACGCCGGCCCGGTGCAGTGCCGAGGCGATCGCGCGGCCGATGCCGCGCCCGCCGCCGCTCACCAGGGCATGCTGTCCCGCCAGAGCCGATGCCATGAAGCTGCCACTCCCATCTCTGAAGCCAATATATTTTAGGTCTGAAACATTTGGCAAGCGCCGCGTCCGGCGTTTTTCCTTTGTCGATGGCTCGAATAGAAAGTGTTATTTTACAGATATTTATATGACTTTTGAGGGGAGTTTAGAGATTCCTGCCCGGCGACGAACGAGGCCCGGTTGAGAAAAAATTATTTCAGACCTAAAATAACTGCGGCAGCTTGCGGAGAGGCGTCATGCGCATTGCAGTGGTGGGCGGCGGACCGGCGGGGCTCTATTACGCGCTCCTGATGAAGCGCGACTGGCCGGCGCTCGACGTCGCCGTGTTCGAGCGCAACCGCCATGACGACACTTTCGGCTTCGGTGTCGTCTTCTCGGACCAGACGCTCGACCTGTTCAGGGCGGCCGACCAGCCGAGCTATGAGGCGATCGTCTCGCGCTTCGCCTATTGGGACGATATCTCGATCCACTTCAAAGGCACCGAGCAGCGGGTCTCGGGCAATGGCTTCTGCGGGTGCTCGCGGCGCACGCTGCTGATGCTGCTGCAGGAGCGGGCTCGGCAGGTCGGCGTCACCCTGCGCTTTACCGAGGAGGTCGTCGACATCGCCGCGCTGAAGCGCGACTACGATCTCGTCGTCGGGGCGGACGGCATCAACAGCCGGATCCGCGAGGGCGACCGGGAGCGCTTTGCCCCCGAGGTCGATCTCAGGCCCAACCGCTTCGTCTGGATGGGCTCGACCCGGCCCTTCGACGCCTTCACCTTCTTCTTCAAGGAGACGCGGCATGGCGTCTTCATCGCCCATTGCTACCAGTACGAGGCCGGGCAATCGACCTGGGTGCTGGAGACCGACCCGGAGACCTTCGCCCGCGCCGGACTCGAAGGCATGGACGAGGAGGGCTCTGCCGCCTTCCTCGAAGACATCTTCGCCGAGGAGCTGCAGGGGCATCGGCTGATCGTCAACCGCTCGCTCTGGCGCCAGTTCCCGATGATCCGCTGCAGCAACTGGGTCGTCGACAATGTCGTGCTGATCGGCGACGCCAAGGCGACCGCGCATTTCTCGATCGGCTCCGGCACCAAGCTCGCGATGGAGGATGCGATCGCGCTGCACGGTGCCTTCCGCCGTACCGGGCTCGACGTGAAGGCGGCGCTGGCTTCCTTCGAGACGACCCGGCGCGAGGAGGTCGAGAAGACCCAGCATGCCGCCGATGTCTCGCTGGTCTGGTTCGAGGAACTGCAGCGCTTCTGGGATTTCGACCCGCTTCGCTTCGCCTTCGGCCTGATGACCCGCTCCAAGGCGATCACCTATGACAATCTCGCCTTGCGGGCCCCGGAGTTCGTCGCGGCCATCGACAAGCTCGTCGCCGACGATCTCGGCGCCGACCAGGCGGTGCGCCGGGACGGCTCGCCGGTGCCGCCGGCCTTCCAGCCCTTCCGGCTGCGCGAGATGCGGGTTGCCAATCGCTTCGTGGTCTCGCCGATGTGCCAGTATTCGGCGCAGGATGGCATGCCCGGCGACTGGCATCTGATGCACTATGGCGCCCGCGCCATTGGCGGGGCCGGCCTGGTCTTCACCGAGATGGCCTGCGTCTCGGCCGATGCGCGGATCACGCCGGGCTGCGCCGGGCTTTATACCGACGAGCAGGAAGCTGCCTGGAAGCGCATCGTCGACTTCGTCCATGCCAGTTCGGCTGCGAAGCTCTGCCTGCAGCTCGGCCATGCCGGGCGCAAGGGCGCGAGCAAGCTGATGTGGGACGGGATGGACCGGCCGCTGGCTGAAGGCGCCTGGCCGATCCTCTCGGCCTCGCCCTTGCCCTATTATCCGGACAGCCAGGTGCCGCGCGAGATGACGCGGGTCGACATGGAACGGGTGCTGGCCGATTTCGTGGTGGCGGCCGAGCGCGGCCTGCGCGCCGGCTTCGACATGCTGGAGCTGCACTGCGCCCATGGCTACCTGCTCGCCAGCTTCCTCTCGCCGCTGACCAACCAGCGCAGCGACGCGTATGGCGGCTCGCTCGAGAACCGCTTGCGCTATCCGCTCGAAGTGTTTGCAGCACTTCGCGAAACCTGGCCATCCGACAAGCCGATGTCGGTGCGCATCTCGGCGACCGATTGGCAGGAAGGCGGCATCAGCGCCGAAGATTCGGTGGCGATCTCCGAGGCCTTCGCGCAGGCCGGCTGCGATCTGGTCGACGTCTCGACCGGGCAGACCACGCCCAGGGCCCGGCCGCATTACGGCCGGATGTTCCAGACGCCATTCTCGGACCGCATCCGCAACGAGGCCAGCGTCGCGACGATGTGCGTCGGCGCCATCACCTCGGCCGACCAGGCCAACACCATCGTCGCGGCGGGACGCGCCGATCTCGTGGCGCTCGGGCGCCCGCACCTGGCCGACCCGTCCTTCGTGCTGCGCGCCGCGGCCTGGTATGGGGCGGACGTCGCCCAGCCGGTGCAGTACCTGCCCGGCAAGGACCAGCTGATGCGCAACACGCCACGCGAGCGCGACGAACTCCGCGACCTCAAGCTCAAGGCCAAGCCGAGCCGCCATGGCGAGGCGGCAGTTGCGACGCAGCAGGCCCGGGCAGCGGAATAGCACGGAACCTCGCGGCCTACCGGCGGGTTGTCGTTCGAAGCTCTCTCGAACGACATAAGGAAAACGCCATGGCACGCCGCCAGATGGGAACGACCGTATTCGCGCTGCTGCTCGGTTTCGGGCTCGCCGCCGCCCCAGCGCTCGCGCAGACGGCGACACCAGCGCAGCCATCGACGACGCCGAGCCCGCCGACGCAGCCGGGTGTCGGTCCAAAGACGACCGATCCGGTACAGATCGACAAGGGCCAGAACATGATCCTGCCGTCGGCCGGTCAGGCCGGCCAGTCGGCGGCGCCGACCATGGTCTTCGAGTGCGAGAAGAGGCCGCAGGACTGCACGACCCCGGCGACGCCGGCCGACAAGACCAGCAAGCCCGATCTTTCCGCGCCGCCCGCGACATCCGCTCCTTCGAAGTGATCCTGATTATTGCATCAATGCAATATTAGATTGTCACGTGTCTGGCTTTGTGGCGTGACGGCAATGCCTATCTTGGTGGCGACCGATACAACAGCGTGCGTCGCCGAAAGGTGGCGGGCGCCAGGAAAGGGGCTCACGCCATGAAACTGACAGGCATTCACCACGTCACCGCGATCACCGCACAGGCGGCGCAGAACCACCGCTTCTATGTCGAGACGCTCGGCCTGCGGCTGGTCAAGAAGACCGTGAACCAGGACGATACCTCGGCCTATCACCTGTTCTATGCCGATGGCGCCGGTTCGCCCGGCACCGACCTGACCTTCTTCGACTGGCCGACGGCGCCGGCGCGGCGCGGCACCCATTCGATCGTCCGGACCGCCCTGCGCGTCGCAAGCGAGGCGTCGCTGGAATGGTGGCGGCAGCGGCTCTCGGCGGCGGGCGTTGCGGTCTCCGACCTCGTCACGATCAATGGCAGGGCAGCGCTCGACTTCGAGGACCCGGAGGGCCAGCGGCTGACCCTCGTCGCCGATAGCGGGGAAATCCCCTTCGTCGCCTGGGAGAAGAGCCCGGTTCCGGCCGAGCACCAGATTCGCGGATTGGGGCCGGTGACGATCTCGGTGCCGCAGATCGAGCGGACGGAACTCGTCCTGACCAAGCTGCTCGGCCTGGAGAGGGCCTCGAACTACCAGCATGCGCCGCATGCCTCCGGCGACATCCACGTCTTCAAGATCGGCGAGGGCGGCCCGGCGGCGGAGCTGCATGTCGCGGTCGAGCCTGGCCTGCCGCAGGCTCGCGAAGGGGCGGGCGGCGTGCACCATCTCGCGCTGCGGACGCCGAGCTTCGGCGAGTACGATGCCTGGGCGGAACGGCTGAAGGAATCCGGCTATCCCAATAGCGGGCCGGTCGACCGCTTCTATTTCCGTTCGCTCTATCTGCGCGAGCCGAATGGCATCCTGATCGAGATCGCCAGCGACGGCCCGGGCTTCGCCACCGACGAGCCGGCGGAGACCATGGGCGAGGCCTTGTCGCTGCCGCCGTTCCTCGAGGCGAAGCGGGCCGCGATCGAGGCCGGCCTGAAGCCGCTCTAAGGCTCTCCCGAGCCGGCCGGAGCACCTGTCACGTGACGGGTGCTCCGGCCTTTTCGTCTGCGGATTTCGTGGCGAATTTCTTCGCGGCGATTCATCCAGGATTAACCAAGCGCGCGCTCAATGAAGCCACGAGGTTGGGTGCTCCCCGGAACCACGGATCGGCCGACACACCCTGACCGCTGGATGCGGGAGGGCCATTGTCGCCGGGCCTTGGCGGCGCGCTCATGTGTCCCGAGGCGTTGCGTATGCGTTATTCGAACAGGTCGGCCGGCTATGCCTATAGCCTCGGGCGTCGGCGTCGTTACGGGCCTTTCATGCGCCTCGCGATCCTGGTCGCGGTGGGCGGCGGCGCGGCAGCCGGCTTCTCGATCTGGTCGGACAAGGCGAGCGACCGCGGCGCCTTCGACAAGCCTGCCGTGCAGATGCAGGCGCGGAGCCTGCCGCCGAAGACGGCTCCGGCCGAGAGCGGTAGGTCGACGCCGTTGCTGAGGCCCGACTATGTCACCGGCTATATCGCGCGCCCGCTCGCATTGAGCACGCCGCTGTCGGGGCGCTTCCAGGCAGCAAGGCCTGCGGCCAAGCTCGCCATGCTGGACCCGGAGACGACCGGGTCGATCGCTCCTTCCGAACCGTCCAGCCCGGCTGTGGCGACAGTTCTCCAGCCGGCGCAGCCGGCGATCGAGCCGCCGCAGAAGCTCGCCCTGATCGGCCCCTTGCCGGTTCCGCGTCCGTCCGACTTGAAGCTGCCGGTGCCGCCCGAGCCGCGCGCCGCCGCGCGTACGACTTCCCGGCAGAGCAAGGACGTCGTCGCCAAGGCCGAGCCCACCGACAACCGGTCGTTCCTCGAGAAGATCTTCGGCGTCGCCGCGCCGAGCTCGGGCACGAAGCTCGCCTATGCCGCGCCGCAGGACGACATCACCGAACGCAGCCGTGGCAGCGGCCTGACCGTCGCGCCGGCTCCCCTGGCATCGCCGCTGGCCTCACCGGTGACGGCAGGCGCGAAGACCGCGATCTACGATATCAGCGCCCGCACGCTCTATCTGCCGAATGGCGAGCGGCTGGAGGCCAATTCCGGCCTTGGCGAGAAGATGAACGATCTGCGCTTCGTCCATGTCCGGATGCACGGGCCGACGCCGCCGCATGTCTATGATCTGACCGAGCGCGAGTCGCTGTTCCACGGCGTGCGGGCGATCCGCATGCACCCTGTCGGCGGCGCCTCCAAGATCTTCGGGCGGACAGGCCTGCTGCTGCACACCTACCTGCTCGGCCCGCGCGGCGACTCCAATGGCTGCGTCTCGGTCAAGGACTATGACCGTTTCCTGCAAGCCTTCCTGAGGGGCGAGGTCAAGCGCCTCGTCGTGGTCGCGGGGCGCAGCTGAGGTCTCCTGCAAGCTGATCGGATCGTGAACCGCGAAGGCGGAAACCCGTCATGGGCACGGCGTCGTCGGGCGGTATAGTTCCGGCCTGTCGCGAAGAAACCATAGAGGGGAGCCGAGCCATGACGCGTCGCAGCTTTCGCCTTCCGATCTCCCGCCGCAGCCTGATCGGCCTTTCTCTCGTCACGGCCGTTCTGGTCGGTGGCCCGGTCGTGGCCCATCACGGCTGGTCCTGGGCCGAGGGCGAGCAGATGGAGCTCAAGGGTACGATCCGCAGCATCTCCATGGCGCCGCCGCACCCGATGCTGATGGTCACCGCGACCGACGGCAAGGTCTGGCAGGTCGATCTTGGCAACCCCAACCAGACGGAGCGCTCCGGCTTCACTGGCACGACCGCCAAGCCCGGGGACGCGGTGACCGCGATCGGCAACCGGCATCTCGACAAGAGCAAGGCCCATATGAAGGCGGTGCGGATCGTGCTCGCCGGCAAGAACTACGACATGTATCCGGAGCGGATCCGCACGAACTGAAGCGGCCGATGGATTTCGTCGCCGGACTTGCGGCCTGGCCGGGCGCGGCGCTGATCCGCCAGTCCGGCACGGCCTATCTCTTCGTCAACGCCGCCCATATCCTCGGGATCGGGCTGCTCGTCGGCGCGATCCTGCCGCTCGATCTCAGGCTGCTCGGCTTCTTCCGCAGTGCACCGCTGGTGGCGATCGGAGACTTCCTGACGCGTGCCGCGGGGTTCGGGCTGGCGCTGGCCCTGGCGACCGGCTTCTGGCTGTTCACCGTCAAGCCGGCGGAGTACCTCGCCAACGGCGCCTTCCTGTGGAAGCTCGGATTGCTTTCGCTCGCCATCGCCAATATCGGCCTGCAGCATGCCGGCGGCTATCGCAGGGCGCTCGCGACGGGCGAGGTCACGCTCGCGATGCGGATCCGGGCTGCAATTTCGGCGACGCTCTGGCTGGGAGCGCTGCTGGCCGGACGCTGGATCGGATTTCTGTAGGAGGCCGCATGGCGCGAGAATATGCCGGGCTGGGGCGTTGGGCGGCAGGGGGCGCGGTAGCCTTCCTGCTCGTCCTGGCGATGCCCGCGGTCGCCGAGGTGCGCTTCGGCAACAATGTCCGCATCGGCGGACACGACGCTTCGAACCAGCGCTTCGATCGCAGGAACCGCGGCGTTTACCACATCTACCAAGGCAGGCCGCGCAATCCCGGCTGCAGCTGGCGTTCCGACGGCCGGGGCGGGCGGGTTAAAACCTGCCACCTGCAGCGCATCGAGCGGCGCTGACAGGGAGCAGGCCTGACCCGGCGTTCGGCCTGCTTCAGAATTCTTCCCAGCCAACGTCACCGCCGCGAGCGTTCGCGACCTTGCGGGCCGGGGCGGGCGCTTGGGCTGTGGCGGCGCGCTCGCGGCGCGGCGCGGCTTGGGGCTGGGCAAAGGCGGCTGCCGCCAACTTCCGCAACCGTTCCGGCTCGGAGTCATTGGCGGGCTCGGCTGCAACCGGCTGGTGCGAGAGAGCGATGGCGCTCTCGCCGGTCCGGAAGCCAGCGACCAAAGCATTGAGCTCACCGATCTTGCTCGAGAGCGCACTAGCCGACGCGGCGCTCTGCTCGGCCAGTGCCGCGTTCGCTTGAGTCATCTCGTCCATATGGGCGACGGTCTGACTCATCTCCTCGATGCCGTTGGCCTGCTCGCTCGAGGCGGCGGCGACCTCCGAGACGGTGGCCTGAACGTTCTGCGACGCTGCGACGATGCGGGTCAGCGCGTCGCCGGCCTGGCGGACCAGCTTCACGCCGGCCTGGACCTCGGTGTTCGAGGAGGAGATCAGGCCCGAAATGCCCTTGGCCGCTTCGCCGGAGCGCTGCGCCAGGGTGCGGACCTCCGACGCGACCACGGCAAAGCCCTTGCCGGCATCGCCGGCGCGCGCGGCTTCGACCGCCGCGTTCAGCGCCAGCAGGTTGGTCTGGAAGGCGATGTCGTCAATGACGCGGGTGATGTCGGAGATCTTCTTCGAGGCCTCCTCGATGCGCACCATGGCCGAGACGGCGTCGGTGACGATATTGCCGCCAGCCTGCGCGACCTGCATGGCCTCGCCGGCCTGGCGCACTGCCTGCTGGGCGGCCTGGGCGGCGGCCTTCACCGAGGCCGCGAGCTGCTCCGTCGTCGCGGCGCTCTCTTCCAGCGACGAAGCCTGTTCCTCCGTGCGCTTGGAGAGATCGTCGGCGCCCATGTTGATCTCGCGCGCCGACAGGCCGACATCGGCCGACATCGTCTGGATCGTACTGACGGTCGAGGACAGGCGCGCCATCGTCTCGTTGATCGCATCCTTCAGCTCGGCGAAGCGGCCGCGATAGGCGGTGGGCACCTGATGGGTCAGGTCACCGGCAGCCAGGGCCTGCAGCGCCGCGACGAACTCGGTCGTGGCGTTGTCGACAACGGAGTTGATCTCGTTGATGCCGTCGACCAGCTGCTGCATCTGCTCGTCGCTATGATCGATCTGCAGTCGCGCCGAGAAATCGCCGGCCGCCGCTGCGCTGACGACCTCGCCGACATCCGAGACCACCGAGGCCATCGCATCCGCCGAGCGAAGGCGAGCCGCGGCGGCCGCGCGCTCCTGTTCCTGCAGCAGCGCGACCTGCTCGGTGCTGTCTCGCAGGACGGAAACCGCCCGCGCCATCTCGCCGATCTCGTCGCGGCGCTTGGTATGGGGAACCTCGATCTGGGTCTCGCCTGCGGTCAGGCGGCTCATCGTTCCGCCGAGATCGACAAGGGGGCGGATGATCGAGCGGCGGGAGAAGACGACTGCGCCGGCAATGGCTCCACCGAGCACCAGAATGAGCGCGACCGGCAGCCAGGTCCGGACCAGCCCTGAAAAGGTGCTCGATTCCACATCGAGCTCATTGGCGCGCGTCTCGTTGAAGCTGCTGAGCGAGGTGAGCTCCTGCTGAAGCGCCGCGCGGTTCTTCTTGCTGGCGTCGCTGTTGCCCCAGGCTTCGGCGGCCCGCGCCGAGATCTCCCGGACCATGCGCGTCGTTTCGGTCCGGATGCCGATGAACTCGGCGATGAGCCCGCTGATCTTTTCCATGCGCTCGCTCTCGCTGGAAGGGACGATCTCCGCGAGGTCCTTCCGGCGTTGCTCGACATTGAACAGACCGGCCTCGACCGTCGTCGCCGCGATGCCGGCGAAATGCGGGTTGCGGGCGGTGTAGACGAGGTAGGAATCGGCGACGACGAGATTGACCGCGGCGTTGAGCCGCTCGGCGGAGAGCGCGACGTGGTTCTGCTGCGATGAGCGCGCGTTCATCGTGTCGATGCGGGACATCGCCAGCAGCGCGCAGCCGAGTGCAACCAAGGCGCCGGCCGCGACGATCGCGATCAGCCCCAGAATCTGGGTCCTGATGGACTTCATGATGTTCCCCCGCAGGCCGCTATTTTGATTGCGGCGACGCAGGGTAACCCAAGGCCTTGAATGCCGAGTTAACTCCGATTTGCCTCGGCAGAGCTCAGCTCTCGGCGGCGCTGGCCTTCTTGGGCTTGGCGTTCTTGGCGGCGCCAGTCTTCTTGGGCGCCGAGCTCTTGGCCTTCGTCGGCGTTTTCGCGGCTGCCGGCTTTGCGCTCGCCTTAGTCTTGGTTTTCGTGCCGCCGCCGGCTGCCGCCTTGGCGTTGACCAGCTCGATTGCCTGCTCGGGCGTGATCTCCTCCTGCGTCAACGACTTGGGCAGGGTGGCGTTGACCTTGCCCCAGTTGACGTAGGGCCCGTATTTGCCGGCGCGCACCACCATCTTGCCGCCAGTGGGGTGGTCACCGAGCTCGCGGCCGGGCGTTGCAGCAGCGCCGAAGCGCCGGCCCCCAGCGCCGCTTTCCTTGGCGACGATCAGGTCGATGGCGCGGTTGGCGCCGATCTCGAGGATGTCGTCGGTCTTGTCGATATTGGCGTAGGTCTTGCCGTGCTGGACGTAAGGCCCGTAGCGGCCGATGCCGGCCAGGATCGGTTCGCCGCTTTCGGGGTGCTTCGCCACTTCCTTGGGCAGAGCGAGCAAGGCGAGCGCCTTTTCGAGGTCGAGCGAAGCTGCGCTCTGGCCCTTGGGCAGGCTCTGGCGCTTCGGCTTCTCGCCTTCGCCGAGCTGGGCATAGGGGCCGAAGCGGCCGTCGCGGACGGTGACGTCGAGATCGGTCACCGGATCCTTGCCGAGGATGCGGACGCCGGGCGCCGCCTGGCCGCCCTCGGCGGTCGCTTCGCCATCGGCGGCGGAGACGGTCAGCGGCCTTGTGTAGCGGCATTCCGGATAGTTCGAGCAGCCCACGAAGGCGCCGAACTTGCCGAGCTTGAGCGACAGCGTGCCGGTGCCGCAGACCTGGCAGGAGCGCGGGTCGCCGCCATCGCCGCGAGCCGGGAAGACATGGGCGCCGAGGATGCCGTTCAGCGCCTCGAGCACCTCGGTGACGCGCAGCTCCTTAGTGCCGGCGATCGCCTTGGTGAACTCCTCCCAGAATTCGCGCAGCAGCGCCTTCCAGTCGATCTCGGCATTGGAGACGCGGTCGAGCTTCTCTTCGAGGCTCGCCGTGAAGTCGAACTCGACATAGCGCTTGAAGAAGCTCTCCAGGAATGCCGTGACCAGCATGCCCTTGTCCTCGGGCACCAGCCGCTTCTTGTCGATGCGGACATATTCGCGGTCGCGCAGCGTGCCGAGCGTCGCGGCATAGGTCGAGGGCCGGCCGATGCCGAGCTCTTCCATGCGCTTGACCAGGCTCGCTTCCGAGAAGCGCGGCGGCGGCTCGGTGAAGTGCTGGTCGGCGGCGATGGCGCGCTTCTCCAGCGGATCGCCGGCCTTCATCGGCGGAAGCTTCTTTGAGTCCTCGTCTTCCTCGTCGTCGCGGCTCTCCTGATAGAGCGTCAGGAAGCCGTCGAAGAGCACGACCTGGCCGGTGGCGCGCAGCTCGAGATTGCGCGCGCCGACCTTGGCGGCGATGTCGACCGTGGTGCGCTCAAGCGAGGCCGATTCCATCTGGCTGGCGATGGTGCGCTTCCAGATCAGCTCGTAGAGCTTCGCCTGCTCCGGCTCGAGATGGCGCGCGACCATGGCCGGCAGGCGGCTGAGATCGGTCGGGCGGATGGCCTCGTGGGCCTCCTGGGCGTTCTTGGCCTTGACCGTGTACTTGCGCGGCGCACCGGGAACGTAAGCCTCGCCGAACTCCTTGCCGATGACGCTGCGCGCGGCAGTGATGGCCGAGCCGTCCATGTCGACGCCGTCGGTACGCATATAGGTGATCAGGCCGACGGTCTCGCCGCCGATGTCGGCGCCCTCATAGAGCCGCTGCGCCAGCTGCATGGTGCGGGCCGGGGCGAGGCCGAGCTTGCGCGAGGCTTCCTGCTGCAGCGTCGAGGTCTGGAAGGGCGGGTAGGGGTGGCGCTTGACCGGCTTGGCCTCGACCTCGGCGACATTGAAGGCGGCGGTTTCCAGCGCGGCCTTGAAGGCGGTCGCCTCCTCGCCGGTGCCGATGTCGAGCCGCGTGATCTTCTTGCCGTCGGCGCCGGAGAGGCGGGCATCGAAGGTCGCGCCGGTGCCGGTCGCCAGCGTCGCGGTGAGCGACCAGTATTCGCGGGCCCGGAAGGCCTCGATCTCGCGCTCGCGGTCGCAGACCAGGCGCAGCGCCACAGACTGCACCCGGCCGGCCGAGCGGGCGCCCGGCAGCTTGCGCCAGAGCACCGGCGAGAGCGTGAAGCCGACGAGGTAGTCGAGCGCGCGGCGCGCCAGATAGGCGTCGACCAGCGCCTGGTCGATCTGGCGCGGATTGGCCAGCGCGGTCTGCACCGCCTCCTTGGTGACGGCGTTGAAGGTGACGCGCTCGACCGGGATGCCCTTGATGGCGCGCTTCTGGTTCAGCGCTTCCAGCACATGCCAGGAGATCGCCTCGCCCTCGCGATCCGGGTCGGTGGCGAGGATGATCTTCTCGGCGTTCTTCGCGGCCTTGGCGATCTCGGCGACCTGCTTGGCGCCGCGGCCCTCGGTTTCCCAGAGCATGGCGAAGTCGTTCTCCGGATCGACCGAGCCGTCCTTGGCCGGCAAGTCGCGGATATGCCCGAACGAGGCGATGACCTCGTAATCGGAGCCGAGATATTTGTTGATCGTCTTGGCCTTGGCCGGCGACTCGACGATGAGGAGCTTCATGATCCAGATACTCGATAAAACAGCCTCCGCCACCGCGCACCCGGCCGGATTGGCGGCGGGCGCGGCAGGCGAAAGCTCCGAAGGTTCGGAATTTGCGCGCGAAAGTGGTTCAGCCCGCCGCCGCTGTCAAACGGCGATTGTGCTTTGCGTCAAGCGGGGAACGGGGTAGGGCGCTCCCGCAACCGCGAAGTGGGCGGTGCAACAAAAGTGGGGAAGCGCCGATGTCCGTTCAAGTCCGCATCAGCCGCGTGACAGCGCAGGATATCCGCCGGCGCAAATCGGCCGAGCCGATCGTCTCGCTGACCGCCTATACCGCGCCGATGGCGGCGCTGGTCGACGAGGTCGCGGATTTCATCCTGGTCGGCGACTCACTCGGCATGGTGATCTACGGGCTCGACAGCACGGTCCCGGTGACATTGGAGATGATGATCCTGCATGGGCAGGCGGTGATGCGGGCGACGCGGAAATCGCTCATCGTCGTCGACATGCCGTTCGGCTCCTATGAGGAGAGCCGGGAGCAGGCACTGCGCAGCGCGGCGCGGATCCTCAAGGAGACCGGCTGCGGCGCGGTGAAGCTCGAAGGCGGAGCGCGCATGGCCGAGACGGTGCGCTTCCTGGTCGAGCGCGGCGTTCCGGTGATGGGCCATGTCGGGCTGACGCCGCAGGCCGTGAACACGCTCGGCGGCTTCAAGGCGCAGGGGCGCGACAGGGCGGAATGGCCGGCGATCCTGGCCGATGCCGAGGCAGTTGCGCAGGCAGGGGCCTTCGCGGTGGTGGTCGAGGCCGTGGCCGAGCCGCTGGCGGCCGAGATCACCCGGCGGATCGCAGTGCCGTCCATCGGCATCGGCGCTTCGGCCGCCTGCGACGGACAGGTCCTGGTCCTCGACGACATGCTCGGCCTGACCGGGCGTGTGCCGAAATTCGTCAAGACCTATGGCGATCTTGCCGCGCAAGTGCGCAAGGCGGTCTCGACCTATGCGGACGAGGTCAAGGCGCGGCAGTTTCCCGGGGCGGAGCATGTCTATTCGGTGAAGGCCGAGTGAGAGCCGCCTTTCCCGCCATTTCGGCGCGGCCGGGTTTCGAAACCGCTGAACCCTGTGCAGCACCGCGGGCGCCATCTTGCGCACGGGGTGGGGGGCGCTTACACAGCCTGCTTTAATGACATCGCCAGCGCCCCTCTATCCGCACCGCCACCTCCTCGGAATCGAGGGGCTATCGCATCTGGATATCGAGGGGCTGCTCGACCGGGCCGAGGCCTATGTCGCGCTGTCGCGGCAGGTCGAGAAGAAGACCGCGACCCTGCGTGGCCGCACCCAGATCAATCTGTTCTTCGAGCCCTCCACCCGCACGCAGGCCTCGTTCGAACTGGCGGGCAAGCGGCTCGGCGCCGACGTCATGAACATGTCGGTCTCCTCGTCCTCGGTGAAGAAGGGCGAGACGCTGATCGATACGGCGGCGACGCTGAATGCGATGCGCCCGGACATCCTGGTGGTGCGCCATCATGCGGCCGGCGCGGTGAACCTGCTCGCCCGCAAGGTCGGCTGCTCGGTGGTGAACGCCGGCGACGGCGCCCATGAGCATCCGACGCAGGCGCTGCTCGACGCGCTGACGATCCGCCGCAACAAGGGGCGGATCATGGGCCTGACCGTTGCGATCTGCGGCGATATCCTGCATTCGCGCGTCGCCCGCTCGAACATCATCCTGCTCAATGCACTGGGCGCCAAGGTCAGGCTGATCGCGCCCTCGACATTGCTCCCGGCCGGGGTCGAGCGCATGGGCGTCGAGGTCTTCCGCGACATGCGCAAGGGGCTCGAAGGTGCCGACATCGTGATGATGCTGCGCCTGCAGCTCGAGCGGATGAACGGCGCCTTCGTGCCGTCGCCCAAGGAATATTTCCGCTATTTCGGGCTCGACCGCGACAAGCTCGCTTTGGCGGCGCCCGACGCGCTGGTGATGCATCCCGGGCCGATGAATCGCGGCGTCGAGATCTCCTCGGAAGTCGCCGACGGGGCGCAGTCGCTGATCCGCGAGCAGGTCGAGATGGGCGTCGCGGTCCGGATGGCGGTGCTCGATGCGCTCTCGCAGCACCTGCCCAATGTCTGAGGCGATGGAAGGCCCCGTCTCAAGCCTGCCGTCCCGGTTGCCGCCGATTCCACCCGCCGGCCGACCGGTCGCGCCGAAAGGAAACTTCGATGTCTGAGGCCCGCGACATCGCCATCGTCGGGGCGACGCTGGTCGACCCCGCCAGCGGCCGGGAGGAGCGCGGCTCGCTCCTGGTGCGCGACGGCGCCATCGCTTCGGTCGCCTGGGGCGAGGTGGCGCCGGCCCTGCCCGAGGGGGCCGAGCGGATCGAGGGACGCGGGCTCGTCCTGGCGCCGGGCCTCGTCGACCTGCGTGCCTTCCTCGGCGAACCCGGCGCGGAGTTCCGCGAGACGCTCGGCACCGGCTCGCATGCCGCGGCTGCCGGCGGCGTCACCACGGTGCTCTGCCGGCCCGATACCGACCCGCCGATCGACGATCCCTCGGTGATCGATTTCATCAAGCGCCGGGCGCGCGACAAGGCGATCGTCAACGTCTTGCCGTCGGCAGCGTTGACCAAGGGGCTCGCCGGCAAGGAGATCACCGAGTTCGGCCTGCTGCTCGAGGCCGGGGCGGTCGCCTTCAGCGATGGCGCCAAAGGCGTGCGCAACCCGCAGGTGATGCGCCGGGCGATGATCTATGCGCGCGATTTCGATGCGCTGCTGATGAACCATGTCGAGGATCCGGAGCTGCGCGGCGACGGGGTGATGAACCAGGGCGAGTTCGCCAGCCGCAAGGGCCTGCCGGGCATCCCGATCGAGGCCGAGACGGTGATGCTGGAGCGCGACATCCGGCTCGCCCGCGCCACCGGCGCCCGCTACCACGCCGCGATGATCTCCTGCTCGGACTCGCTCGAGCTGATCCGCCGCGCCAAGGCCGACGGGCTCGCCGTCACCTGCGGCGTCTCGATTAATAATCTGACCCTGAACGAGAACGATGTCGGCGAGTACCGGACCTTCTGCAAGGTCTCGCCGCCGCTGCGCCATGAGGACGAGCGCCTCGCCATGGTCGAGGGCGTGGCGGAGGGGCTGATCGACGTGATCGTCTCCGATCACGATCCGCAGGATGTCGAGACCAAGCGCCAGCCCTTCGCCGAGGCGGCCAATGGCGCGCTCGGCATCGAGACACTGCTGCCGGCGAGCCTGCGGCTGTTCCACGCCGGCCAGATCGGTTTGCCGGCGCTCTTTGCGGCACTGTCGGGCCGGCCGGCCGGCATCCTCGGCCTTGGCTGCGGCCGGCTTGCGCCCGGCGCGCCGGCCGATCTCATCCTGCTCGATCCGGATGCGCCCTTCGTGGTCGACAAGCGCCTGCTGAAATCGCGGGCCAAGAACTCGCCCTTCGACGAGGCGAGGCTGCAGGGGCTGGTGCAAACGACCTGGGTCGGCGGTGTGGCGGTCTATCGCGGCGAGCTGGTCTAAGCGCCGGCTTCGCCCTGAAATGAGCGACGGCGGCACCAGCAGCGGCTCAGGGCAGCAACGATGCGAAAATCGGTTCCCACTTTGCGGAATCCTGCTCTAATCTCGCCCGAAGGGCAGGGGAGGCTCCATGGCTGAAACGTTGAGCTGGGCGCTATCGGGCCCGCAGGGCGTGATCGCGCTCGCTTTGGGCTATCTGCTCGGCTCCATCCCATTCGGCATCATCCTGACCCGGCTCACCGGTGGGCCGGATCTGCGCAGCGTCGGCTCGGGCAATATCGGCGCGACCAATGTGCTGCGCACCGGCAACAAGAAGCTCGCCGCGCTGACGCTGATCGGCGACATGCTCAAGGGCACCGTCGCGGTCGTGCTCGCGGGCTATCTGCTCGGCGGCAAGAATGCGGCGCTGGTTGCGGCTCTCGGCGCCTTCCTCGGCCATCTTTTCCCGATCTGGCTGCGCTTCAAGGGCGGCAAGGGCGTCGCCACCTATCTCGGCATCCTGATCGGGCTGAAATGGCCGCTGGCGGTGACCTTCGCCGCGATCTGGCTGAGCATCGCCTATCTCAGCCGCTATTCCTCGCTCTCGGCGCTGGTCGCGACGCTGCTGACGCCGCTGCTGCTCTGGTTCTGGGTGCGCGAGCCCCAGATGGCCGGCATGATGGCCGTGCTGACCGTGCTGCTCTGGTTCATGCATCGCGAGAACATCGCGCGCCTGCTGGCCGGCAGCGAGGGCAGGATCGGCCAGAAGGAGTAGGCCTCCATGCAGGGACCGGCTCTCGACGATCGGCAGCGCCTGGAATGGCTGCGCCTGATCCGCAGCGAAAGCATCGGTCCCCGCACCTTTCGGGCCCTGCTCAACCGCTTCGGCGGGGCCGCTGCGGCACTCGAGGCCTTGCCCGACCTCGCCCGTCAGGCCGGAAGAAGCATGAAGATCTGCCCGGCAGCCGAGGCCGAGCGCGAATTCGAGGCGCTGCGGCGTCGAGGCGCGCGATTGATCGCACTCGGCGAGGCGCATTATCCGCTGCCGCTGCAGGCGATCGATTCGGCGCCGCCGCTGCTTGCGGTCGAGGGCGATCCGTCAGTGCTGAACCGCCCTTGCGTCGCCATCGTCGGCTCGCGCAACGCATCGGCGGCAGGCCTGAAGCTCACCGCCTCGCTGGCGCGGGAGCTCGGCGAGGCCGGATTCGTGGTCGTCTCCGGGCTGGCGCGCGGCATCGATACCGCCGCGCATGAGGCGAGCCTCGACAACGGCACCGTCGCCGTGCTGGCCGGCGGCCTCGACGAGGTCTACCCGCCGCAGAACCTGCCGCTGCTCGGGCGCCTGTGCGAGCAGGGCGCCGCGGTCAGCGAGATGCCGATCGGCTGGGCGCCGCGCGGCCGCGACTTTCCACGCCGCAACCGGCTGGTCTCCGGCCTGGCGCTGGGCACCGTCGTGGTCGAGGCGGCGCGCAAATCCGGTTCGCTGATCACGGCCCGCTTCGCCAACGAGCAGGGCAGGCAGGTCTTTGCCGTACCGGGCTCGCCGCTCGACCCGCGGGCCGAGGGCGGCAATCACCTGATCCGCGAGGGCGCGATCCTGTGCGCCGAAGCGGCACATGTGATCGAGGTGCTGGCGCCCATGCTCCGGCGCAGCGACCTGTTCGAAGCTCCGCCATTGCTGGCGCGCGAGACAGGCGAAGGTTCCGCGGCTTCGCAGGCGCTCTGGGACGAGCTCGATCTGCCGGAGATCTCGGCTGCGCCCGGCCTCGATCTCGGGATGATGCCATGCGGCGCCGCCTCGCCTGCGCCGGAGGCCGGCGATCGCAAGCTGCGGCTGCTCGGCCTGATCGGTGCGGCGCCCATCGGCCTCGACGATCTCGTCCGGGCCAGCGGCGATTCGGCGCGCGAGGTCAGTCAGGTGGTGTTCGAGCTGGAGCTGGAAGGCGCCGTGCAGCGCCATGTCGGTGGAGCGCTCTCGCGCCGCTTCTGATCACTGTCGCTTGCGCTTCGGCGCCGGCTTCTGCGCTTCGCAGCTTCGCCGCGCGATCTCCGCTTCCAGGCGGGTCATGTCGATGAAGTAGGCGAGGCTGTCGAGACGGGCGGTGCGGGCCATGACTCCGAGCTCGAGGCTGATCTCTTCGATATAGGAAGCAACCTGAAGTTGCGTTTGCGCCAGCATTTCCGGCGAAGCCGCCGGAATCTGCTTTGGAGCACTGCCAGAACTTGCCTCGCTTTCATCCATTGCGTTGTGATTCCTGCGAATTTCCAGCCAGGGCATGCGTTTCGAGGGCGGTTGGCTCATGCAGTTTCGGCTCCTCTCCGACGCATCGCCCCAGCCGGGGAATAACGCAGGCTGCGGGATAATTGCTCCCAGTGACTCAAAATTGCAATCTTTGCGTGTATTCTGCCTGCCGTGTGGGAACTTCTCGGGGGCAGGCGCGTTTCTTCCGAGCCGCAATTCGGCCGCGATTGGTTCACGCGCCATTCAACGGCCTCCATCCAGATTTCGCGGCACGGGCGGACACCCCGCCGAGAGGAGAGAGCCATGCTTGAATTCGGAAAGAGCCGCCTCGCCGTGACAGCGGCCTTGGCCGGTGGCCTGCTGGCAGCCACGATGGCGCCGGCATCGGCCGAGCAGGGTCGCGCGATTTCGTTCGACAAGAGCCGCCTCGACTCGGCTCAAGCCGAGTACTCCCAGTATTATTACCGGCGTGGCTGGCGGGCCAATCGCGGCGCCGCTGTTGCCGCCGGCGTCGGTCTCGGCGTCCTCGGTGCCGCGGCTATCGCGGCGAGCCGGCCCGCCTATGCCGAGCCGATCTATGGCTACGAAGGCGGCTACGGCTACGGTTACGAGCCGCGCTATGTCTATGAGGAGCCGGTCTATGTCGCGCCGCGCCGCTATTACGCGCCGCGTTACTACGGCTATGCGCCGGACAATATCCGCGACCCGGCCGGCGGCAGCTATCGCTGACCCCAACGCCCCTACCGGCAGATTGCCGTTCGGGCAGGCTTAATCAATTCTGAACTTGCGCGACCTAGAATCGCGCGGTCGCCATCGCTGTTCGGCGGTGGCGATTTTTTGGGGCCGGTGCGCCGGCCCGGCGCCCGATCGCCGGCACGACCTCGGAGAACGACGATGAAATCCCCGCTGAAGACCTTGTTGACCGGCTGCGGTGCGCTTGCCGTCGCGGCCCTGTGGTCCGGAGTCGCATCAGCCCAGTACTACAATGACGGCTATCAGCGCCCCGGCTATGAGCGGCGCGGCTACGACCGCGGGTATGAGCGCGGCTATGACCGGGGGCGCGATGAGCGCCGGTACGATCGAGGCTATGAGCGCGGCTACGAGCGTTCGCAGCGCGACCAGGGCTATGGCCGCGGCCGCGACAATGCCGTCAACCGGTTGTCGATCGACGAGCAGAAGCAGGCGCTCAAGAACCATCGCGAAGCCCAGAAGAAGGCGATCAAGCGCGGCTATGTGATCCCCTGATCGGGGTCTTCATCGTCTTCGGGCGCCAGCCGGCAAAGCCGGTCGAGGGCGCCCTGGAGGATGTAGGCGGCGGCCATCTTGTCGACGACGGCGGCGCGCTTGGCGCGCGAGGCGTCGGCGTCGAGCAGGGTGCGCGTGACGGCGAGCGTCGAGAGCCGCTCGTCCCAGAAGGCGATCGGCAGCGATGTCAGCGGCGACAGATTGCGGATGAAGGCGCGTGTCGACTGGACGCGCGGCCCTTCCGAGCCGTCCATGTTGAGCGGCAGCCCGATGACGAACCCCGCAACGGCGTACCGTTCGGCGATCTTCAGGAGGGCCGCGGCGTCGAGCCCGAATTTGACGCGCTGGATCGTTTCGAGCGGCGTCGCGATCTGGCGTTCGACATCGGAGAGCGCCAGCCCGATCGTCTTGGTGCCGAGATCCAGCCCGAGCAGCCTTGCGTGCGCCGGCAGGGTCAGGAAACTTTCGAGCGGCACGAGATTGGCGGACATGCTCCGCCGGTAGCACGCGCCGCCCGCAGTTGCGAGCGGCGCGTGTCGTCGCTCAGTTGACGCTCTGCTGCGCCACGCCGGCAGCCTTCAGCGAGGCAGCCCATTTCGCGATCTCGCCGGAAAAGCGCTCGGCATGCGCCTCGCGGCTCCACTCCGCTTCCGGGAAGGCGCTGGTGCCGACCGCCTTGAAGCGCTCGAGCACGTTCGCATCCTTGAGCGCCAGCTTCAGCGCGCCGTTGAGCTTGTCGAGCGCAGCGGCGGGCGTGCGCTTGGGGGCATAGAGGCCGTGCCAGATCGTCATGTCGATCTCGCTGCCGGCCTCGCGCGAAGTCGGCGTGTTCGGCAGCACGCCGAGCCGCTCCGGCGAGGTCACCGCATAGGCGCGGATCTTGTCGCCCTGGATCTGCGGGACGGCTGTGGTCGACTGGTCGCAGAGCACGTCGACCTGGCCGCCGACGAGGTCGTTCATCGCCGGGCCGGTGCCGCGATAGGCGACCTGGGCGAACTTCACGCCAAGGGCCTGCGACATCAGCACGGCGCAGAGATGCGAGTTCGAGCCGACGCCGGCATGGGCGACGGTGAGCTTGTCGGCCTGCTGCTTGGCGTAGGGGAAGAAGGCTTTGCCGTCGACCGGCGGCAAGGCGAGCTTGCCGGCGACCACCATCGGGCCGGTGTTGACCAGGCCGATCGGCGCGAAGGCCGTCTGCGTGTCATAGCCGAGATTGTTGTAGAGCGAAGGCGCGGCCGCCAAAGCGAGATGGTGGATCAGCATGCTGTGGCCGTCGGCCTCCGCCGAGGCCAGCCGCTTGGCGCCAGCCGTGCCGCCGGCACCGGCGACGTTCTCGACGATGACCTGCTGACCCAGCGTCCGGCCCATATGCTCGCCGAGCAGGCGGGCGATCACGTCGCTGGGGCCGCCTGCCGCGAACGGCACGATCAGCGTGATCGGCTTGCTCGGGAAGCTCTGCGCCGCGGCGGGGCCGCAAAGCCCGAGTGCCATCAAGCCGGCGAGCGCGCCACGGCGCGTCGCCAGCAATCTCGTGAAACCTGCAATCATTCACTTCCTCCGGTTGCGTCTGACCGCTCTGCGGCGGCTTGCTTGGAAAGCGTCGTCTCTGCCGCTCCGGTGCGCCTCAGCGCAGGTCGGAGAGGTAGTGGACCTCCTGTGTCAGGCAAAGGCTGAGTCGGCGCTCGACCGGCATGCCGTCGAGCGAGAGGGCGAGCCGGTCGATCTGCAAGGCCGGCGAGCCGGCCGCGACGCCGAGCATTGCGGCATCTTCGGCTTCCAGCGCGACGGCCTTCAGGCGTTCGCGCGCATGGGCGATCGTCACGCCGTAACGGCCGGCATAGAGGCTGTAGAGATTGTTCGGGATCGGCCCGGCCTCGAGGCTCGGGAAGAGCTTCTGCGGCAGGCTCAGCGTCTCGACGATCAGCGGCGTCTCGCCGAGGGAGCGCAGGCGCCGGATCCGGACCACGCCATCGTCCTCGCCGAGATCGAGCGCCTCGCGCTCGCCTGCATCGGCGCGGTCGGTGACGGTGCTGAGAACGACGCTGTCGGGGAAGCGCGGCGCGCCCTGGTCGGGCGCGAGCTTGAAGAACTGGAACAGGATGCGGCGCTCGTCATGCTCGGCGACGAAGGTGCCGCGGCCCTGGCGCCGCACCACCAGGTTCTCGGCGGCGAGCTCGTCGAGCGCCTTGCGCACCGTGCCCTGGCTGACGCCGATCTCGGCGGCGAGCTGGCCCTCGCTCGGCAGCACGGCGCCGGGGGCCCAGACACCATCGACCAGGCGGCGCACGAAGATCGCCTTCACCTGGCGATAGAGCGGCCGGAAGCCGAGCGCCTCAGGCATGCCGGCCTCGGCGGGCGGTGCTGCATTTTCCAGCTTGTGCACACTCATGTGTCTTATATAAGACTTGGCGCCGGGAAGGTCGAGCCCGATTTTCACGAGGCCCGACATATCGCCCGAGGAACAAGCAAGGAGGCCGCAATGAGCAAGCCGCATCTCTTGGTGCACGAGAAGAAGGACACCGTCGGCGTCGTCGTGGTCGAGGGCCTGAAGGCCGGCACCGACATGCTGGGCGTCATCACCCACGACAATTCCGACTTCCGGCTGACCGCCAAGATGGACATCCCGATCGGCCACAAGGTCGCACTGAAGGCCATCAAGAAGGGCGATACGGTCTGGAAATACGGCCAGGACATCGGCAAGGCGATCGCCGATATCGGGCAGGGCGAGCATCTCCATGTCCACAACATGAAGACCAAGCGCTGGTGAGCGCCGCGTCCCGCCATTCCTGAAATTCCGGGCTCCCCCTGCGGGTCGAGCCCCAGCCGAGGATTTTCCCATGTCGTCCATCGTCGCCAATTTCGATCTCGTGAAGGGCAAGCTCGGCCGCATCAAGGGCCGCAAGATCGAGGCGCCCGAGTTCAAGGTTCCGCAGATCAAGCGCCCGAGCGGCCGCTCGCTCGATTCGTTCTTCGGCTGGCGCCGTGAGAACGACCGCGTCGGCGTGCGCAACCATGTGCTGTTGCTGCCGCTCGACGACCTCTCCAACGCCGCCTGCGAGGCCGTCGCCAACAACGTCAAGGGCACGCTGGCGATCCCGCATGCCTATGGCCGCCTGCAGTTCGGCGAGGATCTCGAAGTCCATTTCCGCACGCTGATCGGCACCGGCTCGAACCCCAACGTCGCGGCCGTCGTGGTCATCGGCATCGAGGATGGCTGGACCAAGCGCGTCGTCGACGGCATCGCCAAGACCGGCAAGCCGGTGGTCGGCTTCGGCATCGAGGGCCATGGCGACATCGCGACGATCGCCCGCGCCTCCTACGTCGCGAAGGAATTCGTGCAGTGGGCGACTGAGCTGCAGCGCACCAAATGCGGCATCGAGGAGCTCTGGGTTTCGACCAAATGCGGTGAGTCGGACACGACGACGGGCCTCTCCTCCTGCCCGACGGTCGGCAACATGTACGACAAGTGGATCCCGCGCGGCGTCTACGGCGTCTTCGGCGAGACCTCCGAGATCACCGGCGCCGAGCATCTCTGCAAGGCCCGCGCCGCCACGCCGGAAGTCGGCGAGCGCTGGTACAAGATGTGGAAGGCCTATCAGGACGACGTGATCGAGGCCCACAAGACCGACGATCTCTCCGATTCGCAGCCGACCAAGGGCAACATCGCCGGTGGCCTGTCGTCGATCGAGGAGAAGGCGCTCGGCAATCTCGAGAAGATCGGCCGCGAGTGCAAGTTCATCGATATCCTCGAGCCGGCGCAGGCGCCGACGAGCGGGCCGGGGCTGTACTACATGGACACCTCCTCGGCGGCGGCGGAATGCGTGACATTGATGGCGGCGGGCGGCTATGTCGTGCACACCTTCCCGACCGGGCAGGGCAATGTCATCGGCAACCCGATCGTCCCGGTCATCAAGATCACCGGCAACCCGAAGACGATGCGGACCATGCCCGAGCACATCGACGTCGACGTCTCCGGCATCCTGCGCCGCGACATGACGATCCCGCAGGCCGGCGACGCGCTGATCGAGAACATCGTACGCACCGCCAATGGCCGCCTCACGGCTGCCGAGGCGCTCGGCCACCGCGAGTTCTCGATGACGAAGCTCTACCGGAGCGCGTGAGAAGCGTGGCGGCGCCAGGGCAGGGCTCTGCGGGGGAGACGCCGCAGGTTTGCCTGCGCGTGCCCTCGCTCGCGCTGCTCGACGCCTATGCCGCGGCGATGCGAGCCGGCTGGTCGCCGAATAATTCGCGCGACGTGACCGGCGAGTATCTCGCCCGGATCGATGAGGATCCGGGCGAATTCATCGCCTGGCTGCTCAGGCCCGGCGAAATGATCCGGCTGGCCGACGGGTCCGAAGTCCGGCGCCTGCCCGACCGGCTGCGCTGGATCGTCGCGCTCGACCAGCCGGGCGAGCCGCTGGTCGGCACGATCGGCCTGCGCTGGCAGGACGGCACTGCAGAATTGCCGGAACACGTGCTCGGGCATATCGGCTACACCGTGCTGCCGGGCCATCGCGGCCGCGGTTATGCAACGGCGGCATTGGCGCTGATACTCGACGAGGCCCGCAATGTCGGGCTATCGCAGGCCGAGATCGTCTGCGACCACGACAATCATCTCTCGCGCCGGGTCATCGAGAAGAATGGCGGCGTGCTCACCGAAACCTTCGTCAATCCGCGCTACGGCGACGAGCCGCATCTGCGCTTCGTGATCGGACTGGAATAATATGGCGGCTCTGACCGAGGAAGCTCGCGGCGGTGTCCTGGGCAAACTCCTGCCCGGCATCGCGCTCTCGACAGTCGTGGCCATCGCTTCGGTCCTGGCCGAGCCGGTGCTGAAGCAGCTTGCGGGCGGGCGCGTCGGTATTCCGGCGGTCGTCATCGCGCTGCTGATCGGCATGGCGCTGCATCTGGTGGCAAACAACCAGCGTTTCCTTCCGGGCATGACCTTCTGCGTCAAGAGGCTGTTGCGCTGGGCGATCGCGCTGCTGGGTCTGCGTATCGCGCTCGGCGACATCATCGCGCTCGGTATCGGCACGGCCGTGCTGGTCGTCGCGTCGATGGCCGTGACGATCGTCGCCGGCTTCGCGCTGGCACGCCTGCTCGGCCGCGAGGCCGGCATGGGGGCGCTGGGCGGCGTCGCCACTGCGGTCTGCGGCGCCTCGGCGGCGCTCGCCACTGCGACCGTGGTTCCCGATTATCGCGGCAAGGCCGCCGATATCGCCTTCACCGTCATCGCGATGAATGCGCTCGCGACCGTGGCGATGCTGGCCTATCCGCTGCTCTGCGTCTGGCTCGGGCTGACGGAGCAGCAGACCGGCGTCATGCTCGGCGCGACCATCCACGACGTGGCGCAGGTCGTCGGTGCCGGCCAGTCGGTTTCGGACGAGGCGGCCAATGCCGCGGTGATCGTCAAGCTCTTCCGCGTCTTTCTGCTGCTGCCGTCGGTGCTGGTCGTCGGCTGGTGGATGACGCGCCATGGCGGCGAGCATGGCGCGGCCAAGGTGCCGGTGCCGGTTTTCGCCATCGTGTTCCTCATCCTGTGTCTGGTGAACAGCGCGATCGCCACGCAGCCTGCGCTCGCCGGTGTCTACGAGCCGATCCGGGCGGCGTTGCTTGAAGCCTCGCGCTGGGGTCTGCTGATCGCCATCGCGGCGCTCGGCCTCGGTACCTCGATCGCGGCGATGGCCCGGCTCGGCTGGCGCCATATCGCCCTGGTCACGGGCACGAGCCTCGTGATCCTCGTGGTCGCCACCGGCGGCCTGATCCTGCTGGGCTGAAGACAACCGACCGAACGGGAAGCCATGACCGACATCGTCATCACCGAATTCATGGACGAGGCGGCGGTGGCGGCGCTGCGGGCGCGCTACACCGTGCATCACGATCCGGAGCTGTTCGGCAAGCCGGAGGAACTGGCAGGGCTGGTCGCCACGGCGCCGGCGCTGATCGTGCGCAACCAGACGCAGGTGAGGGGCGATCTGCTCGCCGCGGCCGGGCATTTGAAGGTTGTCGGCCGGCTCGGGGTCGGCCTCGACAATATCGACATGGCGGCCTGCGCGGCGCGGGAGATCAAGGTCTTCCCGGCCAATGGCGCCAACAGCCTGTCGGTCGTCGAATACGTCATCGGCACCGCCATGACCCTGCTGCGCGGCGCCTATTTCGCCAATGCCGCCATGCTCGCCGGTGAGTTCCCGAAGACCAAGCTGATCGGCCGCGAGATCGCCGGCAAGCGCATGGGCCTGGTCGGGTTCGGCGCGATCGCGCGTGACGTGGCGCGGCACGCGCAGGCTCTCGGGATGACGGTCGCTGCCTATGATCCCTATGTCGCTGCCGACGCGCCGGTCTGGCAGGGCGTCGAGAAGCTCGAGCTCGATGCGCTGCTTTCGAGCTCGGACGTGATCTCGATCCATCTGCCGCTGACGCCGGAGACGCGCGGCGTGATCGGCGAGGCCGCCTTCGCCAAGATGAAGCCCGATGCGGTGCTGATCAATGCGGCGCGCGGTGGGGTGATGCACGAGGCGGCGCTGGTTGCGGCCCTGAAAGGTGGGCGGCTTGCCGGCGCGGCGCTCGACGTCTTCGAGCAGGAGCCGCTCAAGGCGGACGGCGCCAAGCTGTTCGCCGGCACGCCGAACCTGATCCTGACGCCGCACATCGCCGGCAACACGGTCGAGTCGAACAGCCGGGTCTCCGGCCTCGTCGCCGAGCGGGTGATGGCGGCGCTGGAGGGAAGAGCATGACAAGGCTGTCGCTCGCAGAAGCCGAGGAGAAGATCGCGGGGCTGTTCGTCGCGGCGGGCACCTCGGCGGCGAATGCGGCCTCGGTCGCGCTGGCGCTGGTGGCGGCGGAGGCGGACGGGCTCAAGGGACATGGCCTGTCGCGCGTGCCGACCTATCTTTCCATGCTGAAAGCCGGAAAGATCGACGGGCAGGCGGTGCCGATCGCCCGCCAGCCGAAGCCCGGCGTGCTGGCGATCGACGCCGCCCATGGCTTCGCCTATCCGGCGATCGACCTCGCTGTGATCGAGTTGCCCGAGCTGGCGCGCCGGCAAGGCATCGTCGCCGCACCGATCCGCCGCTCCAACCATTGCGGCGCCGCCGGCTTCCATGTCGAGCGGCTGGCCGAGCAGGGGATGGTTGCCCTGCTCTTTGCCAACACGCCGGGCGCGATCGCGCCCTGGGGCGGCTCGAAGCCGGTCTTCGGTACCAATCCGATCGCCTTCGCGGCGCCTCTGGCCGGTCGCGAGCCGCTGGTCATCGACATGGCCCTGTCCAAGGTCGCTCGCGGGCCGATCGTGGCGGCCAAGCAGAAGGGTGAGAGCATTCCCGAGGGCTGGGCATTGGACGCGGCGGGCAAGCCGACGACCGACCCTGCCGCGGCGCTCGCCGGCACGATGCTGCCGCTTGGCGACGCCAAGGGGGCGACGCTCGCCATGATGGTCGAGATCCTCGCCGCCGCGCTGGTCGGCACGCATTTCGCCTTCCAGGCCTCGTCCTTCCTCGACGACAAGGGCGGCCCGCCCGACACCGGCCAGCTCATCCTGGCCATCGATCCGGCGAGCATGGGCGGAAGCTGGTTCGACGAGCGCATGAAGCTCCTGGCCCATGCCATTGAAGAGCAAGACGGAACACGGCTTCCCGGCATGCGCCGCTACGGCCTGCGCGCGAAGGCGAAGGCGCAAGGGATCGAGGTCGATTTCTGACAGCGCGCGTCATGCTCGGGCTTGACCCGAGCATCTCTGGCCGGAGAAGGCGCTGATCTGCGCCTATGCGTCACGAGATTCTCGGATCTTCGCTGCGCTCCGTCCGAGAATGACGGTTCCGGGCTTCAGACGAAGTCGAAACGGTCGACGTCGACCAGCCCCTTGTCGGTGATCTTCAGATGCGGGATCACCGGCAGGGTCAGGAAGGCGACCTGCAGGAAAGGCTCGGCAAGCACCACGCCCAGCGCATTCGCCGCGGCGCGCAACACCTCCAGCCCGTGACGGACCTCCTCGAAGGACTTTTCGCTCATCAATCCGGCGACAGGCAGAGCAAGCTCGGCCGTGACTTCGCCAGCTTCCGCCACGGCGAAACCGCCGCCGAGGGCGATCAACCGGTTCGCGGCCGCTGCCATCGAAGGCTCATCGACACCGACGACGCAGAGATTGTGGCTGTCATGGCCGACCGATGAAGCGATGGCGCCGTGTCTCATGCCGAAACCGTGGACGAAGCCGGTCGCGATGCCGCCATTCCGGCCATGACGCTCGATCACCGTGACCTTGATCGCATCCTGGGCGAGGTCGGGGAGGGCCGCTTCATCCTGCTCCGGCAGACGCATCGAAAGACGCTCCGTGATGATGCGGCCGGGCACGACGCCGATCACCGGCGTCTCGCCGGGGCGGGCGCGGACCATGAAATCATCCGGCGTCAGATGCCGGCTCTTCACGCTGGCGCGGCCGACCGGCGCGATAGTCTTGCGATCGGCAAACAGCCCGTCCTCGACCAGTCGGCCGCCGGCGAAGACGTGCCGGACGCGGCAACTGGCGAGGTCGTCGATGAGCACGATGTCGGCGCGCTTGCCCGGGCCGATGAAGCCGCGGTCGAACAGGCCGAAATTGCGGGCTGCCGAGAGCGTCGCGGTGCGGTAGGTCGCGAGCACGTCGGCGCCATGGGCGATCGCCGTGCGGATCATGAAGTCGAGATGGCCTTCCTCGGCGATGTCGAGCGGGTTGCGGTCATCAGTGCAGAAGGCGAGGAAGGGCGAGGCGTCGCGCGTGATCAACGGGATCAGCGCGTGCAGGTCCTTCGAGACCGAGCCCTCGCGGATCAGGATCGCCATGCCCTTGGCCAGTTTCTCGCGCGCCTCCTCCAGCGTCGTCGTCTCGTGGTCGGTGCGGATTCCAGCAGCGAGATAGCCGTTCAGGTCCATGCCGCGCACCAGCGGTGCGTGGCCGTCGATGTGGCGTTCCGAGAAGGCTGCCAGCTTGGCGAGGCAACCTGGATCGCGGTGCAGCACGCCGGGAAAGTTCATGAACTCGGCGAGGCCGATCACTTTGGGGTGATCCATGAACGGCGTCAGGTCGCGGGCTGCCAGCGCCGCGCCCGCGGTTTCAAGATGCGTCGCCGGCACGCAGCTCGAAAGCTGGACACGCAAATCCATCCGCATCGCCTGCGCGCAGTCGAGGAAATAGCGGATGCCTTCTGTGCCGAGCACATTGGCGATCTCGTGCGGATCGCAGATTGCGGTGGTGACGCCGTGCGGCAGGACGCAGCGTTCGAATTCGAGCGGCGTCACCAGCGAGGATTCGACGTGGAGATGCGTGTCGATGAAGCCGGGTACCGCGATCAGGCCCCTGGCGTCGAAGCTCGCGCGCCCTTGATAGCTGCCATAGGTGCCGACGACGCTGTCGCCGCAGAGGGCGATATCGGTTTCGACCAGGTCGCCGCCGACGAGATCGAGCAGTTTTGCGCCGCGGATGACGAGGTCGGCAGGTTCGTCGCCACGGCCCTGTGCGATCCGTCGGGCGAGGGTTTCGGCGTCGGTCATGGCAGGGTCCTCCGCATCGGGGCCGGCTTGGCGGTTCCATCTCGCCGTCCTAGACAGGCGCTGTCCAGTCGCCTCTCGCGGAGACCATCATGCAGCTCACCTGGTTCGGCCATTCGGCCTTTCGTCTCGATCTGCGCCAGACCTCGATCCTGATCGACCCGTTCTTCACCGGCAATCCGGCCTTCGAGGGCGATGTCGCGGCCGCCGCCAAGGGCGTCAGCCATATTATCATCACCCACGGCCATGGCGATCATGTCGGCGACGCCCTCAGCATCGCCGAGGCGAACGATGCGGTCGTGGTCAGCAATTACGACCTGTGCATGCATCTCGCCTCGAAGGGGCTGAAGAAGTTCGAGCCGATGAATACCGGCGGCACGGTCGATCTCGGCGCCTTCTCGGCCAGCCTGGTCCGCGCCGATCACTCGGCCGGCATGGGCGAGGCGGGCGTCGCCGTGCCGGTCGGCAATGCCAATGGTGCGGTCATCAAGGCGCCCGGCGAGAAGACGCTCTGGCACATGGGCGACACCGACATCTTCTCCGACATGGCGCTGATCGCGGAGCTGCACGGCGTCGAGATCTGCATCTGCCCGATCGGCGACCGCTTCACCATGGGCGCGAAGACCGCGGCGCTTGCGATGACCCGCTTCGTCAAGCCGAAGCTGGCGATTCCCTGCCATTACGGCTCCTTCCCGATCATCGCCAGGGATGCCGCCGCCTTTGTCGCCGGGCTGGAAGGCAGCAGCACCCAGGCTCTGGTGCCGGAAAAGGGCAAGGCCGTCGCAGTTTGAGAGGCACCGTCATTCCGGCTGAAGCGAAGCGGAACGCCGGAATCCATCATCGAGCTCAGGCGGCCTTCGATGGATTCCGGCGCTGCGCGGCTTCGCCGCTCGTCCGGAATGACGACAGGCGAGGGGGACGTGTTGCGAGCGGCCGATGCGCGCCGTATAGCCGCTGGGCACAAAACCTGTCCAAGACTGCCCGAAGTTTCAGGAGCCCGCCCATGTCGGTCGACGCCGCCACCGTCAAACGCGTCGCACATCTCTCGCGCATCGCCGTCGAGGATGCGGATGTCGCGAAGCTGCAAGGCGAGCTCAACGCCATCCTCGGCTTCGTCGAGCAGCTCAACGAGGTCGACGTCTCCGGCGTCGAGCCGATGACCTCGGTGACGCCGATGGCGATGAAGAAGCGCCAGGATGTCGTCAATGACGGCGAGATCGCCAAGCTGATCGTCGCCAACGCGCCGGCCTCCGAGGACGATTATTTCATGGTGCCGAAGGTGATCGAGTAGGGCGCACGCGCTCGCCGTCGCGGCGAGCCGAGCGAGGCCGACCAGTCCACGCTCCCCGTCCCGACGAACCGCCCGACAGCACAGTTTCCGGATTATCCATCGTGACCGATCTCACCCGCCTGACCCTGACCGAAGCCCGCGACGGGCTGAAGGCCAAGACCTTCTCCGCCACCGAACTCGCCAAGGCGCATATTGCCGCCGTCGAGGGCGCGCGGGCGCTCAACGCCTATGTGCTGGAGACGCCCGAGCACGCCCTGAAGCAGGCAGCCGCCTCCGATGCACGGCTGGCGAAGGGCGAGGCGGGAGCGCTGGAAGGCCTGCCGCTCGGCATCAAGGACCTGTTCGCGAC
This sequence comes from Bradyrhizobiaceae bacterium, assembly GCA_036676315.1. Lineage (GTDB taxonomy): Bacteria > Pseudomonadota > Alphaproteobacteria > Rhizobiales > Beijerinckiaceae > Allobosea. The sequence continues at coordinate 123,380 of JAKFDB010000139.1, forward strand.
GCAGGGCGTGCGCACCACCGCCTGCTCGAAGATCCTCGGCAATTTCGTGCCAGCCTATGAATCGACTATCTCGAGCCAGCTCTGGCGCGATGGCGCGGTGATGCTCGGCAAGCTCAACAATGACGAGTTCGCCATGGGCTCGTCGAACGAGACCTCCGCCTTCGGGCCGGTGGTCAACCCCTGGCGGCGAGCTCACCCGTCGGTGAATGCCAGGCCGCCTCAGGCTGGCGCCGACGAGGTCGGCCGGGTCAGCTTCGCGGCCTATGACGATACGAAGCTCGTCCCAGGCGGTTCCTCCGGCGGTTCCGCCGCGGCCGTTGCCGCCGATCTCTGCCTTGCCGCCACGGCGACCGACACTGGCGGCTCGATCCGCCAGCCGGCTGCCTTCACCGGCACGGTCGGCATCAAGCCGACCTATGGCCGCTGCTCGCGCTGGGGCGTCGTCGCCTTCGCCTCCTCACTCGACCAGGCCGGGCCGATCGGCAAGACGGTGCGCGACTGCGCGGTGATGCTGCGTTCGATGGCCGGGCATGATCCCAAGGACACGACCTCGGCCGATCTGCCAGTGCCTGACTACGAGGCGTCCGTCGGCCGCTCGGTCAAGGGCATGAAGATCGGTATTCCCAGGGAGTACCGCATCGACGGCATTTCGCCGGAGATCGAGGCGCTCTGGCAGCAGGGCATCGCCTGGCTGAAGGCCGCCGGAGCCGAGATCGTCGAGATCTCGCTGCCGCACACCAAATACGCGCTGCCGGCCTATTACATCGTCGCGCCGGCCGAGGCCTCGTCCAACCTCGCCCGCTATGACGGCGTGCGCTACGGGCTGCGCGAACCCGGCCGCGACATCGTCGAGATGTACGAGAAGACCCGCGCCGCCGGCTTCGGCGCCGAGGTCAAGCGCCGCATCATGATCGGCACCTATGTGCTCTCCTCCGGCTATTACGACGCCTACTATCTGCGCGCCCAGAAGGTGCGCACGCTGATCAAGCGCGATTTCGAGGAGGCCTATGCGGCCGGCATCGACGCGGTGCTGACGCCGGCGACGCCGTCCGCCGCCTTCGGCATCGGCGAGAAGGGCGCTGCCGACCCGGTCGAGATGTATCTCAACGACATCTTCACGGTGACGGTGAACATGGCCGGCCTGCCGGGTCTCGCAGTCCCCGCGGGCCTCGACAGCCAGGGGCTGCCGCTAGGTCTGCAGCTGATCGGCCGGCCCTTCGACGAGGAGACGCTGTTCTCGCTCGGCCAGGTGATCGAGCAGGCGGCCGGGCGCTTCGCGATCGGCGAGCGCTGGTGGGCCTGACCGGGCGTTTGCCTTGCGCACATTGATCGGTCGTATCTCGAATCCTGATTTCTCGCGCGCAGTGGCGAGTGGCAGTCTCCGGGCCTGATCAGGCCGCCGGAGAACCGTCATGCCGAGCTATCCCTACGAGACCGTCGACGTCTTCACCGACCGCCGCTTCGGCGGCAACCAGCTCGCGGTCTTCACCGATGCGCGCGGGCTGTCGGATGCCGAGATGCAGGCACTCGCAGCCGAGATGAATTATAGCGAGACGACCTTCGTGCTGCCGCCGTCCGATCCGGCGAACACGGCACGCGTCCGCATCTTCCACCGGACCGCCGAAATGCCCTTTGCCGGCCACCCCAATGTCGGCACGGCCTGCGTGCTCGCCAGCCATGGCCGCGACCGCGACGGCATCCTGCTGTTCGAGGAGCTGGCCGGCCTCGTCGAGGTCAAGGTGGCGCGGGACGGCGAGGGCCGGGTCACCGGCGCGACCATCGCCGCGCCGCAGGCGCTGTCGCTGGGCCTGACCCTGCCGGTGGATGCGATCGCGGCCTGCGTCGGATTGTCCGCGGAGGATATCGTCGTCGGCCGCCACCAGCCGCAGCAGGCTTCGGTCGGCGTTCAGTTCGTGCTGGTCGAGGTCAGGCCGGAGGCGCTCGCCCGTGCGACGCCCGACATCAACGCCTATCGCCGGCTCGAGCAGGCCAACCCGGCGCTGGCGGGCCGGCTGTCGCTGTTCCTCTATGCCTGGGACGGCAGCAATGCCCGGGCCCGGATGTTCGCGCCGCTGGCCGGTACCTGGGAAGACCCTGCGACGGGCAGTGCCAGCGCGACGCTGGCGGCGCTGACGCTGTCGCTCGGCGGCGAGGACAGCATCGCCTTCGACATCACCCAGGGCGTCGAGATGGGGCGGCCGAGCCTGCTGCATGTCGGTGCGAAGCGGCAGGGCGGCGAGATCCGCGCCACCGTCGGCGGCGGCTGCGTGCCGATGCTGCGCGGTGAGGCGCTGCTCTGAGGGCGGCCAAGCCGGCGAGGACTGGAGCCATGTTCAGCCACGTTACGGTGGGCAGCAGCGATCTCGAACGTGCAGGGCGCTTCTATGACGCCATTCTGCTGCCGCTCGGCCTGCGCCGGCGCATCGTCACGCCCGATGGCGGGCCGGCCGCCCTCTGCTGGGTGCAGCCTGGCCGGACCCTGCCGCGCTTCTATGTCTACGAGCCTTTCGATTCGCATCCGGCAAGGGCCGGCAATGGCAGCATGACGGCTTTCCTGTCCCCGTCGGTGGCGGCGGTGAACGAGGCCCATGCGGCGGGCCTTGCTGCGGGCGGCCGGGATGAAGGAGAGCCGGGGCCGCGGCCGCGCTATGGCGCCGGCTATTACGGCGCCTATCTGCGCGATCCCGATGGCAACAAGGTTCACATCGCCTACAGGGGCGATATTCCCGGCGGGGATGCGGAGGGCTGAGTCTCGCTCAGGCGCCGAGCCCCAATGCCTGCCGCGCCTTCCTCGTCAGCCCGGCCGCGACCAGCCGGTGGCTTTCGCGCAGATAGTCGCGGAAAGCGTCGTCCGGCAGGCTCTCGTCGGAGAAGCGCTGGATCCACTTCATGCCGCGCGAGGCGAGATAGGGTGCCGGGCGGCAGCCGGGAGCGTCGCGCAGCATCTCATAGGCGATGGGCGAGCATTTGAACGAGACGAACAGCGCTCCGGCGGCATCGTCGCGGCCGAGCGCGAAGACCTTGCCGCCGACCTTCCAGACATCGGCGCCGCCCCATTGCACGACATGGCTGGTGGCCGGCAGCGAGGCGCAGAAGGCGTTGTATTCGTCGAGGGTCATGGCCGGCTCAGAAGCTCTCCGCGTCGATGCCGTGGCGCTTGGCGGCGGCGACGATCTGCGACCAGGTCTCGTCGTCGAGGGGGATGCCGTCGCGGTTGCGCTCGATCCGGGTCGCGCGCTCCTTGTCGCCGGGAGCAAGGACCGGGTCGGCCGGGTCCTGCGGGGCGGCTGCGCGCACGAAGGCGAGGTAGCTCTCGATGCGCTTGCGGCGCAGGCCGGCATCGGGCTCCAGCCTGGCGGGGTCGATCAGCACGCCGAACAGCGAGTTGATGATCCAGCTGCGATGCGGCTTCTCGTCGATGCGGGCGGCGCCCATCAGTCCGGCGGAGAGCAGTTCGGCGATCAGCGAGAGCCCGGCGCCCTTATGGTCGCCGAACGGCAGCAGGGCACCGAGCGGCAAATCGGGGATGGCATGCTGGAAGACGTGCTTGGGGTCGGTGGTCGGGCGGCCTTCGCCGTCGATGATGTAGCCTTCCGGCACCGGCACGCCCTTGTTGAGCGCGACGCGGGCCTTGCCATGGGCCATGCGGCTGGTGGCGAAGTCGAGGATGATCGGGTCGGAACCGGGCACCGGGATGCCGATCGCATGCGGGTTGGTGCCGAAGCGCGCCTGCTTGGCGGCATAGGGGGCTACGATCGGCGGACGGCCGGCGACATTGACCCAGAACAGCGAGATCAACCCGGCCGCAGCCGCGACTTCGGCATAATGGCCGATGCGCCCGATATGGTGGGCATCGAGCAAATTAAGGATGGCGACGCCGCCGGCCTGCGCGACGGTGATGCCGCGCTCGACCGCATCGCGGGCGGTCGGCTGGCCAAGCGCGACGTTGCCGTCGGCGATCAGGAACGGCCCGGCTTCGATCCGGATCGAGAGCTTCGATTCCGGCTTCAGATTGCCGTCGGCAAGCGAGTTGAAATAGAGCGGCAGCATGCCGATGCCATGACTGTCATGGCCGCTGAGATTGGCGAGCACGAGGTGGTCGGCGGTTTCCCGGGCTTCTGCCTCGCTCCAGCCGGCGGCGACGACCATGGCGACGGTGAGGGAGCGGAGCGCTTCGGGCCGGTGCAGGCGATAGGTCATGGCGGCTTTTTGATCGAGACTTGAGACAAGGGCGGAGCCGCCACAGTGCACGGGGCGTCCGGCTGCGCAATGGACCCGGGTGAAATGGCACCGCTGCGCCAGCGCATCTCGACGTTGCGCTCAGCAATCCTTATGTTGCGGGATGCAATCCTGTTTTCACCGGGCCTTGAACCCGGTCGAGGAGGGACGAGGGATGTTCTCGATACCGGGCCTGAAAGTCGTCTCGCTGACCGATGCCGCTGCGGCGCGCATTCGCGAAATCATGGCGCAATCTGCAAACGATGACGCGGGTCCCCCGGCGCTCGGGCTGCGCGTCGGCGTCAAGAAGGGCGGCTGCGCCGGCATGGAATACACCTTCGAGGTGGCGCGCGAAGCCAATAAGGGCGACGAGGTCGTGACCGAGAAGGGCGCGACCGTGGTCGTCGACGGCAAGGCCGTGCTGTTCCTGCTCGGGACCGAGCTCGATTTCCGGACCGACCGCTTCTCCTCGACCTTCGTCTTCAACAACCCGAACCAGGTCTCGGCCTGCGGCTGCGGCGAATCGGTCGAGATCAAGCCATTGGCCGAGAACGCGGTCGCGGCGCAGTAACGCCCGGCGACAGCCCGCCGGTCAGGCGACCCTCGTTGCGTCCATGACCGCATCTTCGGTGACGGTTCGGTTGCGGCCGTCGCGCTTGGCCTGCATCAGGGCACTGTCGGCCCGCTCGACGATCGAGCTGATGGTGTCGCCGCGATGGTAGACCGAGACGCCGAGTGAGATGGTGATACGGCCGAGGTTCTCATTGGTCGAGCGCTTGACCAGCTCGCGTGTCAGCAACGCCTGACGCACGGTTTCCGCGCCGAACTTGCCGGCGGTGACGTCGGCATCGGGCAGGATGATGGCGAACTCCTCGCCGCCGAAGCGCGTGATCACCGCCTTGTCCTTGAACTTGTCCCTCATGGTCCGCGCCACGAGGCGCAGCACCTGGTCACCGGTGAGATGGCCATGCGTGTCGTTGAAGTGCTTGAAGAAGTCGATATCGGCCATGACCAGCGCGAAGGGCTCGCGCCGCAAGGTCGCCTGATCAATCGCCTTCTGCAGCATCTCCTCGAAATGGCGGCGGTTGGCGAGGCCGGTCAGCGGGTCGGTCAGGGCTTCGGCCCGGGTCGATTCCAGCGCCTCGCGCAGATTGCGGATCTCATGGGCGCTTTCCCGAAGCTGGGATTCGAGCTGGGTCTTGCGGGTCACCTCTTCGCGTGTCGAGAGCACCAGCGCCTCGACCCACTCGCGCAGCCGCTGGCGGTCGGCCGAGGGCGGAACCTCGTCGGACATGGCGCAGAGCCGGCCGTGATACTTCTCGCTGGAGGCCAGGGTCTGGTCGACCAGGGCCATCATGGCGTCGATCTCGCCCAGCACCTGCATGCTGGTGCGCTCGGCCTGGCGGGACAGCCGCTCCGTGCCGATGAAGCGCTCATAGAGCGTGTCGATATCGGCGATGCCGACCTCGCCATTGCTGCTGGCAATGATGGCGTTCATCGCCATGCTGAGCGCCGGCATCTCGCCGCTGAGATGGGCGTACCAGACTTCGAAAGCGCGTGGATAGCCCGGCGAATAATGCTGCCGCATCGCGGCGACGACGCGCTCCGCGAGATCATGCGCCGGCGGCGCTGCCGTCTGGTTGGTACTCATCACGCTTGTCTCCCGCCGGGCGGCCAGTCGCAAGCGACGATGACCGGCCCTGCATCAACCGAAACGGGACATCCTGTCCTGGTCTGGCTGGAACAAGCTTCCCGCCGAATGCCGACTATTCGTCCACATTCAACCCCGGGGCGAACCTTAGGGGGGCGGGGTTAAGGCAAAGTTTCTGCGGCGGATTCTATCAATCCGATGCAGGGTTTCTCAACGAAGACTTCATTCGGCGCGGACGGAGCGCAGCAGGAAGGCCGGCACGTGGTCGCCGAGGCCCTTGACCTTCGGCCCGTCGTCGAGATCCTCCCGCCGCGGGGTGCGCGGCCGCCCGCTGGCGCGGCGCGGGGCGTGATCAGCGACAGGCTCGCGGCGCGGCGCTCGCTCGCGCGGCGGAGCCGCCTCGCGCACGACTTCCGCCTCGGGCTTCGGCTCGCTGCGCGGCGCCTCGCTACGCGGGGCCTTGCCGTCGCGTCCGCCGCGTTGCGGGCGGCCGCTCTTGCGGTCGTCGCCACGGCGGCCGCGGCGCTCCTCGCGCGGCTCGCCCGCGGGCAGCGCGTCGAGGCCGGGGCCTTCCCACTCGATGCTCTTGCCGGTCAGCTTCTCGATCGCCGCGACGAGCTTGTCGTCATGGCGGGTGACGATGGTGAAGGAGGCGCCTTCGCGGCCGGCGCGGCCGGTGCGGCCGATGCGGTGGACGTAATCCTCGGCATGGGTCGGCACGTCGAAGTTGAAGACGTGGCTGACGGCGGGAATGTCGAGGCCGCGGGCCGCGACATCGCTCGCCACCAGGATCGGGTTCTCGCCGGTGCGGAAGGATTCGAGCGCCGCCATGCGAGCGTACTGATCCATGTCGCCATGCAGCGCGACGGCCGGGAAGCCATGGCTCTGGAGGGACTTGTGCAGCGTTGCTACATCGCGCTTGCGATTGCAGAAGACGATGGCGTTCTGCAGGTCCCGGGCTTCGCGGATGAGCTTGCGCAGGGTCTCGCGCTTCTCGAAGTCCTGGCTGTTCGAGGCGATCAGCCGCTGGGTGATGGTGGTCGCCGCAGTCGCCGGGCGGGAGGCCTCGATACGGATCGGGTTGTGCAGGAACTGCTCGCTGATCCGGGTGATCTCGGGCGGCATGGTCGCGGTGAAGAACAGCGTCTGGCGGGTGAAGGGCACGAGCTTGCAGACGCGCTCGATGTCGGGGATGAAGCCCATGTCGAGCATGCGGTCGGCCTCGTCGATGACGAGCAACTCGACGCCGGTGAGCAGCAGCTTGCCGCGCTCGACATGGTCGAGCAGGCGGCCGGGCGTCGCGATCAGCACGTCGACGCCGCGGGTGATCTTGGCGTCCTGGTCGCCGAAGGAGACGCCGCCGATCAGCAACGCGACGGAGAGCTTCTGGTTGACGCCGTAGCGGGTGAAGTTCTCCTCGACCTGGGCGGCGAGCTCGCGCGTCGGCTCCAGGATGAGGGTGCGGGGCATTCTGGCGCGGGCACGGCCGTTTTCCAGAATGGTCAGCATCGGCAAGGTGAAGGCCGCTGTCTTGCCCGTTCCGGTCTGGGCGATGCCGAGAACGTCCCTGCGGGCCAGGACATGCGGAATGGCCTGAGCCTGGATCGGCGTCGGCGTCGTGTAGCCTGCGGTGGTGACCGCTGTCAGAACTTTATCGCTCAGGCCGAGTTCGGCGAAGGACATCGAGGGTTGCGCTTCTTCAAGGTCGGTGACACGTGGCGGGATGACCGATCGACCGCGACGGTGGCGCGACTTTGCTTGCCTGCGCGCCTTCGGACGTCCGTGCAATGCAGAAAAAGCAGGGCAAAGTCAACATTCTAGCGAGGTTAGGCGATGATGAGCGCGAGAAGCATGGCAGTTCCCGAGCCCTTGGTGCTGATCCCCGGGCTGAATTGCACCGCTGCGCTCTATGCGCCGCAATGGCCGGTTTTGGCGCCCGGCCGCCCGATCCTTGTCGCCGAGAACGCCCGCGACGAGAGCATCGGGGCGATCGCCGAGCGACTGCTGGCGGCCGCTCCGGAGCGTTTTGCGCTCTGCGGGCTGTCGATGGGCGGCTATATCGCCTTGGAGGTGATGCGGCGCGCGCCGGAGCGCGTGACGCGGCTCGCCTTGCTCGACACCAGTGCCAGGCCGGCGACGCCGGAGACCAACCAGCCGCGCGAGCAGATGATCGCTCTGGCGGAGAAGGGCGCCTTCGACAACGTCACCACCCTGTTGTGGCAGAAGCTGGTGGCGCCATCGCGGCTCGCCGACGAGAAGCTGCGGCTCGAGGTTCGTGAGATGGCCGAGGAGATCGGCGCTGCCGGCTTCGTGCGCCAGCAGCGGGCGATCATGGGGCGGGTCGATTCGCGCCCGGGCCTGGCGGCCATCGCGGTGCCGAGCCTGGTCGTCGTCGGCGCCGAGGACGAGATCACGCCGCCGGACGAGGCGAGGGCGATCGCCGGCGCGATCGGCGCTTCGGCACGCTATCTGGAGATTCCGGGCTGCGGCCATCTCTCGACGCTGGAAGCGCCGGAGATCGTGACGAAGGCGCTGGTCGACTGGCTCGGCTGAAGCTTCAGCGCTGGACGACGCAGGGATCCAGCCTGGTCTCGCCGGCACGCTTCACGATCGAGCCGGTGACGAGCGGGTCGATGACCTGGCCCTTGGCGGCAGCGTTCGCGACCTGCCGCAGGCCGTCGCGGTCGAGATGCGCCGTCTGGTAGGAAACGAAGTTGGCTGCGATCACCGAGAGAAAAGCGATGGCCGCGCCGGCTTTGGCGACGTCGCCGACCATGCCGCCGTGCTCATTGCGCAAAAAGGCCGTGACGAGGCGCATCGCGCTCTCCTGAAAGAAGGCATGGCGTGAAACGCCGACATGCAGAGAATGCAACCGCGCCTGTAAAAACTTGGTTAGCGAAATTTCTCCCGCCATGATGACTGGCGAAGCTTGCGTGCCAGGCTCAGGCGCGTCCTTCGAGCTTCGCCCGGTTCTCGCGGAACATTCGCCGCAGCGCCGCCAGCACCGCGAGGACCGCCGGGCGCTGGCGGGCGATCTCGTGCGAGACGAGGAAAATCTCATCGGCCGTCGCTTCCGGCGGTTCCTCGATACGGACGAGGTTGTCGTCGGCGTCGGCGATGAAGCAGGGCGCCATCGAGACCGCGCCCGAAGAGCGGATGCTCTCATAGCGCGCGGCGGAATCGGCGACCCGCGCCGCGATCGGCCGCCCGGCGGCCCAGGCGACGATATGCTGCTCGATCCGGGAGGAAACCTCGCGGCTGACCGAGATGACCGGGGCCGTCGCCGGGTCGACGCCGCGGCGAACATAGAGCGCCTGCACCAGCCGGCCGACCTTCTGGCCGAAATAGCCGGCCCCCTCCGGGGGCTTGCGCATGCGGATGGCGATCTCCGCCTCGCCGCGCGCCAGGTCGAGCCGTTCGCGCGTGCTCAGGATGACGATCTCGACGCCGCCGGCCGCGGCCGAGAGCCTGGTCGCATTCATGGTGAGGAGCAGGCTGATCGAGGTCGTCGCGGTGATCCGCACCGGACTATCGTCGGAGGGCAGGGCCGCCTTCGCCCGGTTGGCGAAGCGGGCGGCGGCCGCGGCGACCGCCGCCGCATCCTGCGCCAGTGCCGCGCCGATCTCGGTCGGGATCAGGCGATTGGCGCCGCGTCGGAACAGCGGAAAGCCGAGCCTGCTCTCGAAGCCGCGCAGCCGCCTTGCAACCGTGGTCTCGCTCAGCCCGAGCGCCACCGCTGCCACGGCCAGCGCGCCGGTGGTGGCGACGGCGTGGAAGATCTCGATATCCTCCCAGGACAGGGCCGCAGGCTCGCCATTGGGTCGAGATGGAGGGGAAGCAGGCTGCCCCATGCGATCAGCTGCCAGCGGCACGGCGCGGAGGCGGGGCGTTCCGGAGTTTCATGGCAGGCACAGGGCGAGTGGTTTTGCATGCGGACAGGATGTCCGCATGGCGCCATCGCCGCAGCCCGGCAGGAATGCGGGGGAGCCCGGCGTGGCCGCCGTCGCCGGGCTGGGACCTCACAGGTCGATCAGCTCGCCGGCGAAGGCGGCGCGCTCCTGGATGAAGACGAAGCGTGCTTCGGGCTTGTTGCCCATCAGGCGCTCGACCGCGTCCGAGGTCTCCTGCTTGTTCTCGTGATCGACCATGACCTTCAGCAGCAGGCGCTTGGCCGGGTCCATGGTCGTCTCCTTGAGCTCGGCCGGCATCATCTCGCCGAGGCCCTTGAAGCGGCCGATCTCCGGTTTCTTGCCCTTGAACACCGTCTCCAGGAGCTCGGCCTTGTGCGCGTCATTGCGGGCATAGACCGACTTGGTGCCATGGCGCAGCCGGTAGAGCGGCGGCACCGAAAGATACAGATGCCCCTTCTCGATCAGGCGCGGCATCTGACGCCAGAAGAAGGTGACGAGCAGCGAGGCGATATGGGCGCCGTCGACATCGGCGTCGGTCATGATGATGACCTTCTCGTAGCGCAGGTCGTCCTCGCGGAACTGGGTGCCGATGCCGCAGCCCAGCGCCAGGATCAGGTCCGCCAGCTGCTGATTGGCATTGAGCTTGTCGCGCGTCGCATTGGCGACGTTCAGGATCTTGCCGCGCAGCGGCAGGATGGCCTGAGTCTTGCGGTTGCGGGCCTGCTTGGCCGAGCCGCCGGCCGAATCGCCCTCGACGATGAAGATCTCGGAGCCGGCGGCGCCGGCATTGCTGCAATCGGCGAGCTTGCCGGGCAGGCGCAGCTTGCGCGTCGCGGTCTTGCGCGAGACTTCCTTCTCGAGCCGACGGCGCAGGCGCTCCTCGGCCCGGTCGACCGACCAGTCGAGCAGGCGCAGCGCCTGCTGCGGCGAGGCGGCGAGCCAGTGGTCGAAGGCGTCGCGGACCGCATTCTCGACGATGCGCGACGCTTCGAGCGTCGCCAGCTTGTCCTTGGTCTGGCCCTGGAATTCGGGCTCGCGGATGAAGACCGAGAGCATGGCGGCGCAGGTCGCCATCACATCGTCGGAGGTGACCTGCGCCATCCGCTTGCTCTGGCCGATGCGCTCGGCATGGTCGCGCAGGCCGCGCAGCAGGGCGACGCGCAGCCCCTGCTCATGGGTGCCGCCCTCGGGCGTCGGGATGGTGTTGCAATAGGAGGAGCTGAAGCCGTCCTCGCCGGTGGCGAGCCAGGCGATCGCCCATTCGAGCGAGCCGTGGCCGCCTTCCTTGGTGATCTTGCCGCCGAAGATCGGCTCGGCGACGAGGTCCTTGCCCTCGATCTCGCCGGCGAGATAGTCGCGCAGGCCGCCGGGAAAGCGGAACATCGCCTCGGCTGCGACGTCGCCCTCGGGCTTGAGCAGGCTCGGCGCACAGCGCCAGCGGATTTCGACGCCGCCGAAGAGATAGGCCTTCGAGCGCGCCATCCGGAACAGGCGGGCCGGCACGAAATGCGCGCCTTCGCCGAAGATCTGGGCATCAGGATGGAAGCGCACGCGGGTGCCGCGCCGGTTGGCGACGCGCCCGACCGTCTCGAGCGGTCCCTGCGGCAAGCCGCGCGAGAAGATTTGCCGGTACAGGGTCTGGCCGCGCGCGACCTCGACTTCGAGGCGATCCGACAGCGCGTTGACGACGGACACGCCGACGCCATGCAGGCCGCCCGAGGTCTCGTAAGCCCTGGAGTCGAACTTTCCGCCGGCGTGCAGGATCGTCATGATCACTTCAAGGGCCGACTTGCCCGGAAATTTCGGGTGCGGATCGACCGGGATGCCGCGGCCGTTGTCGGTGACGGCGATCGAGCCATCCTCGAAGAGCTCGACATCGATGAAGGTGGCGTGGCCTGCCACCGCCTCGTCCATGGCGTTGTCGATCACCTCGGCGAAGAGGTGGTGCAAAGCGCGCTCATCGGTGCCGCCGATATACATGCCGGGGCGGCGGCGGACCGGCTCGAGTCCCTCCAGGACCTCGATCGCGGACGCGTCGTAACCGGCTTCCGACAAAGTGCCGGAGCGGGCAGGGGCGCGCGCCGGCTTCGGCGGCGCGGCGGCGGGCGCGCGCGTTTCCACGCGTTCCACCTTGCCGTCGTCATCGCCGAAAAGATCGTCAGCCATCGCTTTTGCGCCCAGGTGATTCGTAACACGGAAACATAGCGCATTCGCCGCCCGAGAGGGGCATGCAGGGGCGCATCCGCCCGCAATAGACCTATATGACGCCGGCCGGAAGGCCGGATGGCTCGCAACCTGCTCACTGTCACCTGGGCGTCACGCTCCACTGTCAAGAGCCAACGGAACTTCAGGCAGCCCAGCGCGGTTCAGTCGTCGTTAACCATGTCGGCCCGATGCTCTCCTCATCCGGCCTTGGCTTGGTCGGCGGTTTGGCTATGCTGGCCTTAAGGGGAGGATGCCGTGGCGTCGCGTACGGTCGTGCCGAAGATCAGGCTTGCCGGGCTGGAGCGTGCAGCTCGCCATGCCGGTGAAGCCTTCGCCTATGAGGAGCTCTCCGGTTTCCCCAGCGCCCGCGAGGCCGAAGCCGCGCAATTGCGCCGGCTCTGGTGGATCGCCGCGGCGATCGCGCTGGTCGGATTGGTGATCCTGGCGCTGCGCTGAAACGCGTCAGCCCTTCCTCAATCTTTCCCCGCTAGAACGGCCTCTGCGGAGGTCGCCATGCGTGCAGTCATCGTCAGTGATTTCGGTTCCGTCAACGGCGGCGCCGCCAAGGTCGCGATCGAAAGCGCGCGGGGCCTTGCCGAGGCGGGCGTCGAGATCGTCTTCGCCTGCGCCATCGGCCCGGTCTCCGACCGGCTGGAGCACCCCCGCATCACCGTCGCGCGCTATCCGGGCGAGGAGGTCTGGCAGGTCGGCAGCAAGATCGCCGCCGCCCGGCAGGGCATCTGGAACGCCGCTGCGCACGACTTCCTGAGCGCCCTGCTGGCGCGCCAGCCGCGCGGCGAAACCCTCGTGCACCTGCATCAATGGACCAAGGCCTTCAGCCCGGCCGCGATCGCGGCGGCGGGCGCCAGCGGCCTGCCGGTCGCCATCACCATGCACGACTATTTCTCGTTCTGCCCGGTCGGCGGCTATTTCGACTTCAAGGCCGGCGCGCCCTGTCAGCAGCGTCCGATGTCGGTCGGTTGCGTCACCGCCAATTGCGACCGCGCCTCCTATGTCCACAAACTGGTCCGGGTCGCCCGGCAATGGCGCTCCGACGAGGCGATGCGTAGCCTCGATGCGCCGCTCTTCCTGCATGTCAGCGATTTCGCCCGGCGTTTCGCCGAACCCTTCCTGCCGAAGATGGCACGCCATGTCGTCGTCGAGAACATGATGGAAGCGGAAAGGCGGGAACCGGCCGATGTCGCTGGCAACCGGCATGCGCTGTTCCTCGGCCGTTTCACCCAGGAGAAGGCCGGCGACGTGCTGGCGCGTGCCGCGCTCGCTGCCGGCATGCCGGTGCGCTTCGTCGGCGAGGGGCCGCTCGCCGGCGAGATCGCGCGCCTCAACCCGCAGGCGGAGGTGCGGGGCTGGGTGCCGGCCGAGCGCGTCTTCGACGAGATCGCGCAGGCGCGCTGCCTGGTGCTGCCTTCGCTCTGGTACGAGCCGGGGCCCCTGGTCATCGCCGAGGCCCGCTCGCTCGGCGTCCCGGTCGTGCTGGCGCGCACCACCGGCCCGGCGAGCTGGATCGAGGACGGCGAAGATGGAATCCTGGTCGAGGGCGGCGATGTCGAGGGGCTGCGCGCGGCCCTGACCCGGATGCAGGACGACGAGGTCGCGGCGCGCATGGGCTCGGCCGCTTATCGCCGCTACTGGGCCGATCCCTTGACCACCGAACGCCATGTCGGCCGCACGATCGCGGCCTATCGCAGCCTGCTGCCGGCAACCGCCGATCAGGCCGCCAGCGCCTGACCTGCAATGATTCCAGGCCATTGCGAGGATTGTCTCATCGCGATCAGGTTGTAGCCCTTGGTGCGGTCGCGCTTGTGCGCGTCGAGTTCGCCTACGCCCGAAATGGCGACGATGCGGTCGTCGAGCAGCAGCTGGACCGCGAGGCCACGCTCCTCGATGATGTGCCGGGTCAGGGCGTGGGCGGAGTCCGAGCCGTGGTCCTCGTAGATCACCAGCGCGTCGTCGCGCAGGGCCTGCTCCATGCCGGCCAGCGCCTCGCGCTCGACGCCCTCGACGTCGAGCTTCACCACCAGCCGCCGTGACGTCCAGCCCTGCTGTTGAAGCAGGTCGTCGATCGCGATCGAGGTCACGCTCTCGCCGTTCGAGGCTTCGCCGGCAGCAGCGATGCCGCGGGCTTCATGCGCCGCGGCATTCAGGCTGACCTCGACGCCCGAGCGGTCGAGGATGGCGCGGTGGAAGGCGGTGATCTTGTCCGTATGCGGCGCGACGTTCTTTGCCAGCAGGGCGAAGGTCGGGGCCGAGGCCTCGATGGCCAGCACCGGCTTGCCACCGCCGGCGCGCGAGGCGACGAAGACCGACCAGTAGCCGATATTGGCGCCGCAATCGACGAAGCCATAGTCGATGCCGACCAGCAGCCGCAGGAAGCGCGCCATTTCCGGCTCGTGATCATAGGAACGCAGCAGCATCCGGTTCCAGTAGGGGTCGCTGGCGGGAAAGCTGACCTGGGCATCCGGGCCGAGCCCGATCTGCGCCGTGCACCCGGCCCAAGCCGTGCTGCCGACCAGCCGGCAGGCCTTGTAGAGGCCGCGCTGCATCAAGGGCCGCGAGAGTGCGCCATAGGCGTCGAGCGCACCGACGAGCGCGCGCTGGCGCCAGTCGCCGGCAATGATGCGCCCGGTGCTGCGGTCGATGGCGATGTCGGCATTGCCGGGGGCGGCCATGGTGTCGCTCCGCTGAAGAGGGAGCCCATCGCTAGCCGAAAGACTTTTCCGGGCCGTAAAGACGCGCGCTGAAAGTCGTCTCGATCCGCATCGTCGCCGGCACGAAAAAGCCGGGGCGTCGCCGCCCCGGCTGATCAGGCCACCACGTGATGCGCGGTGGCGTGAAACGTGTCCTGCCGAGCCTGCGGCTCAGTAGGAGTAGTACATCGCGAACTCGACCGGGTGCGGCGTCATGTCGTAGCGCGCCACGTCCTGCATCTTCAGCTCGATATAGCTCTCGATGAAGTCGTCGTTGAAGACGCCGCCGGCCTTGAGATAGGCGTTGTCCTTCTTGAGCGCATCGAGCGCCTCGCGCAGCGAACCGCACACCGTCGGGATCTTCTTCAGCTCGCGCGGCGGCAGGTCGTAGAGATCCTTGTCCATCGCCGGGCCGGGATCGATCTTGTTCACGATGCCGTCGAGGCCGGCCATCAGCAGGGCGGCGAAGCAGAGATAGGGGTTCGCCATCGGATCGGGGAAGCGGACCTCGACGCGCTTGGCCTTCGGCGAGGTCGTCCACGGAATACGGCAGGAAGCCGAGCGGTTGCGCGCCGAATAGGCGAGCAGCACCGGAGCCTCATAGCCCGGGACGAGGCGCTTGTAGGAGTTGGTCGACGGGTTGGTGAAGGCGTTCAGCGACTTGGCGTGCTTGATGATGCCGCCGATGTACCAGAGGCACTCCTGCGACAGGTCGGCGTATTTGTTGCCGGCCATGGTCGGCTTGCCGTTCTTCCAGATCGACTGGTGGACATGCATGCCCGAGCCGTTGTCGCCATAGACGGGCTTGGGCATGAAGGTCGCGGTCTTGCCGTAGCTCTGGGCGACGTTGTGGATGCAGTACTTGTAGACCTGCATCTGGTCGGCCATGTGCGTCAGCGTGTCGAACTTCAGGCCGAGCTCATGCTGGGCCGAGGCGACCTCGTGATGGTGCTTCTCGACCTTGGCGCCCATGGCAGCCATGGCCGCCAGCATCTCGCCGCGCATGTCCTGCGCCGAATCCTGCGGCGGAACCGGGAAGTAGCCGCCCTTGGTGGCGATGCGGTGGCCGAGATTGCCGCCTTCGTATTCGGTCATCCCGTTGGTCGGCAGCTCGACATTGTCGAGCTTGAAGCCGGTGTTGTAGGGGTCGGCGGCGATCTTGACGTCGTCGAAGACGAAGAACTCGGCCTCGGGGCCGACATAGACGGTGTCGCCGATGCCGGTCGACTTCAGATAGGCCTCGGCCTTCTTGGCCATGCCGCGCGGGTCGCGGCCATAGGGCTCGCCGGTGGCCGGCTCGAGCACGTCGCAGGTGATGACCATCGTCGAGGCCGAGAAGAACGGATCGATGCAGGCGGTCGTCGGGTCGGGCATCAGCAGCATGTCGGACTCGTTGATCGCCTTCCAGCCGGCGATCGAGGAGCCGTCGAACATCGTGCCCTCGGCGAAGATCTCTTCGTCGATCATGGTGATGTCGAAGGTCACGTGCTGCCACTTGCCGCGCGGGTCGGTAAAGCGGAAGTCGACGTATTTGACGTCATTATCCTTGATGGCCTTCAGGACATCCTTGGCGTTCTTCATTTTCGACATTCCTCTCGACTGCAGTTCTCACAACCGGCGTCGTCCGCGGCTTCCTGGCCGCCGGTGCACGCCTTGTCGGGTTTAAGGAAAAATCCTCAGATCGCGTCCGCGCCGGACTCGCCGGTGCGGATGCGGATCGCCCCCTCGATGGACGATACAAATATCTTGCCATCGCCGATGCGGCCGGTCTGGGCCGCCTTCTTGATGGCCTCGATGGCGCGCTCGACCATATCGTCGGCGAGCACGATCTCGATTTTCACCTTGGGCAGGAAATCGACGACGTATTCGGCGCCGCGATAGAGCTCGGTATGGCCCTTCTGGCGGCCGAAACCCTTGGCTTCGAGCACGGTGATGCCCTGGAGGCCGACTTCCTGGAGCGCTTCCTTCACCTCGTCGAGCTTGAAGGGTTTGATGATCGCCTCGATCTTCTTCATGCGCCGATCAGCCTCCGTGGCGTAAGATTACCGTGTTCGCAGTCCCAGGCTCCGTACTCACCATGGCGGTGAGTAGGGATCAACCGCACAGCGCGAAACGAAGCCCCGCCCGCTCTGCTCATAGCATTGGCGCGGCCCGCTCGCCACGTCGGCCCCTGCTCAAAACCGCTCGTTCAGGTGGCAAAAAAGCGGCTAAAATTTGTGCATATGCTGCATTCTTAGACAATCGCATCCGGCGGTCCCAGGCTTGTCTGCGCACATTGCTTCCCGGATGATCCGGGGATGACCGAACGCGCGCCAGATTCACTTGCCGTGCTCAGCGTGGCCGAGATGGCGGCCGCCGACGAGGCGGCGATCGCCACCGGGATCGCGGGCTTTGCCCTGATGGAGCGGGCGGGCCGGGCTGTGGCGGACGCGGTGGCGCGGCGCGGCCTGCCAGGCGAGCGTGTGCTTGTCCTGTGCGGGCCCGGCAAGAATGGCGGGGATGGCTTCGTCGCGGCCAGCCTGCTGGCGCGGCGCGGCTTTGCGATCACGCTGGCGCTGGCGGGCGAGCGCGGCCGCCTTACTGGCGATGCCGCCGAGGCGGCAGCCGGCTGGCAGGGGCCGATCATCGCGATTCAGGACGCCTGGCCGCAGGAGCACGCGATCATCATCGATGCGTTGTTCGGGGCGGGGCTCAACCGGGCGCTGGACGGCGCGCTCGCCGCACTGGTCGAGCGCGTCAATGCCAGTGGGCGCCCGGTCATCGCGGTCGACGTGCCCAGCGGCGTTTCCGGAGACAGCGGCCTGGCGATGGGCCCGGCGATCAGCGCTGACGAAACCGTCACCTTCTTTCGGCTGAAGCCCTGCCATCTGCTTCACCCGGGCAAGGCGCTCTGCGGCGTCGTCACCCTCGCCGATATCGGGATCACGCCGGAGATGGTGTTCGGACCGGGCAAACCGGCGGCGGCGACCTTCAGAAACGAGCCGCCGCTATGGCAGGCTCATCTGCCCCAGCATGCCGCACAGACTCACAAATACCGCCGCGGCGCGGTGGCTGTCGCGGCTGGCGGAATTACCGGCGTCGGTGCGCCGCGACTGGCAGCGCGGGCGGCGCTGCGGATCGGGGCAGGGCTGGCGACGATCATCTGCCGGCCGGAGGCGCTGGCGGCCCATGCGGCACGCGGCCCGGATGCGCTGATGCAGGTTGCTGCTGCCGACAACGTGGCGTTCGTGGCGGCGCTCGCAGCGAGGAAGTTGGCGGCGTTGCTCGCCGGGCCGGCGCTCGGGCTGGATGCGACGGCGAAAGGCATCGTGATGGCAGCGCTGCGCTCGGATGTGCCTTTGGTGCTCGACGCCGACGCGCTGACGCTTCTGGCCAGCCGCCCGGCCTTGCTGGCTGAGTTCATCGGCCGGCGCGCGGCGCCCACCGTGCTGACGCCGCATGAGGGCGAATTCCAGCGCCTTTTCGGCGATCAGTCTCCCTACTCGCCCGGGCAGTCCCGGCTGGTCCGCGCGCGGGCTGCGGCAGCGGCGACTGGCGCGGTGATTGTATTGAAGGGGGCTGACAGCGTGATCGCGGCCCCTGACGGGCGCGCCGCCATCAATGCGACGGGGTCGGCCGCGCTGGCGACGGCAGGCTCGGGGGATGTGCTGGGCGGCGGCGTCGCCGGCCTGCTGGCGCAGGGCATGCCCGGTTTCGAGGCGGCCTGTGCCGCCGTCTGGCTGCACGGCAAGGCCGGAGAGGCGCTGGGCTTCGGCCTGATCGCGGACGACCTGCCGGAGGCGCTGCCCGGCGCGCTGCGGCAGGTTCACGGCTGAGCGCCCGGCGGCGGCGCAGGTGGGCATCAAAGGAAAGGCCCGCCCCCTTTCGGAGACGGGCCACTTCACTTGGCGCGGTCCGCCTTAGCGGGCGGCGTAGGTCACGGCCGGAGCGCTGGTGAGCTGCTCCTTGCTCATGTTGATCTTGCCGTGGTCCGGATACATCTCCGGAGCGCGCGGCGTGGTCGCCGGCTGGCTCATCGCGCCGCCAGTACCGCCCGCAGGAGCCGGGGCCGCGACGGCCATCGGCTGGTCGCTCCAGGTCACCTGGTCGAACGGAATCGCGACGTCCTTCGAGCCGATGCCCAGGAAGCCGCCGACGCCGACCGTGACCAGCTCGATCTTGCCGGTCTTGTCGAAGACGACCTCGGTAACGTCACCGACCTTCTTGTTGTCCGGCCCGTAGATGTCGACGCCCATCAGCTTCGAG
>JAKFDB010000140.1:0-29159 GCA_036676315.1 Bradyrhizobiaceae bacterium
CGGCGCATGACCTTGCGGGTCTCGCAGGCGACCGGCGAGATCACCCTGACCCTGCCGGAGCGCGCCGACTTCGCCACCGGCCGCAGCTTTGCCGAGAACCATGGCGGCTGGATCGCGGCGCGGCTGGCGAAGCGCCCGGCCGAGGTGCCGTTCGAACCCGGCGCGTTGGTGCCGCTGCGCGGCGCGGCGCATCGCATCGTGCACTGGACCAAGGTCCGCGGCGTCACCCGGGCGACGCGCTCGAGCGAGGGCGAGCCGATCCTGGCCGTCTGCGGCGAGGCGGCCCATGTCGCGAGGCGCGTCAAGGACTTCCTGCGCCGCGAGGCGCTTGCTGATCTCGAGCGGGCGGTACGCATCCATACGGCGACGCTCGGCATTCCCGCCCGCAAGATCACCATCCGCGACACCACCAGCCGCTGGGGCTCATGCTCGTCGAAGGGCCATCTCAACTTCTCCTGGCGGCTGATCCTGGCGCCGCCTCTGGTGCTCGACTATCTCGCCGCCCATGAGGTCGCGCATCTCAAGGAGATGAACCATTCGCACCGCTTCTGGGCGCTGACCCACAAGCTCTGCCCGCGCACCGAGGAGGCCGAGGCCTGGCTGAAGCGCCATGGCGCCTCGCTGCACGGCTATGGCTGAGCGCTCGGCACGCCCTCGCGGATCAGCCGCGAGAAATCCGGGCTGTCGAGCGGGATCGTCTTCGCCCGCTCGCTGATCCGGCCGAGCCGGACGAGCTCGGCGAGCGGCAGATCCTGCCTGACCGCGCCGATATCCTTGAGATAGCCCGGCAGATAGCCGGACAGCACGACGCGCGGGTCGAGCGGCAGCGTGAAGCTCCAGCCAGGCGCGACCGAGCGGACGAGCCGGTAGACCACCGTCGTGCAGTTGGTGCCGATGGTGTTGTACCAGCGCGGTTGCGCCGCCAGCCGGTTCACATCCGCGACATAGGCGAGCAGAACCTCGCGCGCCTGCTCGGGCGAGATGCGCAGGCGGAACATCCGGACATCCTCGCCGCGCGCATGGGTCCGCAAACCGACGACATCGCGCTCGTCGGCGGCGACATAGGCCATCTCGTAGACCCGGAAGAAGCCGGCGAGCGACGACCACTCCTCGCCCTTCTCGCGCCGAACCTCGATCGAGAAGGTGAGCGGCGGCGAATCCTTGAAGGTGAAGCTGACGAGCAGATGGGCGATCGCCTCGCCCGACCAGTAGGACAGGAAGAGATCGGCGCCCTCGATCTTCGTCAGATCGTAGCTGCGCGTCTCCCAGCGCTGGTCATAGTCGGCTTCGGTGCGCCAGCGGAAATTGCGCAGGTTGGTGACGGTGAGGCGCTCGCCCTCGTGGGCGATCTCGGGAAGCCGCGCGAGCTCGGGAATCCATTCGCGGTTGTGCGAGGGCTGCAGGCTGCTCCACCAGCCGAGTAACCCGACGAACAGCACGGCGAAGGACAAGGGCAGCCGGGGCGCGCCGGTCCAGAGGCCGATCGCGCCGGCAAGACCGGCGAGCCCGAAGCCGATCGCGCCGCCGATGCCGATCGCGCCAGGCAGGCGAAAGACCAGCAGCCCGGCGCCCCACAGGGTGGCACCGAGGATCACGAACGACAGCAAAAGCTGCAGGAGAAACAGAAAGAGGCGGCTCATCGCCGCCTCTCATAGCATGACGCAAGATCAGGTGTTCAAGCCGCGAGCGAATTTGTCGGCGCCGCCGCCTTCACCGCATCGTCGACATGACCTTCGAACTTCTCGAAGTTCTTGGCGAACATGCCGATCAGGTTCTTCGCCGTCTCGGCGAAGGCGGCTTTGTCCTGCCAGGTTTTCACGGGATAGAGGATGTGCGGCTCGACGCCGGGCACCGAAGTCGGCACCGCGAAGCCGAAATAGGGATCGCGGCGGAAATCGGCGCGGTTCAGCGAGCCATCGAGCGCCGCGGTCAGCAGCCGCCGCGTGACGCGGATCGGCATGCGCCGGCCGACGCCATAGCCACCACCGGTCCAGCCGGTGTTCACCAGCCAGCAATCGACATGGTGCTTGGCGATGAAATCGCGCAGCAGATTGGCGTATTCCGACGGGTGGCGCGGCAGGAAGGGCGAGCCGAAGCAGGTCGAGAATTCCGGCTGGACGCCGACGAGGCCGCGCTCGGTGCCGGCGACCTTGGCGGTATAGCCGGAGAGGAAGTGGTACATCGCCTCGGCCGGGGTCAGCTTGGCGATCGGCGGCATCACGCCGAAAGCGTCGGCGGTCAGCATGACGATGTTCTTCGGCGTGCCGGCACGGCCGGTGCGCGAGGCGTTCGGGATGAAATCGAGCGGATAGGCCGAACGGGTGTTCTCGGTCTTGGTCTGATCGTCGAAATCGACCTCGCGCGAGATCTCGTCCATCACGATGTTCTCGAGCACCGTGCCGAAGCGCTGCGAGGCAGCGTAGATCTGCGGCTCGGCCTCGGCCGAGAGCTTGATCGTCTTGGCGTAGCAGCCGCCCTCGAAATTGAAGATGCCGTCCTTCGACCAGCCATGCTCGTCATCGCCGATCAGGGTGCGGTCGGGATCGGCCGAGAGCGTGGTCTTGCCGGTGCCAGACAGGCCGAAGAACACGGCCGGATCGTCCTTGGAGCCGACATTGGCCGAGCAGTGCATCGGCACCACGCCCTTGGTCGGCAGGGTGTAGTTCAGATAGGTGAAGACCGACTTCTTCATCTCGCCGGCATAGGCGGAGCCGCCGATCAGCACGATCTTGCGGGTGAAATCGATGGCGATCACCGTCTCGCTGCGGCAGCCATGGCGCTTCGGATCGGCCCGGAAGCTCGGCAAATCGACGATCGTCAGCTCGGGTACGTAGGAGGCGATCTCGCCTGCCTCGGGACGGATCAGCAGGTTGCGGATGAAGAGCGAGTGCCAGGCGAGCTCGGTGAAGACGCGGGCCTTGACCCGGTGGGCCGGATCGGCGCCGCCATAGAGGTCCTGCGCGAAGAGCTCGCGGCCCTCGGCATGCTTCAGGAAGTCGCCGAGCAGCGTGTCGAACTGCTCGGACGAGATCGCGCCATTGTTCTCCCACCAGACGGTGTTCTCGGTCAGCGCGTCCTTGACGACGAACTTGTCCTTGGGCGAGCGGCCGGTATGGCTGCCGGTATCGGCGCAGAGCGCCCCGCCCCTGGCGACCTGCGACTCGGCCCGCTTCAGCGATTCCTCGTAGAGCCTCGCCGCCTCGAGATTCCAGTAGACCGCCTTGAGTCGCTGTAGCCCGAATTTGTCGGCGCCATGGGCGGCGTTGACGTGACCGATGGTCTCCACTGGCAATTCCTCCTGCCGTGTAGCCGCCTGCTTTGGACGCCGGCGCTTGTGAATGATGCCAGGACAGGCCGAGCCGGCCCGGCCCAAGCCGAAAGGCGATGAATGCGACGGCTCTTTAGGCGCATGATGACGCCGGCTCAAGTCACTTGGAAAGCGGTGGGTGGGACGAAACCGATCTAAATCGTTTAAAAATTCAGGCGTGGTGAATGGCCGCGGTCAGGCCCCGGCCCGCGCCTTGCCGGCGAGCCCGACCAGCGTCTTGCGCAAGGCATCGGGGCTGGTCACCGGCTCGTCGAAGCTCAGGCGCAACACCTTGTCGCCAAGCGCAAGATCGCAGCCATCGGGGTCGAGGCCGCTGATCCGCCAGGCGCCGTCCCTGGCTCCGAGCAGGGCGGTGGCATAGAGCCTGACCGCATCGGCATGGTCGGCGTTCATATGCTCGACCGCGCCTTCCTCAGCCTCGATCAGCGCCTTTGCCTGCGAGCAGTCGCTCAGCAGATCGTTGGCGTCGAGCTCATAGGCCCGGCCGAAACCGCCGTTCAGGCTGGCGCGCTCGAGCTTGAGGGCGAAGAAGGAAAAATCGGGAAAGTCGGCATAAAGCGAGGCCTTTGGCTGGCGGGCGAGGAAGCGCCGGCGGATGCGCCGGCCGTCCTCGCTGTCGCGCTCGACCTTCTGCGCCCGGGCGAGAAGCGTGATGCGCGGATGGGCGAGCGGATCGCCCTTGCCGCCCGGCGCGACCAGCAGCGAGGCGCGCGGATCGGCCTCGAGATTGCCGGTGTGCCCCGACAGCGCGGAGATCAGGATCAGCGGCGTGCCGTCGATATCGGTGGCGAGGCTCGCCAGGCTGGCGAAGGGGTGGCCCTCACGCGTCAGCGTCGCCAATGCGGCCGAGCGCGCGCTGCGCACCAGAGTCTTCGCCAGACCGCGCGCAGTCGCGTCGGTCGGCCGGATCGGGTCGATCGCCATGGCACTTTTCCGTTCTTGCCGAGTTTTTCGAAGGAGACGTAGCGAAACCGCCTTGGCTTGGCTAGATTGCAGCCTTGCTTTGGCCGTTCTCGCGCGAGAGTGGACCCTTTGATTGCAACGTCGAGAGATGAAAACCTTATGCCAACCATTGCGCTGGTCGACGACGACCGCAACATCCTGACGTCGGTCTCCATTGCGCTCGAGGCCGAAGGCTATCGAATCCTCACCTATACCGACGGCGCCTCCGCGCTTGACGGGCTGAAGCAGAATCCGCCCGACCTCGCCATCTTCGACATCAAGATGCCGCGGATGGACGGAATGGAGCTGCTGCGCCGCCTGCGCCAGAAATCCGACCTGCCGGTGATCTTCCTGACCTCGAAGGACGAGGAGATCGACGAGCTCTTCGGCCTGAAGATGGGCGCCGACGATTTCATCCGGAAGCCGTTCTCGCAGCGCCTGCTGGTCGAGCGCGTCAAGGCGATCCTGCGCCGGGCCGGCGCCAAGGATGCGAGCGCGCCTGCCCGCACCGAGGATGCCAAGGCGCTCGAGCGCGGCCTTTTGCGCATGGATCCGGAGCGCCATACCTGCACCTGGAAGGGCGAGCCGGTGACGCTGACGGTGACCGAGTTCCTGATCCTGCAGTCGCTGGCGCAGCGGCCGGGCGTGGTGAAGAGCCGCAACGCCCTGATGGATGCGGCCTATGACGACGAGGTCTATGTCGACGACCGCACCATCGACAGCCACATCAAGCGGCTGCGCAAGAAATTCAACCAGGTCGACGCCGAGTTCGACATGATCGAGACGCTCTACGGCGTCGGCTATCGCTTCAAGGAAAGCTGAGCCCGGCATCGGTGCCGCAATAACGGATTCACAGGCTCGCATGGCGAGGATATGAGCCGGTTATGGCGACGATCGAACAGGATGGGGCCCGCCCCGCCGGACCGGGCATAAGCTCGACACTGCGCCGCCGGCTGGCGCTGATCGGCCGGCGTGCCTTGCGGGCCGTCTCGGCGCGCGCCGCCTCGAGCCTGACCCGGCGCATCGTCGTGCTGAACCTCGCCGGGCTCGTCGCCCTGCTGGTCGGCTTCCTCTACCTCAACCAGTTCCGCGAGGGCCTGATCGAGGCGCGGGTGCAGAGCCTGCTGACCCAGGGCGAGATCATCGCCGGCGCGATCGCGGCCTCCGCCACGGTCGAGACCGACACGATCGCGATCGACCCCGACAAGCTGCTGCAGATGCAGGCCGGCGAGAGCGGCTCGATCGCCGAGGACCCGCTCGATTTCTCGATCAATCCGGAAAAGGTCGCGCCGCTGCTGCGCCGCCTGGTGACGCCGACCAAGACCCGGGCCCGGATCTACGACAAGGACGGGATGCTGACGCTCGATTCGCGCAATCTCTATTCGCGCGGCGACATCATGCGGCTCGACCTGCCCCGTGTCGGCGAATCCGACGAGCCGCCGCTGCTGGAGCGGACCTGGAACCTGTTCCGCAACCGGCTCGGCCGGGCAGACCTGCCGGTCTATGACGATTTCGCCAACGCCAACGGCAAGTCCTATACCGAGGTCGCCCGCGCGCTTGCCGGCTCGCCGGCGAGCGTGGTGCGCGTCAACACGCGCGGCGAGACCATCGTCTCGGTGGCCGTGCCGGTGCAGCGCTTCCGGGCCGTGCGCGGCGCCTTGCTGCTCTCGACGCAGGGCGGCGACATCGACAGCGTCATCGCCGCCGAGCGCTACGCCATCTTCCAGGTCTTCGCCGTCGCCGCCGGGGTGATGATCGTGCTCTCCGTCCTATTGGCGGGCACCATCGCCGAGCCGATCCGCAAGCTCGCGGACGCCGCCCAGCGGGTCCGCCGCGGCGCCAAATCGCGCGAGGAAGTGCCGGATTTCTCCAGCCGCCACGACGAGATCGGCCACCTCTCCACCTCCTTCCGCGAGATGACGCGGGCGCTCTACGACCGCATCGAGGCGATCGAGAGCTTCGCCGCCGACGTCGCCCATGAGCTGAAGAACCCGCTGACCTCGATGCGCAGCGCCGTCGAAACCCTGCCGCTGGCGAAGACCGACGAGGCTCGCGGCCGCCTGCTGGCGGTGATCCAGCACGATGTGAAACGGCTCGACCGGCTGATCTCGGACATTTCGGACGCCTCGCGCCTCGATGCCGAGCTCGCCCGCGACGACGCCGTGCCGCTCGATGTCGCCCAGCTGCTGGAGGCGGTGGTCTCGGTGCAGAACGAAACCCGCCGCGAGGGCCAGCCGAAAGTCGAGCTTTCGATCGAGCGGCGCGGGCAGAGACCGGCGGCGCCTTCCGGCAGCAGCGTCTTCCGCGTGCTCGGCCATGATTCCCGCCTCGGCCAGGTCATCGTCAACCTGGTCGAGAACGCCCGCTCCTTCTCGCCGGCGGACAAGCCGGTCAAGGTCAAGCTCTCGCGTGTCGCGGGCGATGTGCTGATCACCGTGGAGGATGACGGCCCGGGCATTCCCCCGCATGCGCTGGAGCGGATCTTCGAGCGCTTCTACACCGACCGGCCGGAGCATGGCTTCGGCCAGAATTCAGGCCTCGGCCTGTCGATCTCGCGCCAGATCATCGAGGCGCATCGCGGCTCGATCCGGGCCGAGAACCGCTACGAATCCGAGCAATCCGAGGGCGAGGACAAGCGCCTCGGCGCACGCTTCGTCGTCCGCCTGCCGGCGGTGCCGCAGCCGGCATGAGCAGCATGCGCCCCGAAAACCTGCATGCCGGCGCCGTCGCGATCGGCGAGGCCGGCATCCTGATCCGCGGTCCCGCGGGTTCCGGCAAGTCGAGCCTGGCGCTCGCCCTGATCGGGCTGGCGAGGGCGCAGGGCCGCTTCGCCCGGCTGGTTTCCGACGACCGCACCGCGATCGCGGCAAGCGCCGGCCGGCTGATCGCCCGGCCGGTGGCACCGCTGGAAGGGCTGATCGAGCGGCGCGGGCTCGGCCTGACGCCGGAACCGCATCTTCCCGCCGTGGTGATCCGCCTCGTCGTCGACTGCGGCACCGAGCCGCAGCGCATGCCGGAGCCGGAGGAGCTGGTCGAAACCCTCGGCGGCATCGCCCTGCCGCGGCTGCAAGTGCCCGGCCGGGCCGGCGATGAGCGCCTGGTGCTGGCGGCACTCGCACTTTTTGCCGAAGCTTGATGAGCTAGATGCGACAGGTTCAAGACAAGCGCTTGCCTATCCTTCGCACCTGCCGCATAAACCGCGCCTTGTCCGGGCGCCCCAGGCGCTCTCCGGTGGTGTTGAATGATCGGACTCGTGCTTGTGACGCATGGGCACTTGGCGACGGAATTCCGCGCCGCCCTTGAACACGTCGTCGGCCCTCAAACCAACCTTGCCACCATCGCCATCGCCCCCGATGACGACATGGAGGGCCGTCGCCGTGACATCATCGCGGCGGTCGAGCAGGTCGAGACCGGCAACGGCGTCATCGTCCTGACCGACATGTTCGGCGGCACGCCCTCCAATCTCGCCATCTCGGTGATGGAGCCGGGCCGCATCGATGTCGTCGCCGGCATCAACCTGCCGATGCTGATCAAGCTCGCCAGCGTGCGCGAGGAGAAGACCCTCGACGAGGCCGTCACCAGCGCGCAGGATGCCGGGCGCAAATACATCACGGTCGCCAGCCGCGTGCTTGCGGGCAAGTGAGGGCCGAGTTGGACGAGATGCGCGAAGAGGACTGCGACTGCCCGGAGGTCGAGATCCCGACCGGCGCCGTCTATGGCGAGTTCGAGATCGTCAACAAGAAGGGGCTGCACGCCCGCGCCACCGCGAAGTTCGTCCAGTGCGCCTCGAATTTCGATGCCGACATCACCGTGACCCGCTGCGGCGAGACGGTGGGCGCCACCTCGATCATGGGCATCCTGACGCTCGGCGCCGGCATCGGCTCGACCATCACCGTGGTGGCTAAGGGCGCCGACGCGCAGCACGCCCTGAAGGCGCTGGAAGCGCTCGTCGCCGACAAGTTCGGCGAAGGCGAGTAGGCACGGGCCGCCACTCTCCATCCGCATCGGCCCCTTGGCGTGCGGTCGCGTGCGTTCGACAACTACACCTCATTGCAATGGCTGCGTCCCGGCTCCCAGCCCGAACCGGCTAAGAGCGTTTGGCGTCGCGCTGGATCGCGGGGCTGTGCCTTCTGTCCACGAGTGCCGCCTCGACCAGCACATAAAGACATCTTTATATCTTTGATTGCCTTCCGGCGCCGTCGCTGCTAGACAGCCGCGCATCATTCA
Source organism: Bradyrhizobiaceae bacterium (assembly GCA_036676315.1). GTDB lineage: Bacteria > Pseudomonadota > Alphaproteobacteria > Rhizobiales > Beijerinckiaceae > Allobosea. Next base: position 8,498 of record JAKFDB010000140.1, read on the forward strand.
GCGCGACCATTGGAGCAGCCCCGTGTCGAAGCAGGACTACGTCGTCAAGGACATCACGCTTGCGGATTACGGCCGCAAGGAAATCAACATGGCCCAGGACGAGATGCCGGGCCTGATGGCGATCCGCGCCGAGCACAAGGGCAAGAACCCGCTGAAGGGCGCCCGCATCGCCGGCTGCCTGCACATGACCATCCAGACCGCCGTGCTGATCGAGACGCTGACCGAACTCGGCGCCGACGTCCGCTGGTCCTCCTGCAACATCTTCTCGACCCAGGACCATGCCGCCGCCGCGATCGCCGCGTCGGGCGTGCCGGTCTTCGCCATCAAGGGCGAGACGCTGGAAGAGTACTGGGAATACGTGCTGCGCACCGCGACCTGGGGTGACGGCGGCACGCCGAACATGATCCTCGACGATGGCGGCGATCTGACCATGCTGATCATCCTCGGCGCCGAGGCCGAGGCCGGCAAGGCCGAGTTCCTCGACAAGCCGGGCAATGAGGAAGAGACGATCTTCTTCAAGCTGATCAAGCGCGAGCTCAAGGCCAATCCGGGCTGGTTCACCAAGACCCGCGCCGCGATCAAGGGCGTCTCGGAAGAGACCACCACCGGCGTGCACCGCCTCTACGAGCTCGCCAAGGCGGGCCGCATGCCGTTCCCGGCGATCAACGTCAACGACTCCGTCACCAAGTCGAAGTTCGACAATCTCTATGGCTGCCGTGAATCGCTGGTCGACGCCATCCGCCGCGGCACCGACGTGATGATGTCCGGCAAGGTCGCGCTCGTCGCCGGCTATGGCGATGTCGGCAAGGGCTCGGCCGCCTCGCTGCGCCAGGCCGGCTGCCGCGTCATGGTCACCGAGATCGACCCGATCTGCGCCCTGCAGGCGGCGATGGAGGGCTACGAGGTCGTCACCATGGAGGACGCCGCTCCGCGCGCCGACATCTTCGTGACCGCCACCGGCAATCTCGACGTCATCACCGTCGACCATATGCGCGCGATGAAGCACCGCGCCATCGTCTGCAATATCGGCCATTTCGACTCGGAGATTCAGGTCGCCGGCCTGAAGAACTTCAAGTGGGACAACGTCAAGCCGCAGGTCGACGAGGTCGAGTTCCCCGACGGCAAGCGCATCATCCTGCTCTCGGAAGGCCGCCTGGTGAACCTCGGCAACGCCACCGGCCACCCGTCCTTCGTGATGTCCTGCTCGTTCTCGAACCAGACGCTGGCCCAGATCGAGCTCTGGAACCACCACGCCAAGTACGAGAACAAGGTCTACACCCTGCCCAAGCATCTCGACGAGAAGGTCGCGGCGCTGCATCTCGCCAAGGTCGGCGCCAAGCTGACCGTGCTGAACGATGCGCAGGCGAAGTATCTCGGCCTGGCGCCGACCGGCCCGTTCAAGCCGGAGCTCTACCGCTACTGAGCGGTCAGCCTCGAGCCATCGACGAAAGCCCGGCCTCGCGCCGGGCTTTTTTCACGGGCGGTCCATCGCCCGCTATCCGGCCGCGGCGCGCGACGCCTCGCCGGATGCGGCTTCAGCGGGCGCGAGCGCTTCGATGACGGCCGCGATGTCGTGGACGACGAAATCGGCATCGACCGCTGCCGCGCTCTCATCGGCGCCGCCGGCCTCGTTCGCATCGCGCCAGAAGACCAGCCCGATCCGCAGATCAGGCCGCGCCCGCTTCAGCCGCCGCACCAGGAAGCGGCCATGGCGCAGGGAATCGCGGCTCAGCAGGCAGACCAGGACCGCCTCGGGCTGATCGACCAGCAGCGCCCGCAGCCTCGCCGGCTCGAGATCGGCGAAGCTGGCGCTCGACGCGGCGGCGCCCTGATGCTCCAGCGCCTGAGCGAGCATGGCTGCGCTCGCATCGTCGAGGGCATTCCTGCCGCCGAGACACAGGACCCGCCGGCCGGCCAGCGAAGGCAGGACCCGGTTCGGCTCCGCTTCCTCGCCATCCTCCGGAGCTTCGCCCTTGCCGGCCTCGTCCAGCCCGGGCGGCGGCTCCGCCAGCTCGGCCAGATTGGCGACCACCGTGCGGGCCGTCGCCGAGACGCTCTCGCGCTGCTCGGCATTCATGACGCCGCGTGCCCGGTCGCGCTCGGCCAGGATCAGGGCCGGGATCGCGACCCGGCCATAGACCTCGATCAGCGATTGCTCCTCGAGCAGCTCGTCGAGCTGGTCGGTCGCCTCGTCGGGATCATTGGCGAGCAGCCGCTGATAGAGCCTGGTTTCGGGGTCGAGCACCGGCTCGTTGCCGAACAGGACCTCGAAGAACCGGAACTGCGGGACATGCTTGCCGAGAACGACGAGGCAGACGGTCAGCGGCGTCGACAGTACCAGCCCGACCGGCCCCCAGAGCCAGGTCCAGAAGATCGCGGCGACGATGATCGCGAGCGGCGAGAGACCGGTTCGCGAGCCGTAGAGCCAGGGCTCGACGACATTGTTGCTGATCAGCTCCATGGCGATGAAGAGCGCCGCGACCCAGAGCACCAGGGACCAGTCCGGGGAGACCGCGACCGCCAGGAAGAGCGGCAGGACCATCGAGATGACCGGGCCGATATAGGGCACGAAGCGCAGGATGATGGCGAGCGCCCCCCACAGCATCGCATTGGGGATGCCGATCAGCCCCAGGCCGATGGCGATCGGTATGCCATAGGTCACGTTCACGACCAGCTGCATCAGGAGATAGCGCCCAACCCGGCTGCCGGCATCCTGCAGGGCCTCGGTCGTTCGGTGCAGGTCGCTGTATCCGACCAGGCGGATGAAGCGGTCGCGCAGGTCCTCGCGCTCGAGCAGCATGAAGATCACCACCACGACGACCAGTCCCGCCGTCGCGAGCGGGCCGACCAGCGGCAGGATCATGCTGGTCAGGAGCTGGATCGGCTTCTCGGGCGAAAAGATCTCGACGAGGATCGGCGGCGACGGCCGCGCGCTCTCGGCGGTCTTGCCGGCATCCTCCGGCTGGCTGATCTCCTTGCCGACGCGCTCGACGGCATCGGTGATCCGCTTGACGATGCCGCTGCCGGCACCGGAATCCTTCGCCGACCTGATCTTGGAGAGGATGTTCGACTGATAGGTCGGCAATTGCTGCGCGAGCTCGCTGACCTGCGTCACGACGACGAAGCTGAAGGCGGATATGGCGATGAAGGCGGCGGTCACGGCTGCGATCACCGCCGGCATCCGCGGAATGCCGGATTTGCGGATGAGGGAGACGACCGGCGCCAGCGCGAAGGTCAAAAGCACGGCGATGGCGAGCGGCATGAACACGTCCCGCCCGAAATAGAGCACGACGATCGCGCCGAGCAGCACCAGCAGCGGCGGCAAGCTCTCCGGCATGATCGGCGCGCCGGCGAGAGGCCCACCCTTTGGCGAATCCGGCAGGCGCCCCTGCCCGTCCTCCTGCCCGGTAGCCATCGCGTCCCCCTGTTCGTTCGAGCCGACAACGCGGCGCGGCCAGGAATGATCCGGATGGCGCGGCCATCCGAGCAATGATGGACTTAAGCGGGGCCAATCCTGAATGGCGGCACAGGCCAATCGAGCCGTTCGCAGCTGCCGACACCCTGATCGGGCGGGGTTTTTCCGGGTCGATCCAGGGCTTCCGCGCACCATCATGCTTTACCGTCGATTAAGCACTTCCTGCCGGACTCCCACGATGATTAGAGTGGCAGTGATTCGGGCCATCGACCGGCGAGGCGGGTTGCGGCCGGATTTCGTTCACAGGTGGCTTTGCGGCGTTGCGGCGTGGACATTTCCCGGAGCCGTGGCGCGTGCGCGCAATGGCGGCCGCCCTATCCGATTTCGGCCATCCGAGGCTGGCCGGACGAGATGACGGAAACGATGATGAGACGTGCAAGGCAGTTGGGGCGCAGATTGGACGGAGTGGCGACCCGCCTCGTTCTTCCCGGCCTGGCCGGGGGCATGTGCCCGAGCCCTGCCCTGGCGCAGGCCGAGACGCTGTTTTCGCTGCACGGCGACACGCTGAGCGCCGGCGGCCTCTCGCTGATGTTCACCGGCCTCGTCGTCTTCGCCACCACCACCTCGATCCTCTACATCCGCGAGCGCACGCGCTGGCAACGCCGCGAGGGTGAGCTCGCCGCCGGGCTGGAAGCAGCGCGCGGACATCAGGAGCGGCTCGCCGCCCTGCTCGCCGCCGACCCGCAGGTGGTGCTGAGCTGGGATGGTCCCGGCGCCAAGCCGATCTTCGAGGGCGATAGCGGCTTCCTCGGCGTCAGCGGCTCGGCCATGGCGCTCGCCTATGGTTCTTGGGCGCCCCCCGCCGAGGCCAAGCGGCTCGAGATGGCGACCGAGGCGCTGAAGGAGCGTGGCGAGGCCTTCGGCTTCACCTTCCGGGCCAAGGGCGGCCAATATGTCGATGCCGAGGGTCGTCCGGTCGCCGGCCGGGCGGTGATCCGCCTGCGCGAGGCCAGCGGCGAAAGAGCCCGGGCACTGACGCTGCAGGACGAGCTCGTCCGGGTCAGCGCCGATCAGGCGACGCTCGCCGCGCTGCTCGCCGGCCTGCCCCAGCCGGTCTGGACGCGAGGCGCCGACGGCCGCCTGAATTGGGCCAATGCCGCCTATGCCAGGGCCGTCGAGGCAGCGGATGGCGAGCAGGCGGTCCAGAACGGCCTCGAGCTGTTCGACCGGTCCGAGCGCGAGGCCGCCGCCAAGGCGCGAAACGAGGGCCGCGCCTTCACGATGCGGGCTCCGGTCGTAATGGCCGGCCAGCGCCGCATCGTCGACATCCTGGAAACGCCGACGCCGTCCGGCTCCGCCGGCATCGCCACCGATATGAGCGAGCTGGAAGCGGTACGCGCCGATCTGCAGCGCCAGATGGACGCGCATGTGCGCACGCTCGACCGGCTGAAGACCGCGGTCGCGGTCTTCGACGCCTCGCAGCGGCTGGTCTACAACAACAGCGGCTACGAGACGCTGTGGTCGCTCGATCCGGCCTTCCTGGAAAGCCGCCCGAGCGATGGCGAAATCCTCGACCGGCTGCGCACCGAGCGCCGCCTGCCCGAGCTCGGCGACTACCGGACCTGGAAGACCGGCGTGCAGGCCGCCTATACCGCGACCCGCGCCAGCGAGGACTGGTGGTACCTGCCCGACGGGCGCACCATCCATGTCGTCGCGAGCCCGCATCCGCAGGGCGGCGTGACCTATCTCTTCGACGACGAGACCGAGCGCTTCACGCTGGAATCGCGCTTCAACGCGCTGTCGCGGACGCAGCGCGAGACGCTCGATTCGCTGCGCGAAGGCGTCGCCGTGTTCGGTTCGGACGGGCGCCTCAAGCTCTCCAACCCGGCCTTCTCCCAGCTCTGGAAGCTCGCGCCGGAACGCACCGTGAGCGCCCCGCATATCGACGAGGTCGTGACCTTGTGCCGGCCGCTCTTCCCGGAAGACGCGGTCTGGACCGAGATCCGCAGTGCGGTCGCCGGCGTGCGCGATGCGCGCGAGGACTACCGCTGCCACATGGCAAGGCGCGACGGCTCGGTGCTCGACTGCAGCGCGGCGCCGCTGCCGGACGGCGCGACGCTGATCACCTTCGCCGACGTCACCGCCGGCGTGAATGTCGAGCGGGCGCTGACCGAGCGCAACGAAGCGCTGGAGAAGGCCTCGCGGCTGCGCGAGGAATTCGTCCACCACGTCTCCTACGAACTGCGCTCGCCGCTCACCAACATCATCGGCTTCGCGCAATTGCTCGGCGAGGAGACCATCGGCGCGCTCAACGAGAAGCAGCGCGACTATGCCGGCCACATCGTCCGCTCCTCCGGCGCGCTGCTCGCCATCATCAACGACATTCTCGACCTCGCCTCGATCGACAATGGCGCGCTGGCGCTCGACCTCGACGAGGTCGACGTCGCGGCGACGATCGCCCAGGCGGCGACCGGGCTGCAGGACCGGCTGAGCGACAGCAAGCTCAAGCTGCAGGTCGAGATCGCGCCCCATACCGGCCCGCTGCGGGCCGACGGCAAGCGCCTGCGCCAGATCCTGTTCAACCTGATCTCGAACGCCATCGGCTTCTCGCAGCCGGGCCAGACCATCCGCGTCAGCGCCGGGCGCGTCGGCGGCGAGATCCGGATCACCGTCGCCGATAACGGCCGCGGCATTCCCGACGAGGTCAAGGAAAAGGTGTTCGACCGATTCGAGAGCCATTCCCTCGGCTCGAAGCATCGCGGTGTCGGGCTCGGGCTGTCGATCGTGCGCTCGATCGTCGAATTGCATGGCGGCCGGATCGAATTGGACTCGGCGCCCGGCGCCGGCACCCGCGTCACCGCCGTCTTCCCGCCGGAGGGCATGCGCATCTCGGACGCCGCCGAATGAGCGAAGAAGCCGCGAGAGCGGGCACACATATGCTGGTCCTGGCCGACGAGGCCGCGACGACCAGGCTGGCACGCGACATCGCCGACATCCTCAAAACCGGCGACATCGTCGCGCTCTCCGGCCATCTCGGCGCCGGCAAATCGCTGCTGGCCCGGGCGATGCTGCGGCGGCTGGCCGAGAACCCGGCACTCGAGGTGCCGAGCCCGACCTTCACGCTGGTCCAGAGCTACGAGACACGGGGCGGCGACCTGCTGCTCCATGCCGACCTCTACCGCGTGCGCAGCCCCGACGAGCTCGACGATCTCGGACTGATCGAGGATCTGGAGCGGGCGATCACCCTGGTCGAATGGCCCGATCGCGCCGGCGGGCGCCTGCCGGCCGGACGCCGGCTCGACATCGTCATCGAGGTCGACCCGGAAAACCCCGAGACGGGACGGATCGCAACCCTTTCGGGCGGCGTGCTCTGGCGCGCGCGACTTGCTATCGCCATCGGTGCAAGGCGGCTGATCGACGCCGTCGGCTGGAGCGAGGCCAACCGCGAGTTCATGCTCGGTGACGCCTCGAGCCGCGCCTATGAGCGGCTGACCCGGGAGAACGGCGACACCGCGATCCTGATGATTTCGCCGCCGCGGCCCGACGGGCCGGCGATCCGGCATGGCAAGCCCTACAGCGCCATCGCCCATCTCGCCGAAACGGTCGATGCCTTCGTCGCGATGGACAAGGGCCTGCGCTCGCTCGGGCTCTCGGCGCCGGAGATCCTGGCCCAGGACCTGTCGACCGGGCTCCTGCTGATCGAGGATCTCGGTCCCGGCCTGGTGATCGATGCGGACGGGCCGATCCCGGAGCGCTACGAGGCGGCAGCGCGGCTGCTCGCCGAAATGCACCGCCACACGCTGCCGACGATCCTGCCGGTGGCCGAGGCGCGCGACCATGTCATCCCCGACTATGACCGCGAGGCGCTGACGATCGAGACCGAGCTGGTGCTCGACTGGTATGCGCCGCACATCGCGGGCGTCGCGCTGCCGGCAGTGACGCGGGCGGAATTCGGCCGGATCTGGGACAGGTTGTTCGACGAGGTCTTCGAGACCCCGGCGACCTGGACGATGCGCGACTATCATTCGCCGAACCTGATCTGGCTGCCGGACCGGGTCGGCCATGCCCGGCTCGGGCTGATCGACTTCCAGGATGCGGTGCTCGGCCACCCCGCCTATGACCTGGTCTCGCTCGGCCAGGACGCGCGCGTCGATGTGCCGGCCGCGCTGGAACTCAGGCTGCTGGCGGCCTATGCCGGAGCGCGGCGCGGCAATGATCCGGGTTTCGACCTCGCCGGCTTTGCCCGCGCCTATGCGATCCTCGGCGCGCAGCGCAACACCAAGATCGCCGGCATCTTCGCCCGCCTCGACAAACGCGACGGCAAGCCCGGCTATCTGAAGCACTTGCCGCGGATCGAGGCCTATCTGCGCCGCGACCTCGAGCACCCGGCGCTCGCCGAGCTGAAGGCCTGGTACCAGGCGCATCTGCCGAAGCTGTTCGCTGCGCAGGAGCCCCCCGCGGAAGCGCCGGCAGAGGCCGAGCCAGAAGCAGGGCCGACGCCACCCGCCGAACCGTGACGGCTGCCAACCCCGGCGAACAGCCCACCTGACCAGCGTGCATCTCCGTCATTCCGGACAAGCCGCGCCGCGGCGCAGCTCCGGAACCCATCGAAGGGCGTCGCACTCTTAGGATGGATTCCGGCACTCCGCTTTGCTGCGGCCGGAATGACGGCGCGCAGGGCGCGACGGGGGCTTGAGCGAATCCCGCTCGCATGGCTGATAGGCTGACCCAGGCAACGGGCAGGAGATTCGCTTGACCCAGACGGAAGCGGCGCCGATCCGCCGGGCGATCGTGCTGGCGGCCGGGCTCGGCAAGCGCATGCGCCCGATCACCGACAGCTTGCCGAAGCCGCTGGTCGCGATCGGCGGCAAGACCATGCTCGACCATGCGCTCGACCGGCTGGCGGAAGCCGGCGTCGAGCGGGCGGTGGTCAATGTCCACCACCTGCCGGAGCGGATCGAAAGCCATCTCGCCACGCGCAAGCAGCCGCAGATCATCATCTCGGACGAGCGCGGGCTACTGCTGGAGACCGGCGGCGGCGCCAAGAAGGCCCTGCCGCTGCTCGGCACCGCGCCGTTCTTCAGCGTCAACGCCGACTCCCTCTGGAGCGAGAACGGCGTCTCCAATCTCGCCGCCATGGCAGCCGCCTGGGATCCCCGGCGCATGGACCTGCTGCTGCTGCTCTCGGAGCGCCAGGGCAGCGTCGGCTTCGACGGGGCCGGCGACTTCTTCCGTGACGCGGAAGGCCGGCTGACGCGTCGCGGCCAGGCCAAGAGCGCGCCCTTCGTCTATGCCGGCGTCGCGATCCTCAAGCCGGAGCTGTTTTCCGACACGCCGGAAGGCTCGTTCTCGTTCAACCTGCTGTTCGACCGGGCCATCGCCGCCGGCCGGCTCTTCGGCCATGAGCTCCAGGGGCGCTGGCTGCATGTCGGCACGCCGGAAGCGATCCCGCTCGCCGAGGCCGCCTACGCCGCCCATCAAGGCTGAGCGCCATGGCCGCGCTCAACCTGTTCAGCATCCCGGCCGGCGCGCCCTTTCTCGGCGTGCTGGCGGACGCGCTGCTGGCCGGGCGCTTCGGCCGGGCTTTCGACCCTGATGACCCGACGGCGCTTTCGCGCACGACGCTCTATCTGCCGACGCAGCGCGCCGCCCGCGCGCTGGCGGCGATCCTCTCGGAGAAGCTCGGCGGCCGCCCGCTGCTGCTGCCGCGCATCGTCCCGCTCGGCGATGTCGACGAAGCCGAGACGGCGCTGATCGCGGGCGCCGGCGAGGTGCTGTCGCGCATCGCGCCGATCGAGCCCCTGCGCCGCCGCCTCATCCTGACCCGGCTGATCGCGCAATGGGGCAAGGCCGCCAACCGGCAGCATCTGCGGCTCGACCCGGCCGAGCCGGCCCTGGTGCCGGCGACGCTCGCCGACGCCTGGGGGCTCGCCGGCGACCTCGCCACGCTGCTCGACCAGATGCAGACCGAAGGCGTTTCGCCGGCGCGGCTGAAAGGCCTCGACGCCGCCCGCTTCGACGAGATCTGGCAGTTCAACGCCCGCTTCCTCGACATCGTCGCCGAAACCTGGCCGGCGATCCTGGCCGAGCGCGGCGAGTGCGACCCGGCCGAGTTCCGCAACCGAATGCTGGAGGCCGAGCGCCAGCGCCTCAGTGCCGGCGGCCTCAGCGGACCGGTGATCGCGGCGGGCTCGACCGGCACGGTGCCGGCGACGGCGCGCCTGCTGGCGGCAATCGCACGGCTGCCGAACGGCGCGGTAGTGCTGCCCGATCTCGACGAGGCCTTGCCGGAACCGGCCTGGCGGGCCATCGCCAGCGAGCCGACGCCCTCACATCCCCAGGCCGCCCTGCATCACCTGCTGGAGGTGATCGGTGCGCGCCGCGACGAGGTCGAGATGCTGGCCCGGCCGGTGGCAGGGCTTGCCGGTCGCCGCGACCTGCTGCGGCAGGCGATGCTGCCCGCCTCGGTCACCGATGGCTGGGCCGGCGTTGCCGCGGCGCCCGGCGCGGCCGCGGCGCTCGCCGGGCTGCGGGTCGTCGAGGCCGCCGACGAGCGCGAGGAGGCCCTGGTCGCCGCGCTTGCCTTGCGCGAGGCCCTCGAGCGGCCGGGCGAGCGGGCGGCGCTGATCACGCCCGATCGCGGCCTTGCCGAACGCGTCGCGGTCGAACTGCGGCGCTGGGGCATCGTCGCCGACGATTCGGCCGGGCTGCCGCTCGGGCGCTGGCCCGCCGGCGCGCTGCTGCGCCTCGTGCTCGACGCCGTCGAAACCGAGTTCTCGCCGTCGAGCCTCGTCGCCCTGCTGACGCATCCGCTCTGCGGCCTTGGCCTGCCCGAAGCCGCCCTGCGCCAGGGCGCGGCGGCGCTGGAGATCGGCGCCTGGCGCGGCGAGACCGTCGGCCGGGGCTTTGCCGGGCTGCGCCGCGCCTTCGAGGCGATGGAGGGGCTGATCGATGCCAAGCATGCGCCGCGTCCGCGCCGCAGGCTGACGCCGGAGGACCGCGCCGCCGCCGAACAGGTCCTTGCCGGACTCGAAACGGCGCTGGTGCCGCTCGCGGCCGCGCTCTCCCGGCGCGAGCCGGCGCTGGCCGAGATGGTTGGCGCTGCCCGCGCGGCGGTGACGGCGCTCGGCACCGATGGCGAGGGGAGCTCGCTCGTCTTCCGCGGCCCCGATGGCGAGGCGCTGGCTGCGCTCTTCGACGAGATCGAGGCCGCGCAGGCAGATGCGCCGAGCGAGGGGCGCGCCCGCGACTGGATCGCGATCCTCGGCGGGCTGATCGACGAACGCGCGGTGACACGGCGCGAGCCCGGCCATCCACGCCTGAAGATCTGGGGCCTGCTCGAGGCCCGCCTGCTCGAGGCCGAACACATCGTGCTCGGCGGCCTGATCGAGGGCGCCTGGCCGCCGGCGACGCAGACCGATTCCTTCCTCAACCGGCCGATGCGCGCCGAGCTCGGCCTGAGCTCGCCGGAGCGCCGCATCGGCCAGACCGCGCACGACTTCGTCCAGGCGGCGCTGGCGGGAACCGTCACGCTGACCCGCGCCCGCAAGGCCGGCGAGGCCGAGACCATCCCCTCGCGCTTCTGGCAGCGGCTGAAGGCCGTGGCGCCTGCCGAGGCCTGGCAGGCAGCGGAAAGGCGCGGCGAGGAGCTCCTCGGCTGGGCCGGAATCTTGAGCGCGCCGGCCAAGGCCGTGCCGGCCAGCCGGCCAAAGCCCGTGCCGGCGCCGCATCTGCATCCACGCCGGCTCAGCGTCACCGAGGTCGAGACGCTCTACCGCGACCCCTATGCGCTGTTCGCTCGCAAGATCCTGAAGCTCGACGCCCTGCCCGAGATGACCGAGGACCCGGGCGCCGCCGATCGCGGCTCGCTGCTGCACGACATCGTCGCCGAATTCGCGCTGACCTATCCCGAGCAGATGCCGGCCGGCGCCGCCGGCAGCCTCGTCGAAATCGGCGACAGGCTGTTCCGCGCCTTCGACGAGACGCCGGAGGTGCGCGCCTTCTGGTGGCCGCGCTTCCTCCTGATCGTACAGAACTTCGTCGGCTGGGAGGAGAGGCGGCGCCCCGAGCTGGCGAGGGTCGCGGTCGAACACGACACGCAAGGCGAGTTCGCGCTGCCGGGCGGCGGCAGCATCCTGCTGACCGGACGCGCCGACCGCATCGAGGTGACGCGCGAGGGCAAGCTCAGGATCATCGACTTCAAGACCGGGGCGCCGCCGAGCGACGAGCAGGTCCGGCTCGGCTTTGCGCCGCAACTGACGCTCGAAGCCGAGCTTGCGCTGCGCCACGGCTTTCCGCCCGACATCCTGCCGGCGCCGGTCGAGGCGCTGATCTACCTCAAGCTCGGCCATGATCCGAAAAGCTGGCAGAAGGACAAGAAGCTCGACTTCAAGGACGAGAAGCAGGCCGACGTCACCGCCCGCCATCTCGAACATCTGCTCGCCCATCTCGCGGTCCTGCGCGCCGGCAAGGAGCCCTATGTCTCGCGGCGGGCGCCGGCCTACATCAAATATGCCAGCCCCTATGACCAGCTCGCCCGCGTCAAGGAATGGTCGGCCGCCCCCGGCCTCGGTTCCGAGGGAGACGAGGCATGAGCGCGAACGCTGCCCCCGCCGGCTGGATCATCCCGCCGCTGACGCAGGCCAACCAAGCGCTGGCGGCGGAGCCCGATCTCAGCGCCTGGGTCGCCGCCAATGCCGGCTCGGGCAAGACGCATGTGCTGGTCAACCGGGTGCTGCGGCTGCTGCTCGACGGCGTCGCGCCCGGCCGCATGCTCTGCATCACCTACACCAAGGCGGCCGCCGCCAACATGTCGAACCGCGTCTTCCGGGCGCTCTCGGCCTGGGCGGTCGCCCCCGACGAGGGCTTGCGGGATGCGCTGGCGAAGCTGACCGGGCAGGCCCCCAGGGCCGCCGACCTCGCCCGGGCGCGCCGGCTGTTCGCCCAGGCGCTGGAGACGCCGGGCGGGCTGAAGATCGAGACCATCCACGCCTTCTGCACCCGCGTGCTGCAGAGCGCGCCCTTCGAGGCGAACGTGCCGGCGCGCTTCGAGGTCGCCGACGACCTCGCCCAGGACGAGCTGATGCGCGATGCCAGGCGCGACCTGCTGGCGACCGCCGCCGCCGACCCGGAAGGCCCGCAGGCGCAGGCGCTGCGCTTCATGGCGCGCGAGGCCGCCCAGGACAGCTTCGACCAGATCATGCGCGAGGCGCTGCACCAGCGCGCCTTGTTCAATGACGGGCAAGGCCGGGCCCGCCGGCCGGAGGAGATGGAAGCCGGCATCGCCGCCTTCCTCGGCATCGCAACGGAACTGAAGGCCGAGGTCGTGCAGCAGCGCTTCTGCGCGGAACTCGGAGCCATTGGCGGGCTGGCGGCGCTGATCGACGGCTTCGGCGCCGGCAGCGCGACCCGGCAGAAGGCGGCGGCCGCGATCCGGCTCGCCCTGTCGCAGGCCGCCGGCAGCGACCCGGTCGCCGCCTGCCGCGCCGGCATCCTGACGCTCGACGGCGCGGTCAACCAGCATGTCCGCGGCAAGGGCAACAGCGCGCTGCCGGCCCATCTCGACGAGGCGCTCGACGCCGTCGCCGCCTGCCTGCTGGAGGCCATCGAGCAGCTCAACGCCATCGCCGTGCGCGAGCGCAGCAATGCGCTCGCCGTGCTGGTGACGCATATCCTGGCCGCCTATCAGCGCCTCAAGGCGCAGCGCTCGCTGCTCGATTATGACGACCTGATCGGCAAGACCCGTTCGCTGCTCGACCGGGTCGATCCCGCCTGGGCGCTCTACAAGCTCGATGCCGGCATCGACCATATCCTGCTCGACGAGGCGCAGGACACCAGCGCGGCGCAATGGGCGATCCTGCGCCGCCTCGCCGAGGAGTTCTCCGCCGGCGAAGGCGCGCGCGAACTGGTGCGGCCGCGCACCGTCTTCGTCGTCGGCGACGAGAAGCAGTCGATCTACGGCTTCCAGGGCGCGGCGCCGCGGCATTTCGGCGAGGAGCGCGCCCGGCTGGGCAAGCGCCTGCTGGAGGCCGGCCAGCGCTTCGCGCCGATCAGCCTCAATACCTCCTTCCGCTCGGCGCCGGACATCATGCAGGCGGTCGATGCCGTCTTCGCGCCGGAAGCGCATTGGCGCGGGCTGGTCTTCGACGGCGGCGCCGGGCCGGAACGGCACGACACGGTCAGGCAGGCGGCGATCGGGGCGGTCGACCTTTGGCCGATCTCCGCCGACGATGCCAGCGACAAGCCCGATGCCTGGACGACGCCGGTCGACGCCCCCGAGCGGCGCTCGGGCCTGGTCAAGCTCGCCGCCCGCATCGCCGCGGTGCTGAAGCGCTGGAGCGAGGCCGGCCATGACGATCTCGGCCGCCCCTTCAAGGCGGGCGACGTGATGATCCTGCTGCGCCAGCGCGGGGCGCTGTTCGAGGCGATCGTCAAGGCGCTGAAGGATCGCGGCGTGCCCGTCGCCGGACGCGACCGGCTGACGCTCGCCGAGCACCCGGCGGTCGAGGATCTCGTCGCGCTCGGCCGTGCCATGCTGCTGCCGCAGGACGATCTTTCGCTGGCGATCACGCTGAAGACGCCGCTCTTTGGCCTCGACGACGACGACCTGCTGCGCTTTTCGCCGGAGCGGAAGGGCTCCTTGCGCGAGGCCTTGCGCGAGGCCGCCGAGAGCGAGCCGCGCTATGCCGCGATCGAGGCACGGCTGGCAGAACTGGCCGAGGAGGCCGGGCGCAATGGTCCGTTCCGCTTCTTTGCCGGCCTGCTCGGACCCGGCGGCGGGCGCAGCCTGGCGCTGGCCCGGCTGGGCCCGGAAGCGGGCGACGCGCTCGACGCCTTCCTCAGCGCCGCGCTCGACCATGAGCGCCGCTACGGGCCCTCGCTCGCAGGTTTCCTGCACCATATCGGCGCGGTCGCGACGCAGGTGAAGCGCGATCTCTCAGCCAGTGCCGGCGAGGTCCGGGTGATGACGGTGCATGGCTCGAAGGGGCTGGAAGCGCCGGTGGTGATCCTCGCCGATCTCGGCCCGGCGCCCGGCGAACGGCGGCTGCCGAAGCTGATCGGCGTCGAGACGCCGCGCGGCATGCCGGTGCCGATCTGGGCGCCGGCCAAGGCCGGCGATGCCGCCGCGACGCGCGGTGCCAAGGACGAGATCGTGGCGCAGATGATCGAGGAGCATCACCGCCTGCTCTATGTCGCGATGACGCGGGCCGAGGAGCGGCTGATCCTGTGCGGCGTGCAGGCCAAGGGCGAGGCGCCGGAGGGCTCCTGGTACGCCATGGCCGAACTCGGGCTCGCCGCCTCGAAGAGCGGGCTCGGCGAAATCGCAGCGCCCGACGGCGACGGCACGATCCGGCGCTTCATGGTCTCGCAGCCGCAGGTTCAGGCGGCACGGGAAGCGCAAGCCGCCCCGATCCGCGCCGCAGCGCCGGCCTGGCTGGCCCGCTCTGCCCTGCCCGAGCACGAAGCCCTGCCGCCGCTGCGGCCATCCAACGCGCTCGGCGCCGCCGATGCTGCCAACCGCCCGGCCGACGGACCCTTCCTCGTCGAAGCAGCGTCCGCCGGACGCCTGGCGCATCTGCTGCTCCAGCTGCTGCCGGACGTGCCGGCCGAGAAGCGCGGCGACACCGCCCGCGCCCTGGCGGAAGCGCGCGGCGGCAACCTGCCGGCCGAGCGGCGCCAACGCATCTGCGCCGAGGCGCTGGCGCTGATCGAGCAGCCGGAACTGGCGGCACTGTTTGCGCCGGGCAGCCTCGCCGAAGCGCCGCTCGCCGGGGAAGTCACGCTGCCGGACGGACAGAAGCGCGCGGTGATCGGGCGGATCGACCGGCTGGCAGCGACGCCCGAGGAAGTGCTGATCGCAGACTTCAAAACCGCGGCGCGCGCCCCGAAGGACGCAGCCTCCCTGCCCGCCAGCACGCTGGCGCAGCTTGCCGTCTACCGCCGGTTGGTCGGCGAGATCTATCCCGGCAGGCCGGTCAGGGCGCTGGCGATCTACACGGCAACGATGACGGTGCTCGAACCCACGGCGGACGAACTCGACGCCGTCCTGGCGGAATTGGCAGGGTAGACCTGCTTCACCGTGAGGTGAGCCAGCCTTGACCCTGGCGGCGCCCGTTCATAGCTTCCAAAGCGAATGGCGGCGCGCAAGCCGTCTCGCAAATCGAAAAGGCGATGGCCATGGCGACGACGAAAGTGACCGATGCAAGCTTCGAGGCCGATGTCCTCAACTCGAGCGAGCCGGTGGTGGTGGATTTCTGGGCCGAGTGGTGCGGCCCCTGCCGGATGATCGGCCCGGCGCTCGAGGAGATCGCCGGCGAGCTCAACGGCAAGGTCAAGATCGTGAAGATGAATGTCGACGAGAACCAGGCCATCCCGGCCCAGTTCGGCATCCGCTCGATCCCGACGCTGATGCTGTTCAAGGACGGCAAGCTGGCCTCGCAGAAGGTCGGTGCTGCCCCCAAGAGCGATCTCTCGCGCTGGATCTCGGCCGCGGTCTGAACGCCTCGCTTCTTTTATTCATTGGAAGGGCCGCCTCCTTGCCGGGGGCGGCCCTTTCGCTTTTCTGCTGCACCGCGCTGGTCATCCCGGCCGGAGCCCTCGGGTCAGACCTTCGGTCGGCCCAAGGATAAACTCCGCGCAGAGCCGGGATCCATGCCGGAACGGTTCAGGCATGGATCCCGGGCCTCCCTGCGGTCGCCCGGGACGACACGCGTCAGGGCGAGTGGGTGATCTTCACTTCGAACGGTTGTCGAGGGCGAAGGCGCCGGGTCCGGCGAAGAAGAGGTAGAGAAAGATGAAGCAGAACAGCAGGGCCGGCTCGCCGCCATTGAGTAGGGGATAGAAGCTCTTGGGGCCGTGGGCGATCCAGTAGGCGGAGGCCATCAGCCCGGACAGGATGAAAGCCGTCGGGCGGGTGAGGAAGCCGACCGCGATCAGCAAACCGCCGACGACTTCGAGCACCGCCGCGGTCCAGCTCAGGCTGAAGGCGGCCGGCATGCCCCATGAAGGCGCGACCGGAAAGGCGAAAAGCTTCTGGGTGCCATGGGTGAAAAAGGTCAGCGCCGTGACGATGCGCAGCAGGGCGAGCGAATGCGGAGCAAAGCGGCCGAGTGAATTCAGGCTTGGCATGCAGAAATATCTTCCCTATCGAGATTAGATTAGAAAAATTCCATTCGAATGGCAGCCATTGCTGGCAAACAACTGATTCCCACTCCGAGCGGTTGTCATCGACAGGCTGGGAGCGATCAACTCACATTCTCGTTTGCAGTGCAGCAATGTCCAGCGGCGGCAAATCCGCCACAGCGCCGATTCTTCGGCCACCGCCGGCGACCCGCCACGCAGCGCGCTTAACCACCCCTTAAAAGCGCCATGTTTGAATCCTGTGTGGAAATTGGCCGGCTCGCCTGTCGCGAACCTGCCATGGGGCCTGAACGGGGCGGGATGAACGACCGGTCGAAACGGAGCGGAGAGCGGCGCGAGCCCTCATTCGAACGCGCGCGCGACGATTACGAGCGCGACGACGACGAACTGCGCCTGTCAGCCGAGGACCGCCCCTATCGCGGAGGAAGGAACCCGGTGGCACCGCGCCAGCAACCGCGCCGCCAGAAGACCGAGGGGCGCAGTGGCCGCAAGCAGCGCCGCAAGGGCGGCTCGTTCTTCGGCCGGCTGTTCTATTGGGGCATCGTCCTGGGGCTCTGGGCCGTGCTCGGGCTCGGCGGGCTGGTCGCCTATCACGCCGCGCAATTGCCGCCGATCGACCAGCTCACCGTACCGAAGCGGCCGCCGAACATCGCGATCCTGGCGGCGGACGGCTCGCTGCTCGCCAATCGCGGCGAGACCGGCGGGCGCACCATCACGATCGGCGAGGTGCCGCCCTATCTGCCGAAGGCCTTCGTCGCCATCGAGGACCGGCGCTTCTACGAGCATTTCGGCATCGACCCGATCGGTCTCACCCGCGCCGTCGTCAACAACCTGACGAAGCGCGGCGGCGTGCAGGGCGGCTCGACCCTGACCCAGCAGCTCGCCAAGAACCTGTTCCTGACCCAGGAACGCACCGCCGCCCGCAAGATCCAGGAAGCGATCCTCTCGTTCTGGCTGGAGCGGACCTACACCAAGGACCAGATCCTCGAGCTCTATCTCAACCGGGTCTATTTCGGCTCGGGCGCCTATGGCGTCGAGGCGGCAGCGCAGCGCTATTTCAACAAGTCGGCGCGCTCGGTCACCATCGCCGAGGCGGCGATGCTGGCCGGGCTCGTCCAGGCGCCGTCGCGCCTCGCGCCGAACCGCAATCCGGAAGCGGCGGAGAAGCGGGCCCAGCTCGTCATCTCGGCCATGGCGGAGCAGGGCCTGATCTCGCAGGCTTCGGCCAAGACCGCGCTGGTCGCGCCGGCCGAGGCGGCCGAGCGCGTCGGCGCCGGCTCGGTCAACTATGCCGCCGACTATGTCATGGACGTGCTCGACGACTTCATCGGCGCGATCGAGGGCGACGTCACGGTCCTGACGACGATCGATCCGAAGCTGCAGGCCAGCGCCGAGACCGTGCTGGTCGAGGCGCTGAACGCCCAGGGCGCCAAGCAGGGCGTCGGCCAGGGCGCGGTCGTCTCGATGGCGCCGGACGGGGCGCTGCGCGCGCTGATCGGCGGGCGTGACTACACCAAGAGCCAGTTCAACCGGGCGACGGCGGCGAGGCGCCAGCCGGGCTCGGCCTTCAAGCCCTTCGTCTATCTGGCGGCGCTGGAAAACGGCCTGACCCCGGATGCGATCCGCGACGATTCGCCGGTCTCGATCAAGGGCTGGCAGCCGGAGAACAACAGCCGCACCTATCGTGGCCCGGTGACGCTGCAGACAGCTTTTGCCCTGTCGCTCAACACCGTCGTGGTCAAGCTCAACCAGGAGATCGGCCCGAAGGAGGTGGTGCGCGTCGCGCAGCGCCTCGGCATCAATTCGGCGCTGCAGGCCAATCCCTCGCTGGCGCTCGGCACCTCGGAGGTCACGGCGATCGAATTGACCAGCGCCTATGCGACCTTCGCCAACGGCGGCAAGGGTGTCCTGCCCTATGTCATCCGCGAGGTGAAGTCGCTCTCGGGCAAGGTGCTCTATGCCCGCAAGGGCTCGGGCTTCGGCGAGGTGGTGAAGCCGCAGATCCTGTCGATGATGAACGCCATGTTCAACGAGACCATGGTGCGCGGCACCGGCAGCAAGGCCAATATCCCGGGCTGGGAGATGGGCGGCAAATCGGGCACGACGCAGGATTTCCGCGACGCCTGGTTCGTCGGCTTCAGCGCCCGGCTGGTGACCTCGGTCTGGCTCGGCAACGACGACAACAGCACGATGAAGCGGGTCTATGGCAGCGGCCTGCCGGCCGAGGTCTGGAGCAAGTTCATGAAGGCGGCCCATGCCGGCCAGCAGCCGGCGCCCTTGCCGGGCGGGCTCTGGCACAGCGGCCCGAAATCGATCTTCGAGCCGGGCGAGCCGGTCGCCGGGGTCGCGCCGCGCCCGCAGGGCGGTGTCGAGGGCGACCGCGCCTGGACCCCGCCGCCGCCGCAGGAGAAGAACTTCCTGGAGCGCCTGTTCGGCGGGTAGACCGACGTCATTCCGGGGCAGGCCGCAGGCCTGAGCCCGGAACCCATGGACACGAGCTTTCTTCGGAAGACCGCCGACCGCTCCAGCGCCCTATTGGGCCGACCCCGTGTTCATGGGTTCCGGGCTCTTCGCTGCGCGAAGCCCCGGAATGACCGAGAGTTCCGGCGCTCTACGTTCCCCTCGGCTTGGCCCGCGTCGTCGGCGGCGCCGCGGCCGGGTCGTCCGGCCAGGGATGGCGCGGATAGCGCCCCTTCATCTCGGCCTTCACCGCGGCCCAGGAGCCGCGCCAGAAGCCCGGCAGGTCGCGCGTCACCTGGATCGGCCGATGCGCCGGCGAGAGCAGCTCCAGCACCAGCGGCACGCGCCCGCCGGCGAGCGCCGGGTGCTTCGCCAGGCCGAACAACTCCTGCACCCGAACCGAGATGGTCGGCCCGGCCTCGGCGCCGTAGTCGACGGCGAGCTGCGAGCCGGTCGGCGCGGCAAAATGCGTCGGCGCCTCCACGTCGAGCCGGCGCTTCAGATCCCAGGGCAGGAGCGCGGCCAGCGCCCCGTCGAGATCGGCCGGCGTGATCGCGGCGAGCGAGCTGCGGCCGAGGATTTGGGGCGCGAGCCAGTCGGCCGCGCCCTCGGCCAGACCCGCATCCGAAAGGTCCGGCCAGCCGGCATCGACGCCTTCTGCGGCGCGCAGGAAGGCGACGCGCTCGCGCAACTGCTCCTGCCCGCGGCTCCAGGGCAGGGCGGCAATGCCGAGCGCGGCGATGCCCTTTGCCAGAATGGCGGCGTTCTCAGCCGAGGCCTCGACCGGCAAGGGCCGCTCGGCCAGGACCAGCGCCCCGAAGCGGCGGCTGGCGCGGGCACGCAATGCCCTTGCCGCCCGGTCGAACACGGTCTCGGCCTGCTCCGACAGGGCCGTGCGGACGAGCCTCGAGGCGGCCAGTTCGGCGATCTCCGTCTCGGCGATGGCGGTGGCGCTCAGGATGCGGGCCTGGGCCGCGCTGCCGGTCATCTCGCCAACGACGAGGAAGGGCTCCCGTGCCAGCCTCTGACCGGGCTCCAGGGCGGCGCCACGGCCATTGGCGAGAAGATACTGGCCCGAGCCCGGCTGGCGCGCCTTGGCGACGCGATCGGGGAAGGCGAGCGCCAGCAGGAAGCCGGGCGAGAGCGCGCGCTCGCTACCCTTCGGCACCTTCGCCACAGCCTGGCGGGCCCAGCCCTCGGCGAGGCGGCGCATATCGGCGGCACGACCGCCGCGCTCGCGCTCGAAGCGCTCGAGCCGCTCGGCGAGATCGATCGCCTCGCCACCGAGCCCGCGCTCGACCAGCAGAGCGGCCAGCAGCGCCGCCCTCCCGGCCTCGCCGAAGCCGGCGGCGCCGGTCACCATATGGGCGAGGCGCGGCGGCAGGGGCAGCGCCTGCAGCGCCTTGCCGGACGCGGTGATGCGGCCATCGGCATCGAGCGCGCCCAGATCGTTCAGCAGGAGGCGCGCCTCCTTCAGCGCCGGCGCCGGCGGCGGGTCGAGGAAGGCGAGCGCCGTGGGGTCGGCGACGCCCCAGGCGGCACAGTCGAGCAGCAGCGGCGCGAGGTCGGCGGAGAGGATCTCCGGCCGGGCGAAGGCCTCGAGCGCACCATTGCCGGCCTCCTCCCAGAGCCGGTAGCAGATGCCGG
>JAKFDB010000141.1:0-4497 GCA_036676315.1 Bradyrhizobiaceae bacterium
GGGATGACGGCGTGGTGGTATGGAAGACCGACATCATACCCCGCTTCCGCGAGCAGCTCCCGGATGGCCAGCGCGCTCGCCGGCGTGTCGAGGCCGACGGCGAAGCCGGCCCGGCCACCGCGTGCGGGGTAGTCGGACATCACCATCGCAAGGCGCCGCTCCGCCGGTGGCTTGGCGCCTAGCGCGACCCAACTCGCGGCGAGATCGGCCAATGCGGCGATGCCATCGGTATCGGGGGTGAAGCGGCGCAGCGTCAGCCCGTTCGCAGGATCGACGACCTCCTGCTTGAAGGCGACGGGGATCGCGCCGAGCCGTCCGTCGAACTCCGGCAACGCTGCCTGCATGGCAAGATCGGCGGCGGAGAGCCCGCGCGGCGACGCTTCCCAGGCCTCGCGTGCACTGCCGACCGGGATGGCCTGCAGGATCGGGCAATCGGCTGCGTCGAGCACGAAGCCGTCGCCGTCGCGGGCCGAGAATGCGGTGGTGGTGACGATCAGCGCCGGCTTGCGCGCCGCGATCAGCGCCGCCAGTTCGGCCGCGACGGTGGCGTCCTTCAGACTGGTCAGCGCCAGGGGCAGGGCGGCAAGGCCGCGCGCCGACAGCGCCTCGGTGATCGCCTCGACCATCGCCGTATCGCCCGCTGCCACGCCCGAGCGATAGACGAGGACGGGGATGAGCGGCGCGTCGGCTGGCAGGGCGGCGAGCGCTTCGCGCCAGGGCAGGGGCGTGGCGTTGGCGCCGAGGGCGAAGAGCGCGGGGAGGGCGATGGGCGCAAGGTCGCGTGGGCCCTCATCCCCCTGCCGGGACCTTCTCTCCCGAGGGGAGAAGGGGGCGGTGGCAGCCGCCTCGCCTTTCTTCGTTGGCTCGTCCTTCTCCCCTCGGGGGAGAAGGTGGCCCGGCGAAGCCGGGTCGGATGAGGGCAGTGCCGCGAGATAGTCGTCGACCCGCCCCAGCAACCGCCGCATGTTCTCGGCGCCGCCGCCGGCATGGAAATGGCCGAGCAGCCCAGCCACGAACGCTGCCGGCACGGTGCCGTAGCCAGCCAGCCGCTCGTCCTCCCGGTCGTCGCCCGGCAGCACCGCGAGGGCGATGCCGGCGCGCCGGCAGGCGGTGCTGACCTGTTCTACCCCGTAGCGCCAGTAGTCGAGGCCGCCGAGGCAGCGCAGCAGCACGAAACGTGAGCCGATCAGGGTCTTCTCGATCAGCAAGTCGATCGAGAGCGGGTGCTTGAAGCGCCGCAGCGGCACGAGGCGAAGGGCGAGTGCCGGGTCTCTTCCGTCATGCTCGCCCTTGTGGCGAGCATCCACGTCTTGAACACCGGCCTCGCGAAAGGAAGACGTGGATGGTCGGGACAAGCCCGACCATGACGAGCAGGCGGCCGCCAGCGCCGAGAGATCGCTGTCGCTGAAGGAAAGAATGACGACATCTCCCGGCGGCAAGGCGAGGTCGACGGCGTCTTCGCCGTCGTCGAGCCTCACCTCGCTGGTCGGGAGAAGGTGCATTGCATTATCCCGCGAGCATGACGCCGAAAAGTGGGAACCGGTTTTCGGGTAACATCATGCTCAACCCTTCAACGCCGCCTCCACGGTGGCGCGATCGAAGCCCTTGAGGCCGATCACCACGAGCCTGCCGTCGCGCGCCTCGTCCGCATTCCAGGCGCGGTCGTAATGGTGCCCGATGCGCTGACCGACGCCCTGGACGACAAGCCGCATCCGCTTGCCGGGGATGGCCGCGAAGCCCTTCAGCCGCAGCACGCCTTCAGCTTCCGCGGCCTTGGCGAGGCGGGCGACGAGCTCTTCCGGCGAGGCAGCGCCCGGCAGCGGCAGAGCGACGCTGTCGAAATCGTCATGGTCGTGGTCCTCGCCCTCGCCGTGATGCGAGGGCCGCGCTGCAAGATCGGCCTCGGCGGCGGCGCCCAGCCCGATGATCAGGGCTGGCTCGACCTTGCCATGGGCGGTCTCGATCACCTTGATCGCCTTGGGCAGGTGCTGGGCGATCTCGGCCTTGACCCGCTCGCGACCGGCGGCGTCGATCAGGTCGCTCTTGTTGAGCAGGATCAGATCGGCACAGAGGATCTGATCCTCGAACACTTCTTCCAGCGGATTGTCGTGATCGACCGACTGGTCCTGCGCCGCCTGGGCTTTCAGCGCTTCGGGATCGTCGGCGAACTGGCCCTCGGCCACGGCCGGACCATCGACGACCGCGATGACGCCGTCGACCGTGACCCGGCTGCGGATCGCCGGCCAGTTGAACGCCTTGACCAGCGGTTTCGGCAGCGCGAGGCCCGAGGTTTCGATCAGGATGTGCTGCGGCGGGTTCGGCCGGTTCAGCAGCTTCTCGAGCGCCGGCACGAAGTCGTCGGCGACGGTGCAGCAGATGCAGCCATTGGGCAATTCGACGATGTCCTCCTCGGAGCAGCCTTCGATGCCGCATCCGGCGATGAAGGAGCCGTCGAAGCCGAGATCGCCGAATTCGTTGACGAGTACGGCGAGGCGCTTGCCGCCGGCATTCTCGAGGAGGTGGCGGACGAGCGTGGTCTTACCGGCGCCGAGGAAGCCGGTGATGATCGTGCAGGGCACCTTGCCGAGCGTCGTGTTCTGCGGGGCGTTCATTCGGGTCTTATCCTTGCTGGCGCGGCAGGGGCGGCACGCGCGCGACCACGCCCTTGCGGAACGAGGCGGGTCTTTCTTTCCAGGGAACGATGCCGTTGGCGCTGGCGGCAAAGCTTTCCGCCGCGCCGACGATCTCGTCGAGATGGGTGTCGGTATCGAGGTCGCCGATCAGATAGGTCCACTTGCCGTCGGCGGCGAGCGCGATGGTGCAGGGCCGTTTGCAGACGGCGAGGCACTCGACCGGAACGACGGCGATGTCGCTGCCGGCCATGCGCTCGCCGAGCGCCGCCGCGAGCGCGATGCCGGGCTGGTCATAGCCTTCCGGCAGGTCCTCGCGCTGGCGCCGGCAGACGGTGCAGACATGGATGGTGCAGCCCTGCTTCGGCCGGACTGCGGTCGTCATGGCAAGATCGCCTTCGAGCATCGAACGCCTCCATGGATTGGCGCGGCCATCACTGGCCGCGCGAGGCGTCAGGCCGCAGCCGCGGCAGTGCGGCGCGTGGCCCAGGGCCAGAGCACGCCGACAGCGAAGCCGGTGGCGAGCCAGAGTGCGGCCTGGATGGCGAGCGAAAGCGACGCGAAATGCGCTGCGATCTCGGCCGGAACCTTGCTTTCCGGCGCCGCCGGGTGCGGCGCGCCGATCAGGTGCGGCACCAGGATGGCGGCGATCGCCAGCACCCGGAGCCAGGGCGCTTCCATGCGCAGGAAGACGAAGAGCCCGCCGGCGGTGACGAGTGCGGTCGCGATCCACCAGAGCTGCCGGAGCTGCAAGTCAGCCGCGGCACTGCCCGGCAGTTCGGGCGCCAGGCCCGTCGCCGGCACGAGGCCGAAGGCGAGGAAGCCGCAAGCCGCCCAGATCAAGGCACGGCGCTCGTCGATGCGTTCGTTCGCCGCGATCATTCCGGCGAGCAGCAGCGCGGCGAAGCCGATCGCGGTCCCGACCGTCACCAGGCTGGTGAAGGCGGTGCGCTGGAAGCCGTCCTGCGGCTTCCATTCATGCTCGCCGGTGTGCTCGGCGCCGGCCGCGGGATTGTTGTGGGCCAGGATGATGCGGGCGCCGTCGGAGAATGCGGCGTGCTTCGGCGCCGCGCCCTGCCGCAGCGCCGCCTCATAGGTTTCAGCCTTGAGGATCAGCGGCGTCGTGGTGAAATGCTGCAGGGCGGAGACCAGGAGCCCAGCCAGAAGCCCGGCCAGAAGACTGACCGTGAGAACACGTGTGACCATGATGCTTCCCCGTCAGTGGCAGGGGAAGGCGAGGCCGTGGCGAGTGTCGTGCGCCGCGTTGTGGACATTGGCCGAGGCGGCGAAGCCGACGGTGTAGATCAGCACGAAGCCGAGGATCAGCGCAGCAGCGACGGCTTTCGCCCGTTCGGAGACGCTGGCCTGGCTGGTGACGGTAGCCGTATTCATCTTGGTTCACTTCCTGGCCACCCCACCGGCAGCCTGTTGGACGACATCGAACGACGGCAGGTCTCCTGGCTCACGGCTTGGTGTCCTGCTCCGCCTTCCCGGGAAACCCAGTGGCCGATGGCGCAGGACGCGCCGCTTACAGTTGCGGGGGCAGCCGCGGCATCGCACCGCGTTCCCTTTTCACCTCGTTGCCGAGGCACCGTCGTCGAGATCATTAGCCACAGGAGCCACGCTGTGCAATGCAATGCCGCGTCATTCTCGGCCGGAGCGAAGCGGAGAGCCGAGAATCTCCTGAACGAGATGCTCGGGTCGAGCCCGAGCATGACGAGGAGGCCTCGATGACCCTTCCCCCTCTCACCCTCGTCCTCGGCGGTGCCCGCTCGGGCAAGAGCCGCCATGCCGAGGCTCTGGTCGAGGCGCTGCCGCCGCCCTGGACCTACATCGCCACCGCCCAGGCCTATGACGACGAGATGCG
>JAKFDB010000142.1:0-26416 GCA_036676315.1 Bradyrhizobiaceae bacterium
CCCGTCGCCTGGCTCGCGCTGTCCTCGTTCAAGACGCAGGCGAGCCTGCTCGAATTCCCGCCCTCGCTGCTGCCGATGTCGCAGAAGGGGGTCGCGGTTCCCGGTCATCCGCAGCCGCTGCCGCTCTTCGAAGTGACGATGGAGGACGGCTCGAAGCGCGTGCTGGCGCAGATTCGGCGTGTCGGCATCCAGGCGCAGATGATCGATCCGGCGAGCCCCGGCGAGACGATCCGCGTGCCGATCGACCGGCGCACGCCGGTGCGCGAGTTCAAGCTCGCGACCGAGAACTACACCGAGCCGCTTGAGCGCTTCGCCTTCATGCGCTTTCTCTGGAATTCGGTCTTCGTCACGGTGATCGCGACGCTGATCACGCTGGTGATCAATTCGATGGCCGCCTATGCGCTCTCGATCTACGAGTTCCGCGGCAAGAACACCGTGATGCTGATGGTGATCGGCACGCTGATGATCCCGATCACGATCATCCTGGTGCCGGTCTATCTCGTCGTCACCGAGCTCGGACTCGTCAACTCGCTCTGGGCCGTGATTCTGCCCGGTGCCGCGACGCCGACCGGCGTCTTCCTGCTGCGCCAGTATATGCTGACCCTGCCGCGCGACCTGATTGAGGCGGCGCGGATGGACAAGGCCTCGGAGTGGCAGATCTACTGGCGCATCGTCATGCCGCTCGCACTGCCGGCGCTCGCCGTACTCGCGATCTTCTCGATCATGTGGCGCTGGAACGAATTCCTCTGGCCGCTCGCGGTGCTGACCAAGACGGAATCCTACACGCTGCAGATCGGCCTCAACGCCTTCCAGGGCGAGCTCCAGACGCAGTGGCACTATCTGCTTGCCATGACGGTGGTGACGCTTTTGCCGGTCGCGCTCGTCTTCGTCTTCCTGCAGCGCTTCATCACCACCGGCATCGCCAATACGGGAATGAAATGATCGCACCGGAACTGCCATGGCGGGACTGAGCCTTACCGGGGTCCGCAAGAATTTCGGCACCGCGACGGTGCTGCACGGCGTCGACCTCGAAGTCGCGGATGGCGAGTTCGTGGTCTTCGTCGGCCCGTCCGGCTGCGGGAAGTCGACGCTGCTGCGCACGATCGCCGGGCTGGAGGAGGTGAGCGCTGGCACGATCGCGATCGATGGCGTCGACGTCACCGGGCTGCCGGCCTCGGAACGCGGGCTTGCGATGGTGTTCCAGTCCTATGCGCTCTATCCGCATATGAGCGTCTACGCGAACATGGCCTTCGCGCTCGAGAATATGGGCTTCAAGCGCGACGAGATCGACCGTCGCGTCAAGCGCGCCGCGACCATGCTGCGCCTGACCGATTATCTCGAGCGCAAGCCCAAGGCGCTCTCCGGCGGCCAGCGCCAGCGCGTCGCCATCGGCCGTGCCATCGTGCGCGATCCAAAAATCTTCCTGTTCGACGAGCCGCTCTCCAATCTCGACGCCGAATTGCGTGTCGCCACTCGCAAGGAGCTCGCCGCGCTGCATGCCGAGCTCGGCGGCACGATGATCTATGTGACGCACGACCAGGTCGAGGCGATGACGCTGGCGGACCGGATCGTCGTGCTGCGGGCCGGGCGCATCGAGCAGATCGGCACGCCGCTCGAGCTCTACAACCGGCCGGACAATCTCTTCGTCGCGGGCTTCATCGGCTCGCCGCGAATGAACCTGCTGCCCGGGCGCGTGGCGAGGCCGGGCGCGGTCACGCTCGGCGAGGTCGGCCATGAGGTCGCCTGCGAAACCGGCGGGCTTGCAGCCGGGGCGGGCGTGACGCTCGGTGTGCGTCCCGAGCATCTTGCGCCGGCAGTGCAGGGGGCCGGCCTGCCGCTGACGATCGAGCTGATCGAGCAGCTCGGCGGCGAGAGCTATCTCTATGGCGCCTCTGCCGGCCTGCCGCAGATCACGCTGCGCCTCGAGGGCCAGTGCGCCCATGCCCGCGGCCATGCGATCGCGGTCGCGATGCCGCAGCAGCACCTGCATCTGTTCGACGAAGCGGGCAAAGCGGTCAGGATTTGATTGTTCGCGCGTCATCCCGGCCGAAGCGAAGCGCAGAGCCGGGATCCATTCCGGAGCCTTCCCGAGTGAGGTTCCGGAATGGGTCCCGGGTCTCCCTGCGGTCGCCCGGGACGACGGCGCGGCCACGATTGAGACATTCGGAGACACCTTCATGAAAGCCCTGACGCAAGGCCGCTATCTCGGCCGCGACGGCGAAGCCGCCTTGTTCGATGTCGGGCTCGGCGCGACCCTCGCCGTGCGCATCCTCGAAGGCGATATCGGCCGGGTGACCCTGAAGCCGCAGGACGGCTATCGCCTCGATCGCGGTTGGTCGATCGCGCCCGGTGGGCTCGAGCCGCCTTATGAAGGGCGCCCGCGCGACGACCTTTCCGGCTTTGCCTGTCCGCAGGCTAGCCTGGGCGAGGAAGCCGGCAAGGTGGTTCTCTCCGCTGCCGGCCTGACTGCCGAGATCACGCTTTCGCCCTTCGGCATTGCCTGGCGGCGCGAGGGCGAGGCGGAGCCCTTCCTGCGCGACCGGCCGACCCAGGCCTATCTGGCCTCGCCGCGCACCGGCGCGGTCGCTCATTTCATGGCGCGCGACTATGCCGAGCGGCATTACGGGCTCGGCGACAAGGCCGGGCCGCTCGACCGCACCGGGCGGCGCTTTGCGATCGATGCGGTCGATCCCTGCGGCTTCGACGCCGAGCTTTCCGACCCGCTCTACAAGATGCTGCCCTTCTTCATCGTCGACGGGAAGGCGGGCGCCCATGGCGTGTTCTACGACAACCTCTCGACCGGCAGCGTCGACCTCGGCTGCACGCTCGACAATTATCACGGCCTGTTCCGCTCCTGGAAAGGCGATGACGGCGACCTCGATTACTACGTCATGGCTGGCCCGACCGTTCCGGATGTGGTCAGGCGCTTCTCCTGGCTGACCGGCGGGCAGGCTTTTGCGCCGCGCTGGTCCTTCGGTTTCGGCGTGACCTCGATGGCGATCGCCGACGCGCCCGATGCCGATGCCCGGATCAGCGACTTCATCGCCAAGTGCCGCAAGCACGCGATCCCCTGCGACAGTTTCCATTTCGGCTCGGGCTACACCCAGATCGGCCAGCGCCGCTATGCCTTCAACTGGAACCGCGACAAGTTCCCGGAACCGCTGAAGACGATGAAGCGGCTGAACAAAGCCGGCATGCATACCGTCGCCAACCTGAAGCCCTGCCTGCTCGACGACCATCCGCGCCTCAAGGAGGCGCTCGACCAGGGCTTCCTGGTCAAGGATTCCAAGACCGGCGAGCCGGCCGTGGCGCAGTTCTGGGACGGGCTCGGCTTCCATGTCGACTTCACCAACCCGAAGGGCCGGGCCTGGTGGCGCGCCGGCATCGAGACGGCGCTGCTCGACCACGGCTTCACCACGGTCTGGAACGACAACAACGAATACGAGATCTGGGACGAGGACGCGGTCTGCGACGGCGACGGGCAGCCCTTCCGGCAGGCGCTGGCACGCCCGGCCCAGCCGCTCTTGATGACCAAGCTCTCCTATGAAGCGCAAGCGGCGCGCGCGCCGGGCAAGCGGCAGTATGCGATCACGCGCGGCGGCTGCGCCGGCATCTCGCGCTACGCCCAGACCTGGTCGGGCGACAACGAGACCGCCTGGAAGACGCTGCGCTACAACCTGACCCAGGGGCTGAACATGAGCCTGTCGGGGATGTTCTCGATCGGCCACGATGTCGGTGGCTTCCACGGCCCGACGCCGGGTCCCGAGCTCTTCGTCCGCTTCAACGAGTTCTGCGCGCTCTGGCCGCGCATGGTGATGAACTCCTGGAACGATGACGGGGTGGTCAACCTGCCCTGGATGTATCCGGAGATGGTGCCGCAGGTGCGCCAGGCGATCCAGCTGCGCTACCGGCTGATGCCCTATCTCTATACGCAGATGTGGCGGGCGAGCCGCGACGGCATCCCGGCCGTGCGCCCATTGCTCTACGATTTCCCGCAGGACGCGGCGGCCGTGGCGATCGACGATGTCTTCATGCTCGGCCCTGACGTGCTGGTCGCGCCGGTACTGGAAGAGGGCGCCCGCGAGCGCAGCGTCTATCTGCCGGAGCATGAGGGGGGCTGGTACGACTGGCACGATGGCGCGCGTTATCCGGGCGGGGCTGTCGTCACGGTCGATGCGCCGCTCGGCCGCTTGCCGCTCTTCGTCCGCGCCGGAGCGCTGATCCCGCTCGGGGACCCGGCCGGCATCGGGGCGCTGCGCGAGGTTCTGGTTTGCGGGCTGGTGGAAGGCGCCACCGGCGAGCTTTACGAGGATGACGGCGAGACCGCCGATTGGCGCGGCGCCGGCGCGACGGTCGTGCGCTTCCAGGCGCGCGCCGGCGAATTGCTGATCCAGCACGAGGGCCAGGACCGGCCGGGCTTCAACAGGATTGCGGTCCGGCACATCGGAGATGGCGGCCTGTCCTAAAGAGGCCGACTCCAGGCCTGCTGTTTTCACACAGAACCGCGGCCGTCATCCCGGATCTGCGCGGCTTCGCCGCTTGTCCGGGATGACGCCACAGTCAGAGCGAAATCTGCTCTAGAACGGCAGGCCGACATAGTTCTCCGCCAGCGCCGTCATCGCCGCCGGCGAAGAGACGAGATAGGCGCGCTCGGCCTCCTGGATGCGGCCGCCGAAGCCATCATTATCCGGGAAATGGTGCATCAGCGCGGTCAGCCACCAGGAGAAGCGCTCGGCTTTCCAGACGCGGGCGAGCGCGCGGGCCGAATAGGCGTCGATCCCGGCCGGTGAGCGCTCGGCGTAGTGTTCCCGCAGGGCTTCCGAGAGGTAGTGGACGTCGCTGGCGGCGAGGTTCAGCCCCTTGGCGCCGGTCGGGGGCACGATATGGGCGGCGTCGCCGGCCAGGAACAGGCGGCCGAAACGCATCGGCTCGGCGACGAAGGAGCGTAAGGGAGCCAGCGATTTCTCGAGCGAAGGGCCGGTCACCAGGGCTTCCGCGGTGGCGGGATCGAGCCGGCGGCGCAGCTCGGTCCAGAAACGCTCATCCGACCAGTCGTCGACGCGCTCGTTCAGGGCGCATTGCAGATAATAGCGGCTGCGGCTGTTCGAGCGCATCGAGCAGAGCGCGAAGCCGCGCTCCTCGCCGGCATAGATCAGCTCATGCGAGACCGGCGGCACATCGGCGAGGAGGCCGAGCCAGCCGAAGGGATAGACCCGCTCGAAGGTGCGGATCGCCCGGCTCGGCACGCTGGCGCGCGAGATGCCGTGATAGCCGTCGCAGCCGGCGATGAAGTCGCAATCGAGCCGCTTCGGCTCGCCATGCTCGACATAGGTGACGTAAGGGGCGTCGCCGTCGAAATCGTGCAGGGCGACCTTGCCGGCTTCGTAGACGGTAACCCCGCCCTGCGAGGCGCGCAGCTCCATCAGGTCGCGGGTGACTTCGGTCTGGCCGTAGACGGTGACGTGCTTGCCGGTCAGCCCGGCGAGATCGATCCGGTGCCGCTCGCCGCCGAAAAGCAGGTCGAAACCGTCATGCGGCAGGCTTTCGGCATGCAGGCGGCCGGCGGCCCCGACCGCGTCGAGCAATGCGACGGTGCCGCTTTCGAGCACGCCGGCCCGGATGCGCGAGAGCACGTAGTCGCCGCTGCGCTGTTCGAGGATGACGTTCTCGATGCCGGCCTTGTGCAGCAGCTGGCCGAGCAGCAGGCCCGCCGGCCCGGCGCCGATGATCGCGACTTGCGTGCGCATTCTGGATACGTCCTCGGCCGTCCCGGCTCGGAGCTGGCCGGTTACGCGTTCCCCGCGCGCATCCTGCGCGGAGTTGCGAAGCGGCGTCCAGAGCGCCGGCCGCCGGCCTTTGGTCGTAGTTACCGGCGCCGAAAGGGCTCAGAAGCCGGCGGCGTGCCCGTCCTTGCGGAAGTCCGAGCCGCCGGCATAGCCGCCCTCGATCCGGTGGACCAATTGCGCGCCGCCGAAGCCGAAGCTGGAGTCGGGCGCCTCGAGCGCGATCCTGTGGCCGAGCTCGCCAAGCTTCTGCACGGCGGCGGCGTTCATCGTGCTTTCGAGCGCGAGGTCGAGCCCCTGCATGACGCGCCAGCGCGGCGCATCGGCGGCAGTCTGCGGATCCTGCCCCCAAAGCTGGGTGCGCAGCATCATCTGAAGATGGCCCTGCGCCTGCATCGGCCCGCCCATCAGGCCGAAGGCCATAACCGGCTCGGAAGCGCCCATGACGAAGCCGGGGATGATGGTGTGGAACGGGCGCTTGCCCGGACCGACCTGGTTGGGATGCCCGGCCTCTGTGGTGAAGCCGAAGCCGCGGTTCTGCAGGCTGATGCCGGTGCCGGGCACCACGACGCCCGAGCCGAAGCCGGCATAGTTCGACTGGATATAGGAGACCATCATGCCGTCGGCATCGCCGGTGGCGAGGCAGACCGTGCCACCCAGCTTCGGCGCCCCGACCGGGAACTCCGTTGCCCGGTCACGGTCGATCAGCCTGGCGCGCGAGGCGAGATAGGCCTGATCGAGCAGGTCCGCGGCGTTGACCTCGCGCATGCTGCGCTCGTCGGAGACATAGGTCTCGACATCGAGGAAGGCGAGCTTCATCGCCTCGATCTGCAGATGCAGCGCTTCGGCGCTGTCGGGTGCGAAGCTGGCGATATCGGTCTCGCGCAGCATGCCGAGGGCCATCAGGGCGGCGATGCCCTGGCCATTGGGTGGGATCTCATGCAGCGCAGCCGTGCCGAAGCGCTGGCTGATCGTGCCGCACCAGTCGTTGCGATGCGCTGCGAGATCGTCCTGCGTCAGGGCGGCGCCGTGCTCCCTCGCGAAGGCGGTGATCTCCTCGGCGAGTTCGCCGCGATAGAAGGCTTCGCCGCGGGTTTCGGCGATCAGGCGCAGGCTTTGCGCCATTTCCGGCGTGCGGAAGATCTCGCCGGCCAGCGGCGCGCGCCCGCCCGGCATGAAATGCCGGGCGAAGCCGGGCTGCGACTGCAAGAGCTTTGCCCCGCGCTGCCAGAGCTCGCCGATGATCGGGGTGACGTGGAAGCCGCGCGAAGCGTAGTCGATCGCCGGTTCGAACAGCGTCTCGAAGGGCAGCTTGCCGAAGCGCTGCGAAAGCTCGACCCAGGCCGAGACGGCGCCCGGCACGGTGACGCTCTCCCAGCCGCGCTGCGGCATACCTGCCTGGCCGGCGAAGCGCTGCGGCGTCCAGCCGGCCGGCGAGCGGCCCGAGGCGTTGAGCCCGTGCAGTTCCTTGCCGTCCCAGAGGATGCAGAAGGCGTCGGAGCCGAGGCCGTTGCCGGTCGGCTCGACCACTGGCAGCGTGATCGCCGCGGCAAGCGCGGCATCGAGCGCATTGCCGCCCTTGCGCAGCATGGCGAGGCCGGCCTCGGTCGCGAGCGGATGCGAGGTCGTGACGAGGTTGCGGGCCAGAACGGGGGAGCGCCGCGAAGGGTAGGGCGCGTCGATCGGGAACTTCATCTTCGGAGCCTTGAGCGGGGACGCGCCAGCGCGTGACAGAGTGGTGGAAATTGCGAACGGCGCGGGGAAAGGGAGCAAAGAGGGACGGTCCCGAAGGAGCCTGCCCGGAAGGTGCCGCGAAGCGGCGCCTCCGGCAAGCCTTCGGGGATGTGCCTGGGGCCGGCCGGCTATGCCTTGCGCGAGGTCGGGATCATGATCGCGCCCGAGGCGGCGACGACGAGGGCGAGGCCGAGCCAGTCGGTCGGCGTCGGCCTTTCCCCGAGCAGCAGGACGGAGCCGAGCACGCCGACGGCCGGCACCATCAGCGTGCCGAGGCTGGCGATGCCGGCCGGCAGCCGCGCGACCACGACGAACCAAAGGAAATAGGCGAGCGCCTGCGCGCCGACGATATGGAAGCCGAGGGCGGCAAGCACGGGCGGCGACAGCGCCTTTGGCACGGGGACCCCCTCGAAGACCAGCATGCCGAGGCCGGCGACCGCGCCGCCGATCAGCAATTGCCAGGCGGCGATCGCCAGGGCCGGCGCCGAGACCGGCCAGCGCTTGGTGACGATGGTACCGAGCGCCCAGCTCACGGCGGCAAGGAGGGCGAGCGCCAGCCCCGGCGAGAACTGGCCGCTGCGGATCAAGGGCAGGCCGAGGCAGGCGAGCCCGGCAATGCCGAGGCTAAGGCCGAGCAGGCGCCGCCGGTCGAAGCGCTCGCCCAGGATCGGCAAGGCGAGCAGGGTCGCCCAGATCGGCATGGTGAAGGTCAGGATCGCGGCGCGCGAGGTCGGCGCCATCAGCTGGGCGAAGGCGAGCAGGACGTTGAAGGCCGCGATCGAGAGGAAGCCGGCGATGATCAGGCGCGGCCATTCCCGCCTCGGCACCGCAAGCGGCACGCCACGGACCAGCGCCACGGCGACCAGCACCAGCCCGGCGAAGCTCATGCCGCCGGCCCGCAGCGTCCAGGGGGCGATCTCGGTCAGCGAGATCCGCACCGCCGGCCAGTTGAAGCCCCAGAGCAGCCCGAGCAGCGGGACGAGCAGGAGCGAGCGGGAGGGAGCGGGCGGCATGGCGGGACTATGCGGGATGGCGGGTTGCGGACGTCATGTCATTTCGGCGGAGGGTGGATGCGCGAACGGCGCGCTCGTTATCGCAAATCGCACCGTCATCCCGGGCTCCCTGTGGTCGCCCGGGACGACGTCGCAATATTAGCCCTCGATCGGCTCGACGCCGCACCATTCGGCGACGAAGAGCGCCATCGTGCCGGTGATGCGCTTCAGCGAAGCGAGGCTGACGCGCTCGTCGAAGGCGTGGATGTTCTCCGAGATCGGTCCGTAGCAGAGCGCCGGGATCTTGTCGTAGAGCGCGTAGACCCGGGTATCGAGATAGCCGGCAGTCATGAAGCTCTTCAGCTCCTTGCCCGTGGCGCCCTGATGGGCCCGGCCGAGCACGGCTTCCGCCTCGCTGCCGGGCTCGAGCACATAGCCCTCGGAATAGAAGCCGTTGAAGTTCAGCTTGGGCGGGTTGTTGGCGAGGAACTTGTCGCCGCGCGCATGGGCGAGGACCGTGGCCTCGATGCGCTTGGCCAGCTCCTCTGCGCTGACGCCGGGATAGAGCCCGATCCGGCAGTCGATCCTGCACCAGCAGGGCACGGAGGAGGCCCAGTCGCCGCCCTCGATCTTGCCGATATTGAGATTGATCGGGTGGGCGATCTCCTCGAAATGCTCGCGCCCGGCCTTCTCGCGGTTGAGCTCCTCCTCGAGCCCGCGCAAAGCGGCGATGACACGATAGGCGGCGTCGATCGCATTGGCGCCGGCCGCCATTTCCCGCACATGCATCGGCACGCCGCGGACTTCGACCTGGAACCAGAGCACGCCGGTATTGGCGCGCACCAGCATCTCCTCCTCCGGCTCGGGGATCAGCACCGCGTCGGCCTTGTAGCCGCGCAAGTGCGTCATCAGCGCGCCATTGCCGGTCGACTCCTCCTCGACCACCGACTGGACATAGACGGTCGCGGCCGGCTGCAGGCCGATGCGACGGAGCGCGTCGAGGCAATAGAGGTTGGCGGTGCCGC
The DNA here is from genome assembly GCA_036676315.1 of Bradyrhizobiaceae bacterium. Classification (GTDB taxonomy): domain Bacteria; phylum Pseudomonadota; class Alphaproteobacteria; order Rhizobiales; family Beijerinckiaceae; genus Allobosea. Next base: position 9,535 of record JAKFDB010000142.1, read on the forward strand.
CGGCCTTCATGTCGGCGCCGCCGCGGCCATAGAGCCAGTCGCCATCGATGACGGGGTCGAAGGGCGGATGCGTCCAGGATTCGGCCGGGCCGGCCGGCACCACGTCGACATGGGCCTGCAGGATCAGCGAACGGCCCTTCTCCTCGCGCGGGTGATGGATGCCGACGACGATGGGGGCTTCCGAATGGCTATCCGAGAAGGGCGCGCCGCCGGGGTGGTTGGCGATCGCCTCACGGTCCATGGCGAAGCGATCCATGGTGAAGCCGCGATCCTTGAGGGCCCGGAAGACGAAGTCCTGGACCGTATGCTCCTCGCCGCGCACCGAGCCGAAGCGGATCATCTCCTGGGTGAAGGCGACCTGCTCGGCAAAGCCGGCCTCGACGGAGGCGAGGATGCGGTCGCGAAGGGCGGGATCGAGAGGCATGGGCTTAGTCTCCGGTCATACAAGCAAGCGTATGGTGAAAGCGTCATGGTCGGGCTTGACCCGACCATCTTGGAAACCAGCTTGCTGGTCATGAGATTCTCGGGCCTCCGCTACGCTGCGCCCGAGAATGACGCATGGCTTACCGCCCGAACCATTTGCCGCCGGGTACGGCGGCGAGGAGCTGGCGGGTGTATTCGTGCTGCGGATGGGCAAAGAGCGCTGCCGTCACGCCGCTCTCGACGATCTTGCCGCGCTGCATCACCGCGATGCGGTCGCAGATCTGGGCCGCGACGCGCAGGTCATGGGTGACGAACAGGATGGCGAGGCCGAGGCGCTGCTGGATGTCCTTGATCAGGGTCAGGATCTGCGCCTGGACCGAGACATCGAGCGCCGAGACCGCCTCATCGGCGACGAGCACGTCGGGATCGAGCGCCAGCGCGCGGGCGATGCCGATGCGCTGGCGCTGGCCGCCGGAGAATTCGTGCGGGTAGCGGTCGATCGCATTGGCCGAGAGGCCGACGAGCTCGAGCAATTCCTTTGCCCGCGTCAGCGCCTCCGCCCGCGGCGTGCCATGCGCCACCGGCCCGTCGGAGATGATGCGCCCCACCGTCTGGCGCGGATTGAGCGAGGCGAACGGGTCCTGGAAGACCATCTGGATGCGCTTGCGGTGCTGGCGCAGCGCGGCGACGCTGAGGTCGCTGAGCACGAGGTCGCCGAGCGTGATCCTGCCGCCATCGGGTTCGATCAGCCTGAGGCAGCAGCGCCCGACCGTCGACTTGCCGGAGCCGGATTCGCCGACGAGGCCGAGCGTCTCGCCGCGGGCGAGCGTGAAGCTGACATCGTCGGCTGCCTTCACCTCGCGGCCGGGGCGGAAGAAGGAGCGCTTGCGATAGACCTTGCCGAGCCCCTCGACGGAAAGCACCGGGGGGCTTTCGACCCGCGCCGGCCGTTCCGGCGGGGTCAGCGAGGGCACGGCGGCGAGCAGGCGGCGGGTATAGTCGTGCCGGGGCTGCGACAGCACCGCCTCGGCCGTGCCTTCCTCGACCAGCTTGCCGTGCTGGAGCACGGCGATGCGGTCGGCGATCTCGGCGACGACACCGAAATCATGGGTGATGAACAGCACCGCGGTGCCGTGCTTGTGGCGCAGATTGTCGAGCAGCTTGAGGATCTGCGCCTGAGTGGTGACGTCGAGCGCCGTCGTCGGCTCGTCGGCGATCAGCAGCTTGGGTTCGAGCGCCAGCGCCATCGCGATCATCACGCGCTGGCGTTGCCCGCCGGAGAGCTCGTGCGGATAGGCTCGCGCCAGCCGCTCCGGATCGGGCAGGCCGACCTCGGTCAACAGCGCGAGCGCCCGGGCGCGGCGCTCGGCCTTGCCGAGCAAGCCATGCGCTTCGAAGGTCTCGATAATCTGGTCGGCGACGCGCATCACCGGGTTGAGCGAGGTCATCGGCTCCTGGAAGATCATGCCGACCTCGCGGCCACGCACGCTTTCCATCGCCGCCTCGTCGAGCGAGAGCAGGTCGCGCCCGCCGAGCCGGATCGCGCCGCCTGCCGGCTTCACCGCCCTGGGCAGCAGACCCATCACGGCGTGCGCCAGCATTGACTTGCCGGAGCCGGACTCGCCGACGACGCAGAGCGTCTCGCCGGGCGCGATCGAGAGTGTGACATCCTCGACCGCATAGGCGCGGTCGGCGAGGCTGGGGAGGGCGAGCCGCAGGCCCTCTACGGCCAGAACCGGAGCCGTCATCATTCCCTCTCCCGGGCAAGGCGCGGATTGAGGGCGTCGTTCAGCCCCTCGCCGGCGAGGTTGAGGGCAAGCACGGTGAGGAAGATGGCAAGGCCCGGGAAGAAGCTGATCCACCAGGCGTCGAGCAGCCGGGTGCGGCCGGCGCCGACCATATAGCCCCAGCTCATCAGATTGGGATCGCCGAGGCCGAGGAAGGAGAGCGAGGATTCGAGCAGGATCGCCGAGCCGATCATCAGCGAGCCCATGACGATGATCGGCGCCAGCGTGTTGGGCAGCACCTGGCTGAAGATGATGCGCGGCGTCGACTGGCCGATGGTCACGGCAGCCTGGACATATTCGCGCGTCTTCAGCGAGAGCACCTCGCCACGCACCAGCCGCGCCACCGGCGGCCAGGAGACGACACCGATGGCGAGCACGATCGAGCCGAGCTGCGGCTGCAGGATCGCGACCAGCACAATCGCCAGCGCGAAGGACGGGATGGTCTGGAAGAATTCGGTGAAGCGCATCAGGGCGTCGTCGACGAAGCCGCCGGCATAGCCGGCGACGGCGCCGAGCGGCACGCCGATCAGGAGCGCGACGAGCGTCGAGACCACGCCGATCATCAGCGAGACGCGGGCGCCATGCACGAGGCCGGAGGCGAGGTTGCGCCCGAGCGTGTCGGTGCCGAGCGGGAAGCGCTCCATGACGAAGGGCGCAAGGAACGGCCGGCCGACGGTGCGCCACGGCGATTGCGGGTAGAGCCAGGTCGCGAGCAGCGCGAAGGCGATCACCACGAGCAGGATCACCAGCCCGATCACGGCACCGCGGTTGCGGGCGAAGCGCTTGAGGAAGCTCATGACCGCATCCTCTTCCAGCCCTCATCCTGAGGAGCTGCGCAGCAGCGTCTCGAAGGATGCTCCAGATGGTTCGGGAGCCTCCTGGAGCATCCTTCGAGACGCCATTCCCAACGGAATGGCTCCTCAGGATGAGGGCTTGATTGAGATGGGCGACGGATCATCATGTCGTCGCCTCGATGCGGGGGTCGGCCAGCCGGTAGACGAGGTCGGTCAGGATATTGAAGCCGACGACCATGGCCGAGGAGATGAAGAAGACGCCGAGCAGCACCGAATAATCGCGCTGGACGAGCGCGTCGAACATCAGCCGGCCGATGCCGGGCCAGGCGAAGACGGTCTCGGTCAGGACAGCGCCTCCGACGAGCTGGCCCGCCTGCAGGCCGGCCAGCGTGACGACAGGCAGGATCGCGTTGCGCGCCACATGCCGGCGCGAGACGATCGCGGGCGAAAGCCCTTTCGCGCGCGCCGTCTTGACGAAGTCGGCGCCCGCGACCTCCAGCATCGAGGCCCGCATCATCCGGGCATAGAGCGCGGTGAAGAACAGGCCGAGCGTCAGCGCGGGCAGTATCAGGTGACTGCCGATGTCGAGCGCGCGGGCAAGCCCGGTATAGTTCGCGCCGATCGTCTCGTAGCCGACATTGGGGACGAGGCCGAGCTTCAGCGAGAACACGATCTGGCTCATCAACGCGACCCAGAACAGGGGCGTCGCATAGAACACCAGCGCCAGCGTGGTGATGACGCTGTCCTGCCAGCGTCCGGCCCGGCGCGCCGCGAGCGCGCCCATCAGGGTGCCCAGACCCAGCGAGACGACGAAGGCGGCGCCGGTCAGGAGCAGGGTCGCGGGCAGGCGGTCGAGGATCAATTCGAGCACCGGGCGCTGCTGGCGGTAGCTGAAGCCGAGATCGAGCGAGGCATAGCCCTTGAGATAGATCCAGAGCTGCTGGATCAGCGGCTGATCGAGGCCGAAGCGCTCGCGCAGCTGCTGCAGCAGCACCTCGTCGGCAGCACCGGCCTCGCCGGCCAGCACCTGCGCGGGGTCGCCGGGCGCGGCGCGGATCAGGAAGAAGTTCAGCACCGCGATGGCGAAGAGGACGATGATCCCCTTCGCCAACCGGCCTGTCAGGAATTGAGCGAGGTTCATTCAGACCCGTGTTTTGCTTGTCGTCGTCCCGGGCGACCGAAGGGAGACCCGGGACCCATGCCGGAACGGTTCAGGCATGGGTCCCGGATCAACGCCGCTGACGCGGCTTGTCCGGGACGACACATCCCGATTTGTCAGCCGTGGAAGTCACTCCTTCCACGCATCCCGGAAGCCGTCATCGACGCCGACGCCGGTGGTGACGAGGTTCTTGACGTTGCAGCGGTAGATCGTCGGGAAGTCCATCTCGAGCAGCCAGAGCACCGGCAGCTCGTCGGCGAGCAGCTTCTGCACCTTGGTGTAGAGCTCCTGCCGCTGTGCGTCGGTCGGCGCGATCGCTGCCTCGGCGAAGAGCTTGTCGACCTCCGGGTTGGAGTAGCCGCCGACATTGGCGAAAGGGTTGCCCTTGGCGATGTTGGTCGAGATGTAGCTGCGCGCCACGCCCATGGCGGGGTCGCCGAGCTGGTAGAGGAAGTTGAAGTTGAGATCGAAGTCCCAGTTGCTGGCCTTTTGAGTCCAGCCGGGAACGTCGGTGTTCTCGATCTGGACCTTGACGCCGACATCCTCGAGGTTCTGCTTGATCGCCTCGGACCAGCGGCTCCAGGTCTCGCCATAGGGCAGGTTGAGCAGCTTGATCGTCTCGCCCTTGTAGCCGGAGGCCTTGATCAGCTCCTTCGCCTTGGCCGGGTCGAAGGCGTATTTCGGCACGTCGGCGGAGTAGAAGCGCGTCTTCGACGAGATCGGCCCGGTCGGCAGCTTGCCGAGCCCGCCCCAGACGACGTCGCGGCCGAATTCGCGGTCGATCGCGTACATCAGGCCCTGGCGGAACTGCTTGTTGCCGAGGATGCCGTTGCGGACATTCGGCGTCAGCCAGGCATGGGGAGCGAACATCTCCCAGCCCTTGGTGGTCATGCAGGTGTTGGGCAGCTTGGAGAGGCGGGCGACATCGTAGACATCGACCGAGCCGCCGGTCAGCACGTCGACCTTGCCGGTCTCGTAGGCGACGGCGCGGGCGGCCGCATCCGGGATGATCTGCCAGTAGATCTCGTCGAGGTTCGGCCTGCCCTTCAGCCAGTAGTTCTCGTTCTTGACGAGGTGGATATAGGAGCCCTTCTTCCACTCCTTGAACTTGAACGGGCCGGTGCCGATCGGCGTGTTGTTGTTCGGGTTGGCGCGGTAGTCGGTGCCGTCATAGAGGTGCTTCGGGATCATCGGCGCCGAAGCGACCTCCTGGGTCATGATCAGCGGCCCGAAAGGCTGCTTCAGCGTGATCGTGACGGTAAGGTCGTCGACCTTCTCGATCTTCTCGACCTGCGCGTTGACGATCGGGCGCCAGCGCGGATGGACCTCGCGCAGGAACTTGTCGAGCGTGAAGACGACATCGTCGGCGGTGAACGGCTTGCCGTCATGCCAGGTCACGCCTTCCTGCAGCTTGAAGGTGTAGACCTTGGCGTCGGCCGAGATTTCCCAGCTCTTGGCGAGCGAAGGCTGCGGGTTGAGCTTCTCGTCATAACGCAGCAGCGATTCATAGATGTTGCCGGCGACCATGTTGGTCGGGCCGTTCTGATTCAGCCCCTGCATCAGCATCGGCGGTTCCGGCTGGACCACGACATGGACGGTGCCGCCCTTCTTCGGCTCCTGGGCCGTCGCCGCGCCGAGCGCGAGCACGGACACTGCGAGAGCCAGTCCCAATCTCGATACCGTCATCGTCGTTCTCCGTTCCCCTTGGCCTGCTCTCGGCTGCGACAGGCAGCGCTGCCGAGGCGACCCATTGCTTTCGACCTGCTCTGCGGCCTCTCGGGATCGCACCCGATCATGCGCCGATTGGCAAGCTCCATGCCATTGAAAGCGAGAGTCAAATTTCGTGTCAATGGCTGACATGCTGTGTTACTAGGCGATACACTGGATTCGGATGTTGGACGGATGGTGAGCGGAGACGACAGGACGAAGCAGGACCGAGCCGCGCGCCTGCCGCCGGGCGTCCCGATCGTCAGAGCGCTCGACAGGGCCATCGCGCTGCTCCGTGCTTTCCGCCCCGAGCAGCCGCGCCTGGGCCTGAGCGAACTCTCGCGCCAGGTCGGGCTCGACAAGGGCACGGCCCGGCGGTTGCTGCAGACGCTCCAGCTCAACGACCTCGTCGAGCATGACGAGCGCACGCAGACCTATGCGCTGGCGGTCGGGCTCATCGAGCTTGGCAGCGCCGTCACGGCCGGGCGCGAATTGCGGGACATTGCGGGCCCCTACCTCACCGAAATCGCCGAGAAGACCGGCGCGACCTCGTTTCTCTGGGTCCATATCTCGGGCCGCGCGCTTTGCGTCGACCGGGTCCGGGCCTCGTTACCGCATGTCGACGCGACTTGGTTCGCCGTCGGCGCCCAGGCGCCGTTGAACTGCGGCGGCGGCCCGCGCGTCATCCTCGCCCATCTCGACGAGGCGCAGCGCCGGCAGGCGCTCGCCCTGGAACTGCCCAAACGGGCGCCGGCGAGCCAGACCGACCCCGAGCTGCTCTGGCGCGAAGCCGAGCGCATCCGCGCGCAGGGCTGGGAACTGGCGGCGGATGATTTCTTCATCGGCCTGACCGGAGTGGGCGTGCCGATCTTCGACCGGGCAGGAGTACTCGCCGGTGCGCTCAGCATCTCGTCGCTGACCTCGATCGTCGCGCCCGATGGCCATCCGGTGCACCTCGAGGCCCTGTGCGATGCGGCAAAACGGATCGGCGCCAGGCTCCTGCCAGCCTGAACGGGCTTGGCGGCTCAGGTCTCGGGCTGTATCAGCCAGCCATGGAACTGAGGCATCTGCGATATTTCGTCGTGCTGGCGGAGCAGCGCCATTTCGGTCGCGCGGCCGAGATCCTGCACATGGCGCAGCCGCCGCTGTCGCAGCAGATCAAGGCGATGGAGGAGGAGCTTCAGGTCTCGCTGTTCGACCGGAGCGTGCGCCCGATCGAATTGACGCCGGCCGGCAAGACGCTGCTGCGCGAGGCGCGCCAGATCCTGCAGCAGATGTCGCGCGCCCAGGCGATGACCAAGCGCGTCGGCAGGGGGCAGGAGGGCAACCTCGTCATCGGCGTCACCGGCACGGCGGCGGCGGAATTCCTGCCGCCTATCCTTGAAGCCTTCTATGAGCGCTGGCCGGATGTGACGCTGTCGCTGCGCGAGATGTCGTCGCCGGCGCAGCTCCTGGCGCTGGAGAAGGGCGAGATCCATCTCGGCTTCGTGCGCCCGCCGATCCTTGACGACACGCTCGGCATCCGGCTGGTGCATCAGGAGCCCTTCCAGGTCGCGCTGCCGGATAATCACCCGCTGGCGGGCTCGGCCGGGATCCGCCTCGCCGATCTGAACGGCGCCGCGCTGGTGATCTTCGACCGCGACGAGGCGCCAGGCTTCCGCGACCTGATCATGCATCTGTGCCAGAGCGCCGGCTTCTTTCCCGGGCGCGTCCAGGAGGCGCATCAGATGGTGACGATGCTGGCGCTGGTCGCGGCGCGCATTGGTGTTGCGCTGGTACCGCGCTCGGCCAGGCACCTCACCCCCGAACGCGTCGTGCTCCGCCCGATCCTCGACGACACCCCGCTGATCGAACTCTACGCGGCCTGGCCGCGGGATCGAAATTCGGTGCTGATCGAGGAGTTGCTGGCGGTGATCGACGAGGCGCGCATCACCCAGGCGGTCGATCTCGACCCCACGCCGGTCTAGCGATCGGGCCGGCGCGATATGCGCGTGCTGATATAATAGGATAGAAACTCGATATTGGACCGCGGTCCGAGCCACAAACTAGCCTCATTGCGTCGGTGTTGCCTCGATAATCATATCGATCCGCGCGCCTTCATCGATGAGAGGCCGTGGCGTGAGCAATTCCGTAGATCCGATCACCCGATCCGTCGTCCAGCACCGCCTGATTTCCATCGTCGAGGAAATGGGCGAGGCCATGCTTCGTACCTCCTACTCGCAGATACTGAATGCCAGCCGCGATTTCTCGATCGGAATCTGCGATCCGCAGAGCCGCCTGATCGCCCAGGCCGACCATATCCCGATCCATGTCGGCGCCCTGACCTGGGCGGTGCGGGCGGTCGAGGAGCGGTTCGGCGACGCGGTGCAGCCGGGCGACGTCTATCTGCTCAACGATCCCTATTGCGGCGGCAGCCATCTGCCTGACGTGACCGCCTTCGTGCCGGTCCATGGCGACGGCAAGCGCCTGCTCTGGAGCGTGGTGCGGGCCCATATGGGCGACATCGGCGGCGCCACCCACGGCGCCTACAACCCACAGGCGACGGAGATCTGGCAGGAAGGCCTGCGCATCCCGCCGATCCGCCTGGCGGAAGCCGGGCGGATGCGCGAGGACATTCTCGACATGCTCGCGCTGAACGTGCGCTTTCCCCGCGACTTCCGCGGCGATCTCGCGGCGATGATCGGCGCCGCCCATCTCGGCGAGAAGCGGATCGGGCGGTTGTTCGCCGATGTCGGGACGGACCAGGTGTCGGAGGCGATCGAGGCCATTCTCGACGGTGCCGAGCGCCAGTCGCGCGCCATCGTCGCGGGCTGGAAGGACGGCGTCTATCATGGCGAGGCGCTGCTCGACGATGATGGCCGCGGCCGCACCGACATCAGGGTCGTGGCCAAGGTCACCAAGCGCGGCAGCGATCTCGAGGTCGACCTGACCGGGAGCGACCCGCAGTCGAAGAGCTTCGCCAACTCGCCCCATGCCAACACCCAGGCGGCGGTGGCGATGGCCTTCGCCTATCTCGTCGATGCCGAGATCCCGAAGAACGATGGCTGCTTCCGGCCGCTCTCGGTCAAGCTGAAGCCGGGAACGATCGTCTGTGCCGACGACAATGTCCCGGTGACGCTGTGCACCACCCATCCGGCCAACGAGATCGTCGAGGCGGTGATCCGGGCGCTGAGCCAGGCCTGCCCGGACCGGGCGATGGGCGGCTGGGGCCGGCGCTTCCGGATCTCGATCACCGGCGACAACCCGCGGACCGGCAAGCGCTTCATCTGGCACATGTTCCATGCAAGGCCGGGCGGCGGCGGCTCGCCGCGTGGCGATGGCTGGTCGGCGGCCGGCGAGTGGCATTCGGTCGGCGGCATCAAGTTCGGCAGCATCGAGGTGGCGGAGGCGCGCTTCCCCTTACGCTTCGAGAGCCACGAATTCCGCCCGGACTCCGGCGGCGACGGCCAGCACCGCGGCGGGCTGGGGTCGAGCATGGACCTCGTCGTCGAGGTTCCGGCCTACGCCCATACGGCGGGCGAGGGGGCACGGCACGGTTCCGCCGGCATGCTCGGCGGCAAGGACGGCGCGCCGCATGACTACCAGCTCGTCTCCGGCGACAGCCGCCGCGCCCTGAAGACCAAGGAGTTCGGCATCGGGATCGCGGCCGGCGACCGCCTCGAGATCCGCTCCTCCGGCGGCGGCGGCTGGGGGGCGCCGGAGCGGCGCTCCGCGGAAGCGCGCCAGCGCGACATCGACACCGAATTCACGAGCGCCTGAGCGGAGCCCACGCGTCATGACCAAGCTTTTCCGCGTCGGCATCGATGTCGGCGGAACCTTCACCGATCTCGTCGCCATCGACAGCGAGGGCGTCACCACCTTCACCAAGTCGCCCTCGACGCCGGAAGACCAGTCGATCGGTGTGCTCAACGGGCTTGCCGATCTGGCTGGCCGGCTCGGCCTCGACCTGCCGGGCTTCCTCGCGGCGATCGAGCGCGTCGTCCACGGCACCACGGTGGCGACCAACGCCCTGCTCGAGGGCAAGGGCGCCAAGGTCGGCCTGCTGACGACGCAGGGCCATCGCGACGTCCTCGAGATGCGCGAAGGCCTGAAGCCGGAGCGCTATAACCTCTTGCTGCCGCCGCCGGAGCCGCTGGCGCCGCGTCATCTGCGGCGCGGCGTCAAGGAGCGCCTCGCCTTCGATGGCAGCGTCGCGATGCCGCTCGACCGGGATTCGCTCGGTGCGGAGATCGAGCGTCTGCGGCAGGAGGGCGTCACTTCGGTGGCGGTCTGCTACCTGCATTCCTACCGAAATGCGCAGCATGAGCGCGAGACGGCTCTGGCCGTGGCGGAAGCCCTGCCCGACGCCTTCGTCTCGCTGTCGAGCGAGGTGCTGCCGCAGATCAAGGAGTACGAGCGGGTCTCGACCACGGTCGTCAACGCCTATGTCGGGCCGGCCGTCCGCAAATACCTGAAGAGCCTCGAGGCGCGGCTGGAAAAGGCCGGCTTCTCCGGTTCGCTGTTCATCATCCTCTCGCATGGCGGCATGGCGCCGCTGCAGGAGGCCGCGCGCCTTGCCGCCGCGACGGTGCTCTCCGGCCCGGCCGGCGGCATCGCCGGCTCGCGCCGCGTCGCCGAGCTGATCGCGACCCGCAATCTCGTGCCCTTCGACATGGGCGGGACCAGCACCGACATCTCGCTGATCGAGGATGGCGAGATCGCGCTTTCGGCCGAGCGTGGCCTCGCCGGCCAGCGGATCGCCCTGCGCAGCCTCGACATCGCCAGCATCGGCGCCGGCGGCGGCTCGATCGCCTATGCCGATGCCGGTGGCACTTTCCATGTCGGCCCGCGCAGCGCCGGCTCGGTTCCGGGGCCGGCCTGCTATGGCAATGGCGGACAGGACCCGACCGTCACCGACGCCAATGTGCTGCTCGGCTATCTCGGGGCCGCGACCTTCATGGGTGGGCGCCGCAAGCTCGACAGCGCCGCGGCGGAAGCGGCGGTCGACGGGCTCGCGGCCCGGCTCGGCATCGACCGGATGCACTGCGCCGCCGGCATCTATCGGCTGATCAACCTGAAGATGGCCGACGGCATCCGGATGATGACGCTGCGCCGCGGTGTCGATCCGCGCGGCTACACCCTGCTCAGCTTCGGCGGGGCGGCCGGCCTGCACGCGGTCGAGGTGGCGCGCGAGATGGAGATGCGGCGCGTCGTCGTGCCAACCGTCGCCTCCGTCCTCTCCGCCTGGGGCATGCTTGCCAGCGATCTGCGTTACGAGGTGACGCGCAGCCATGTCGGCGACATGGCCCAGCTCGACGGCAAGGCGCTGCGTTCCGCTTTCGAGGCGCTGGAGGCCGAGGCGTCGGCGCATCTCGCGGCCTGGTTCAAGGGGCCGGTGCGGATCGAGCGCTCGGCCGAGATGCGCTATGGCGAGCAGATCTTCGAGGTCGACGTGCCGCTCGACGGGCTCGACCTTGCCGACGACGGCGCCATGGCCGAGCTCGTCGAGCGCTTCCACCGGCGCCATGAGGAACTCTACACCTATTGCTCTCCGGGCCAGGAGGTCGTGCTGGTCAACGCGAGGGTCGCGGCGATCGGCGTCGTCGAGCCGCCGCGCGACGAGCCGCGTGCGGCCGTTGCCCACCAGGCGCCGCAGGCCGGCGGAACACGTCGCGCCTTCTTCGGCGAGTGGCGCGAGGTTCCGGTCTTCCGCTTCGAGGCGCTGGGGCCGGGCAACACTGTCGAGGGCCCGGCCATCGTCGAGGCGGAGACCACGACCGTGGTGCTGAATGATGGGGACAGATTGAGCGTAAACGAGCTCGGCTGGCTCGATATTGCGCTGAGGCCGCGGCCGGCTGCGTAAATCGCGGCCGGTTCGCCGCTTTCCGCGGCATCATATGCGCAGGGTGATAATCGCATATGAACTGGGTATTTGACGAACAAACTGCAGGAAATTCAGGGTATTCCGCCAAAGCTCGGAAGATTTCAACCAAGAAGAGGGGTCGTGTCATGTCCGTCCTGAACTGGCTCGGAGGAGCCTTACTCACTGCGGCCGTGGCCGTCAGCGGCCAGGCCGCAGCGCAGACCAGCCTCAAGGTCGTGGCGCCGTGGTCGAACCTCAATGCCTATGGCAAGGTCGAGCAGCCCTTCTGGTCGAAGACGTTCGGCGAGCTGACCGGTGGTGCCGTCACCGCCCAGGTCACTTCCTATTCCGAGCTCGGGCTTTCCGGCGTCGAGCTGCTCCGGCTCGCCAAGCTCGGCGTCTTCGACATCGCCCATATCGTCGTCGGCTATTCGGTTGCGGACGATCCGGTGATCGAGGGCCTCGAGCTCTCGACCCTGATCCAGGATATCCCCACCGGCCAGAAGGCGCTCGATGCCTATCGCCCGGCCGTCGCCGAGACGCTGCTGAAGAAGCACAATCTCGTCCTGCTCGGCGCCTATCCCAATCCGAGCCAGGTGCTCTACTGCCGCGAGCCGGTGAAGAGCCTCGCCGACCTGAAGGGCCGCAAGGTCCGCTTCTACGGCGCCAGCATGAACGATTTCATCTCGGCGGCCGGCGCGGTCGGCGTCAGCGTGCCGCTGGCCGAGGTCGTGCCCTCGCTGCAGCGCGGCGTCGTCGATTGCGGCATCACCGGCACCCTGACCGGCTATTCGTTCAAATGGCCGGAGGTGACCAAGAATCTCTATGGCATGCGCTTCGGCTGGGGCCTGACCCTGATCGCTGCCAGCAAGGCGAAATGGGAGGCGCTGCCCAAGGACCGCCAGGAGGCGACCCGCAAGGCCGTTTCCACGCTTGAATCCGAGTTGTGGGCGCTGGCCGCCTCCGATGACAAGGCCGGCATCGACTGCAATACCGGCCGCGCCGCCTGCCCCTATGGCGCGCCCGCCACGATGACGCTCGCCGAGCCGTCGGCGGCCGACGAGGCCGAGCGCAAGCGCATCCTGCAGGAGGTCGTCCTGAAGAAGTGGGCGGCGCGCTGCGACAAGGCCTGCGTCGAGCAGTGGAATGCCAGCGTCGGCAAGGTTACAGGCGTCACGGCGGCGCGCTGACCGGGCCTGCGTCGTCCCGTGACGAGACACGGGACGACGGCCGCCATCGCAAGATCACCACAGGACGAGGAAGACAACACATGGTTCCGGTGACCCGCCCCGCAGGGCGAGACCGCGGCGCGCTGGACCGGGCTGACGATGCCCTCCGGTGGCTCGCGCGCACGATGCTGCTGGCGGCGGGCTGGGGCCTGCTCCTGCTCGGTGTATTGGTGACGGTCGATGTCGCCGCGCGCAATGCGATCGGCCAGAACATCGGCGGCGTCGACGAGATCGCCGGCTACATCTTCGCGATCGGGATTTCCTGGTCCCTGGCCGAGGCCTTTTACGCCCGCAGCCATGTCAGGATCGACTTCCTCTACCAGAAGGCGCCGCTGGGCTTCCGCTCGCTTTTGGACGTGCTGTCGATCCTGGCGCTGGGCTTGGCGGCCGCCTTCTTCGCCTTCAGCAGCTGGCTTGTCGTCTCGGGTTCCTGGAGCATGAGCTCGCGCTCGGCCAGCGTGCTGCAGGTGCCGCTGGTGATCCCGCAATTGCTCTGGTTCGCCGGGATCGTGGTTTTCCTGGCCGGCCTCGCGGTCTCGTCGCTGCAGGCCTGCAGCGCCCTGGCTGCCGGGCGGCATCGGGAGCTCGCTGCCCGCTTCGGGATCATGTCGGCCTCCGAGGAGGCGCAAGAAGCGCTCGGCCCGCGCGAGGAGAAGCGCTGATGCTTGCGAACGCCTCCCTGCTTCTCGCCTTCTTCATCAGCAGCAGCCTGCCGATCGCGGCGACGCTGATCATCACCGCGCTGATCCTGAGCTTCGTCTATTCGCCGCTGCCGCTCTTCCTCGCGGCTTCGGAAATCTTCTGGAAGGTCTCGACCGAGTTCACGCTGACCAGCATCCCGCTTTTCGTCCTTCTCGGCGAGATCCTGCTGCGCTCGGGCATCGCCGCGCGGATGTATGGTGCCGTCGCGCTCTGGCTCAACCGGCTTCCCGGCGGGTTGCTGCACGCCAATATCGGTGCCTCGACCCTGTTTTCGGCGACTTCCGGCTCGAGCGTCGCGACCGCAGCGACGATCGGGACCGTGGCGCTGCCGGAGATCCGCCGCCGCGGCTACAATGAACGCCTGTTCCTCGGCAGCCTGGCCGCCGGCGGGACGCTCGGCATCCTGATCCCGCCCTCGATCCACCTGATCATCTACGGGATGATCACCAATACCTCGGTGCCGAAACTCTATCTGGCCGCGACCATTCCCGGCCTGATGCTGGCGACGCTGTTCTCGCTGCTGATCGTCGTGATCTGCCTGGTGAAGCCGAGCTATGGCGGAGAGCGGATCGATGCCACCTGGCGGCAGCGCTTCGCCAGCCTCGCCGACCTCGTCCCGATCATCCTGCTCTTCTTCGTCGTGATCGGCTCGATCTATACCGGCTTTGCCACCCCCACCGAGGCAGCTTCGCTCGGCCTCGTCTTCGCGCTCGGGCTGACCTGGTGGTATGGCCGGCTGTCGCTGGCGCTGCTGCACGAGTGCTTCGTCGGGGCGATGAAGGCCACTGCGATGATCATGCTGATCGTGCTGGCCTCCTATTTCCTGAATTTCGTGCTCTCGGTCATCGGCCTTTCGCAACAGCTCACCAGCTTCATTTCGGAGCTCGGCCTGTCGCCGCTGCAGACCATGCTGGTGATCATCGCCTTCTTCGTGGTGCTCGGCTGCTTCCTCGAATCGCTGTCGATGCTGGTGACGATCACGCCACTGGTCGCGCCGATCGTCGTCGCGCTCGGCTACGATCCGATCTGGTTCGGCGTGATCCTGATAATCCTGCTGGAAGTGGCGCTGATCACGCCGCCGGTCGGGATCAATCTCTACGTCGTCCAGGCGATCCGCGGGCGTGGCAGCATTCAGGACGTCATCGCCGGCTCGCTGGTCTTCGTGCTCAGCATGTTCGGCCTGATCGGCCTGCTGCTCGCCTTTCCCGAAATCGCGCTCTGGCTGCCGACAAAATTCTCGGAGTGACCGGCAAGGCCGCCCGCCCTGCGCTTCATTGAGCTTCGTCATCCCCGCCCGGCTTCCGGGCGGGGATTTTTCATGCCGGTAAGACGGCCCTTGGGGGCCGCTTTCGGTGGAGCCTGCCCGCCCTCGGGCTCAACTCGCACGCCATCGGTCGTGGTGCGCCGGCGAGCTGCCACCGAAGCGATGGGGCTCTACCGTCGATTGCGCAGCGGGCTTCACCCGCCCGGCTCGACGCGCCATGCGACAAGCAAATGGAAAGGCCCGCGCAACCTTCGTCACGCGGGCCTTGGAGCTGCCGTGCTGCTGGTGGGCCGGTATTAGATGACGCGGGCCCGGATCACCGAGGTGACGAGCTCGGTCAGGACCACGACGACGAAGATCACCACGAGGACGAGGCCGACCTGGTCCCAGTAGAGATTGTCCATCGAGGCCTGGAGCGCGACGCCGAGGCCGCCGGCACCGACCAGGCCGAGCACCGCGCTCTCGCGGACATTGATGTCCCAGCGGAACAGGCTGACGGCGAGGAAGGCCGGCTTGACCTGCGGCCAGAAGCCTTTCAGCAGCACGGCGCGACGCGGCGCTCCGGCGGCCCGCAGCGCCTCGATCGGGCCGGGCTTGGCTTCCTCGATCGCCTCGGCGAGGAATTTTCCGGTGAAGCCGATCGAATGCACCGCGACCGCCATGACGCCAGCGAGCGCGCCGGGGCCGAAGACCGCGACGAAGAGCAGCGCCCAGACCAGGGTATGGACCGAGCGGGTCGCCACCAGGATGAAGCGGCCGAGCGTGTTGACCCAGGGCGAGGGCGAGACGTTGCGGGCGCACATCAGCGCCACCGGCGTCGCCAGCAGGATCGCCAGGATGGTGCCGAGCGTCGCGGTGTGCAGTGTCTCGACCAGGGCTGCCTGCACCGTGCTCTGGAAATAGCTCCAGTCGATCGGCCACATCCGGGCGAACAGGTCGGCGGTCTGCTGGGGGGCGTCGTAGAGGAATTCGGGGATGATCTCGATGGTCTGGAACGACCAGCCCAGCGCCAGCGCGGCGATCGCCCAGAAGGCGAGGCGCAGCGTCCGCTCCGTCGTGGTGAAGCGGTGCCAGACGAGGCCGGAGGGGCCGCGCTTGACCTCACCGGTCGGCGCCTCGTCCTGGTAGATGCGGCGCATGAAGGCCGAGAGCAGTTCTCCTGCCATCACCGCGGCGATGATCGCGATGATGATGGTCAGGACGAAATCATAGTCGAAGCGCTGGAAGGCGGTGAACAGGGTCGCGCCGATGCCGCCGCCGCCGACGAGGCCGACCAGCGCGGAATTGCGCAGGTTGGAATCGAGCTGATAGGCGGCAAAGCCGATGAAGCGCGGCAGCACCTGCGGCACCACGCCCATCACGACGACCGAGAGGAAGGGCGCGCCGGCGGCGCGCAGCGCCTCGATCGGCTTCATCGACATTTCCTCGATCGCCTCGGCGATCAGCTTGGCGATGAAGCCGAGCGTCGCGACGATCAGGGCGAGGATGCCGGCGAGCGCGCCGAAGCCTACCGCCTTGACGAAGAGGATGGCGACGATGACCGGGTGGAAGGTGCGGCAAAGCGCGATCACGCCGCGGGCCAGGATAGTGACCGGCAGCGGCATCAGGTTGCGGGCGGCGAACAGGCCGAGCGGCAAGGCCAGCAGCACGCCGGCGCCGGTCGCGATGATCGCGATCTGCAGCGATTCCAGCATGCCGTCGAGCAGGAGCTGCATCTTGTCGGCGGCGGTGTTGGGCGGCAGCATCCGGCCGAGGAAGCGGGCGCCGTTGTCCAGCCCCTGGACGAAACGCTCCCAGCGGATGTCGAGGATCTGTGCGGCATAGGCGACATAGGCGAGGAACAGCAGGGCGCCGAAGCGCAGCGGCCAGTTGGGCGGGAAGGCGCGGCTGCGCAGGCTGCCGGTAGCGGGAAGGGCGCTCATTCCATCCAGCCTTCGCCGCCATAGATCTCGGCGAGATGGGCGTCCTGCAGGCC
>JAKFDB010000143.1:0-29250 GCA_036676315.1 Bradyrhizobiaceae bacterium
GCCGGGCTCCTCGGGACGAAAGCCGGGGTTCAACCGCGTTCTGCCTCCGCGCGCGCTGTTTACGGTGGACGGCGCGCCCCGCTCGCTTGGCGTAGGCCCGATTCTTGCCACTATTCCGCTCCGGTGCGCATGCGCGCGGTGGCTGGGAGCGGGCACGATGGCTGGCTATTTTCCAAACTGGACTCTGAAGACCTCGGGCGAGGTGATGCCGGACGAGCGCCTGCCGGCCGGGCAGACCGTGGTCGCCGGCCTGCAGCATGTCGTCGCCATGTTCGGCTCGACGGTGCTGGCGCCGATCCTGATGGGCTTCGACCCCAATGTCGCGATCTTCTTCTCCGGCGTCGCGACGCTGCTGTTCTTCGTCATCACCGGTGGGCGGCTGCCGAGCTATCTCGGCTCCTCCTTTGCCTTCATCGGGGTCGTCATCGCCGCCACCGGCTATTCCGGTTCGGGTCCGAACGTGAACCTGCCGGTGGCGCTCGGCGGCATCATCGCCTGCGGCGCGCTCTACGCGCTGATCGGCCTGGTGGTGCAGGGCGTCGGTACGCGCTGGATCGAGAAGCTGCTGCCGCCCGTCGTCACCGGCGCGGTGGTCGCCGCAATCGGCCTCAATCTGACGGCCGTCGCGATGAACATGATCTCGGCCAGCCCCTACACCAAATGGATCGCCCTGTTCACGGTCGTCGCGGTGGCGCTCATCGCAGTCTATGGCCGTGGCCTGGCGCAGCGCCTGCCGGTGCTGATCGGCGGTCTTGCAGCCTACATCCTCTATGCCGCGACGGCCTCGAGCTTCGGCGCGCCGCCGGTCGATTTCGGCAAGGTCGCGGCCGCCGCCTGGTTCGGCCTGCCGAACTTCGTCGCGCCGGTCTTCGAGGCCAAGGCGATGGCGCTGATCGCGCCGGTCGCGATCATCCTGGTGGCGGAGAATCTCGGCCACATCAAAGGCATCTCGGTGATGACCGGGCGCAATCTCGACGGGCTGATCGGGCGCGGCTTCTTCGCCGATGGCCTCGGCACGATGATCGCGGGCTCCGGCGGCGGCACCGGCGTCACCACCTATGCCGAGAACATGGGCGTGATGGCGGTGACGCGGGTCTATTCGACGCTGGTCTTCGTCGCCGCCGGCGTGATCGCGCTGCTGCTCGGCTTCTCGCCCAAGTTCGGCGCGGTGATCGGCACGATCCCGGTGGCGGTGCTCGGTGGCCTCGCCGTCGTCGTCTTCGGCCTGATCGCCGCCACCGCCGGCCGCATCTGGGTCGAGAACAAGGTGAACTTCGCCGATCCGAAGAATCTGCTCACGGTCGCGACCGCGCTGATTCTCGGCGCCGGCGATCTCAAGCTGCCGATCTTCGGCTATGAGCTCGGCGGCATCGGCACCGCGACCTTCGCGGCGATCGCGCTCTATCACCTGCTCGATCGCCGGCCGGCCCGATAGCCGCAGAAAAGCCCCCCGCGACAGGCCTTTCTGCGGCCTGTCGCCGGGCGTGCGCGAAACCTGGAAACAAGTTTGCATATTTCTGTCGCAGACGGGTGGACAGGGCCGGGGGTGTTTGCTACATCGCCGGCCTGCCTGGACGCGCTCCGCGCATCCCCGGCAACGTCTTCGTGGCGTATGGGTGATTAGCTCAGTTGGTAGAGCAGCTGACTCTTAATCAGCGGGTCGTAGGTTCGAGCCCTACATCACCCACCACGGACCTTTCCTGACATCGTAGATCAAGCCCCTCGGGGCGCCCCGGCGTGAAGCGGGGCTTGCGATGCGAAGCGCCTTCGCACCATTTCACCCTGGCAGAGCATTTGATTTGCCGAGCTGGGGCGCGACATCGCAATCCCGGCCGCAGGTTTCCGGCCGCCTTGCCAGAACTCCGCCTTGGCGGCGATCCGTATCGACTGGTCGCCCTGCCGCCGCAGCGGTCTGCGCCGCCCATGGCGGCAGCCATGGGCGGTCCATCCAGCCGATCCTGGTCCTACTGCTTCTTGCCGTCCTTGCCGAACTGCTTGAGATAGGCGGTCAGGTCGACGATTTCCTTGTCGTTCTTGATGCCGGCGAAGACCATCTTGGTGCCGGGGATCTTCGCCTTCGGGTCCTTGATGTATTCGGCGAAGACGGCCTCATCCCAGGTGATGTCGGCGCCCTTGTTGGCGGCCGAGTAGCTGTAGCCTTCCACGGCGCCGGTGTGCCGTCCGAACAGGCCGTTGAGATGCGGGCCGACGCCGTTCTTGGCGGTCTCGCCGAGCTGGTGGCAGGCGCGGCACTTGTTCCAGGAACGTTCGCCGGCGGCGATGTCCTGGGCGTTCGCCGAGGTGGCGGCGAGCGCCGCGGCGATCAGGGTCGCACTGGTCAGAAGTCGCATGCGTTGTCCTTGCATCTGGCGTGGCGGAAGGAAGAAGGCCGCGCGCGGGGCGCGGCCATGAGGTTTGCGCCGCGAGGGAGGCCGCGGCGCAGGGCGATCTCGGTCAGCTGAACATGTCGGCGGTGATGCCAGCGTACCAGCCCATGTTCTCGGCCTGGTTTTCCTTGCGCAACGCGTCGCTCTCGCCGGGCTGCGAGACGAAGGTCTCGGTCGCGGCGATCTTGCCGTCCTTGGGTTCGTAGCGACCGCCGACCTTGATGGTGTCGTCGGGCGCGACCAGCGACCAGCAGGTGTTGACGTAGCGCGCCGGGAAGGTGCGGGCGTTGGTCAGCTCGCCGCGGATCGTCATTGCCGCGACCTTGGCCTGGCTGTTGGCCGAGAAGGCGGATTTCGGCATGTCGCCGGCGATGCAGGCGTCGCCGAGCACGAAGATGTTGGCGTCGGCCGTGGATTTCATGGTCGCCGGGTCGATCGCGCAATAGCCGCCGGCCGGAGCTAGCCCTGCGCTGCGGGCGATCTCGCCGGCCATCTGCGCCGGAATGACGTTGACGAAGGCGCTGTCCTTGTAGGTCTCGAAGCCGGTGACGACGGTGTTGGTCTTGGGATCGACCGATTTGATGCCGTCATGGACCTTCGGTCCCAGCCACTCGATCATCGAGCCGTAGCGCTTCTCCCAGTCGGCCTGGAAGACGCCCTGCTTGGAGAAGGACTCCTTCGGGTCGAGGATGATGATCTTGGAATTGTTCTTGCCGGCCTGCTTCAGCACATGCGCGAACATCGAGGCCCGCTCATAGGGGCCGGGCGGGCAGCGATAGGGGTTCGGCGGGGCGATCATCACGATGGTGCCGCCATTGGGCACGGCATCGAGCTTCTGCTTGATCAGCTGGGTCTGGCGGCCGGGCTTCCAGCCATGCGGCATCTGCTCCTCGACCTCCTTCGACCAGCCGGGAACGGAATCGTATTTCAGGTCGATGCCCGGCGAGACGACGAGACGGTCATAGGGCAGGCGCTGCCCGGTGGAGAGCACGACCTCCTTCTTGTCGCGGTCGATCTGCGTGGCGCGGGCACGGGCGAGCGTGATGCCGTGGTTCTTCGCCAGCGCGTCGTAGCTGTGGACGATCTCCTCGTATTTCCGGAAGCCGCCGACATAGAGATTGGAGTGGAAGCAGGTCTGGTAGGTCTCGTTTTCCTCGACCAGCGTCACGGCGATGGCGCCCTGGCTGTCCTTGGCGATGTAACGCGCGGCCGTCGCGCCGCCGGCACCGCCACCGATCACCACGACGCGGGGCTTGGCCTGCCCCAGAACGGCCGGTGCTCCCAGCCCCAGCATGCCGGCTGCCGAGAGGCCGGTCAGGACGACGGAGCGGCGATTGATCTGCATGTCTCTCTCCCCAGTTATCGTTCGATGTTTGTTATCGCTGGATGCCGGCGGCCTCTTGGCGGGCCTAGCCGACCTTCAGATAGGCGAAGCCCTTACCCTGCAGGGCTGCCACGGTGGCGACGCCGGAGGGCACGAAGGTGATGAACTCGGCGTCGCGGGCCTTGGCCTTGTCGAGCTTGAGACGGCTGAAGGTGATCTCGCAGAGATGGACTTTCAGCCCGTTCTTGGAGACGCCGTCGATCTGCCTGGCGATGTCGGCCGGTATGGCCTCGTCCTTCCACGGCGTGCCGGCGAGGTTGTCGAGGAAGAACTTGACGCTGGGCCCGTGCGCCACGAGCGCGATCTGCAACGCGAAGGGATCGGCACCATAGGCGGAATAGTGGTTGGAGATGTTGGTCAGCGTCTGCGCGAAGCGGGCGGGATCGCCATAATCGCAATGATAGACGCAGGCGACATCGGCCTCCTTCTTGAGGTCGGCCAGCTTGAGTTCGCGTGTCGCGGCGGCGACGGGAGCGGCGGCAGTGACCAAGCTGGCCGCGGCAGCGAACATCAGCGCACGCCGCGAAGCGTCTTCGGATGCGGAAGTCATGTCGGCCTCTCCTTGTTCCGTGCGGGAAACCCGGCTCATGGGCTTGGCTTGAGACTTTCGTAATAGGCGGCCAGGGCCTGCAACTCCTCCTCCGTCAGCCGCCCTGCGATGGTCTGCATGACCTGGTTGTCGCGCTGCTTGTCCCGGTAGGCGATCATCAGGGCGACGAACTGATCGGCCGGATGGCCGATGATGGCGGGAATGCCGCCAACCTGCCGGCCGCTGGTCTGGTGGCAGGTCGTGCATTCGGAGGCGAGGTATTCGCCCAGCGCCTTGTCCCCGGCAGCGCTGGCGGGGCCCGTCGAGAGCGCGATCGCTGCCGCGACGGAACCGAACCAGGCAGGGGCCGGGAAGGCGTTCGGCATCAGTCGACCTTCGGCGCCGATTTCGAATCCGGCGTGACGTCCAGGACGGCCGCGCGCCCGGTGATCTTCACCTCGGCCTTGCAGTCCTTCATGCACGGCTTTTTGCCCCAGAACGCCTTCTCGGTCGTCTCGCGATCATCGTCGTAAAATGCGGCGGCGTTAGGTAACTTCACCGAGGTGAAGTTCTTGTCCGACAGTTCGAACTCCTCGTCCTTCACGATGTCGTTCAGGTAAAGCAGATAGGCGGTCAGCGCATAGAGTTCGTCGGGCGTGAGCGACTGGGCGTTGCCATAGGGCATGGCGCGCCGGATGTAGTCGTAGACCGTCGAGAGATCCGGCCAGAACGAGCCGATGGTCTTCTCGGGCCGGTCGGCCTTGAGCGAGCCCTGGCCGCCGGCCAGCACCGGCCAGCGGCCATTGCCCTGGCCAAACTCGCCATGGCAGCTCGCGCATTGCGCCTGGAAGAGCTCGTCGCCCTGCTTGACCGTGCCCTTGCCGGGCGGCAGCCCCTTGCCATCGGGCCGGACGGCGATGTCCCAGGCCTTGATCTCCTCGGGCAGGGCAGGGCGGCCGAGGCCGAGTGCCGGCGCCTTGGCGCTGGTCGCCTGCTGGTGAGCGGCGGCTGGTGCCTGCTGCTTGGCGGTCTGGGCGATCAGCGGGCCGGCGCCGATAACCGCGAGACCGGCCAAGCCTGCCAGGAAAACCGGCTTAAGCGATCTCGACATTCTCGGTCTCCCCGTTCGGCCGGACCTGCCAGGTCTGGATGCCGTTGTTGTGGTAGATGGAGTTGACGCCTCGGACCTTGCGCAGTTCCTCCTTGGTCGGCTGGACATAGCCGGTCGAATCCATGGCGCGCGACTGGATCAGCAGCTCCTGCCCGGCCCAGTCGAAATCGACATAGAAGCGCGTCAGCGACTTCTCGAGGACCGGCCCGTCGATCCTCGCCGACTGCCAGTTCTTGCCGCCGTCGAGCGTGACGTCGACGCGCTTGATCGTGCCGCGGCCGGACCAGGCGAGCCCCGACAGGACATTGCGGCCCTTGTGCTTGAGCGGCGCCTGCGGCGAGGGGTTGGTCACCACCGACTTGGCGTCCATGATGAAGGTGTAGCGGCGCGAGCGGCCGTCGGCGAGCAGGTCGGTGTATTTCGAGGTTTCCTCGCGGGCCTGCCAAGGCATGTCGCCGACCTCGATCCGGCGCAGCCATTTGACCCAGATATTGCCCTCCCAGCCGGGCACGACCGCGCGCAGCGGATAGCCCTGCTCGGGCCGCAGCGCCTCGCCGTTCATGGCGAAGGCGATCAGCACGTCGTCGAGCGCCTTCATCACCGGCAGCGAGCGGTTCATGCCCGAGGAATCGGCGCCTTCCAGCATCAGCCATTTGGCGTTGGGCTTGAGGCCCGCCTCGGCCAGCAGCAGCTTCAGCGGCACGCCGGTATACATGACGTTGTGGACCATGCCGTGGGTGAACTGGCAGCCATTGAGCTGGGCGCCGCGCCATTCCATGCCGGAATTGGCCGCGCATTCGAGGAAGTGGACATGGTTCTGGCGCGGCATGCGCCTGAGGTCTTCCATGGTGAAGACCAGCGGCTTCTCGACCATGCCGTGGATCATCAGCCGGTGATTGGCCGGGTCGATATCGGCGATGCCGCCATGATGGCGCTCGAAGCACAGCCCCGACGGGGTGATGATGCCGTCGAGCTCATGCAGCGGCGTGAAGTTCACCGAGGATTCCGGCGAAGCCGTCAGCCAGGAG
The DNA here is from genome assembly GCA_036676315.1 of Bradyrhizobiaceae bacterium. Taxonomy (GTDB): domain Bacteria; phylum Pseudomonadota; class Alphaproteobacteria; order Rhizobiales; family Beijerinckiaceae; genus Allobosea. Next base: position 6,440 of record JAKFDB010000143.1, read on the forward strand.
ACGTCGCGACGCATGACATGCTTCTCGAAGCGCGAGGGCGTGCCATAGGGCCGCTTGTCGACGCCTTCGCCGAGATAGCGGTTCCAGTCCTGGACCTCGGTGATCAGCGGGTCGGGCGCAGGCGCCTGGGCGCGCGAGGGTAAGTTGGTGGCAGCGAGGCCCGCGCCGGCCACAGCGGTCGCGCCGAGAAAGCGGCGACGGCTGAGAGGCCCGGCCTGGTTTTCAGAGCTCATCGGCATTGGTCCTATTGGTAATCTGCAAGTGGGCCGGAGGTCGCGTCACGCTCCGGTGACCTTGACGGCGTCGTTAGGCTTGAGGGAGATCGTCTTGGTTGCGGCGACGTGGTCGCGCACCACGTCCCAGATCGGCGGGCCTTGCGTGCCTTCGTTGACGCTTGCCCAGCCGGCGACGACGTATTTCCGTGCGGCGTCGATCGGCTGCCCGGATTTCAGATGGGTGAGGCCGGAGATGCGGCTACCCATCGGCTTGCCGACATCGATCGCGTAGCCCATGCCGCCGACCCGGACCATGTCGCCGCCACCCTGGAAATAGGGATCGGGATGGAAGATGTTGTCGGCGACATCCTCTAGGATCTCCTTGAGCTGCGCGCCCGTCATCTCCATGCGGTAGCAGTTGGGATAGGTGATCGCGGTGGCATTGGTGATCGCCTCCCAGGTGATGGCATCGCCCGGCAGCAGCGTGCCGCCCCAGCGGAAGCCCGGAGACAGTGCGATCTCGGCGTCGCGCTGGCTCAGCATCGCCTCGCAGATCAGGTCGTCGAAGGTGCCGTTGAAGTTGCCGCGCCGGTAGAGCAGCGCTTCCGTGCGACCGATCTCCTTCGCCAGATCGGCAGCGAACGGCTCCCGGACCTTCTTGACCAGCGCCGCCATCTCGGCATCGGGGGCGATGGCGTCCGAGAACACCGGCATCAGCTTGAAGCGGATGTCGGAGACCTTGCCGTCCTTCACCGCGATGTCGAGCCGCGACAGGAACTTGCCGTGCGAGCCGGAGGCAACGAGCACCGTGTCGCCGACGCGGGTCATGCCCGGCATCGCGTCATGGGTATGCGCGGTCAGGATGATGTCGAGGCCCTTGACCCGCGAGGCTAGCTTCTTGTCGACGTCGAAGCCGTCATGGGAGAGCAGGACGACGACGCTGGCGCCCTCGGCCCGGGCTTCCTCGACCTGCTTCTGGATTTCCTCTTCGCGGATGCCGAACTCCCAGTCCGGGAACATCCAGCGCGGATTGGCGATCGCGGTTCGGGGCAGGGCCTGGCCGATGACGGCGACCTTGATGCCGCCCTTCTCGAAGACCTTTCGCGGCGGGAAGACCGGCTCGTTCCATTCCTTGTCGCGGATGTTCTGGGCGAGGAAGGCGAAGGAAGCGTTGTCGACAATCTCCTTGACCCGCTCGGCGCCGAGCGTGAACTCCCAATGCCCGACCATGGCGTCGGTCTTCAGGGCCGACATGACGTCGACCATGTCCTGGCCCTTGGTCTGGAGGGCGCTCCAGCTGCCCTGCCAGGTGTCACCGCCGTCGAGCAGCAGGACCTTGTCGTCGCCGCGCTCGGCGCGGACCGCCTTGACCAGGGTCGCGACGCGGTCGAGCCCGCCCATTTTGCCATAGCTCTTCGCCAGGGCGACGAAGTCGTCCGAGGTCAGCGCGAAGGCGTCGGCCGAGCCGGTGGCAATCTTGAAATGCGCGCGGAACTCCGCATCGACGAGGTGAGGGGGCTGCCCCTTGGCCGCGCCGACGCCGAGATTGACCGACGGTTCGCGGAAATGCAGCGGCATCAGCTGCGCATGGATGTCGGTGACATGGAGGATCGTCACCGTGCCCAGCGGATCGAAGCGCAGGATGTCGCCTGCGAGAGCTTCTGCTGGGCTGCCGCCCGGCCGAGCGGGCCGAGGCCGGAGGCCGTGGCGATCGCCGCCGCGGCCGCCGTGGCCTGAAGGAATTCGCGTCGTGAGACCATGCTTCGCCCTCTGGACGAACGCGCACGCGTCGCCCTTCACGCGCTGCCCAGCGGCGGCGCGCCTCAGTGACCAGGTGGTGGCCGGCCGCGCCGGCCGGCAGCGGCTCAGCCGACCGTCAACTTGTTCTTGGCAGTGTATTCGGAGCCGTCGTCATCCTTCCAGGTGAAGGTGAACTCGCCGGATTCGGCCGCCTTGAAGAAGAAGGACTGATAGGGGTTGGCGGAGATCGCCGGGTGCCAGTCAGCGGCGAAGACCGGCTTGCCGTTGAAACTGGCGCTGAACTTGTTGAGGATCTTGCGCGGGATCGTCTGGCCCTGCGCATCCTTGCGCTGGCCCGATTCCATCTCGTGCGAGATCAGCGTCTTGATCTCGATCATTTCGCCGGCAGTGGCCTTGGCCGGCACGCGCACGCGCGGGGTTGGCTTGGTCGTCATGGGAGCATCCTCACCTTGAAGCGTCTTTTCTCGTTGAACCGGCGGGGCTGACCTCAGCCGCCGCAGCCGCCGATCGTGACCTTGATGTTAGCCTTGGCCATATGCAGCGAGCCGTTCGACATCTCGGCGACGCAGACGATGTTCTGGGTCTGGGCGAGGCGCATGCGGGTCGCGGCCGAGGCTTTGCCGCAGGCCGGCGTGAAGGTGTAGCTGACGATGCCGGGCTGCGGGTTGCCGTCGGCAAAGATGTGCACGGCCTTGACGTAGTCGGCTTCGGTCATCGGGCTCTCGACCTCGACATTGACCGGCACGACCAGGCCGTTCTCGGCGATCTCCGGCACGTCGAGCTTGATCTTGCCCGCCGCCATCGGCTTGTCGCCATAGAGCTTCTTGATTTCCGCCGTCACCGCCTTCTCGTCGGCGAAGGCGAGGCGCGCCCCCAGCAAGCTGGCAAAAGCGGCGATGGCGCCGGCCGAGATGGTGCTGCGGCGCGTAAGCCCTGAAGACATCGGATTTCCTCCTTCGAAATGTTCTTGTTTCGCTCTTGACGGCAGGGCCGCGTCGCGATCATTCTCACGTATCGTGATATTGTTTTCTATGAATGTAAAGTCCCTCCGCCTAGAGAGGGACGCACAGGCAAGGTCGCAGAACGGCGGCCGCATGAGGGAACGAAAGGGCAAGGGATGAAGCTCCCCACCATCGGGGCGGCCGTACTGGCTGCCGCCATGACGCTGGCCGCCGGCCACCTGACCGCACAATCACCACCGCTGGACGATAGCGAAAAGGAGATCGAACGCTACCGCCAGATGCTGTCGGACCCGTTCTCCAATCCCGGCTTCCTGGCGGTCGATCGTGGCGAGGTTCTCTGGGCGACGGCGCGCGGCAGCAAGAACGTCTCGCTCGAGGGCTGCGATCTCGGCGAAGGCGCAGGCAAGCTCGAAGGCGCGTTCGCCAAGCTGCCGCGCTATTTCGCCGACGCGGACAAGGTGATGGACACCGAGCAGCGCCTGCTCTGGTGCATGGAGAAGATCCAGGGGCTCGACACCAAGGAAGTGGTCACGCGCCGATTCTCGGGACCGGCCCGGGCTTCCGACATGGAGGATCTCGTCGCCTTCATCGCCAACAAGTCGAGCGAGATGAAGATCGAGCCGCAGCTCTCCCATCCCAGGGAGAAGGAGATGGCGGCGGTCGGTGAGGCGCTGTTCTACACGCGTGGCGGCGTCAACGATTTCTCCTGCGCCACCTGCCATGCCGAGGAAGGCAAGCGCATCCGCCTGCAGGGCCTGCCGAACCTTTCGGTGAAGGGCAAGACGGCCCAGGAGACGATGGCTTCCTGGCCGACCTACCGCGTCTCGCAGAGCGCGCTGCGGACCATGCAGCACCGGCTCTGGGACTGCTACCGCCAGCAGCGCTGGCCGGTGCCCGGCTATGGCACGGACGCCCTCACCGCTCTCACCGTCTTCCTGCAGAAGCAGGCCGAAGGCGGCGAGATCAAGGTTCCGTCGATCAAGCGCTGAGGGGCAACCAGATGATGAAGCACGCATTCGCCGCCGCCGCGCTCCTGCTCTGCGCTGGTTCCGCCTTCGCCGATGAGCGGCCCAGCCAGGCGGTGATCGACGCCTATCTGGCCGCGACCTTCGGCAAGGCGCCGCCGGAATGGCAGGCAAGGATCAAGCCGGACGAGACGCTGGCGGTCTGCAATACGACCCGCAATGGCCCGTCCTCGGCGCAGTCGGAGGCAATCCTGAAGCGCGAATCGGCGCGCGTCTCCTATCCGGCCGACGGGAAGTTCCTCGGCGACTGGAAAAAGGGCTACCAGGTCGCCAATAACGGGCGCGGCGGGCAGTTCTCCGATCCGGCCAACACCGTTTCCGGCGGCAACTGCTTCGCCTGCCATCAGCTCGACCCGAAGGAGGTCAGCTATGGCACGCTCGGGCCGAGCCTTGCAGCCTATGGCAAGGACCGGAAATACGACCCGGAGACGATCAAGGACGCCTACACCAAGATCTACAACTCGATGGCGGTCGTGCCCTGCTCGAACATGCCGCGCTTCGGCGTCAACAAGGTGCTCGACGAGCAGCAGATCAAGGATGTCATGGCCTATCTGTTCGATCCGGAATCGCCGGTGAACAAGTAGCGGGCTCGGCTCGCCCCCGGCTCGGGGCGGGGGGCGACCCAATGTCAATGCAACGCCGCCGTCATGGCGGCGTTGTCGTATCTGGCCGATTCTGGCGAATGCGCGCTGCTCCGCTCCGGCATCCATCGAAGAGTGCCGAGTGCTTGTTCGAGATTTCGCACAGCCCTCATCCTGAGGAGCCATCCCTGGCGGAATGGCTCCTCAGGATAAGGGCTTCCATTTTCAAACGGTCTCGGAGCCCTACGATGGATTCCGGCGCTCCGCTTCACTGCGGCCGGAATGACGGCTGGAGAATCAGCCGGACTTGACCGGGTTGCGCTTCAGCCAGTCGGGGAAGGGGGCGCTCTCATAGCCCTTCTCGCGGACATAGCGGAACATCGCCAGGAACTGCGGCGGCTCGAGCAGGCCCGGCATGCGCGCCACCTCGCGCTCCTGCGGCCGGCGCGCCTTCAGCCCGTCGGCGCTCTCCGGCAGGAACTGGATGGTCGGGGTGAACCTGACGCCATAGCGCTCGCCGAGTTGCTTCTCGCCGAGCTTGGCGCCGTCGAAATCGGTGACCTCGCGGGCGCCGATATGGTTGAGGTGCAGCACCTCGAAATTCGCCTTGATGTAGCCTTCGATGGCCGGGTCGGCGAGATGGACCTCGTGCATGCGGCGGCAGGCGGGGCAGCCCTTCAGCCCCCACATGATGACGAGTCGCTTGCCGCCGGCGCTCGCGCCCTGCAGGTCCTCGGCAAGGTCGAGGAAGCTCTCGAGATACCAGTCGAGATGGTAGAGCCCGTCCTCGCCCAGAGTCGCACGGGCCGCCGCCGGCCCGGCCAGCGTGGCGGCCAGGGCGGTGCCCATCAGGGTTCTGCGCGTCAGCATGAGCCTCTCCCTATCCAATCGTGCCGAGGGCTGGAAATGTCTGGAGCAGCCAGCCGGCCAGCATCGGCATGGTGCCGGTCATGAACAACAGGCCCGTGATGACGAGGGCCGCGCCCATGGTCTTCTCGATCACCGGCATGTGCCGGCGGAAGCGCGCCATCAGATTGAGGAAGGGGCCGGCGAACACCGCCGCGAGCAGGAAGGGCACGCCGATCCCCAGCGAATAGGCTGCGAGCAGGGTGGCGCCGCGCGTGGCGGTGCCTTCCGCGCCAGCGACCATCAGCACGGTCGCCAGCACCGGCCCGACGCAGGGCGTCCAGCCGAAGGCGAAGGCGAGGCCGACCAGATAGGCCCCGACCATGCTCGCCGGCTTGCGCTCGGTCTGGAAGCGCGCCTCGCGATAGAGCAGCGGGATCCGCAGCCAGCCGAGGAAGTGCAGGCCCATGATCAGGATGAGCGCGCCGGCAATGATCGAGAGGGTCTCGAAATAGGCGGTGACGACCGCGCCGATGGTCGAGGCGGTGGCGCCCAGCGCCACGAAGACGGTGGTGAAGCCGAGCACGAAGGCGCCTGCCATCATGACGATGCGGCGCGACTGCCGGGCTTCGAGCTTGCCGCTCGATCCGGAAAGTTCGGCGATGCCGACGCCGGCGAGGAAGCAGAGATAGGGCGGCACCAGCGGCAGCACGCAGGGGCTCAGGAAGGAGAGCAGCCCGGCGGTGAATGCGCCTGCGATCGAGATGTCGAACACGCGTAGCCCTGCCTCTAGTGTAAATATCTGAATACGACTATGTTAAGCGGATGAATGCAACTGCCAATCTCATGCGAACGGCGCTGGTCGCCCTGGCGGCGATGCTGCTGCCGGCGGCGGCTGCCGTTGGCGCAGAGCTTCTGATGTTCGAGCGCGAGGGCTGTGTCTGGTGCGCGCGCTGGGATCGCGAGGTCGGCGCTGCCTATGACAAGACGGCGGAAGGGCGGGCTGCGCCGCTGCGGCGCATCGATCTGGGCAAGGGCGGCGCGGCCGATCCGGCGCTCGCCAGGCCGGTCCGCTACACGCCGACTTTCGTGCTCGTCGAGGATGGTCGCGAGGTCGGCCGGATCACCGGCTATCTAAGCAACGAGACTTTCTGGGGTTTGCTTGGCAAGATGCTTGCTGACATAGAAAAACCCGTTCAGCGAACGAGCGGCTTGTCCGCGACGATGGATCCACAATGACCGCGATCGTTTCCAAGGCTCTCGAGACCGAGCTGCGCGACGGCGAGGAGTTCTCGCCCGAGCTCGATCTGCTGATGCGCCGGGCCCGCAAGGCGAGCGATTTCCTCAAGGCGCTGTCGCATGAGAACCGGCTTCTGCTGCTGTGCCTGCTGGCCGAGCGGGAGCGCACGGTCACCGAACTGGAGCACATCTTGTCGCTGCGCCAGCCGATGGTGTCGCAGCAGCTCGCGCGGCTCCGGCTCGACCAGCTTGTGACCACGCGGCGGGACGGGAAGGCGATCTATTACAGCCTCGCCAATGACGATGTCCGGCGCATGATCTCGGTGATCTACGACATCTTCTGCGGGCCGCCGAAGCCGGCAAGCGAGGAACGATGACCGGCATCGTCCAGCCGCCTTCGCGCTGAGCCATGGAGCCCTTGTCGCCCTGGGCGGTGACGCTGACCGGCGCTCTGATCGGCGCAGCCTGCGGTTTCACGGCGCGGCGGGCGCGATTGTGCTCCTTCGGCGCCGTCGAGGATGTCTGGATCGGTGGCGATACGCGCCGGCTCAGGATCTTCGGGCTGGCGCTTGCCATCGCGCTGCTCGGAACGCAGCTGCTGATCTGGCATGGCGACCTGTCGCCGGGCTTCTCGACCTATGTCCCGAATGCGATCGCCTGGTTCTCGATCATCTTCGGCAGCACCTTCTTCGGCATCGGCATGGCGCTGGTGGGAACCTGCGGCTTCGGTTCGCTGATCCGGCTCGGCGCCGGCGACCTGCGCAGCCTGATCGTGATGATCGTCTTCGGTGCGGTCGCCTATGCGACCCTGCGCGGCATATTGGCTCCGCTGCGCATCGACGTCCTGGAGCAGGTCGCGATAGCCGTGCCCGGCTCCGTTCAGGGCGATCTGCCGTCGGTGCTGAAATGGCTCGGGGCAGGGGATCTTCGGCTTGCGCTCGGCATCACGGCATCGACGGTGCTCATCGGCGCCGTCGTGATCGATCGCAGGTTGCGGAGATCGCCGCGCCTGCTCCTGGCGGGGCTGACGCTCGGCCTGGGCGTGGTGCTCGGCTGGTGGGCGACCGGAGTCGCCATTGACGAGTTCGCCGTCAATCCGCGCGCCCAGAGCCTGACCTTCGTCTCGCCGGTCGGCAGGGCGCTCTATGCCGTGCTGACGACGCCGGCGGGGCTGCTCGATTTCGGGGTCGGCACGATCGTCGGCGTGGTCTGCGGCTCGTTTGCCTCGGCCCTGTTCGATGCCGAGTTCCGCTGGGAGGCCTTCGACGACCATCATGAAATGCGCCGTCACCTGCTCGGCGCGGTCTTCATGGGCGGTGGCGGCATTCTCGCCGGCGGCTGCACCATCGGGCAGGGCATCTCGGCCGGCTCGATGATGGCGCTGTCCTGGCCGCTGGCGATCGGCGGCATGATGATCGGCGCCAGGCTCGGCATCGCTTTCCTGATGGAAGGCTCGATCCGGAACATCTTCCGCCATTGAGCGGATGTTGCGGGCGGTCTGCGCCTCCCGCCACTGCAGGCGCGTCGGGCGCCGCGATGAAGAATCGGTGGTCGTAGCCATCGGCGCGGCGATTGATCGAGATCATCGCGCCTCGCCGTACTCCTTCTCACAATCGATTTCGTCGGCCGGCAGGGTCTCAGTCGTGGAGAGGCGGTCGCTTGACAATCAATAATTCAAACATATGAATGTAAGAATGTTTTAGCAAGGAGCAGGTCGATGAATGTCGGTGTCCTTGATCGCTGGGTACGCTTCGCCTTCGGGCTCGTGCTCGTCATCGCGGCGTTCGTCTCGCCGCTGGCGGAGCTCGTCGCTGGTTGGGGGGCGTGGAAGTACCTGCTGACGGCCTGGGGCGTGGTCATGCTGGCGACGGCACTGTTCCGCTTCTGCCCGGCCTACACCTTGCTCGGCATCCGCACCTGCGAGCGGGCGCAGCACTGAGCGGGAAGGCCGCAAGTTCCAACGCGAGCGCACTTGCGTCGATGACGCATCAAGCGGCCGGTCGCGGCGCGCTGCGTGAACGCGCATTTTGAGAAAGGCAGGGAAGTCCGCCATGAAACGTCAGATTCTCATCCTGTCGGTGATCATGATGGTCGCCTCTCCGAGCGGCGCCCAGACGCCGGCGCAGCCCGTCGCGCCGTCAGCGGGCATCGCCGTCGCGGCGCCCAAAGCGGATGTTCCCAAGGCCAAGCAGACCTCTCTTGGCCTCTATATGAGGCCGCGGGAGGCAGCCGAGACGATGAGCAGGGATGGCGCACGCACCTTGTTCATCGACGTGCGGACCCGGGCGGAGATGATGTTCACCGGCTGGGCGCCGATGATCGACGGGCACGTTCCCTTCGTCGAGGTGACCGAGTTCTGGGATTGGGACGACAAGGAAGGGCGCTACCGGCTCGACGCGAAACCGGTCTTCAGCCGGGACGTCGAGCGGCTGCTTGCCGCCAAGGGCCTGGGCAAGAACGACCGCGTCATCCTGATGTGCCGTTCCGGCGACCGCTCGGCACGCGCCGCCGACAAACTGGCCGAGGCCGGGTTCACCCAGGTCTACAGCCAGTATGAGGGCTTCGAGGGCGATGCTTCCCCTTACGGCCAGCGCACCGTCAATGGCTGGAAGAATGCCGGGCTGGCCTGGACCTACAAGCCCGACAAGGCAAAATTCTACGCTGCCGACCGGTGAGCCCTGTCGGCAGGCGCGCCGGTTCGGCCAGTGCAGCCGGGCCTCCGGGCGGCGCTCAGCTTCCGGTCGCGAAGCGGTAGGCGTTGCCCGAGCGCTCGACGCGGCCGATGCCGCCCTCGAGGTGATAGCCGATCACCTGCGCCTTCTCGGTCTCCGCCCGGTCGAGCAGCCGGCGACGCGTCGCGACCGCCAGATCGGCGTCGTGGTCGGAAGCGGGGCGCCATTCGGGATGGGCGAAGGAGGCGATGTTGTGGGTCAGCGCATCGCCGAGGACGAAGACCGGGCCGCCGGCATCCTTGAGTTCGAACGAGACATGGCCGGGCGTGTGGCCCGCCGTGTCGAAAGCCGCGACGCCCGGAATCCACTCCGATCCCGCATCGTGCAGTTCCAGCGTTTCGCCCAGCGCCTTGACGATCCGCTGCGCGCCGGCGGCGAAGGCGTGCCGATCCTCGGGCAGCTTCTCGTAGATCTTGGCATCGGTCCAGAAGGCGACCTCGCGCCTGTCGGCGTGCCAGCGCGCCTTGGGAAAGAGCGGGGTGTCGAAATCGTCGAGGGCGCCCCAGAAATGGTCGGGGTGCAGATGCGTGAACAGCACATGGGTGACGCTGTCGGGTGATATTCCGGCGGCCTCCAGGCTGGCGGCGAGCTTGCCGGTGCCGGGCAGGAAGTTCGAGCCCGAGCCGCAGTCGAACACGATCACCTGGTCGCCCTGCCGGAAGCAGGTGACGTTCAGCACGTTGGTGGTCGGGGTGGTCACCTTGGTCGCCCGGGCGATGGCGTCGAGCGGGACATCGCGTGCCAGCATCGACTGGGGCATCTCGAAAGCGCCGTCGCTGAGGACCGTGATCGCGCGTTGGCCTTGCGTGGCGGTGGCGACGATTTGGGCCACTGCGCCCGCAGTGGAGCCGGCCAGCGCGGCGGCCGCGCCGCCCAGCAACATGTCGCGACGGTTCAGCATGTATCCTCCCCAATATCTTGTTCGATGTATCTTTATTTTTGAATATATCGCGTTTCCGGATGCGGGCAAGCCAAGCTGCGATCCTTGCTGGCAGAGCCGCGCGCCATTGACCTCGCATAGGGCCCGGAAGATGTTCCGGCCTCATCAAAGGCTCGGCCGACGGCGGCCGTGGCGGCTGCGCCGGGAGAGGTTGGAATGTCGAAGGCGACGCGAGCGACGAAAATGCTGGAACAGGCGGGCGTCGCCTTCACCGTCCACAGCTATGACTACGATCCCGGCGCCGACAAGGTCGGCCTGCAGGCGGCCGAGGCGCTGGGCGAACCGCCGCAGCGCGTGCTCAAGACCTTGATGGCTCTCGTCGATGGCAAGCCGGTCTGCGTGATCGTGCCGTCCGATTGCGAGGTCTCGATGAAGAAGCTTGCCGCTGCTTTCAGCGGCAAGTCGGCGCAGATGATGAAGCCGCCCGAGGCGGAGCGGCTCTCGGGCTACAAGGTCGGCGGCATCAGCCCGTTCGGCCAGATGCGCCGGATTCCGACGGCGCTCGAGCAGCAGGCGCTTGTGCACGAGCTGGTATATCTCAATGGCGGCCAGCGCGGGCTGCAGCTCAGGCTGAGCCCGCAGGATGTGGTTGCCGCGCTGAACGCCACCGTGGCGCCGGTGGTCGTCTGAAGGAGGGCTGCTCGCCCACCTTGTGTTCGGCCGGCGGGTCTGTTCGGCTACCGAGAGTTCGAGACCCTCAGGAGAATACGATGACACTGCCAGCGTCGGCGCGCGTCGATATCGAGCGTTACTGGGCGACCCTCGAGCGCTCGGCCCAGATTGGCACCGGGCGGCCTGGCGGCTTGTCGCGCCTGGCGCTCGGCGATGCCGACAAACAGATGCGCGACGAGTTCGTCGGCTGGTGCCGGGAGGCGGGGCTGAGTGTCCGCATCGACGGTATGGGCAACATCTTCGCGCGTCGCTCGGGCCTCGACGACAGCCTGCCGCCGGTGGTGATGGGCAGCCATCTCGATACGCAGGTCAATGGCGGGCGCTTCGACGGCATCGCCGGCGTGCTCGGCGGGCTCGAGGTCTGTCGCGCGCTCGATGCGCTCGGACACCGCACGCGCCGGCCGCTCGAGGTCGTCAACTGGACGAACGAGGAAGGCAGTCGGTTCTCGCCGCCAATGGTCGGCTCGGGCTGTTTTGTCGGCGCCTATGGCCTCGATTGGGCGCGAGAGCGCCGTGACGATGACGGCAAGTCGATCGGCGAGGAGTTGGCGCGGATCGGCTATCTCGGTGAGATGGAGGCAAAGCCGCATGCCTTCGACGCCTATTTCGAGTTCCATATCGAGCAGGGCTACTATCTCGACCGCGACGGCATGCAGGTCGGCGTCGTCACCGGCGGCTTCCCCAGCACCGGCATGCTGGTCGAGTTCCGCGGCGAGACCGCCCATACCGGCCCCTGGCCGATGGAGCGGCGCAAGAATGCGCTGCTCGCCGGCGCGCGCCTGCTGGTGGCGGTCGACGATCTCGGCTGGGAGCATGCCGGCAGCGGCGGCAAGGCGACGGCGGCGCGGCTGATCGCCTGGCCGAACAAGCCCGGCATCCTCTCGGACTGGGCGCAGGTTGTCTGCGATGTCCGCCACCCCGATCCGGAAGCCGCTTTGGTGATGGCCGAGCGCACGCGACGGGCCGTCGGCGAGGCGGCGGCGCGCGCCGGCTGCGAGGCGGAGATACTCGATGTGTGGAACTGGGGTGGGAAGGTCTTTGCGCAGGAGCTGGTCGACCAGGTCCGGGCGACCTCGCTCTCGCTCGGCTACCGGACGCAGGATATCCTCAGCCAGGCCGGACACGATGCCTATTTCGTCGCTCGCCATGCGCCGGCGACGATGATCTTCGCGCCCTGCAAGGGCGGCATCACGCACAACAATCAGGAAAGCTGCAACCGGGACGATCTCGAGCCCGGCCTCAACGTCCTGCTGCAAGCCGTCATCGCCCGCGCTGACCGGTAGAGACGGGCCACTTGAAAACGGGCGCTCCCGAGCCTCGCAGGGAGGCTCGGCCGCGGGTTCCGGAGGCGGCTGGGTCAGGCGGAGGACGGTGCCAGAATGGCCCGGGTCTGGAGCCAGCTCTCTTCGTCCGGGGCGCAGAGCAGGCCCAGCGTCGGGTTGGCCGGCCGATAGGGCTCTCCGTCCAGCATGCGGACATGGCCGCCGGCCTCGGCATAGATCAGCGATCCCGGCGCATGGTCCCAGGGGCTGAGTCGCCCATAGAGCAGGAAATGGCCGTTTCCGGCGGCGGCGAGCCGGTACTCATGGCCGCAGCAGCGCAGCGACGAGACATTGGCGAAGGCCGCCAGGCGCCCCGGAATCTCGCTGCGCAGCGGCTCCGGGAAATACTGCCAGCTCACCATGCCGGTCATCTCGGACGGCGCGGCGCCCGGCGCCACCCGCAGGTCGCGGCTCTTGCCGTCGTTGCGGCTGAGCCAGGCACCTTCGCCACGCAGCGCCATGGTGCTGTCCGCGACGATGGGATCATGGATCACCGCGGCGACGACCTCGCCCTTCACCAGCGCCGCGGCCATCACGGCGAAGAGCGGCAGGTCGGAGGCGTAGTTGAGGGTGCCGTCGATCGGGTCGATGACGAAGGCGAGCTCGGCATCGGCGAGGCGTTCGAGCAGGGCCGGGTCGGCGGCGACCGCCTCCTCGCCGATCAGGGCGGCGCCGGGAAACGCCTTGGCCAACTCGGCGCTGATGAAGCGTTCCGCCGCCTCGTCGGCCTCGGTCACCAGGTCGGTGGCCGAGCGCTTCTCGCGGATCTCGCCTTCGCCGAGATTGCGAAAGCGCGGCATGACCTCGCGGCGGCCCGCCTCGGCGAGAATCTGGGCGAGCTTCTCATGGTCCTGGCGTGTGAAGAGCATTGTGTTCCGGTCTTGGTAGAAGGGCTGCGGTTTGGCGAGCAGCGGTCAGTCGAGAGCGAACTCGACGAGGATCGGCTGGTGGTCGGAGACCTTGGTCTCGACATCGCAAATGATAGTACGGGCCCGGGCCGCGAGATCGGGCGTCGCCAGCACATAGTCGAGGCAGCCGGGCTGGCCATAGGTCTGGTCGAACAGGTTGGCGGTCGGCGGATGCGGCGCCTCGCCCATCACCGAGTGCCAGAGGTCGACCAGCGGCGGCTCCCCGCCCTCGAAGGGCGCCATCAACTGGGCCAGCACTGGGTCGTCCGGCCGCATGTTGAAGTCGCCGGTCAGCACCGCGCTCGCCGAGCTCGGCGTCATCTTGTAGGTGTGCGGCCCGGCCGAGCGCGGCCTGGCATGGCGGGCGAGCGCCATGCGGTGCGCCTCGCGGATGCCGTCGACCTGCGCGGCCCGCAGCTCCGATGACGAGTATTCGAGATGCGTCGTCATCAGCCGCACCGGTCCCAGTGGCGTCAGCGCCATCGCCTCGATCAGCACGCGCGGCATGTTGCGGGTCTCGGCCGCCTCCCAGGGCAGGAGATGGCGCAGTGCCTGGGCGACGGGATAGCGCGTCAGCAAGAGGTTGCCGAAGCGCCGGCGGCCGCCGTTGCCGTCGTCGACATCGACGCCGATGCCCTCGATCGCGGTGAAGCCCGGCAGCAATTCGGCGAAGCGCGCGAACTGGTTGGTCTCGTCATTGCCGTCGAGCTCGGGGAAGTTGTCGGCGACTTCCTGCAGGCAGAGCACGTCGAAATCCGCCATCTGCCGGGCATGGGCGACGATGCGCGCCGGGTCGACGCGGTTATCCATGCCGCGGGCCCACTGAATGTTCCAGGTGATCAGTTTCATCCGAGCCGCCATGTCGTCACTTGATTCCTGCGCGCATAAAACTCTGCACGAACTGGCGCTGGAACAGCAGGAAGGCAACCAGCAGCGGCGCCGAGGTCATCAGCGTCGCGGCGCAGATCACCGCCCAGTCGATGCCCTGGTCGCTCGAGGAGAAGACCTGCAGTCCGACGGTCAGCGGCCGCGACTCGACCGAGTTGGTCACCAGCAGCGGCCAGAGGAAGTTGTTCCAGTGATAGCTCACTGAGACCAGCCCGTAGGCGATGTAGGTCGGCTTGGCGAGCGGCACATAGACCTTCATCAGCACCTGGAGCGGGCTCGCGCCCTCGACGCGGGCAGCGTCGTCGAGCTCCTTGGGCACGGTCTTGAAGGTCTGGCGCAGCAGGAAGATGCCGAAGGCCGAGGCGATATAGGGCAGGGCGATGGCGGTGATCGTGTCGATCAGGTTGACGCGTGCCAGGGTGCGGTAGTTCTCGACGATCAGCGCGTCGGGCATGATCATCAATTGCGCCAGGATCAGCGCGAAGGCGACGTCGCGGCCCCAGAAATCCTGGCGCGCCAGCGCATAGGCGGCGAGCGTGCCGAGCACGAGCTGGCAGCACAGGATCATGGTGACGAGGATGAAGGTGTTGAGGAAATAGCGGGCGAAGGGCGCCGCCGCCCAGGCGCGGGTGAAATTGTCGAAGGTCAGCGGTGCGTTCAGGACGAAGCGGGTGGTGTACTCGGCCGGGTGGATCGCCGCCCAGACGGCATAGGCCAGCGGCAGGATCCAGAGCACGGCGAGCAGGATCGCGCCGGCCGATTCCAGCGAGAGGGCCAGCCCCTTGGGCGAATAGGGATCGGTCCGCGAGGCGGTCACGGGCTGCGGCGTCGTGGGCGCGCTCATCGATAATGCGTCCTGCGTTCGAGCCAGCCATATTGCGCGAAGGCGACCAGCGCGAGCAGCAGCAGGAGCACGCAGGTCAGCGCCGCCGCATAGGCGGTGTCCCAGAAGCCGAAGCCGACCTGGTAGATGTAGAACAGCAGCAGCGTCGTCGCATTGTCCGGGCCACCGCGCGTCATCACGAAGATATGGTCGACCATGCGGAAGGCGTTGATCACCGCATTGATCAGCACGAACAGCGTCGTCGGCATCAAAAGCGGGAACTGGACACGGCGGAAATAGGTCCAGCGCGAGGCGCCCTCGATCGCCGCCGCCTCGCCCAGGCTGGGCGGGATCGCCTGCAGCGCGGCGAGGTAGAAGATCATGAAGAAGCCGGCTTCCTTCCAGATCGCGACGATGGTGACGGCATAGAGGGCGGTGTCCTGCGAGCCGAGCCAGTTGGTGCTGCGCCCGCCGAAGAAGCCGACGATCTGCTCGAGCAAACCGTATTGCGGGGTGAAGAAGAACAGCCAGATGTTGGCGACCGCGATCATCGGCAGGATGGTCGGGGTGAAAAAGGCCATCCGGACCCAGGTGCGGCCGATGATCTTGTCATTGACCCAGACCGCCATCAGCAAGGCGAGCGCGATCGAGGTCGGGATCGTGCCGGCGGCGAACCAGAGATTGTTCGCCATCGCCTTCCAGAAGATCGGGTCGGCCATCATCTGCTGGTAGTTGTCGAGCCCCACGAAACGCGCCGGGCGGCGCGCCCGCGGGGTCGACATGAAGCTGTCGATGAAGCTCGCGATCGCGGGCCAGTGCGTGAACAGGGCCAGGCAGGCCATGGCGGGCAGCAGGAGCAGCCAGCCATGGACAGTTGCGGTCGCGCGGTTGTTCATCGGCTCAGCGATAGGACTTCAGGATGCGCTCGGCTTCCGCCTGGGCGTCGGCCATCGCCTGGGCCGGCTGCTTCGTGCCGGTCAGGGCCGCCTGCAGGCCGTCGTTCAGTGCCTTGGTGACGCGCTGGTTCTCATGGGTCGAGAGCTCGGCGACGGCGGTCGGCAGCTGGTCGCGGGCGACGAGCGCCTGCGGGAAGTCGGCGACGTATTTCTTCATCGCCTCGGTCTCGTAGGCGGCCGGCGTTACCGCGACATAGCCGGTCTCGGCGCTCCACTGCGCCGCCCGCTCCGGCGTGGTGATCCAGCGCACGAACTTGAACGCGGCTTCCTGCTCGGCCGGGGTCGCCTTCTTGGAGAGGTAGAAATTGCCGCCGCCGGTCGGGCTGCCGGGCTTCTTGCCGGCGGGCAGGACGGCGACGCCGAAGGGGAACTTGGCGTTGGTCCTGACATTGGTCAGGTTGCCGGTGGTGGTCCACATCATCGCGACCTTCTTCTCGAAGAAGTCGCGCGGCGTGGTGCCCCATTCGACGATACCGGGCGGGTGGACCTTGTGCTTCTGCGCCAGGTCGACCCAGTACTGCAGCGCCTCGACGACGCCGGGATTGGCATAGTCGGTCTTGTCGCCGGCCGGATTGGCGAGGATCGCGCCGGCCTGCGTCGTCAGCCCCTGGAAGAGCCAGTAAGGGAAGCCGGAGGAGGGGATCTGGATGCCCCACTGGCTGGTGTTGCCGGCGGCATCGCGCTTGGTCAGCTTCTGCGCGAATTCGAGCTGCTCGGCCCAGGTCTTCGGCGGCTTCTCGGGATCGAGCCCGGCTTCCTTGAACAGTTCCTTGTTCCAGTAGAGCACCACCGTGGAACGCTGGAACGGGATGCCCCAGGTCTTGCCGCCGGTCTGGCTGTTCTCCATGAAGCTGGGGAAGAAGCTCGACAGCCACTTCTTGTCGTCTTCGGTCTTGATGAAGGGATCGAAGGGGACGATCGCCTCCTCGTCGATCAGGGTGAACATGTCGGTCGAGAGCAGCACCGAGAGCACCGGCGGCGTGCCGCTCTTGTGCGCGGTCAGCGCCTTGACGATGGTTTCCTGATAGGTGCCGGCATAGATCGGCTTGACCTTGATGGTCGGGTTTTCCTTCTCGAAGCCGGCGGCATAGGCGTCGATCAGCTTGGTGATCGGCCCGCCGACGGCGACCGGATAGAAGAAGGAAAGCTCGGCCGACTGGGCGAGAGCGGGCCCCGCCATGGCGAGCGAGCCCGCAAGGGCCGCGGTGCCGCTTAAGAATTCACGCCTGTCCATAACTCATTTCTCCCCTGCTACGGCGATTGAACGCCTGGTTATTCAGGCGTCGTCAGTCGAGGACGAGCCTGTGCTCGGTCTTCAGGTCGAACCAGTGCACCGCCGATTGTGACAGTCTGATGTGGACCCGTTCGCCCGTCGCGGCACGGACTTTTCCGGGGCGGCGCACGATGAATGGCTGGCCGTCGATGCGTGTCTCGACCAGCGTGTCGGCGCCGAGATACTCGACCGCCACGACATCGGCCGCGATGCCGGCGTCCGCCAGTTCAGTCATCTCGGGCCGGATGCCGACCGCGAGCGAGCCCGGCTCGGCAAGGGCCGGCGGCGAGAGGTCGTCGCCACCGCCGCCCGCCAGGACGGAGGCGAGCGGGATGACGTTCATCGGCGGCGTCCCGACGAAGCGCGCGACGAAGATCGTCGCGGGGGTCTCGTAGAGCTGGTCGGGCGGGGCGTCCTGCTCGATGCGGCCGGCGCGCATCAGCACGACCTGGTCGGCCATGGTCATCGCCTCGACCTGGTCGTGGGTGACATAGACCATGGTGATGCCGAGGCGCTGCTGCAGCTCGCGGATCTCGCGCCGCATCTCGACGCGGAGCTGGGCGTCGAGGTTGGAGAGCGGCTCGTCCATCAGGCAGACCGGGGCACGCGCGACGATGGCGCGGCCGAGCGCGACGCGCTGCTGCTGGCCGCCGGACAATTGCGAAGGCTTGCGCTCGAGCAACGCGCCGAGGCCGAGGATCTCGGCGGCGCGGGCCAGCCGCTCGTCGCGTTCGGCGCGGGGAAGCTTGCGGACCTTCAGCCCGAAAAGGATGTTCTCCGCCACCGAGAGATGCGGGAAGAGCGCGTAGTTCTGGAACACCATCGCGATGCCGCGGCGCGAGGGTGGCGCGTTGGTAACGTCGTTGCCGCCGATCGCGATGACCCCGGCGCTGGCATCCTCCAGCCCGGCGATCAGCCGCAGGGTGGTGGACTTGCCGCAGCCGGAGGGGCCGAGCAGGGCGACGAGCTTTCCCGGCTCGACGGTGAAAGTGACCCGGTCGACCGCGGGCGTGCCGCCCCAATCCTTCGAAACGGCCTTGAGCTCGACTGAAACCATTCGCTGACCGGCTCTTCCCGAAGAAGCTGCGATGTCCGGCCGAATCCGCGGCGTATTCAACCCGCTTCCGGCGTGCGCGAGCATGACGCGAAAATTTTTCTCCGCACAAGACCCCCGTCACAGCGGCGCTTCGCACCGATTTGCGGTCTTGGCCAGGCCGGCGGGCGGACCTTCACAAAGCTGTTGCAGTCCGGTGCAAGTGTCCGCTACGATTATTCCAAGCGAGGCGGAAAATGGATCGTTTGTTCCATTATGCCGAAAGAGATCGCAACAGGGAGAAGGTCCTTGCAGGGTGAACTGCAGCAGAGCCTGCGCTCGGGCGAAGCCATCAGCGTGCGCGGTCTGCACGTGGCCTATGGCAGCACGCGCATCCTGCACGGCGTCGATCTGGATTTTTCGCCGGGGAGCTTCACCGCGCTGCTCGGTTCGTCCGGCTGCGGCAAGACCACGCTTCTGCGCTCGCTGAGCGGCTTCGTGCCGGTGCAGTCCGGCTCGATCATCGTCGGTGGCCGCGACGTCGCCGCGCTGCCGCCGGAGAAGCGCGGCATGGCGATGGTGTTCCAGTCCTATGCGCTCTGGCCGCATATGACGGTGCTGCAGAACATCGGCTACGGCCTGAAGCTGCGCGGCGTGCCGAAGGCGGAGATCGCCACCAAGGTCACGGCAATGCTCGGCTTCCTCGGCCTCTCCGGCTATGAGGACCGCAAGGTCACCGCGCTCTCGGGCGGCCAGCGCCAGCGCGTCGCGCTCGGCCGGGCCCTGGCGATCGACCCCGGCATCCTGCTGCTCGACGAGCCGCTCTCCAATCTCGACGCCAAGATCCGCATGACGATGCGCCACGAGATCCGGGCGATCCAGCAACGCCTCGGGCTCACCGCCGTCCATGTCACCCATGATCGCGAGGAAGCCATGACCATGGCCGACCGGCTGGTCATCATGGAGGCCGGACGGATCGCGCAGGTCGGCACGCCGGAGGAGGTCTACGACCGTCCCGCCAGCGCCTTCGTGGCGAATTTCATGGGCGCCGAGAACATCCTGCCGCTGCGCGTCGAGCGCTCCGAAGCCGGAGCCTCGCTCAAGGCCGGGGACGCCGTCGCCGAGCTTCCGCAGGCGATGCGGGAGGGCCTGCAGGCCGGCAATGCCGTCGCCTATTTCCGCGACGACGTCGCCCGCCTGGACGCAGCCGACGCTCCCGCATCGGGCGATCTGGTGATGACGGGGCGCGTTGCCTCCCGCGCCTATCCGGGCGGGGTCTATCGCTACCGGGTGCAGACCGACGACTGCGAGATCACGGTCGACGATCTCACCCGTCACGAACTCGGAACGAAGGTCGGGCTGCGCATTCCCGTGCAGCGCCTTCACATTTTCCCGGTATCCGAGGCCGGGCTCGCTGCCTGACAGGGGTTGATCACATGCGCACGCTCACGATTGCCTGTTCGATCGCAGCGCTGATGGCGGCGACGCCGCTTTCGGCGCAGACGCTGAATGTCGCCACGGCCGGCGACCAGAACATGGTCGACTATGTGAAGGACTATCTCGGGCCGATGTTCGAGAAGTCGCATCCCGGGGTGAAGGTGGTCTCGGTCGGGACCGGTCCCGGCGATTCCGGCTCCCAGAAGATCTTCGAGAAGCTCGACGCCCAGAAGGCCTCCGCCACCACGGATTTCGACGTCATCGTCATCCACCAGAAGGCGGCCGGCACGATGGTGAAGGAAGGGCTGCTCGCCAAGTACACCGACAAGGTCGACACCGCGAAGCTGGTCTCCAGCGAGGCGGCGAAGAACTCGCTCGGCTCCGACGTCTCGGGCTATGTCATCCCGATGTTCCAGTCGCAGACCGCGCTGGCCTATAATGCCGACCTGCTCAAGACGCCGCCGAACAGCTACGCCGAGCTCAGGGACTGGGCCAAGAAGAACCCGAAGCAGTTCGGCTATAACGGCATCAAGGGCGGCATGTCCGGCGTCGCCTTCGTCACCGGCTGGGTCTACGCCTTCGGCGGCGACGCCGAGAAGCTGATCAAGGGGCCTTACGACCCGGCGGTGAAGGCCGGCTGGGACGGCGCGCTGGCCGAGCTCAAGGACTTCAACAAGAACGCCGTCATCACCCCCGGCAATGCCGGCACGCTCGACATGCTGAACCGCGGCGAGATCGCGATGGGGCCGGTCTGGGTCGACATGTTCTATTCCTGGCAGGCCGACGGCAAGCTGCCGCCGAACATGAAGCTGAAGCTCGCCGCGCCCGGCATGCCGGGCCAGCCGATGTACTACGCCGTGCCGGAGAAGACCGCGCACCGCAAGCTGGCGGAGGAGTTCATCGCGCTCGCCACCAGCCCGCAGGTCCAGGCCGACGGCATCGTCAAGCGGTTCAACTGGTATCCGGGCATCGACGCCAAGAACCTCGAGGGCAAGCTCGACCAGGCCGCCTGGAACAAGCTGTTCACCGACATCACGCCGGCGGATCTCAGCAGCAAGGGCAAGTCGTTCCCGATCGCGCCCTATTTCAACGACATTCTCGAAAGCTACGAGAAGAAGGTCGCGAACTGAGCCGTCCCTGCAATCGCGGCCCGGCATCAGCCGGGCCGCTCCTTTTTCAGATGGCGCCAAAACATGCTGTCTCAACGCCACCTGGCGCTGATCCTGATCGCTCCCGGCCTGTTTCTGGTCGCGGCGCTGTTTCTCTATCCGCTCGGCTTCTCGCTGATCTCGGCGTTCACGCGGCCTGACGGCTCGCTGACGCTGGAATGGTTCGCCAAGGCCTTCGAGCTCTATTCCGGCGATATCGTCTTCACCATCATCATCGTGGTCACGTCCTGCGTGCTGACGGCGCTCGCCGCCATCGCCATCGCCGGCACGCTGACGCTCGGCGAGAATCCCTGGATCGTCGGCACGCTCAAGATGCTCTATCGCTGGCCGCTGTTCATCCCGTTCATCGTCGCGGCGCAATGCATGCGCACCTTCCTCGCCAAGAACGGGATGATGAACAACACCTTCGTCTCGCTCGGGCTGATGGACCCGCTCAGCGCGACGAGCTTCCTCGACTGGCGCGGCATCATCGCCACCTTCGTCTGGAAGCAGACGCCCTTCGTCACTCTGCTGCTTGCCGGCGCGCTCGCCTCGATCGACCGCGCGACGCTGGAGGCCGGCCGCAATCTCGGCGCCTCGCGCCTGCGCGTGCTCATCGAGCTGGCGTTGCCGCAGGTGATGCCGACGCTGCTCGTCGCGCTCGTCCTGTCCTTCGTGACGATGCTCTCGGTGCTCTCGGTACCGATGATGGTCTCCGGCTCGCAGCCGACCATGCTGACCGTCGACATGGCCTTCCGCATCAACGCCTATGGCGACTACGCCACGGCCAATGCGCTCGGCGTCATCACCTATCTGATCAGCGCCGGTGCGGCGATCATCTATCTCAAACGCGGCATGGCGAAGGAGGGCGCGCCATGATCCGGCTCGCCTCGGCCCTCAGGGCGACCCTTGCGGCGGCGGTGCTGACCGCCTTCGCCTTCGTGCTGATCGGCCCGCTCGCCAATCTGGCGCTCTGGTCGGTGGCGGAGCGCTGGTACACGCCCCACAAGCTGCCGGTGACCTATGGCACGCGCTATTGGGAGCAGGTCTTCCGCCCGACCGGCGACGCCATGGCCTCGCTCGGCACCAGCGTCTGGATCGCGGTACTGACCGTCATCGTCGCGCTCGCGCTGTCGATCCCGGCCGGCTATGCGCTGGCGCGGCTGAAGCTGCCGGCGCGGGCGCTGTTCATGGTGCTCTTCCTGCTGCCGCAGGCGTTTCCGTCGGTCGCGATCTACATCAACGTGGCGCGGATCTTCTACCAGCTCGGCATCAACGGCACGGTGCTGGCCGTCGTGCTGGTCCATGCGGCCCACGGGCTGGTCTATTCAGTCTGGATCGCGGCTGCGGCCTTTGCCGCCGTCGACAAGGATCTCGAGCTTGCCGCCCGCAATATTGGCGCCTCGCCATTGCGGACCTTCGCCACGGTGACGCTGCCGCTGGCGATGCCCGGCATCATCGCCAGCGGCATCTTCGTCTTCCTGGAATCGCTGGACGAGTTCACCGGCACCTTCTTCGTCGGCGTGCCGCAGGTCACGACCCTGCCGCTGCTGCTCTACAATGCGGCAATGGGCGGCAACTACCAGGTCGCCTCGATCACGGCGCTGATCCTGCTGGTGCCCTCGGTGCTGTTCATGCTGTTCATCGAGCGCTTCCTGCGAGCCGACGTGCTGGCGAAGGTCGGCGCGTAGCCCCGCGCGCCGCTGACCCGGACCCGGTCGGGGCCCTGCTGGGTCATCTTCACGTTGCGGAAGTCGCACACCACGTCCGGCAGGATGTACGCGCCGGGATCGCCGATTTCGTAGAGCATCTGCTCGGCGACCGCGGCAACGGCGATCAGGCCGCCGGTGCCGGCCGGCTTGGTCACAGCGAAGCTGCCGTCGGCCTCGCATTCGATGACCGGGTAGCCGATGTTCGCCCAGTCCGGCACCTTGTCCCAGTCCGTGTGCAGCCCGCCGGTGGCCTGGGCGCCGCACTCGATGATGTGGCCGGCAAGGCTGCCGGCAGCGAGCAGGTCGTAGTCGCCGGCCTTCCAGCCGAATTCGTGCAT
>JAKFDB010000144.1:0-25651 GCA_036676315.1 Bradyrhizobiaceae bacterium
CTCCCATATGCGGGAAAAGACCCGGGCCCTGATCGCGCATTCCCCGACGCTGCTCGTCGCGCTCCGGCACGCCTGCCATTGGGCGTCGCGGGAAGACACCATTCTGAGCATGTGGATCGAACAGGACGCCGATCATGTGCGGGTCTGCAGCCGGCTCGCCGGGCAAGGGCACCTGCATCTGAAATACGCGCAATGGATCCAGAACATCTTCCCGATCCACATCGTCCGGCAATTCGCCGGGCCGGGCTGGATGCCGACGGCGATCGCCTTCGAAGCGTCCTATGCGCCGAGCCCGGCGACGCGATCCTTTTGGCCGAATGTGCGGTTCCTGTCGGGCCAGCATGCCGCCTGGATCAGCCTGCCGATCACGCTGCTCGGCCTCCCCAACCGTATGCCCGCCGCGTTTGCGCCGCCGCGCGAGAACGAGGACGGCGCTTGCGCCTACGACATCGTCGAACTGCTCAAGCTGATGCTGCCGGCCTATCTCGACGAGGGAAAAACGGCTCTCGCCGACGTTGCCGAGATCGCAGGCGTCGGCGCGCGAACGCTGCAACGCAAGCTCGCCCATGTCGGCCTGTCCTATTCCGACATCCTCGACACGGTCCGCTACGAGCATGCGAGCCGGCTGCTGCAAGACACCGAGTGCCGGATCATCGACGTCGCCTTTTCCTCCGGCTACACCGACCCGGCGCATTTCAGCCGCGCCTTCCGCCGGATGACAGGCGTCACGCCGCGCCAGTTCCGCGAGCAATCGCGGCTCGGCTAAGCGCGTTTCGCCTCGCGCCACCAACCGCCAACTAACCGCTTGAGCCAAGATGAGCGGCACCGCGTTCAAAAGGGCGCGCCACCAGGCGCCGTCCGAGGGCATGCGAACGTCCGCTCTTGGGCAATGCGCCAACTTCCGCTTGTGGAGCCTGGCCGGCGCGCCGCCTCACGGGCCGGGGCCAGCCGGTCACCGCTCGGTGATCTTGAATTCGATCCTGCGGTTGCGGCGCCAGGCCTCGTCGTTGTTGGCGACGTCGAGCGGCTGGAACTCGCCGAAGCCGGTGGCAGCGATGCGGTCGGCCGGGATGCCCTTGGTGACCAGGTACTCGACCACGGCGACGGCGCGCGCCGTCGAGAGGTTCCAGTTCGAGGGGAACTGGGCCGAGCGGATCGGCCGGTTGTCGGTATGGCCGTCGACGCGCAGGATCCAGGGGATGTCCGGCGGCATCTCGCGGCCGAGATCGGCGATGATCGCGCCGAGCTTGTCGAGCTCGACGCGCCCCTCCGGCTTCAGCACCGCCTGGCCGGCGTCGAAGAAGACCTCCGACTGGAAGACGAAGCGGTCGCCGACGACGCGGATGTCGGGCCTGGTGCCGAGCACCTGGCGCAGGCGGCCGAAGAAGTCGGAACGGTAGCGCGCCAGCTCCTGGACGCGCTGGGCCAGCGCGACGTTGAGGCGCGAGCCGAGCTCGGCGATGCGCGTCTGCGATTCCTTGTCCTTGGCCTCGGCGGCACCGATCGCCTCCTCGAGCGCCGCGAGCTGGCGGCGCATGGCGAGGATCTGCTGGTTGACCATCTCGATGGTGGTCTGCGCCCGCGCCGATAGCTGTTTCTCGGCCTCCAGCGCCTTCTGGCTCTCGGCGAGCTGGGCGGGAGCGCTGCCGTTGACGCTGTCGAGCATGCCCTGGACGCGGCTGCGCTCGGCCTGCTCGGTGGTCAGGGTGGATTGCAGCAGGGCCAGCGAATCCTTGGCCTCCTTGCCGGCGGCACGCTCGAGCGCCAGCAGGTCGGTGAGCTCGGAGAGCTGGCGGTTCAGCCGGTCGAGCACCGTGTCCTTGCCGGAGATTTCCTGCGACAGGAAGAACTGACCGAGGACGAAGACCGAGAGCAGGAAGACGATGCCGATCAGCATCGTCGAGAGCGCGTCGACGAAGCCCGGCCAGAAATTGACGTCTTCGCGGCGGTGGGCGCGGGACAGGGCCATTGGCTCAGTTGTTCCTCTTCTGCGCGGTCATCCCGGGCGACCGGAGGTCGACCCGGGATCCATGCCTGAACCCTTGCCCGGAAGGCTCAGGCATGGATCCCGGATCTCCGCTGCGCTCCGTCGGGGATGACCGGCGTCGGGGCAAGGGCCAAAATTCCACCAGCGGGGCATGGCGCGATCATGGCTCCATCACATTGTCGGCGGCGAGCCGCTCGATCAGGCGCTTCAGATCCTTTTCGCGCGCCGCCTGCGCCTCGACCCAGTCACGGATCAATTGCTGCTCGGAGCGCATGTGCTGGACCAGGCCCTGGATGCCCTCGGCGAGATTGGCCATGGCCTGCGCCGCGGCGCGGCTGTTGGCGCCGTCCTGAATCGCGGCATGGAGCTTGTCGAAGCGTTCGCCGAGGCCGTCGAGGCTGGCGGCGGCGCTCGCGGCAGTGCTGGCGCCGAGATAGCCCTCGATCTCGTTGCGGAAGCGGCGCTGGGCCTGCGCCACCTGGAGCTCGAGAAAGCCGAGGACCAGCGAGCCGGCGATGCCGAAGAGCGAGGACGAGAAGGACAGGCCCATGCCGGCGAGCGGCGCGGCGAGGCCGGCCTTGAGTTCGTCGAACAGCACGGCGGCCTCGGCGCCGGTGCGCAGGGTCTTGATGACGTTGCCGACCGAAGAAACGGTGTCGAGCAGGCCCCAGAAGGTGCCGAGCAGGCCGAGGAAGACGAGCAGGCCGGCGAGATAACGCAGGACCTCGCGGCCGTCGTCGAGCCGGACCGCGATCGATTCGACCAGGCTCGCGGCCTGGTCGGAGGCGAGGTTGCGCCGCTGCAGCGCCGGCAGGACCGCGGCGAGCGGGCTGATCACCTGCGAGCGGCGAATGGCGGCATCGGCCGGGTTGGCGGCGAGCCGGGTCGCGGCGCGGGCCTCGCTGTCGACGCGCCAGAGCTCGCGCAGCGCGATCAGCACGCCGACCGCGAGCGCGCCGACGATCAGGCCGTTCAGGCCCGGATTGGTCATGAAAGCGGAGCTCAGCCCGCCGTGGAGGATGAAGATCAGGAAGCCGATCAGCGCCAGGAAGACCAGCGCGCGGATGAAATAGCGCAAGGGCCGCGAGAAGCGGAGCGTTTCGGAATGCGTCGCGGACATCGGCGCCGCAGCCGCATTCTCCCGCGCCACGGCCTCCTGGGCCGCTTCGTCACTGGCCATGCGTGGTATTCCGATCCGGTTTCTCCGCGCTGGACAATGTCGCCTCCCGCCACGCCGGGATCAAGCGCGAAAGCGGCATGGCCTGCTTCAGACCACGGTTTTGAGTGCGGCCCGCAAAGCCGGCTCGCCCGCTTCGTTGCCGCAGATGATATCCTTGGCGCTGGTCGGCTGCTTGCCGTCGAGCGTGCCGAAGGTGCCGCCGGCCTCGCGGACCATCACGGCGGCGGCGGCGAAATCCCAGGTGTTGAGGCCGCGCTCCCAATAGGCGTCCATGCGCCCGGCTGCGACATAGGCGATGTCGAGCGCCGCCGAGCCCATGCGCCGGACATTGGCAAAGCGCGGCATCACCGCCGCCAGTTCCCTGAGGAAGAGCGGGTGGCCGCCCTTGCCGATATGCGGCACGCCCATGCCGATCAGCATGTCGGCCGGCTCGCGGCGGCCGGAGACGCGCATGCGGCGGTTGTTGACATAGGCACCCTTGCCCTTCTCGGCGACGAAGAGCTCGTCCTTGGCGGCGTCGTAGACGATCCCGGCGATGAACTGGTTGTCGCGCTCCAGGGCAACCGAGATGTTCCAGTGCGGGATGCCGCGCAGGAAGTTGTGGGTGCCGTCGAGCGGGTCGATATGCCAGCGATTGCTCTCGTCGGTGCCGACGACGATGCCGCTCTCCTCCATGACGAAGCCGTAGCCGGGGCGGGCCTTCTCCAGCGCCTCGCGCAAGATCTGTTCGGCCTTGTGGTCGGCCTTGGAGACGAAGTCACCGGGACCCTTGGCCAGGACCTGCAGGTTCTCGACCTCGCCGAAGTCACGCTTCAGCGAACGGGACGCCTTCATCACGGCGTCGGTCATCACGGTCATCAGCGGGGAACGGATCATCATTACCTCGTGCCGCTTCCATGCGGCTTGCAGCAGGGGAAGGCGCAGTTGCGCCGAGACGGCACCGATCCCGAGTCCTCATCCTGAGGAGCGCCCAGGCGCGTCTCGAAGGATGCTTCAGGAGGCTCCGGAACCATCTGGAGCATCCTTCGAGACGCCGCTGCGCGGCTCCTCAGGATGAGGGCTTGGCTAGTCCGGTCGGCAATTGTTCAGGTCGTCACTTGCTCGGTTGGCTCGGCGTCGTCAAGGCCGTGGCCTCGATCCGGTCGGCGGCGAGGCGGGCGACACGGGCGAGCTGCTCGGGCGAAAGCCGTTCCAGCAGCTCGTCGAGCGTCGCGTCGGCGAGGCCCTGGCCGCGGGCGGCCAGATGCCAGGCGGCGGCCTCGGCGAGGTCGGGCGGGACGGTGCGGCCGAACTGGTAGAGCTTGGCCAGCCGGTTCTGGGCGATGGCGTTGCCCCTGTTGGCGGCGCGGATGAAGAGCCGCGAGGCGGCGCGCTCGTCCTTGGCGACGCCGTCGCCGTTGAACAGCATGATCGCGTATTCGACCTCGCCGGCGAGATTGCCGCTGGCGGCCGCCTTCGCCATCCATTGCGCCGCCTTCTGCGGATCGGCGGGGACGCCGCGGCCGATCTTGTGCAGCACGGCGAGTGCGTGCATCGCGTCGCCGAGCCCGGCTTCGGCGGCGATGCCGAGAGAGGCGAGGGCGCGCTTGTCGTCCTGCGGCTTGCCGGTCGCGAGCAGGGCGAGGGCGAGGTTGTAGTTGGCGGCCGGGTGGCCCGCGGCGGCGGCCTTTTCGAGCAGCGCGCCAGCCTTGGCCGGATCGCGCGGCGCGCCCTGGCCTTCCAGGGTCGCCATGGCGAAGCCGAAGATGGCGTTGACGTCGCCCTTCTCGGCGGCAAGCCGGTACCAATCGGCGGCGGCGGCGGGGTCGCCGCGCACGCCGAGGCCCTGGCGGTAGATCTCGCCGAGCAGGGTCATCGCGGCCGCGTCGTTCGGGTCGGCCTCGAGCCGCTTCAGGGCTTCCGTCTGGGCGCGGCGGTAATGTCCCGCCTGATAGGCGCCGAAAGCGAGATCGGGCTCGGCCGCCTGGGCAGGCAAGGTAACGGCCAGCGCCAGCAGGGCGAGGCGGAGCTTCATCGCCCGCCCTTGCGCGCCGCGTGCTCGGCGATCGCCGCGTCGGCGGCGCCGACCTCGGCGCGGATGTCGACATCCTCGGCGAAGAGCCAGTCGCCGAGAGCCAGGAACTCGGCCCCGGTCTCGACCAGCGCCGGCACCGAAGCGCTGTCCGGCGCATAGGCGATGCAGGGCGTCTCGAAGATATCGGCCCACCAGGAGGCGCGCTCGATCACGGCCGGCAGCGGCGGTAGCGAGCCGTCGGAGCGCGGTTCGCCGAACATCACATAGTCGACCCCGGCCTCGCCGGCATCCATCGCGTCATGGCGGGAGCGCAGGCCGCCGACACCGATGATCCGCTCCTGGCGCAGGCTGGAGCGCGCCTCGGCGACCGCCTCGATGCCTTCGGTCAGATGCACGCCGTCGGCGCCGCCGCGGCTGGCGACCAAAGCCGAGGCCTCGACCACGAGCGCGACGTTCTGCGCCTGCACGGACGGAGCGAGGGCCTTGACGCGCTCGGTCAGGCTGCGTTCGTCGCCCGGCGCAAGCCGCAGCAGCACGGCTGCGACATCGCCGCCGGCGAAGGCCTGCATCAGGCGAAAGGAGATCGCGCCGGGGTCGAGGACCGGCGGCGTGACCAGCATCAGGCGGGTGCGGGGCGGTTGTGTGCTCATGATCGGCTGCGCAAACGGCCCGCGGCGTGGTCCAATGTCAAGACCGCAAGGCCGGCGACGAGACTCCAGAAGGCCGAGCCGACGCCGAACAGCGACAGGCTGGAGGCCGCGACGGCGAAGGTGACGACCGCGGCGAAGCGCTCCTTGTCGCTTCCCATCGCCTGGCCAAGCGCCCCGGTCAGCGAGCCGACGAGGCCGAGCCCGGCGACGGCGATGATCAGCGCCTTCGGCATGGCGAGGATCAGCGCGAGCAGCAGGCCGGCGGTCGCCGCAATGGCGAGCCAGAGGAAGCCGTACCAGATGCCGGCTTTCCAGCGCTCCTTCGGATCGGGATGGGTGTCGGCGCCGGTGCAGATCGAGGCGCTGATCGCCGCCATGTTGACCATGTGGGCACCGGTCGGCGCGGTCAGGAAGGACATCAGCCCCGTCACGAACAGGCAGGAGGCGGTCGGCGGCTGGTAGCCGGAGGCGCGCAGCACCGCAAAGCCCGGCAGGTTCTGCGCCGCCATGGTGACGAGATAGAGCGGGATGCCGATGCCGAGGATCGCAGTCAGGTCGAGATGCGGGACGATCAGCTCGATATGGGTCAGCGCGACAGGCCCGGCCGGCAGCGTCGCGGTGCCGGTGGCGAAGGCGAGCGCGAGGCCCGTCACCAGCGCCGCGATGACGCCGAGGAAGGGATTCCACAGCCGCGCCAAGAGGAAGACGACGAGCAGGGGCAGCACCAGGCCCGGCTGCAGCTTCATCTCGTCGAAGACGGCGACGACGAAGCGGAAGATCACGCCGGCGAGCATGGCCGCGGCGATGCTCATCGGGATGCGCTCGACCAGCGCGCCGAGCGGGCGGAAGGCGGCGGTCGCCATCATCAGCGCGGCGGCGGCGAGAAAGGCGCCGACGGCCGCGGCCATGTCGACGCCGCTCGCGGCGGCAATCAGCGCCGCGCCGGGCGTCGACCAGGCGCAGATGATCGGCATGCGGTGCCGCCAGGACAGGAAGAGGCTGGCGAGCCCCTTGGCGATGGCGAGGCCGGCGAGCCAGGAGACGGTCTGGCCGGGCGTCGCACCGAGCGCCTGCGCGGCCGCGAGCACGACCGCGACCGAGGCCGCATAGCCGACGAAGACGGCAACGAGGGCGGAGAAGAGCTGCGACACCGGCGGACCCTTACGAATCCCAGGCGGTCGGCCAGGCCTGCTCGAGCTCGGGGCCCATCCGCACTGCCCAGACGGCCTTGGCGAGGCCGGTGACGTCATCGGTCTCGACAGCGACGCCGGAAAGAGTGCCCTGACCGAGGGCAGCTTCCAGCCGCGAGCCCGGCGTCTTCTGCAGGAAACGGCGGATCGATTCGTCCTTCTGCATGCCGAGGATCGAATCATAGTCGCCGCACATGCCGGCATCGGACTGGTAGGCGGTGCCGCCCGGCAGGCGGCGGGTGTCGGCGGTCGGGACATGGGTATGGGTGCCGACGACGAGGCTCGCCCGGCCATCGAGGAAATAGGCCATGGCGAGCTTTTCGCTGGTCGCCTCGGCGTGCACGTCGACCACCACGGCATCGGCGACGTCACGCAGCGGGCAGGCGGAAAGCTCGCGCTCGACCGCCGCGAAGGGATCGTCGAGCGGATCCATGAACAGCCGGCCCATGACGTTGACGACGAGCACGCGGGCGCCGTTCCTGGCCTCGACCACGGCGGCACCGCGCCCGGGCGTGCCCGGCGGGTAGTTGGCCGGGCGGATCAGGCGCGGCTGGCGCTCGATGAAGACCAGCGCCTCGCGCTGGTCCCAGGAATGATTGCCGAGCGTGATCACATCGGCGCCCGCAGCGAGAATCTCGTCGCAGATCGCCTCGGTGATGCCGAAGCCGCCGGCGGCGTTCTCGCCATTGATGACGACGCAGTCGAGATTCCAGCGCTGGCGTAGGCCGGGGAGGCGATCCTGCACGGCCTGGCGGCCGGCGCGCCCGACGATGTCGCCGAGGAAGAGTAGACGCATTGTCGGGTCTCTGTAGCAGCAGCAATCGCCTTCAGTGGCGCGATTGCGCCGCCAAATCAACCACGGGGCCGGTCAAACGCAGCGTATGGTTTCGTTCTCGGTGACGATCCAGTCGAGGCTGCGGTCATGCGGCTCGTCGGGCACGGCCGCAATCTCCTGAGCGGCATAGCCGATGCCGACCGTGGCGAGCGGCGCCAATTCGGCGATGGCGCGGTCGTAATAGCCCTTGCCATAGCCGATGCGGTAGCCGCGCCGGTCGAAGGCGGCGAGTGGCACGATCAGAACGGCCGGGCGGACCTCGGCTTCCGAAGGCTGCGGCACCAGCGTGCCGAAGCCGCCGGGCACGATCGGCTCCCAGGGTGCCCAGCGCCGGAAGTGCATGCGCCCGGCGACGATTGCCGGGAGACAAAGCGGCAGGCCGCGGGCGTGCAACGCTTCGAGGGCAGGGCGCGGATCGGCCTCCGAGCGCATCGGCCAATAGGCCGAGACCGGGCCGTGCGGGAAGGCGGGCAGCGCCAGCACCCGCTCGGTGATGGCTTCATCCCAGAGCAGGCGGTCGTCGAGCTCGAGGGCGTCGCGCCGGGCCAGGGCCTCGGCACGCAGCGCAGCCTTGCGGGGGGAGGGGGCGGGGGAGGCGGCGTCGGTCATGGAGAGTGCGGAGCCACCTTGGCCGTGGAGATTTCGATCCCGGGACACCTACAAAGTAGGTGGGCGCCGTGTGTCCGGGTCCAGGGACCCGGTCAGGGACAGCTCCCTAGGGAGTCGTATGGGCCCGGGAATACATTACTCGCACGCACCAGGCAGCCCCGCCACGCCAATGTAGGGCCGACGCAGGCAAAGCGCCAGCGCGTTCGGCGCGAGGCACCGAGAATTTCGTGCCGCGGTGGTCTTTTCCGGCGCGCTCGAAAATTCACAGCCCTCATCCTGAGGAGCAGCCGCGAGGCTGCGTCTCGAAGGATGCTCCAGATGGTTCCGGAGTCTCCTGAAGCATCCTTCGAGACGCCATCCCTTTTGGAATGGCTCCTCAGGATGAGGGACTGAGGATGAGGGGGGGCGTTGCCGGATCGTCGCTTACGCGCCCCGCGCCAGTCCGTGCCGGATGATCCGGTCGATCAGATCGGGATAGGGGATGCCACTGGCGGCCAGCGCCTTCGGGTACATGCTGATGTCGGTGAAGCCGGGGATCGTGTTGATCTCGTTGACCAGCGCGCTCATGTCGGGCCGCAGGAAGAAGTCGATCCGGGCCATCGCGTCGCAGCCCATGGCGTCGAAGGCGCGTTTGGCCAGCGCCTGGAGCTGCGTGGTGATCTCGGCCGGCAGATCCGCGGGGACAACGACGCGCGCGCCGTTCTCGTCGAGATATTTGGCCTCGTAGGTGTAGAAGCCGTGGCTCGCCGCGGTGACGATCTCGCCGGGGAGGGAGACGATGGTCTCGCCCCCGGCCTGTTCGAGCACGCTGAATTCGATCTCGCGGCCCTGGATGAATTCCTCGACGAGCAGCTTGCGGTCATGCGCGAAGCCCGTGGCCAGGGCGGCGGCGAACTCCTCCTGCGTGGTCGCCTTGCTGACGCCGACCGACGAGCCCTGCCGCGCCGGCTTGACGAAGAGCGGCAGGCCGAGGGCCGCGCTCGCCTCCTCGAAGGACAGGGCCTCGCCCTGGCGCAAGGTGATCGAACGCGCCACCGGCAGGCCGGCCTCGCGCAACAGGCGCTTGGCGATGTCCTTGTCGAGGGCGTTGGCCGAGCCGAGGATGCCGCAGCCGGCGAGCGGGACGCCCGCGACCGCCGCGAGCCCCTGGACCGAACCGTCCTCGCCATTGAGCCCGTGCAGGACCGGGAAGAGCACGTCGATCTTCGCAAGCGGCTGTGGCGCGGCCCCGTCCTGCAGGCGAAGCAGCCGCCCGCTTCCGCCGGGCAGCAGGCAGATTTCGGCACCGTCCTGCGGGATCGGGTCAGGCAGGACGCCGTTCTGCAATTCGAGTTCGCGCCACTGACCGGCTTTGGTGATCAGGATCGGGATGACGTCGTACTTCGCCTTGTCGATCGCCTTCACCACATTGGCCGCGGATTTGAGCGAGACCTCGTGCTCGGCGGACTTGCCGCCGAGGAGAATTGCTACGCGCACTCTGTCGCTCATCGTCGCCGCCTTCATCGATTCGGTTCAGCTGCGAGCGTCAGTCTCGCATGATTGAGGAAATGCAAAGGCGGGCGGGAAATCATCGCGCGGCACATCATGCTCGCCACAAGGGCAAGCGCGACGGCGTGGCAGATTGCAACGGGCTGGGAGTGCTTACCCCGCCGCTGTCGGCAGCAAGCTCCTCGCCACGCCCTCGATGCGCTCGGCTGCGGCCTCGAGGGCTGCGGCGGCGCGCTGCTCGAGCTCGCCGGCGCGCTGGTCGGCCGAGCCGGCATCGCCTTGCAGCGAGTCGAGATGGCCTTCCAGCTTGGCGAGCCTCTTCTTCAGTTCGGAGACCTCGTCGGCCACCATCAGCGCGGCCATGACATGCAGGCGCATGTCGCCGATCTCGCCAAAGGCCTGGCGCATCTCCTCGATCTTGCCGTCATAGAAGCGGGCGAGATCCTCGAGATGGGACTCCTCGCCCTCGCCGCAGGCCATCCGGTAGGCCTTGCCGGCAATGGTGACGTTCACCTGCGGCATGTCTTTGTCTTTCTCAGCTCTCGGCGTCCCTTGGCACTTCGGCGCGCTCGATCATCTCGTGCAGAGTCGCCATCGCCTTGTCGAGCCGCCGGTCGACCTCCTCGGCGGCGCCCTGGACATGGCCGAGCTTCGCCATGGTGCCATCGAGCTCGACGGCGAGGCGGGCGCGGTCGTCCTGCATCAGCGTCAGCTCGGTTTCGAGATTGGCACGACCGCGCTCCGCTTCGAGCCGCCGGCGGGCGGCCGCTTCGAGCTGGCCGAGCGCGCCTTCGAGGCGCGACAAGGCGTGATCCAGTACTGGAAACGCCACGTTTCTTCCTTTTCAGGCCGGAGCAAGCCGGCTCATCCGATTCGCGAGCCTAGTGCATGTCGCCGCACCCTGAAAGATCGGCTTTCGCCTGGAAACGTCTCTAAAGCCCTGAACGGTTGGGCGATTCACAGGAATCGTCCAGTGCGCGAAAGCCGCCGCCCGGGGCGAGCACGGTGGATGCTGCCGAAATCGCCTGCCCTGGTCGAATTGACACCGCTCGCGGCCCCGGCCTATCGAACGCGCGCCTTTTTCTGCAACCGTTTCCCGCTCGCCAGCCTGAATTTCCGCGCGCGAGCGGATGTCCCGTCACTCCGGAGTGAGCCTTATGACGACGCAAGCGATCGACCGCGCCCAGCATGAGCGGCTCGCCAACGCCATCCGCTCGCTCGCCATGGATGGCGTCGAGCAGGCCAAGTCCGGCCATCCCGGCCTGCCGATGGGCGCGGCCGACGTCGCCGCCGTGCTGTTCTCGCGCATCATGAAGTATGACGCGGCGGCGCCGCGCTGGCCCGACCGCGACCGTTTCGTGCTCTCGGCCGGCCATGGCTCGATGCTGATCTATGCACTGCTCTACCTGACCGGCGTGCCCGGCATGGAGCTCGAAGACCTCAAGAAGTTCCGCCAGCTCGAATCGAAGACGCCGGGCCACCCCGAGAACTTCATGACCACCGGCGTCGAGACCACCACCGGCCCGCTCGGCCAGGGCCTCGCCACCGCCGTCGGCATGGCGATGGCCGAGCGCATGCTCGCCGCCGAATTCGGCAAGAAGCTGGTCGACCACAAGACCTATGTGCTGGCTTCCGACGGCGACCTGATGGAGGGCATCAGCCAGGAGGCGATCGCGCTCGCCGGCCATCACAAGCTGAGCAAGCTGATCGTGCTCTGGGACGATAACGGCATCTCGATCGACGGCCCGCTCTCGATCTCGGATTCGGTCGACCAGGTCGCCCGCTTCAAGGCCTGCGGCTGGAAGGCCGAGCGCGTCGACGGGCATGACCCCGACGCGATCGAGGCCGCGATCCGCCGCGCCCAGAAGTCGAACAAGCCGACGATGATCGCCTGCAAGACGGTGATCGGCTTCGGCGCGCCGAAAAAGGCCGGCACCTCCAAGGCCCATGGCGAGCCGCTCGGCGCCGAGGAGCTCGCCGCCGCCAAGAAGGCGCTCGGCATCACCGGCGGCCCGTTCGAGGTCGCTGCCGATGTGCTCAAGGCCTGGCGCGGCTTCGGTGCCGCCGGCGCCGCGGCGCACAAGGATTGGCAGGGCCTGCTCGCCGGCCTCTCCGAGCGCAAGCGCGGCGAGTTCGAGCGCCGCCTCGGCCTGACCCCGCCGGCCAAGCTCGGCAAGGCGATCGTCGCCCACAAGAAGGCGCTCGCCGCCAATCCGCAGGCGGTCGCCACCCGCAAGGCCTCGGAGCTGGCGCTCGACGCGATCGTGCCGGTAATGCCGGAGCTGGTCTCCGGCTCGGCCGACCTGACACCGTCGAACAACACCAAGGCCAAGGGCCTCGAGGACTTCACGCCGAAGACGCCGAAGGGCCGCTATATCCGCTACGGCATCCGCGAGCACGCCATGGCGGCGGCGATGAACGGCATCACCCTGCATGGCGGCTTCCGCACCGCCGGCGGCACCTTCCTGGTCTTCGCCGACTATGCACGGCCCTCGATGCGGCTCGCGGCCCTGATGGGCCTGCCGGTCGTCTACGTCATGACCCATGATTCGATCGGCCTCGGCGAGGACGGGCCGACGCACCAGCCGGTCGAGCATCTCGCCTCGCTGCGCGCCATGCCGAACATGCGCGTGCTGCGCCCGGCCGACGCGATCGAGACCGCCGAAGCCTGGCAGATCGCGCTCGAGCGCACCGACGGCCCGACCGTGCTGGCGCTGTCGCGCCAGAACCTCGCGCCGCTGCGCCAGGACGGCACGGCGACGAACCGCTCGGCCACGGGCGGCTACGAGCTGCTGGCGGCCGAGGGCGGCAAGGCGCAGGTCTCGCTGTTCGCCTCGGGCTCGGAAGTCGAGATCGCCGTCGCGGCGCGCAAGCTGCTGGCCGAGAAGGGCGTTCGCGCCCGCGTCGTCTCGGTGCCGTCGCTCGAGCTGCTGCTCGAGCAGGACGAGGCGGCGAAGGCCGCGATCATCGGCGAGGCGCCGGTGAAGATCGCCGTCGAGGCGGCGGTCCGCTTCGGCTGGGACGCGGTGGTCGGCTCGGATGGCGGCTTCGTCGGGATGTCTTCCTTCGGCGCCAGCGGCCCCTACAAGCAGGTCTACGCGCATTTCGGCATTACGCCGGAAGCAGTGGCGGAAGCCGCGTTCAAGCGCCATAACGCCTGAGTTTCTGCGGCCGAACCATGCATCCGCCATGGTTTGGCCGATTTGCCCGCACTAATGGCGCTGGCTGCGCCGCCGAACGGCGAAGGAGAGGATTGAGATGACGGTCAAGGTGGCGATCAACGGTTTCGGCCGCATCGGGCGCAACGTCCTGCGTGCGATCATCGAGTCGAAGCGCAAGGACATCGAGGTCGTCGCGATCAACGATCTCGGCCCGGTCGAGACCAATGCCCATCTCTTCCGCTTCGATTCGGTGCATGGCCGCTTCCCCGGCACCGTGACCGTCTCCGGCGACACGATCGATGTCGGCCGCGGGCCGATCAAGGTCACCGCCGTGCGCGACCCCAAGGACCTGCCGCACAAGGCGCTCGGCGTCGACATCGCGTTCGAATGCACCGGCATCTTCACCACCCGCGAGAAGGCCGCCGCCCATCTCGCCGCCGGCGCCAAGCGCGTGCTGGTCTCGGCCCCCTGCGACGGCGCCGATCTCACCGTGGTCTACGGCGTCAACCATGGCGCGCTGACCAGCGACCATCTCGTCGTCTCCAACGCCTCGTGCACCACGAACTGCCTGGCACCGGTCGTCCGCGTGCTGCAGGATGCGGTCGGCATCGACAAGGGCTTCATGACCACGATCCATGCCTATACCGGCGACCAGCCGACGCTCGACACCATGCACAAGGATCTCTATCGCGGCCGCGCCGCGGCGCTCTCGATGATCCCGACCTCGACCGGCGCCGCCAAGGCGATCGGCCTCGTCATCCCCGAGCTGAAGGGCCGTCTCGACGGCACCTCGATCCGCGTGCCGACGCCGAACGTCTCGGTCGTCGACTTCAAGTTCATGTCGAAGCGCAAGACCACGGTCGAGAAGATCAACGAGGCGATCCTGAAGGCCAGCAAGCGCGGGCCGCTGAAGGGCATCCTCGCCGTCACCGATCAGCCGAACGTCTCGATGGACTTCAACCACGATCCGGCTTCGTCGACCTTCGCCCTCGACCAGACCAAGGTGATGGACGAGAAGTTCGTCCGCATCCTCACCTGGTACGACAATGAGTGGGGCTTCTCGAACCGGATGAGCGACACCGCCGTCGCCATGGCGAAGCTGATCTGAGGCTGCCAGGCCCATGGATGGCCGCGCCCGGCGCGGCCATCCAACTTTCACGAACGGGAAAGCCAGAACGCATGAACAAAATCGAGCCGACCGTCGCGAACCCGTCGCCCGCTCCCGAGGCGATCATTCCGCCCGCCCCGACCATGGCGGAGGCTGCGGCCGCCCGTGCGGTCGAGGCCAAGGTTGCCGAGCCCATCGTCGCCAGCGATCCGCGCAAGCTCGACCAGCTCTCGCGCATCGAGGAGAAGGCGGCCCGGATCGAGGAGAAATTCGCGCGCTACGAGGCGGTGCTGACGCGCGCCGAGGCCTCGCTGGAGCGCAGCGCCCAGAAGGTCGACCTCGCTGCCGGCACCATGGATTTCGCCGGGCTGCGCGAGGAGCTCTCCGCGCTCCGCCAGCGCGTCAACGCGACGCCGCGCTTCGGCGCGCTGATGCTGACCGGCATCGTGACCGCGATCCTGACGGTGATCCTCACCGTGATCGTGCTGAAGCATGGATTCCCCGGCATCCTGCCGCCGATCCTGCCGCGCTGACGCTGCCCAGGCCCTGATTTCGGAAGAGACCGCGATGCCTGCTTTCCGCACCCTCGACGACGCCGACCTTGCCGGAAAGCGCGTTCTCGTCCGCGTCGACCTCAACGTGCCGATGGAAGACGGCAAGGTCAGCGATGCGACCCGGATCGAGCGGGTGCTGCCGACCATTCGCGAAATCTCGGAGAAGGGCGGCAAGGTCGTCCTGCTGGCGCATTTTGGCCGCCCCAAGGGCCGCGACGACAAGAACAGCCTGCGGCAGGTGGTGCCGGCGCTCGCCCATGCGCTCGGCCAGCCCGTGACCTTCGTTGACGATTGCATCGGCGAGGATGTCGCCAGGGCGGTCGCGGCGGCGAAGA
Source organism: Bradyrhizobiaceae bacterium (assembly GCA_036676315.1). GTDB lineage: Bacteria > Pseudomonadota > Alphaproteobacteria > Rhizobiales > Beijerinckiaceae > Allobosea. The sequence continues at coordinate 15,112 of JAKFDB010000144.1, forward strand.
ACGGCGAGGTGCTGCTGCTCGAGAACACCCGCTTCCATGTCGGCGACGAGAAGAACGATCCGGAGTTCGTCAGGGCGCTCGCCGCCAATGGCGACCTCTATGTCAACGACGCCTTTTCCGCCGCGCACCGGGCGCATGCCTCGACAGAGGGGCTGGCGCATGTGCTGCCGGCCTATGCCGGCCGGACCATGCAGGCTGAACTCGAGGCGCTCTCGGCCGGGCTCGACAGCCCGGCGCGGCCGGTGCTGGCGATCGTCGGCGGCGCCAAGGTCTCGACCAAGCTCGAACTGCTCGGCAATCTCGTGAAGAAGGTCGATATCCTGGCCATCGGTGGCGGCATGGCCAACACCTTCCTGGCGGCGCGCGGCGTCAATGTCGGCAAGTCGCTCTGCGAGCATGATCTCGTCGCCATCGCCCGCGAGATCGAGGAGAAGGCCAAGGCGGCCGGCTGCGAGATCCTGCTGCCGGTCGATGCCCTCGCCGCGCGCGAATTCAAGGCCCATCCCGGCTATCGCGTCGTGCCGGTCGGCGAGGTCGCCGATGACGAGATGATCCTCGATGCCGGCCCGCTCAGCGTCGCCGAGGTCGTGCTCCGGCTCGACAAGGTCAAGACCGTGGTCTGGAACGGCCCGTTCGGTGCCTTCGAACTGCCGCCGTTCGATACGGCGACCGTCACGGTCGCCAAGGCCGTCGCCCAGCGCGCCAAGACCGGCAGGCTCGTCGCGGTCGCCGGTGGCGGCGACACCGTTGCGGCGATGAACCATGCCGGCGTGGCCGAGGACCTGACCTATGTCTCGACCGCGGGCGGCGCCTTCCTCGAATGGATGGAAGGCAAGCCGCTGCCGGGCGTCGAGGCGTTGCGGAAGGGGTGAGCGGCGGCGCAGCCTGCGGTTGCAGAATGCGATGTTTCTGCTATGTTCTCGTGCATGAGCGAGAACGTGCAGACGGCGATGTACGAGATCCTGAAGTCGATTCAGGCGAAGCTGGCTGACCACGACAGGCGTTTCGATGCCGTCGATAAGCGCTTCGATGAATTGGGCGACCTCGTTCGCAAGCAACGCCGCGACACGGCCGGTTTGCTCGTCATGGCCAAAGCCGTTACGGGCGACTTTGCCGAACAGGTCGCTGCGATCGAGGAGCGCGTCCGGGTCCTGGAAGCGCGCGGACGCTGACCGCATTCACTTTTTGGGCCGGTTTCGCTTTGCGTCCGCCACAGTTCGATTCTAAACCCTCCGGATAAAGCAGAGCCCAACCGGAGGATCATCGTGGCCCGCATCACGCTTCGCCAATTGCTCGATCATGCCGCCGAGAACGACTACGGCGTTCCGGCCTTCAACATCAACAATATGGAGCAGGCGCTCGCGATCATGGCTGCGGCGGATGCGACTGACGCGCCGGTGATCATCCAGGCCTCGCGCGGCGCCCGCAGCTACGCCAACGACATCATGCTGAAGCACATGATGGACGCGGTCACCGAGATCTACCCGCATATCCCGGTCTGCGTGCATCTCGACCATGGCAACGAGCCGGCGACCTGCATGACCGCGATCCAGGCCGGCTTCACCTCGGTGATGATGGACGGCTCGCTCAAGGCCGACGGCAAGACCCCGGGCGACTGGGACTACAATGTCGGCGTGACCAAGACCGTCACCGACATGGCCCATCTCGGCGGCATCTCGGTCGAAGGCGAGCTCGGTGTGCTCGGCTCGCTGGAATCAGGCGAGGGTGAAAAGGAAGACGGCCACGGCTTCGAGGGCAAGCTCTCCCACGAGCAGCTGCTGACCAATCCGGACGAAGCGGTGAAGTTCGTCGCCGAGACCAAGGTCGATGCGCTCGCCATCGCCATGGGCACCTCGCACGGCGCCTACAAGTTCACGCGCAAGCCCGACGGCGCGATCCTCGCGATGCATGTCATCGAGGAGATCCACAAGAAGCTGCCGAACATGCACCTCGTCATGCACGGTTCCTCCTCGGTGCCGCAGGACCTGCAGGACGTCATCAACCAGTATGGCGGCAAGATGCCCCAGACCTGGGGCGTGCCGGTCGAGGAGATCCAGCGCGGCATCAAGCACGGCGTGCGCAAGATCAACATCGACACCGACAACCGGATGGCGATGACCGGCCAGATCCGCAAGATCCTCTCCGAGAACCCCGGCGAGTTCGACCCGCGCAAATATCTGAAGCCGGCCATGGAAGCCATGACCGCGCTCTGCAAGAAGCGGCTCGAGGAGTTCAACACCGCCGGCCAGGCCTCGAAGATCAAGCGCGTCATCACGCTGGCGGACATGGCCAAGCGCTATGCCAAGGGCGAGCTCGACCCGACCTTCGGCGCGAAGAAGGCGGCTTGAGAGGGCTGTACGGCTTGTGAGCCGTCATGGTCGGGCTTGTCCCGACCATCCATGTCTTCGTTAGACGGGGCAGTGGTCAGGACGTGGATGCTCGCCACAAGGGCGAGCATGACGAAGCGCCGAGTTTCAGAGAATGACAAACGCCCGGCGCTTTGCCGGGCGTTTCCATTTTCAGGGGATGGCCGGGTCGAGCCCGGCCATGACGGCTTCCATGCCGCCTCACACCCCGATCTTGCCGCCACCCTTCTTGGTGATCGCCACCACCGAGGGACGCACCGGCATGTCCGGCTTGAAGTCGGGCCAGCGGGTCGAGAGGTCCTCGTAATAGGAACGACGGCCGAATGCCGGCCAGTCCGGGCCGTCGTCGCCGGGGTGCTGGACCGCGACGAAGGCGGTGGTGTCGTCAGGGGTGAAGCAGGGGCCGCAGAGCTCGGCGCCGTGCGGCACGCGGTAGAACAGCTTCGAGGTGCGGCGCGCCTCGCCCTCGGTATCGACCGCCCAGAGCCCGTCGGTGCGGCCGGTCTCGGGGAAGCCGTTGCCGTCGGTCGAGACCCAGAGACGCCCGGCCGAATCGACCACGGCGTTGTCGGGCATGCCGAACCAGCCATTCTTGCTGGTCTCGGTCGAGAAGCTCGCGCCGACCGCGGCGACCGACGGGTCGCCGCATTTCAGCAGGATCTCCCACTTGCCCTTCGTCGCGGTGAAGTCGCCGTTATCCTCGATGATCTCGATGATGTGGCCGAAGGCGTTCTTGGCGCGCGGATTGGCGGCGTCGACCTGGTCTTCCTTGCGGCTCGTATTATTGGTCAGCATCACATAGACGCGGCCGTTGACGCCGTTGGGCGTGATGTCCTCCGGCCGGTCCATCTTGGTCGCGCCGAGCAGGTCGCCGGCGCGGCGGGGCTCGATCAGCACGTCGGCCTGGCTGGCGAAGCCGTTGGCGGCGGTGAGGGGACCTTGTCCCTGGACGAGCGGCAGCCATTCGACCGTGCCGTCGGCGGCGAACTTCGCGACGTAGAGGATCCCTGAATCGAGCAGGTCCAGGTTCGCCGCGCGGTTCGCCGGGTCGAAACGGCCGGCGGTGACGAATTTGTAGACGTAGTCGAAGCGCTCGTCGTCGCCGAGATAGACCACGACGCGACCGTCCCTGGCGACGATGCTGTCGGCGCCCTCATGCTTGAAGCGGCCGAGCGCGGTGCGCTTCTTCGGCACCGAGTTCGGCTCGAACGGATCGACCTCGATGACCCAGCCGAAGCGGTTGGCCTCGTTCGGCTCCTTGGCGAGATCGAAGCGTTCCTCGAAGCGGCCCCAGGCATAGGGCGAGGAGGGAATGGCGAGACGCTTGTAGTTGGCCTCCTCGCGGTGGCCGTCCGGCAGCTTGCCGGAGAAGTAGCCGTGGAAGTTCTCCTCGCCGGAGACGAAGGTGCCCCAGGGCGTCATCGCGCCCGAGCAGTTGTTCAGCGTGCCGAAGACCTTGCGGCCGCTCGCATCGGTGCCGGTCCTGACGCGGTCGGTTCCGGCGACGGGACCCGAAAGCTGCATCTCGGTTGCGACGGTGATGCGGCGATTGAGCTTGGAATCCCGCACCAGCGCCCATTTGCCGTTGGTCTTGCGGATCTCGGCGACGGTCGCGCCATGTGCCATCGCCTCGATGGCGTAACGCGCGGGAGTGGCGTTCTTCAGCACCGGCTTGCCGTCCTTGATCTCGACGACGCCGGGGAACATCAGATGCGGGTTGGTGTATTCGTGGTTGACGAAGAGCACGCCATGGGCGGACGGGTCGGCCGCGCCCGGCAGCGGCAGATAGCCGACGAAGTCGTTATTGTAGCCGAACTGCCTGGCCTGCGCCTCGGGCGTCTGCTTCGCCGGGTCGAACTCCGGCGCATCGGGGAAGAGCGGGTCGCCCCAGCGCAGCAGGACATCGGCGTCGTAGCCCTCGGCGACATGGTGGTCGGCGTCGACGCCGGCCTCGACTTCGGTGAAGGCGAAGGCCGATCCCTCGCTGCCACGGGCTTCCGCCTGGCTCGCGGTCGCCAGCGCGGCGGTCCCGACCGTCGCCGAGATCGCCGAGACGGCGAGCGCCCCCTTGAGCAGGCCGCGACGCGAGAAGCGCTGGCCGATCAGCTCGCCCATGGTCGGATTGTCGGAGGTATTCTGCGGCGCGGCATCCTCGTGCTCGAGCAGGCTCGCGCCGAAGGTCGATTCAAATTGGGGATCTTCGCCCATCACCGGCTCTCCATGCCCTGCGCCAGCTCCTGATTGGAACAGGTTGAAATTAGCCAGGCAGGTTGACAGAGCCGTGACATGCCGGCCGGTCGGCGCCGTTCTCAGGCAGCGCGGTTGCGGCGGGTCAGATTTTCGAAGGCATCGGCAAGGACTGCGGCCTGGCGGGTCAGTGACTCCGCCACGCCGAGCACGTTGCCGACGCTGGCGCCGGCGGCCTGGGCCGATTCGTTGACCGAGCCGATGGTTTCGGCGACCTCCTGGGTTCCCTGGGCCGCGAAGCTGACGCTGCGCGCGATCTCCTCGGTCGCGGCGCGCTGCTGCTCGATGGTGCCGGCGATGGTCAGCGTCGTCTGGTCCATGCCGGAGACGAAGCGGGCGATGCTCTCGATCGCGACGATGGCCTCGCGGCTGCGGGCCTGCATCGTTGGGACCTGGGCGGCGATCTCATCGGTCGCCTTGCCGGTGCGCTCGGAGAGCTGCTTGACCTCCTGGGCGACGACGGCAAAGCCGCGCCCGGCCTCGCCGGCGCGGGCTGCCTCGATGGTCGCATTGAGCGCCAGCATCGAGGTCTGGCTGGCGATGGCCCGGATCAGGTCGACGACCGAGCCGATGGTCTCGGCCGACTGCGCCAGGCTCTTGACGATGACCTCCGTGGTGCGGGCCGCGGCGCTGGCGTCATGCGTCTTGGCGGTGGCGCCAGTGATCTCCGCGGCGATGTGGCTCAGCGAGATCGAGAGTTCCTCAGCCGCGTTGGCGACGTTGCGGACATTCTCGGAAGCCGCATCGGAGGCGCTGGCTGCCGCGAGCGCCTGCATGCCGGTTTCCTGGACGGTGTCGTTCATGGTGCGCGCCAGCCCCTCGATCACGCGGGCGCTGCCGCCGACCGAAGCCACCACGTCGCGAACCGTGACCTCGAAGGCGGCGATCTCGGCCTGGCTGCGCTCGCGGCTCTGCTTCTGGACATGGGTGTAGGTCTCGAGCAGCAGCTCGAGATCGAACTGTATGGCCTTCTGCAGGGCGGCGCGCAGGGCGATCCGCCGGTTGAGCTCGTTGCGTTGCCAGAAGCGGAGCCTGCCAAGGCCCACCCGAAGCAGGCCGAGCTCGGCTCCGATCGCATTGCCGACGATGGCGTGGCAGATGGCGACGCCATGAGCAGGCACGCCATGGTCGTGAAAGGCGCTGGCCAGCGCATGGGCCGATTCGACGAAGCCGTTGTCGAGCTCGCCCGAGATCAACTTGACCCAGTGCGCGAGGCGCAGCGCGTGGACCTCCGGCTGCTGCATGGCCTGCTGGATCTCCGGCCAGGCCTCGAAGCTGCCATGCAATTCGAGCAGCAGGCCGGGCAGGCGTGCCTCTGCGAAGTCGCGCTGCCGACGCAGCAGGGCAAGGTCGTAGCTGTCGATGCGGAAGGTGCGCAGACGGGCGTCGTGCTCGGTGATGGCGTTGCTCATGCGCAACTTCGTATGGTCTCGGAACTGGAAGGACGGGCTTTCCGCGACATTGCGAGCAGTTCGAAAACAAAGGCTTAAGCACGGCCTGCCACTGCGATATCCTGGCGAGAAACCTCCGTCTGTGCTTGCTTCGGGCCGATGCGGCTGACTATAACGCGCGCCTGCGCGCACCGGCGGGCAGGAAAAGCGATCAGAGCGGAGGCGACCAAGCCATGGCCGGGCATTCCCAGTTCAAGAACATCATGCACCGCAAGGGCAAGCAGGACGCGGTGCGTTCCAAGCTGTTCTCGAAGCTGGCCCGCGAAATCACCGTCGCCGCCAAGATGGGCATGCCCGATCCGAACATGAATCCGCGCCTGCGCATGGCCGTGCTGGCGGCGCGGGCCGAGAACATGCCCAAGGACAACATCGAGCGGGCGATCAAGAAGGCGCTCGGCGGCGAGGGCGAGAACTATGACGAGGTCCGTTACGAGGGCTACGGCCCCGGCGGGGCTGCGGTCATCGTCGAGGCGCTGACCGACAACCGCAACCGCACGGCCTCGGCGGTGCGCTCCTATTTCACCAAGTCCGGCGGCGCGATGGGCGAGAGCAACTCGGTCTCGTTCATGTTCAACCGGGTCGGCGAGGTCAGCTATCCGGCCGAAGTCGGCGATGCCGACAAGGTGATGGAGGCGGCGATCGAGGCCGGCGCCGACGACGTGATCAGCGACGAGAACGGCCACACCATCCTGTGCGCCTTCGACGCGCTCAACGAGGTCTCCAAGGCGCTCGAAGCCTCGCTCGGCGCGCCTGCCTCGGCCAAGCCGGTCTGGCGGCCGACGACGACGGCCCCGCTCGACGAGGAGAAGGCGGCCTCGATGATGCGGCTGATGGAGGCGCTCGACAATGACGACGACGTCCAGAACGTCTTCGCCAATTTCGAGATCGCCGACGAGGTGATGGCCAAGCTCAGCGCCTGAGGCCGGACAGTCGGATTAGGTCATGGTCGGGCTTGTCCCGACCATCCACGTCTTCCTCTGCGAAGGGCGGTGGCCAAGACGTGGATGCTCGCCACAACGGCGAGCATGACGGCTGTGGCGCATTATCGCCCGAACAGCGGATCCCAGAGCGGCAGGCCGGCGATCGCGCTCAGGAAGATCACGAGATAGGCGATACGCCGGAAGGTCTGGTCGGAGGCCAGACCGAAGGCGTGGGTGCCGATCCAGAGGCCGGCGCCATAGATCAGGAAGAGCGGCAGCGCCATCAGCAGGCCAGCGGCATTGATGATGCCCTTGATCCAGAGAATGGTACCGCTGACGATGGTGCCCAGGCCGAAATAGGTCTGCATGTTGGCGCGCGTCTTATGACGGTCATTGCGCTGGGCTCCGAGCCAGAAGACGGCGAGCGGCATGCCGCCGATGCTGGCGAGCCCGTTGCAAAGTCCGGAAAGGGCGCCGACGCCGAGCGAAAGCGGAATGCCCGGCCGGCCGTGATAGCGCCAGCCGGAGGCCAGCAGCGCCACCGTGCCGAGCACGAGCGAGGTCAGCAGCCAGCGCATCGTCGTCTGGTCGAGCCAGACCAAAAGGGCCAGGCCCAGCGGCAGGGTCAGCGTCGCCGCGACCAGCAGCGGGACGACCTCGCGCCATTCGGCCCGCTTGGCCGAGCGCGCCGCCAGCGGCAGGGCGAAGGGCACGTCGATCACCCAGATCAGGCCGAGCGCTGCGACCGGGCCCAGCACGATCGAGGCGAGCGGCATGAAGACCATGGCGAAGCCGAAGCCGGTGAAGCCGCGCACCAGCCCGCCGAGAAAGGTGGCGAAGAGCAGCGTGGCGATGCCCGAGGTGGTGAGGCCGGGGAAGAAGGGGGCGATGAGTTCGAGCATGGCCTCGGGCGCGGTGGCGAAGCGCTCACCTCACCTTATGCAGCGCCGCGATCAACCCCCGTTGCGGTGATGGCACCGATGAGCGCTAAGCATCGATCGCTCGGCGCGGTTCCACCGCGCGAGGCTGGGCTCACTTTAAGATAGAGAACGTTTTACCGATCAGCTCGCGGTGCAACCTGATCGGAACGTGCTCTAACCTGCCGCGATGAATCCGATTCGCATCCTCGGCCTCGATCCCGGCCTGCGCAAGACCGGCTGGGGCGTCGTCGTCAGCGAAGGCACCAAGCTCGCCTTCGTCGCCTGCGGCGTCGTCGAGAGCGACCAGAAATGCTCGCTGGCCGAGCGGCTGCGGCAATTGCATGACGGCATCGCCGCCGTCATCGCCGCGCATGGGCCGGGCGAGGTCGCCGTGGAGGAGACCTTCGTCAACCGCGATCCGCAATCGGCGCTGAAGCTCGGCCAGGCCCGCGGCGTGGCGCTGGTGGTACCGGCGCTGGCTGGGCTCGATGTCGCCGAATATGCGGCGAACCTGGTCAAGAAGACGGTGGTCGGCGTCGGTCATGCCGACAAGAAGCAGGTCCAGGCGATGATCCGCGTGCTGCTGCCCAAGGCCGAGACCAGGAGCGCCGACGCCGCCGATGCGCTGGCGGTGGCGATCTGCCATGCCCAGCATCGCGGCGCCCGGGCAATGCTGGCGCAGTATCAGCTCCGGAAGGCGTAGAGCTCGGCGTCCGGGTCGGTCTTTCCGGTCAGGCCGGCGCGGACGATCTCGGCGCCGACGCGGCTATAGGTGATGCCGTTGCCGCCAAAGCCCATCACCGCCCAGCAATTCCTCAGCCCCGGCATCTCGCCGATCGTCGGCAGCCCGGTGGTCGAGGCGCCGAAGGTGCCGGCCCAGGCGAAGTCGGCCTGCGGGTCGAGCTCGGGAAGCAATTTCGCGAGCTTCTTCTGCAGGGCCCGGGTCTTGGCCTCGATCAGCCGGTCACGCGTGTCCTCGTCGACGAAGTCCTCGTCCTCGCCGCCGCAGATCACGCGGCCGTCGGTGGTGGTGCGCAGGTAGAGATAAGGCTCGGAGGCTTCCCAGATGAAGCAGCACTCCGGCCAGAGCCGGCGCTTCTGCGGCACGGTGGCGAGCGCCCAGGTGGAGATCGCCTGATGCCCTTTCGGTTCGTGTCCGAACGGGATCTCGTAGCCGGTGCAGAATACGACATGGCGGCTGCGGATGCGATGGCCCGCCTTCGTCCGCAAGACAACCGAACGCGGCCTGGCGTCGATGTCGACGATCTCGACCGGACTGGCGAGGCGTGCGCCGCGCGCGATCGCGGTACGCAGGAAGGCTGCCGCAAGCGCCCGTGGATCGACCTCGAGATTGTCGTAACCGAGCAGGGCGGCCTTGCGGCCGATGGCGAAGCGCTCCCTCAGCATCGCGGCGTCGAGATAGGTCGTTTCGAAGCCGGCATGGCGGCGCGCCTCGCCTTCCCGGGCTAGAGCCTGCGCGCCCAGCAGGTTCCCGGCGAGGTAGAGCGAGTCGCGCTGGCGCATCGGCGTCAGGTTCAACGCGCGGATACGGGCGGAAAGCCCGTCCAGCGCCAGCCGCGAGCGGCGCCAGGCGCGGATCGCCGCCGCCTCGCCGATCTGGCGCGACAGCGTCGTCAGGGGCTGGTCGATCTCATATTGAAGGAGCGCGGTGCTGGCGACGGTCGAGCCGCGGACCGGGCCGCGCCGGTCGACGATCAGGACGTCGAGGCCGGTTTCGCTCAGTGCATCGGCGACCATGGCGCCGGAGATGCCGGCGCCGATGACCACGACGTCGGACTCCGCATCGCCGGCGAGCTGCCAGCCCGGCACGGCCGGCGCCCGCTTCTCCTGCCAGACCGAGCGGCCGGTCCGCAGGTTCCTCTTCCTCGTCAGCACGCGGCGCCCCCCATTCCTGGTGGAGAACGCATGATCGCCGTGAATGATCCGCGCTGGCCGGAAGGGGCGATCATGCTAACAGGTTGGCATGATCGGAAAGCTCAAGGGCCTCATCGATTCGTATGGCGAGGACTTCGTCATCGTCGACGTTCAGGGCGTCGGCTATGTCGTGCAGTGCTCGTCGCGAACCCTGCAGCGCCTGCCCAAGACCGGCGAGGCCGCGGCGCTGTCGATCGAGACCCATGTCCGCGAGGATGCGATCCGGCTCTACGGCTTCCTGTCGGATACCGAGCGCGACTGGTTCAGGCTGATGCAGACGGTGCAGGGCGTCGGCGCCAAGGTCGCGCTGGCGATCCTCTCGACCTTCGAGCCGGGGGGGCTGGCGACCGCAATCGCCACCGGTGACAAGGCGGCGGTGGCGCGGGCACCCGGCGTCGGGCCGAAGCTGGCACAGCGCATCTGCGCCGAGCTCAAGGACAAGGCGCCGGCCTTCGGCCATATCGATGCTGGCGTCGCGGAGCTTGCCGGCGCGCTCGAGGACAAGCGCCTGCCGCAGCCGATCGCCGACGCCGTCTCGGCACTGGCCAATCTCGGCTACCCGCAGGCGCAGGCAGTGGCGGCAGTGGCCGCCGCCTCGCGCGCCGCCGGCGAGGGCGCAGGGACCGCGCAACTGATCCGGCTCGGCCTGAAGGAACTGGCGAAATGAGCCGCCCGCCCGAGCTCGTCCGTGAGATCGAGGA
>JAKFDB010000145.1:0-22663 GCA_036676315.1 Bradyrhizobiaceae bacterium
CCCGTGAACAGGAACTCCTTCGCCCGCCGCGTGCCCATCACCCAGGGGTGAACCAGCACCTCGACCGCAGCAGCGCCCATCGAATGGCAGACCGGATCGGCGAAGAAGGCATCCTCCGAGGCGACGACCAGATCGCAGAGATTGGCGACCATGAACCCGCCGGCGATGCAGGCGCCCTGGACCTGGGCGATCGTCGGCTTCGGGCAATCCCAGATCCGCAGCGCATAGTCGTAATAGCGCAGCTGCTCATAATCCCAGCGCTGCTCGACGGTGAAGCCCTGCCGCTTCGCCTGAGCCTCCTTGAGATCGTGCCCGGCAGAAAAATGATCGCCCTGCCCGCCGATCACGATGACCCGGACCTCGGCGTCGGCAGTGGCGGCAGCAAGGGCCGCATCCATCTCGTCGAGCAGGAGCTGGCTTTCAGCGTTTCGAGCACCTGGACGCGCATGCAGGATGCGGGCGATCGGCCCCGACACGCTGTACTCGATCTCGCTGAACGCCATGTCGATATTCCAATATATGGATGCTTATTGACAGTACCAGCAATTTATCTGACCAAATTGCCCGGTCAATAGCGAATCTTACAAAATTAATATCCACTAAGTGGAATAACGATGTGAACCATCCCGACGGACGGGAGCCAGCGTGTACACTTCGCCCAGCCCGGCATATTTCGGCCCCGCAATCCGGCAGAGAGGGCGCAGCCGCTCGGTCGCGACCTTGCCGCCATCCAGAAGACCGTCGCGGACATGGAAGCGCCGGACTCTTCCGACGATCAGCTGCGCGCCATGGTCGCCAAAGGCGATGGCCTGCTCGAAGCCGCATTCGAGCGCCGCCGGCGCGCATTCCAGGCGCGGCGTTACGACATCGAGCGACGGCACCAGCGACAGACCGAGCATTTCCACCTCACTCACATCAGAGGGATGCTCGACAGCACTGAGGTGAACCGGCTCGACCAGCGTTTCGTCGGCGATGTTGACGACGAAATCGCCTCGAGCCGCGATGTTTCGCGCCGTGTCCTTCAGCCCATCCCCGCGGCGCATGATGCTGATCCCGATCAGCGGCGGCTGCGTCGAGAGGTAGGTGAACGCACTGAAGGGCGCGAGATTCACCACACCTTCCGGGGACAAGGTCGTCACCCAGGCAATCGGACGCGGAACGATCAGCCCGACCAGGAGCTTGTAGATCTCGTCGACAGGCAAGCTCTCAGCGTCAGCGTTCATTTTATTCCATTATACGAAATGTCAATCCAACGAGACTCCCTTTTATCATTGCAAAACGCAATACCACGGCCTTATCGTTGCAAATAGATATCCACATTATGGCCTTCCATAAGCGAATATGACCGACAGCCAGCTCCCCACCGTCGCCGAAGTGCTTGCCGCCGAGCTCCAGGAAGCCGGCATCGACCTGATTTTCGGGCAGGGTTCGCCGTCTGCCCTCACCCTGGCGACCGAGCGCCTCGGCCTGCGCCAGATCGGCTTCCGGACGGAGAATGCCGGAACGGCGATGGCTGATGGATTCGCCCGTGCCTCCGGCCGCCTCGGCTGCGTCGCCACCCAGAACGGAGCTGCCGCGGCTCTGGTCGCCGCCGGGCTGAGCGAATCCTTCAAGGCCTCCGTGCCGGTGCTCGTGCTGGTCCAGGATGTCGAACGGGCCCATGTCGACCGCAACGCCTTCCAGGAATTCGATCACGCGGCGCTGTTCGCTCCCTGCACCAAATGGTTCCGCCGCCTCGACGATGGCGCGCGTGCCCTGGAGATGCTGCGCAAGGCGATCATCGTCGCGACGAGCGGCCGGCCGGGGCCCGTGGCGCTTGCCATCCCGGCCGACGTGCTCGCCGAGCGCCTGCCCCAGCAGCGCGCGCCCCGCTCCGCCCTCGCCGTTTTCCCGTCCCTGCGGCAGCAGCCCGAGCCGGCAGCCATAGCGGAGGCCGCCCGCCTGCTCGCCAGTGCCAGGACGCCGATCATCGTCGCCGGCGGCGGGGTCCACAGTTCCGGCGCGCAGGCCGAGCTTTCCGATCTGCAGCAGCGCTTCGCGCTTGGCGTCGCGACGACGATCATGGGCAAGGGCGCCGTCAACGAAGGCGACCCGCTCTCTCTCGGCGTAGTCGGTAGCGCCATGGGTCCGGGCAGCCCCGCGCGGGCGATGCGCTCGCTCATCCGTTCGGCCGATGTGGTGATGTTCGTCGGCAACCGGACCAACGACAACGGCACGGCCTCCTGGAGCCTGTTTCCGAACAGCGCCGAGTTCATCCATCTCGACGTTTCGGTGGACGAGGCGGTGCGGAATTATCCCTCGCTGCCGCTGATCGGCGACGCCCGCACGACATTGCAGGCGCTCGGCCTCGCGATGGCGGGCCTCGACGAGGCCGAAAGCTGCGCCGCGCGCCGCCGGCCTTTGCTCGCGGAAGCCATCGCTCAGGCGCGTGCTGCGACCGCAGACGAGGTTGCGGGCCTGAAGCTGCGATCCAGCGTTCCGCTGCGGCCGGAGCATCTGATGCATGTCCTGCAGGATCGCGCCCCCGCAGATGCGGTCTTCGTGGCCGATGCCAGCTATTCCAGCCTCTGGGTCTCGCAATATCTGCAGGCCCGCGAGCCCGGTCGACGCTTCCTGTTTCCCCGCGGCCTCGCCGGCATCGGCTGGGGCTACCCGCTCGCCCTCGGAGCGCGCCTGGCCCTTCCCTCGACGCCCGTGGTGGCGGTCGTCGGCGACGGCGGCTTTTCGCATTGCTGGTCGGAGCTGGAATGCGCCGTCCGGCACGGCATCGACGTCAAGCTGATCGTGCTCAACAATGCGCTTCTCGGCTTCCAGCACCATGCCGAAATGGTGCGCTTCGGGCAGGCGACCGAGGTCTGCGCGATCACCCGGATCGACCACGCCATGATCGCGCGCGCGGTCGGCTGCGCCAGCGCCACCGTCACCTCCGCCGGCGAACTCGCCGCCGCGCTCGACGCGATGTTCGCGGAGAAGGCTCCCTACCTCCTCGACGTCCATGTCGATCCGGACGCGTTTCCGCCGATCGCCGGCTTCGCCAAACTGCTGGCCTCCTGAATGGGCCCGGCAGATCGCCCCGAAGCATCGCAGGAACGCCGCACGGACCACGAGGGGATTGCGCCGCAAGGCTGCTCCCGTCGCTCGGAGGCCGCCACGCAGATCGTCGCCGTGCACCTTCTCAAGGCACCGGCGGAAGGCTATGTGCTCGATGAGGGAGCGCTCTCGCGCATGGTCCGATGAAGCGACCGGATTCGACTGTTCGAGACCCCGGCCCTTCAATGGGCAGGCGAGGAAGCGGAGACCTTCGACAGATGGCGCAGAATGGCGAAAGCACGGCGCCGGAGCCCGGCCAGGGCACCCAGGTCATCGACCGCGCCATCTTCCTGCTGCGCTCGATCGCCCAAAGTGGCGGCTCCGCCCGCCTCACCGATCTGGCGCGCGCAGCCGACCTCGCGACCCCGACCGCCCGGCGCATCCTGAAGCGCCTAGTCGATCATGGCATGGTCGGGCAGGATCCCGAGACGCAGCGCTACCATTTGGGCACGCTGGCCTATGAGCTGGGTTTGGCGGCAAGTCACCGGGTCGATGTCGCGGCGCGATTGAAGCCGCTGATGCGGCGCCTGGCGGAGCTCTCCGGCGACACCGCCTATCTCGTGATGCGCCAGGATTTCGAGGTCGTCTGCATCGATCGCGTCGAGGGCAACTACCCGATCAAGACGCTGACGCTCAAGGTCGGCGACCGCTATCCGCTCGGTATCACCGCAGGCAGCCTGGCGCTGCTCGGAGCCCTGCCGAAAGCCGAGGCCGACGCCATCGTCGAAGCCAATCGCACGACGTTTTCCGAGCGCGGGCACCTCACGGTCGAGCAATTGCGCGACGATCTCGAGAAGACACGGCAGCGCGGATACGCCCTGCGGCGCGACGCGATCACCGATGGCAGCATCGGCATCGGCCTCGCCGTCCCCAACGGATCGCTCCCGCCCTATGCCGCCGTCAGCCTCGCCATGGTGCTGGAGCGCATGACCGACAGCCGGCGCGAGCAGCTTCTCGCGATGATGCGCTCCGAGCTGGAACGCCTGCGCTGAGGCAAAGCCGAAGCGCGGCCGGCCAGAGCACCGGACCGAAAAGTGGAATCCACTTTTTGGAAGAATCCGATGCTTTGACAAAGAGATAGATCGCCATTTCGCGTCCAACAGGACGCACGGCGATCTAGGCCTTCTTCAGGAACTCCGTCCGCAGCACCAGGCCCCTGACCTGCTTCGTGTTGCACTCGATCTCGTCGGCCTTGCCGGTCAGGCGGATGTTCTTGACCAGCGTGCCGCGCTTGATCGTTTCCGAGGTGCCCTTGACCTTGAGGTCCTTGATCAGCGTCACGCTGTCGCCCTCGGCGAGCGTCGCGCCATTGCTGTCCTTCACGATGACGTCGTCGCTCATGGCCTGTCCGCCTCTATTGGAGATGGCCTCTCCATAGTCCGGCCGGATGTAGCGCGCCAGCCGGGCATCCGGCCGCCATGCCGCGTCCGGAAATCCTCACAGGTTCAGGAGCACGTATTGACGACGGCCTGGACGGCACGCACTTCACCGGCGGCAAGGCGGCGAGCCCTGATGATCGCCGTGCCCCAGGGACGATGAGATGACGACGCAGCTGCAGCTCGGCCTCGACACTTTCGGCGATGTCACCGCCGGCCCCGACGGCAGCTTGCTGCCGCATGCGCAGGTGATCCGCGATCTCGTCGACCAGGCGGTGCTGGCCGACGAGCTCGGTATCGACTTCTTCGGGGTCGGCGAGCATCACCGCGCCGATTTCGCGGTGTCCTCGCCCGAGACGGTGCTCGCCGGCATCGCCACCCGCACCAGCCGGATCCGCCTCGGCTCGGCCGTCACGGTCCTGAGCTCGGACGACCCGATCCGCGTGTTCCAGCGCTTCTCGACCGTCGACGCGCTCTCGAACGGCCGTGCCGAAGTCATCCTCGGCCGCGGCTCCTTCACCGAATCCTTCCCGCTCTTCGGCTTCGACCTCCGCCAATACGAGGTGTTGTTCGAGGAGAAGCTCGACCTCTTCGCCGAGCTGATCCGCAAGAAGAGCATCACCTGGCAAGGAACCTTACGCCCGGCGCTCCGGGATCAGCAGGTCTTCCCGCCGATCGAGAATGGCGGCCTCACGACCTGGATCGGCGTCGGCGGCAGCCCGGAATCGGTCGTCCGCGCCGCCCGCTATGGCCTGCCGATGATGCTCGCCATCATCGGCGGCCCGCCACAGCGCTTCCGCCCCTATGTCGATCTCTACCGGGACGCCTTCCAGCGCCTGGGCAGCGAGGTCCAGCCCATCGGCGTGCACTCGCCCGGCTATGTCGCGGCGAGCGACGCGGAAGCCGCCGAGGAATTCTTCCCGGCCTACAAGGCGATGCGCGACCGCATCGGCGCCGAGCGCGGCTGGGGGCCGCTGACGCGCGAGGAGTTCGAGCGCGAGGTTGAAGGCGGTTCGCTCTATCTCGGTTCGCCTGAGACCGTCGCGCGCAAGATTGCAGCAACCGTCAAGGGCCTCGGCCTGTCGCGCTTCCAGCTGAAGATCAGCGCCGGCCCGCTGGCTCATGACAGGATGATGCGCTGCATCGAGCTCTATGGCCGGGAGGTCATGCCGCTGGTGCGCGAAATGGTCGGCGAGGCCGCCGCCTAATCTCGCTGCAGCAGGGTATCGCGCAGCTTCGTCACCGCTTCGGTCAGCGCGCCGGCATCGGCGGCCGTCATCTCCGCCGCATCGAGCACGCAGGGCGGTACCGTCTCCGCCTTCCCGCGCAGCGCCCTGCCCGCTTCGGTCAGCTGCAGCCGGACCTGGCGCTCATCGGCCTTGTCCCGGACCCGCGCGACGAGCCCCATGCCTTCGAGCCGCTTCAGCAACGGCGTCAGCGTGTTCGATTCGAGAAAGAGCTTTTCGCCGAGCTGGCCGACGGTCTGGTCGTCCTTCTCCCAGAGCGCGACCATGGCGAGATATTGCGGATAGGTCAGGCCGAGCGCGTCGAGCAGGGGCTTGTAGAGACGGTTGAAGGCGTGGCCCGCCGTGTAGACCGCGAAGCAGAGGAAATTGTCGAGCTTGAGGGCCGCGCTTGCAGCGGCTTTGCCGGTCGTCATGAGGCGTCTCCTTCCCGCCCCAGATAAATCGCACGCGATCTGATCGCAAGGGATTGACAAGGTCGGAGTCATCCGCATAAATATCGCTCACGATCTAATCGTTAGCGATATTTATCTCGCAAGATGATCTGCCCGGAAGCCGGGCCCTCGAGCCAAGGAGTTCGATCATGACCGCCAATGCCAAGCCGATCGTCACCGGCAACTATGTCAGCACTCGGGACGGCGTTAGCCTCTATTTCAAGGATTGGGGACCGAAGGACGGCCCGGTCGTCACCCTGAGCCATGGCTGGCCGCTTTCCTCCGACAGCTGGGAGAACCAGGCCTTCTTCCTCGCCAATAACGGCTTCCGCGTCGTCGCCCATGACCGGCGCGGCCATGGCCGCTCCAGCCAGCCCTGGGACGGCAACGATATGGACCATTATGCCGACGACCTCGCGGAGGTGATCGAGGCGCTCGACCTCAACGCGATCTCGGCTTTCGGCTTCTCGACCGGCGGCGGCGAGGTGGCGCGCTATGTCGGCCGCCATGGCACCAAGCGCGTCGCCCGGCTCGGCCTGGTCTCGGCGGTGCCGCCGCTGATGCTGAAGACCCCGGCCAATCCCGGCGGCCTGCCGATCGACGTGTTCGACGGCATCCGCGCCGGCCAGATCGCCGATCGCGGCCAGCTCTACAAGGACATCGCCTCGGGCCCGTTCTATGGCTACAACCGGCCGGGCGCGAAGCCGAGCCAGGGCATCATCGACGCCTGGTATGCGCAGGGCATGCAGGGCGGCTTCAAGAACACCTACGACTCGATCGCAGCGTTCTCGGCCACCGACTTCACCCAAGACCTCAAGAAGTTCGACAAGCCGACGCTCATCGTCCATGGCGACGACGACCAGATCGTGCCGATCGATGCTGCCGGCCGCGCCTCGAAGAAGCTCGTCCCGCACGCGGTGCTGAAGGTCTATGAGGGCGCCCCGCACGGCCTCTCCGACACGCACAAGGACCGGCTCAACCAGGACATGCTCGCTTTCCTGAAGAGCTGAGTGCCGCAAAAGAAAAAGGGGCTGGCGGCCAACCGGCTGCCGGCCCCGTCAGGTTGAGCGATGCGCGTTGCCTCAAGCCTGGTTCACACCGCGCCGTGCGCCTCGACATAAAGCGCATAGAGCGAATGGCAGCTCGCCATGTAGAGGCGATTTCCCTTGGGACCGCCGAAGCAGAGATTGGCGCAGCGCTCGGGCAGGCGGATGAAGGCGAGCGGCTTGCCGGCCGGGCTGAACACCATCACCCCGTCGAGATCCTCCGACTTCCCTCTGAGCGTGTAGACCTTGCGCCCGCCGACATCGCTCGGCTCGGTATTGAGGGCGCCATTGCTGCCATAGCCGCACCAGAGATTGCCGTCGCGGTCGACGCGGAAGCCGTCCAGCGCGCCGAAATCGGCGGCGTCGATCAGCTTGACCTTGTTGGAGACGTTGCCGTCCGCCGCGACATCGTAGCTCCAGATGCTGCGGTTCGGCGTGCCGCGCCATTCCACGACATAGAGCTTCCTCTCGTCCGGCGAGAAGGCGAGCCCGTTCGGGTTGCCGAGATCGGTGATCACCGCGGTGAGCTTGCCGTCGGGCGCGAGGCGATAGACATTGGTCGTCGCCTGCTCGGGCTTGGCGCGCGAGCCCTCCCATTCGCCATTGATGCCGAAGAGCGGATCGGTGAACCAGATCGTGTCGTCCGATTTGACGACGACGTCGTTCGGCGCGTTGAGGCGCTTGCCCTCGAACTTGTCGGCCAGCACCGTGATCCGCCCGTTCTTCTCGGTCCGGGTTATGCGCCGCGTCACCGAATGCTCGCAGGTGACGAGCCGGCCCTTCCGGTCGCGGGTGTTGCCGTTGGCGTAGTTGGCGTTGTCGCGGAAGACGGTGAAGCTGTTCTTCACCTCGTCGTACTTCATGATCCGGTTGTTCGGGATGTCGCTGACGAGGACGTAGCGTCCTTCCGGGAAATAGACCGGCCCCTCGGCCCAGCGCATGCCGGTTCCGAGCTGCTCCACGGTGCTCGAATAGATCCGGTACTTCGCAAAGCTCGGATCGAGAATCTCGACGGCGGGGTCGGGGTAGCGCTGGTTCGGCGTGAACGGGAAGGATTGGGCGAGCGCCGGAATGGCGAGCATCGGGCTCGCCGCCGCGGCGAGCCCTCCCTTCAGCAACTGACGGCGAGAGGCATCTTCCATTGCGTTCTCCCATGCTGGCTTGTGGTTGCGGCTCAGGGGCGCCGCTGCACGGCGCCCTTTTCATGGTCGGCCCTCGCTTGCTTTCCTGCTCTCGCGGCGTGACGCCGCAACGGGGGGCTACTTCCAGCCCGGCCGCCAGCGTGCGAATTCAGCCTTGGTTTCGGCATCGGCCGGATACAGCCCGAAGATGCCGCGTCCCTCGCGGACCTTCTCCTCGACGAAGTCCTCATAGGCCGTCTGCTCATAGGCCTCGGCCGCAACCTCGTTGGCGAGATGGGCCGGGATGACGCAGACGCCCTCGCCATCGCCGACGACGATGTCGCCGGGATAGACCGCGACGTCGCCGCAGCCGATCGGCGCGTTGATGTCGAGCGCATGGTGCTGGATCAGGTTGGTCGGCGCGCTCGGGCGGTTGTGATAGGCCGGGAAGCCGAGCGCGGCGATGTCGGGGCTGTCTCGGAAGCCGCCATCGGTGACGACGCCGGCGACGCCGCGCTGCATCAGCCGCGTCACCAGGATGCAGCCGGCGGAAGCGGCGCGTGCGTCCTTGCGGCTGTCGATCACCATGACGTGGCCGGGCGGGCAGGCCTCGACCGCGACGCGCTGCGGGTGCTCGGTGCCGGCGAAGACGCCGAGATGGTCGAGGTCCTCGCGCGCCGGGATATAGCGCAGCGTATAGGCTTCCCCGACCATGCGCGCCTTGGGATCGAGCGGGCGCACATCCTGGATGAAGACGTTTCTGAAGCCGCGCTTGAACAGGGCGGTGGTCAGGGTCGCGGTCGAGACGCGCTTCAGCTTCTCGCGGTTCTCGGGCGTCAGGGCAGTCATTGTCATTGCTCTGGAAAATCCTGGCTATCGGAGGAAAGAAAACTCAGCCCTCATCCTGAGGAGCGATCGCAGATCGCGTCTCGAAGGATGCTCCAGTTGTCTCCGGAGCCTCCTGAAGCATCCTTCGAGACGCCGCTTCGCGGCTCCTCAGGATGAGGGCTCACGAAGCGGCGGTCGAGCGCAGCCCTCACTCGATCCTGACATTCGCCTTCTGCGCCACATCGGCCCAGCGCTTGGTTTCGCTGGCGATATGGGTGGTGAACTGCGCCTGCGACGAGCCGACCGCATCGACGCCGAGCTTCTTGAGCTGCTCGATCACCGCCGGCTCGCGCATGATCGCCTGCGTCTCCGCCGAGAGCTTGGCGACGATCTCCGGCGGCACCTTCGCCGGCGCGAAGAAGCCGTGCCAGGAGCTGGCGTCATAGCCCGGGATGAACTCGGACAGGGCCGGCAGATCGGGCGCGACCGCAAGGCGCTTCGGCGTCGCCGTGGCGAGTGCGCGGATCTTGCCGGCTTCGACATGCGGCCAGGCGATGGTGATGTTGTCGAAGGTCAGCTGGATCTGGCCCGACAGCAGGTCCTGCGTCACCTGCCCGCTCGACCGGTAAGGCACGTGCACCATGTCGGTCCCGGTCTCGACCTTGAACAGCTCGGCCGCCATATGGGTGGAGGTGCCGGCTCCCGAAGAGCCGAATGAGTACTTTCCCGGGTTCTTCTTCAGCAGCTCGATCAGTTCCGGCACGGTCTTGGCCGGCAGGTCGAGATTGACCATCAGGATGTTCGGGACGCTCGCCACCTGCGAGATCGGCGCGAAATCCTTGATGTGGTCATAGGGCATCTTGGCGTAGACGCCGGGATTGATGGCGTGGCTCGAGACCGTGCCCATGGTCAGCGTGTAGCCATCGGGCTCGGCTCGCGCCACGGCCGCCGCCCCGGTATTGCCGCCGGCGCCGACCCGGTTCTCGACGATGAACTTGCCGCCGAGCCTGGCGCCGAGCCGGTCGGCCAGGATGCGTCCGAGCAGGTCGGTGGTTCCGCCGGCCGCGAAGGGCACCACGATGGTGACGACCTTGCTGCCGGGATAGCCGCTTTGCGCCAGAGCCGGCACCGCGATCAGGCTGGCTGCGCCGGCAAGGACGCCGCGCCGTGTGATCCTGGTCATTCTCTTCTCCCTGTCCGTTTCCTGCGTCAGCCACGCGGTTTAGCCCGCGTCCTTGTGTCCCTTGCTCCTCCCATAGCATGCGATTTGAGATTTGAAATCTGAAATTTCAGACTTGATACAGCTTGCACTTTATGGTGACTGGTGGGGAATGATGTTGGCTGGCCGGGCTCGCACTGAGGATTCGTCCGGCCATCAGCCGGAGCCCCGATGTCAGAACCGCTCGCGATCGAACCCGTCTCGCCGCATCTGCTGCGCTCGCTGCGCGAGCATGTGCATGAGCGCCTGCGCCGAGCGATCGTCGCGGGCAATTTCCGCAATGGCGAGCGGCTGAACGAGCGGCACCTCGCCGACCTGCTCGGCGTCTCGACCACCCCGGTGAAGGACGCGATCCGCAAGCTCGAAAGCGAGGGGCTGGTCCGCACCGAGGCGCGCCGCGGCGTCTTCGTCGAATTCTCGGCACGGCAGGCGCTGGAAATGGCGCTCGGCCGCGCCGCGCTCGAAAGCGTCATGGCCCATATCGCCGCGAACAGGATCGGCGATGCCGAGATCGCCGAGATGGCGGGGCTGATCGACGATATGGCGCACGCCACCGATCACAGCGCGCTCGAGGAGCTCGTCACGCTGAACGAAGCCTATCACGGCATGGTCCACCGCATTTCCGGCTGCGCCTATCTCGAGCGCCGGCTCGACGGCCAGCGCATGTACGACCACGCCCAGCGCATCGCGCTGCTCGCCGAGCCGGCCGAACGGCGCCAGGGCTTCATCGAGCATCAGGGCATCTTCACCGCTCTCAAGGCGCATGATCCGGCGCTGGCCGAGCAGAGGATGCGGAGCCACATCGTGCGCTCCGCCAAGAGCCATGTGCGCCAGGTCTTCGGCGCCGACGCGGAAGGACTGGCCTATGACGAATGATCGCGTTCGCAGCGCGCTGCGCGGCATCTCCGGCGTTCACGTCACCGCTTGGAAAGGCGATGGCGAGGCCAACTGGAAGCTGACCGGCGAGATCGTCGCCCGCATCGCCGCTGCCGGCATCCACAACATCGTCTCGGCCGGCAATACCGGCGAGTTCTACCCGATGACGACTGAGGAAGTGGTGCGCAGCCATGCGGTCGCGGCGCAGGCCGCCGCCGGCAAGGCGCTGGTCACTGCCGGTATCGGCCGCTCGCTGCGCGAGGCGGTCGCGACCGGCAGGCTCGCCGCCAAGGCCGGCTGCGACGCGGTGATGGTGCATCACCCGCTGGACCCCTTCGCCGCGCCGCAATCCCAGGCCGACTACATCCTCGCCATCGCCGAGGCGCTGGAGATCCCGCTCGTCGCCTATATCCGCTCCGATGCGATCGGCGTGAAGGACCTCGCCCGCGTCGCGACCCACCCGAACGTCGCCGGCGTCAAGTTCGCCTCGCCGAACATGATGCTGCTGGCCGAATGCGTCCGGGCCACGCAAGGCAGCAGCGCCAACTGGATCTGCGGTCTCGCCGAAGGCTGGGCCGCCCCCTTCCATGCGCTGGGCGCGCGCGGCTTCACCTCCGGCCTGGTCAATGTCGCTCCTGAGCGGTCCTTGGCGATCTGGCGGGCGCTGGAGGCCAACGACTACGAACTGGCGCGCCGCCTCGTCGACGAGATCGCCGGCTTCGAGACGCTGCGGACGAAATACGGCAACGGCGCCAACGTCACCGTGGTCAAGGAGGCGCTCGGCCTGCTCGGCACCAATGTCGGCCCGGTGCGATTGCCCGGTCTGCCGGAGCTGAACGAGGCCGAGCGCGCCGAACTGCGGGCGATCGTCGGGAGCTGGGGCGAGAAGCGGCAGGCGGCGGAATAAACTTCCGCCGCCATTCTCGGGCGAAGCGAAGCGCAGACCCGAGAATCTCAAGACCAGAAGGCACTGGTTTCCGAGATGGTCGGGTCAGGCCCGACCATGACGCAGCCCGGCTCGCCATCACGTCAGAACACCAAGAATTCGAGGAAACGCCGATGTCCCATCCCCGCAAGACGCCCGACACGCTGCGCTCGAAGCGCTGGTTCGGCGCCAGCGACCTGCGCTCCTTCGGGCATCGCTCGCGGGCGCTGCAGATGGGCCTCAACCATGACGAGTTCATGGGCAAGCCGGTGATCGGCATCCTCAACACCTGGTCCGAGATCAACCCCTGTCATACCCATCTGCGCGACCGCGCCGAGGCGGTGAAGCGCGCGGTCTGGGCTGCCGGCGGCTTCCCGGTCGAGATCCCGGTGATGTCGGCCTCCGAGCAGTACCAGAAGCCGACGACCATGCTCTATCGCAACTTCCTGGCGATGGAGGCGGAGGAATCGATCCGTTCGCACCCGCTCGACGGGGCGGTGCTGCTCGGCGGCTGCGACAAGTCCACGCCTGCCCTGATCATGGGAGCCTGCAGCGCCGGCCTGCCCTTCATCTTCGTGCCGGCCGGGCCGATGCTGCGCGGCAACTGGGCCGGCAAGGTGCTCGGCTCCGGCGCCGATGTCTGGAAATACTGGGCCGAGAAGGAAGCCGGCAACATCACCGACGACCAGTGGCGCGAGATGGAGAGCGGCATCGCCCGCTCGCACGGCACCTGCATGGTGATGGGCACGGCAGCGACGATGATGAGCCATGCCGA
Organism: Bradyrhizobiaceae bacterium; assembly: GCA_036676315.1. GTDB lineage: Bacteria > Pseudomonadota > Alphaproteobacteria > Rhizobiales > Beijerinckiaceae > Allobosea. The sequence continues at coordinate 12,935 of JAKFDB010000145.1, forward strand.
GGTTCTGGGGCTCACCTTGCCCGGCGCCTCCGCCATTCCCGCTGCCGACGCCGCCCATCCGCGCATGGCCGCCGCCGCCGGCAAGCGCATCGTCGAGATGGTCTGGGAGGATCTGACGCCGGGCCGCATCCTGACCCGCAAGAGCTTTGAGAACGCGCTCACCGTGCACATGGCAGTCGCCGGCTCGACCAATGCGATCATCCATCTCGTCGCCATGGCCGGGCGCGCCGGCGTGCCGCTGACGCCGGATGATTTCGACGAATTCTCGCGCAAGGTGCCGGTGATCGCCAATCTGCGGCCCTCCGGCGAATTCCTGATGGAGGATTTCTTCTATGCCGGCGGCCTGCCGGCGCTGCTGAAGCAGCTCGAGAGCAAGCTCCACACCGACGCCATGACCGTCACCGGCAAGCCGCTCTCCGAGACCATCGCGCTTGCCAAGGTCTATGACGACAACGTCATCCGGCCGCTCGACAGGGCCGTATCCACCGCCAACGGGCTCGCGGTCCTCAAGGGCAACCTTGCCCCCGATGGCTGCGTCATCAAGCCCTCTGCCGCCGAGCCGCGCCTGCTCAAGCATAGCGGGCCGGCGCTGGTCTTCGAAGACTATGACGCGATGATGCGGGCCGTGAACGACGAGAATCTCGACGTCACCGCCGACCATGTCATGGTGCTGAAGAATTGCGGGCCCGTCGGCGGTCCCGGCATGCCGGAATGGGGCATGCTGCCGATCCCGAAGAAGCTGCTGAAGCAGGGCGTGCGCGACATGCTGCGGCTCTCCGATGCCCGCATGTCAGGCACCAGCTATGGCGCCTGCGTGCTCCACATCGCGCCCGAAGCCTATGTCAGGGGGCCGCTCGCGGCGGTGCGCAGCGGCGACATCATCAGCGTCAACGTCGAGGCCCGCAGCATCTCGGTGAACCTGTCGCAGGACGAGATCGCGCAGCGGCTGAAGAGCTGGTCGCCACCCGACCGCGACTATGCCCGCGGCTACGGCAAGATGTCGGCCGCCCATATCCAGCAGGCCGACAAGGGCTGCGATTTCGACTATCTCACCGGCACGGCAAAGGTGGCGGAACCGGAGATTCACTGATCCGCTCGCCCCTGCCCTCCCCGTCCGGATCGGACCGTCATTCCGGCCGCAGCCCTCGGGTCCGACCTTCGGTCGGCCCAAGGAGAAACGCCGCGGAGCGCCGGAATCCATCGCAGAGCTCCGGACTCCTACGATGGATTCCGGAGCTGCGCTGCTTTCGCGGCTTGTCCGGAATGACGGTGCAAACCAAACGCAGCTTGCCTAAGGTCGTCTTCGGCTAAGGCGCGACCGGGGCGGATGATGACACAGGCAGAGACCGGCGCGACTCGCTTCGACCCGGCGATCGCCTATGAGATGGCGACCAATTCGCAGATCGAGCAGGAGCGCTGGGTCTTCGCCATGTGCAATGGCAGGCAGGGCGGCCGTTTCGCCGAGATCGGCGCCTTCGACGGCGTTCTCCACAGCAACAGCTATTTCCTCGAAAGCGAGCATGGCTGGAAGGGGATCTGCGTCGAGCCGAATCCGGCCCTGTTCGCCAAATTGCAGCAGAATCGCAGCGCCATCTGCCTGGAGCGGGCGGTCTATCGTGAAAGCGGGCAGATCCTCTCCTTCGTCGCCTCGCAGGAGATCGGGACGCTCGCCGAATATGCCGACGCCGATGCCTATGCGCCGGACCGGGCGGCCGCGATCGCGGCGGGCGGGCTGATCCAGGTCGAGACTATCACCTTCGCCGAGCTCGCCGGGATGGGCGATTTCGCAGAGACAGGATTCGACTATGTCTCCCTCGATACCGAAGGTTCCGAACTCGACATCCTGCGAAGCATCGATCTCGAGCGTCATCGCATCGCCCTCTTCACGGTCGAGCATAATTTCGTCGAGCCGCGGCGCGAGGAGATGCGCGTGCTGCTGGCCGAGCGCGGCTATGACCGGATCAATATCGGCTTCGACGACTGGTATTGGCACGCAGCCATCCTGGCCGAGCGCAATCATGGCTTGGTCGTCGACCACGCCGCGATCAATCGTCATTTCAAGGCCATCTTCAAGGACTAGCCGGTGACGAGGCGCTTACTTCCGGCTTTGCCGGCGATAACGCGCGTCCCGGATGCGCCCGATGGTTGACGGCATTTAGCAAGTCTGGAAGAAGCACGCGCATGAACCGGCCTCTCGCCGGGCTTGCCGCAATCCCGGGGTGCAATGTGACTTCGCAAACTGCGCAGCGATTTATCGAGCGCGTCAATGACCGCTCGATCGTCATCGGCATTGTCGGCCTCGGCTATGTCGGCATTCCGCTCGCCCTCGCGGCGCTGCGCCAGGGCATCAAGGTCATCGGCTTCGACATCGACCAGCAGCGCGTCGACCAGCTCAACGCCGGCAAGAGCGCGATCAAGCACATCCCGATGGATTTGATCATCGAGGCCGCGAAGACCGGGCGTTTCGTCGCAACCACCGATTTCGACCGGATGGCCGAGCCCGACGCGCTGCTGATCGCGGTGCCGACCCCGCTGACCAAATACCGCGAGCCCGACCTGTCCTATGTCGTCAAGACGACCGAGGCCATCGCCAAGCGCCTGCGCAAGGACCAGCTCGTCGTGCTGGAATCGACGACCTATCCCGGCACCACCGACGAGGTCATGCGCCCGATCCTGGAGAAGGCGACGGGCTTGAAGAGCGGCGAGGAGTTCTTCCTCGCCTTCTCGCCCGAGCGCGAGGACCCCGGCAATCCCGATTTCGGCACCTCGACGATTCCCAAGGTCGTCGGCGGTGACGGCGCCGATGCGTTGGCGATGTCGGTGGCGCTCTATGGCGCTCTCGTCGTCAAGGCCGTTGCGGTCTCCTCGACTGCAACCGCCGAAGCGGTGAAGCTGACCGAGAACATCTTCCGCGCCGTCAACATCGCGCTCGTCAACGAGCTGAAGACGGTCTACGCGGCGATGGGCATCGACGTGTGGGAGGTGATCGACGCCGCCAAGACCAAGCCTTTCGGCTTCATGCCGTTCTATCCGGGCCCGGGCCTCGGCGGCCACTGCATCCCGATCGACCCGTTCTACCTGACCTGGAAGGCGCGCGAATACGACGTCGCGACGCGCTTCATCGAGCTTGCCGGCGAGATCAACACCCGCATGCCCTATCAGGTCGTCGACCAGCTCGCCGGGCTGCTCGATTCCAAGGGCCACAAGAATCTCAGCGACGCGAAGATCCTGATCCTCGGCATCGCCTACAAGAAGAACATCGACGACATGCGCGAGAGCCCCTCGCTCAAGCTGATCGAGCTGATCGAGAAGCGTGGCGCCCATGTCGAGTTCCACGACCCCTTCATCCCGGTGATTCCGCCGACCCGCGAGCATGCCGAGCTTACCGGCCGCAAGAGCGCCTCGATCAGCAAGGAAGCGCTCGCCGGCTACGATGCCGTGCTGATCGCGACCGACCATGACGATGTCGACTACGGCTTCGTCGCTGCCAATTCCAAGCTCGTGGTCGACACCCGCAATGCCTGCGCCCGCAATGGGGTCGTCGCGGCGAACGTCTTCAAGGCCTGATCGCCCCGCGCCTGACAGCACGACTGACGGATCGAGAACAGCATCATGACAAGCTTTGCCCTGATCGGCGCTGCCGGCTACATCGCTCCCCGCCATATGCAGGCCATCAAGGCGGTCGGCGGCGACCTCAGGGTCGCCTATGATCCCAACGACTCGGTCGGCGTCATCGACAGCCATTTCCCGCAGGCGCATTTCTTCACCGAGTTCGAGCGCTTCGACCGCCATGTCGACAAGCTGCGCCGCCGCGGCGAGCATATCGACTATGTCAGCGTCTGCTCGCCGAACTACCTGCACGACGCCCATATCCGCTTCGGGCTGCGCTCCGGCTCGAACGTGATCTGCGAGAAGCCGCTGGTGCTCAACCCGTGGAACATCGACGGCCTGGCCGAGATCGAGCAGCACACCGGCAACAAGATCAACACGATCCTGCAGCTGCGCCTGCATCCGGCGATCCAGGCGCTCAAGGAGCGCATCGCCCAGTCGAACGAGCGCCATGCGGTCGACCTGACCTACATCACCTCGCGCGGCCGCTGGTACCATGCCTCCTGGAAGGGCGACGAGGCGAAATCGGGCGGCGTCGCCACCAATATCGGCGTACATTTCTTCGACATGCTGGCCTATGTCTTCGGCCCGCTGAAGTCGCAGACCGCGAGCCTGCGCGAGCCCGAGCGCGCCGGCGGCCTGCTCTCCTACGAGAAGGCCGACGTGCGCTGGTTCCTCTCGGTCGATTCCAACGACCTGCCCGAGAGCGTCAAGGGCAAGAAGACCACCTATCGCTCGATCACCCTCGATGGCGAGGAAGTCGAGTTCTCGGAAGGCTTCACCGATCTGCACACCCGCAGCTACCAGGAGATCCTGGCCGGCAAGGGCTATGGCCTCGAGGATGTGCGCTTCTGCGTCGAGGTCGTCTCGCAGTTCCGTCACCTGCCGATCATCGCCAATGGCGAGCGCCACCCCTTCGTCGACAAGTACCTGAAGGCCTGAAGCCGATGGCCGCGGCTTCCGAGATGCGCGACGATCCGCGGTTCCCCGGCGCGAAGATCCATGAGAGCGCCTATGTCGACGAGGGCGTGACGATCGGCGCCGGCTCCAAGATCTGGCACTTCGTCCATGTCCTCGGCGAGACCGTGATCGGCAAGGACTGCGTGCTCGGCCAGAACGTCATGGTCGGGCCGCGCGTCACCGTCGGCGACGGCTGCAAGGTCCAGAACAACGTCGCCCTCTATGACGGCGTCGAACTCGAGGACGGCGTCTTCTGCGGGCCGTCCTGCGTCTTCACCAACGTCAACAACCCGCGCGCCTTCCTGAACCGCAAGTCCGAGTTCCGCCGCACCCTGGTCAAGAAGGGCGCCAGCATCGGCGCCAACGCCACCATCGTCTGCGGAAACACGCTCGGCGCCTACTGCTTCATCGCCGCCGGCGCGGTGGTGGCGAAGGATGTGCCCGATTTTGCCCTGATGGCCGGCGTCCCGGCCCGCCGCATCGGCTGGATGAGCCATGACGGAGCCAAGCTCGGCCCCGATCTCACCTGCCCCGAAACCGGCCGCCGCTACCGCGAGACCGGGCCCGATATTCTCGAGGAGATCGTCTGATGAGCGAACGTCCCGTGATCGAGTTCATCGACCTCAAGGCCCAGCGCCAGCACATCGGCCAGGCGATGGACGACGCCATCCTCAAGGTCGTCCATGATGGCAACTACATCCTCGGCGAACAGGTCCAGCAGTTCGAGGCCGGTCTCGCCGACTTCTGCGGCGCCAAGCACGCCATCGGCGTCGCCAACGGCACCGACGCGCTGATCCTCGTTCTGGAGGCCCTCGGCATCGGCCCGGGTGACGCGGTGATCTGCCCGAGCTTCACCTTCGCGGCGACCGCCGAGGTCGTCGCCTGGATGGGCGCCACCCCGGTCTTCGCCGAGATCGACGAAGCCACCTACAATATCGACCCCAAGGCCCTCGCCGCCGCGCTCGACACCGCAAGGAAGCACGAGCTCAGGCCGCGCGCGCTGATCACGGTCGACCTCTTCGGCCAAAGCTGCGATTACGCGCCGATCGAGGCCTTCTGCAAGCAGAACGAGCTCGTCCTGATCTCCGATTCGGCGCAGGGCTATGGCGCGAACTACAAGGGCCGGGTCGCCGGCGCGATCGGCGATTTCGCCACCACCAGCTTCTTTCCGGCAAAGCCGCTCGGCTGCTATGGCGATGGCGGTGCGATCCTCACCGACAGCGACGAGCACGCGGACCTGCTGCGTTCGCTGCGCTTCCACGGCAAGGGCTCCTACAAATACGACAATGTCCGCGTCGGCGTGAATTCGCGGCTCGACACCATCCAGGCCGCAGTGCTGATCGAGAAGCTCAAGGTCTATGCCGAGGAGCTCGAGAAACGCCAGCTCGTAGCGCAGCGCTACACGCAGGCGCTGAAGGACCTGGTGGTCACTCCCTATGTCATGCCGGATTGCGTCTCGACCTGGGCGCAGTACACGATCCGCGTCGATGCCGACCGCCGCGATGCCTTCCAGGCGGCGCTGAAGGCCAAGGGCGTGCCGACGACCGTCTACTATCCCAAGCCCCTGCACCAGCAGACCGCCTACAAGCACTTCCCCGTCGCCGGCAACGGCCTGCCGATCTCGGAGCGCGTCGCGCAGGAGGTCGTCGCGCTGCCGATGCACCCCTATCTCGACGTCGCGACACAGGATTACATCATCGAGGCGGTACGCGAGGCGCTGAAGCGCGAGGCCTCGGCCGCGTGACGGCAAAGCGGCGCCTGGTCTACCTGTCGCTGGAAACCCCGCGCGAAGGCCAGGCGACCTACACCCATGTCCATGAGATCGTGCGCGGGCTGCGCGAGATCGGCTGGCAGGTCGACCTGATCGCGACCGGCCGAGGCGGCGCCAGCTCCGGCACCGGCTACCTCACGCGCCTCTTCGACTATGTCCGCGCCCAATGGGCCCTCGCCCGCCGTCTCGGCAGCTGCGACGGCGTCTATATGCGCGCGCATTTTGCCGCCATGCCGGTCTCGCTTCTCGCCCGGCTGCGTGGCGTGCCGGTCTTCCAGGAGATCAACGGGCTCCCGGCCGACATCTTCGTCACCTATCGCTGGCTGCGCTGGCTCGGCCCGCTGATCGTCTGGCTCTACCGCGTCCAGATGCGCATGGCGGCGCATGTCTTCGTCGTCACCGAGGGCTTGCGCGGCTGGGCCGAGGCGCAATCCGGCCACGGCCGCGTCAGCGTCGTCAGCAACGGCGCCGACATCAGGCTGTTCACGCCCGAGGGGCCGCCCCCGCCCACCCAGGAGCGCTACATCGCCTTCGTCGGCGGCATCACCGCCTGGCACGGCATCTCGGTGATGATCGCGGCGGTGGATGATCCCGCCTGGCCGCCGGAGCTGCGCCTCGTCATCATCGGCGACGGCGTCGAACGCGAGCAACTGCAGCGGCCGGGTCTTTCGCCGCGCATCAGCTGGCTCGGACGACGCCCGCCGCAGGAGGTCGCGACCTGGCTGCGCGGCGCCGTGGCGGCGCTCTCGATCACGCAGGACAGCACCGGCCATCTCGGCACCGGGGTCGCCCCGCTCAAGCTGTTCGAGGCCATGGCGAGCGGCGTGCCGGTCATCGTCACCGACCTGCCGTTTCAGCGAGACGTGGTCCGCCAGCACGAGGCCGGGCTCGTCATCCCGATGGCCGACGCTTCCGCGCTGGCCCGCGCCGCCGCCGAACTCGCAAGCGATCCCCAACGCGCAAAGCACCTCGGCCGCAACGGCGCGGACTATGTCCGGGCGAATGCCAGTTGGCTCCGAAGGGCGGAAGAGCTTTCCCACGTCATGGTCGGGCTTATCGCGGCCGAGAAATCAGCCGACGACAAGACCTTGCTCACCTAAGCCCGAGGCCCAACCTCCTAGTTTGAAATTCGAGCGAACGGCTCGGTAGATGAAGCGGGAATGTTGTTCGAAAGTCACTTTCCACTATGCCGCGATTTGTTCTAGATCGAGGCTGAAATGCCGGGCCGGGTTTGCCACGCCGGGTCAGGGCCTTTTCGGCTGCAAGCGCACGAGCTCGATTGCTGCATCGGCAAATTGATAGAAGGTTGAACTTGCTGGCATCGCACCTTCGACAGGGTGGCGCCGGACAGGTCAGGGTGCGATAGGGGCGCCGTGCATGGACCGGCCGACGACGATCGATACAGTCCGCACGCGCCGCAAGGCGGCAGTGCTGTCATTCTCCCGGATAGCCCGGGATCGGCGCGTGCTGCGCCAATGCGCACTTCTGGCCGAAATGGGCTCCCCGCCGCAGGTGATCGGTTACGGCGAAGAACGGGACCTCATCGCTTACGAGTTCGCGCGCTGGCCCGTGCCTCGGCCGACGGCGGGCCATCGCGTCAGCACCTTGCTGCGCCAGCTTCCGGCGCATCTCGGCGAATGGGCCGCTCGCGCCGGTTTCTGGGCAGAGCCGCGTCACCGCTGGGCCTTGCGGCAGCTACGCGCCTCCGGCGCAGAGATGGTGCTTGCCAATGATTGGCCGGCACTTGTCGTCGCTGCACGCTGGAAGGCCGAGACTGGCGGCCGCATCCACTACGACACGCATGAATTCGCAACGCTGGAGTTCGACGAGCGTCAGCTCTGGCGCATCGTCTACAAGCCCTTCGTCACCCATCTCGAACGCGCTGCGATCCGAGCGGCCGACGCGGTCTCGACCGTCGGTCCGCACCTTGCCGACGAACTGCAACGCCATTACGCACTGGACCAGCGGCCGCTGGTCATCCGCAACATTCCCAACCGGATTGCTCTGCCGGAGGCTGTCGGGACGCACTGGCCGTTGCGGCTGCTCTATCACGGCCAGATCCTGCCTGATCGCGGGCTCGAGACATTGATCGACAGCATCCCGCATTGGCGCGTTCCGCACTCCCTGACCATCAGGGGTGACGGGGACCCGGCCTATGTCGAGCGGCTGCGTCGCCGGGCCGGTGGGATCGCGCCGGGCGCGTCCATCATCTTCGAACCGGCGGTACCGCCGGACGAAGTGATGCCGATCGCGGCAGCCACAGCCGATCTCGGCGTGCATTTCACGCCCCTCGAGACCAAGCAGCGCCATTTCAGCCTGCCCAATAAGCTGTTCGAGTATATCGGCTCTGGGCTAGCCGTCGCGGTTTCGCCGGGTGCGGACCTTCGCCAGATCGTCGAGGGCCATGGCGTCGGGGTGGCCAGTGCCGACGCCTCGCCGCGGGCTGTCGCCGCAGCGATCAACGGGCTCGATGCGGCACAGGTGGAGCGCTTCCGGGCCAAGGCCCGCATCGCCGCCGGTGTATTGTGCTGGGAGCATGAGCAGGACATCCTGCGCGCCAGTCTGGAACCAATGCTGGAGATGTCGCTGGGCTGAGGCGCGCAGCCTCAGCCCAGCGACATTTCGAACCGTTCCGCCCACAACCCCAGCGACACGATCCGCCACAGCGTGAAGTCGACGGGTGTGCGCCCCTCCAGCATATCGCTGGCGAAACGGCGTGTACCGGCGGCATCGAGCAGCCCAGGCAACAGGCGCAGCGTGCGCTCGACGCCGTCCTCGACCGCTCCCCGCAACGGGCCGCGCAGCCAGGCTGCCTCAGGCGTTGCAAAGCCGAGCTTGTCGCGTCGCTCGCTCACTTCGCGTGGCAGAAGGTCGGCCATGGCGCGGCGCAGCACCCGCTTGGTGTCGGCGCCAACGAGCTTATGCCGGTTGCCCAGCGCCAGGGCGAAATCCGCCAGCGGCGGGTCGAGGAAAGGCACGCGCGCCTCGATGCCGTGCGCCATGCTGTTGCGATCTTCCCAATGCAGCAGCATCGGCATGTTCGAGGCATGTGCCATCGTCAGGCAGAGCGAGGCGATATCGCGCGGTGGGGCAAGGCCGAGCGAGGTCGCCGCCGTCTCGAGCGCGGTGGGCTGCGGGCCGAGCGCGGCCATCGCCTCCGAGGAGAGCCAGCCATGCTGCATCCGGCCGCGATGGGTGCTGCGGATCGTGCCCTTCAACCGGTCCGGCGCCAGCGAGAAGGCCAGCCGCGCGAGCTGGCCGGCATAGCCCTGGCCGTGCATCTCGCGCCTTGCGGCGAGCGTGCGCGCCAGCGTCAGCAATCGCGCCGAGCGGGCCAGTTCGGCCAGGTAGACCGGAAAGAAGCTGTGATAGCCGGCGAGGATCTCGTC
>JAKFDB010000146.1:0-1549 GCA_036676315.1 Bradyrhizobiaceae bacterium
CGGCGAGATTGCGCCGGTAGAAGGCGTTCGAATCCTCGGCCGTGGAGAAGCCGGCATATTGCCGGATCGTCCAGGGCTGGTTGACATACATCGTCGGATAGGGCCCGCGCAGATAGGGCGGCAGCCCCGGCAGGCTGTCGACGAAGGCCAGGCCGTCGCGATCGGCTGCCACATAGACCGGCTTCACCGGGATATCCTCAGGCGTCAGCCAGGCCGCGCCTGCTGCGGGCGAAACCCCATCCGCCCAGTCGGAACCAGCCGGGCCAGCACCCGCATCGGCATCGGCGAAGGCGAGCGCAGAAAAATCCGGGATGGCTGTCATGGCTTGCTCCCGTCAGGACGATCCCACCAATGGTGGAAATGATGTACCGGCCCGTGGCCGCGGCCAACCCGGACCTCGTCGGAGGCGGCGATCGCCGCCGAGATGTAGCGCTTCGCCAGCGCCACGGCCTCGGTGAGCTCGATCCCATGGGCGAGGCCAGACGCGATCGCCGAAGACAGGGTGCAGCCGGTGCCGTGGGTGTTCTGGGTGTCGATGCGCGGCGCCACGAAACGCTGACGCTGGCCGCCCTTCGACACCAGGACATCGACGCTGTCGTCCCCGGAGGCATGACCTCCCTTGATCAGGACATTGGCCGGGCCGAGCGCGACCAGCGCCTCGGCCTGTCCGGCGACGGCTTCCTCGGTCTCGGCCATGGCGGTTCCGAGCAGCGCCGCCGCTTCCGGCAGGTTCGGCGTTACCAGCGTGGCCAGTGGCAGCAGGCGACGCTTCAGCGCCTCGATCGCGTCCTCCTGCAGCAGGCGCCCGCCCGAAGCCGCGATCATCACCGGGTCGAGCACGATGTTCTTCGCGTTGTGGCGCTCGAGCCCGTCGGCGACGGCTTCGATCAGCTCGGCGGTGGCGAGCATGCCGATCTTGACAGCCGCGACCTCGAGGTCGTCGAAGACCGCGTCGATCTGGGCGCTGACGAAGGCGGCCGGGACCGGATGGATCGCGCGCACGGCCGTGGTGTTCTGCGCCGTCAGCGCGACGATGACGCTGGCGCCATAGACCTGATGCGCCGCGAAGGTCTTGAGATCTGCCTGGATTCCGGCCCCGCCGCTTGAATCCGAGCCGGCGATGGTAAGCGCGATCGGCATGGTCATCCCTTGCTTGCCTGCCCGGCACATGTGGTGATCGCGAGCGCATCCTGCAGGACCGCGATCGCATCAGTGCCGGCGAAGACGAAGTTCTCGACGCCGGCCTCGCGCAGCGCCGCCTCCGCCTCGCCGGGGCGTCCGGCGAGCCAGATGGTCGCGCCGGCGGCTCCGAGCGCCCTGGCGGCGGAGGCCGCCTCGGCCGCATAGCTTTCGTCCGAGCCGCACAGGCAGGCGAGTTTCGAGCCCGTGGTTCGGAAGGCCGCCACCAGCGCCGCGATGTCGGTGGCGCCATCCTTGGCGAATCCGTCGCCGATCGGGGCGGCGATGCCGCCGGCCTCGAACAGATTGCGGGCAAAGCCGGCGCGGGCGGTGAAACCGGCGACGCCGCCGAGCGGCGCCAGGAACACCG
>JAKFDB010000147.1:0-25563 GCA_036676315.1 Bradyrhizobiaceae bacterium
CGCCCGTGCTGCTTGACCGCAACGGCATTGCGCCTGACCCCTGGACGCATAGCGATGGTGCCGCCGTCGGCAACATCGCCCAGGCTCTCGTGCCCTGGCAGGCGCTCCCGGAGGCGCTCGCGTGCCGGGCGCCCGGCCAGCAACTTGGCGTCGTCCTGCCCAACGATCTCGGCCTTGCCGAGATCGAGGCGATCCTGCCTGAGCTTTCGCTGATCGCGGTCGGCTTCCCGGCCTTCTCCGATGGCCGCGGCTTTAGTCTCGCCCGGCAGCTTCGTCGTGCCGGCTTCACCGGCAGGCTGCGGGCCAGCGGCCCGCTGATCGTCGATCAGTTCGCCTATGCGCTGTTTTGCGGCTTCGACGAGGTCGAGCTGCCGGCAGCCAATGCCGGGCGCCAGCCGGCCGAGCAATGGCAGCAGGCGCTGCGCCAAATCGGCCCTCGCTATCAGCGCGGCTATGGCGACGGCGGCAACATCCTCGACCAGCGCCGGGCCGCGCGCCTGACGCCGGCGGCGGGCTGAAGGCCATGAGCAGCGCGGCGCAGCGACGCGAACTGCGGCCGGCCGATCGCCACAGCGACGATCATTGGGAGGAAGCCATGCTGACGAGCGCCCTTGACCAGACCAAGCCGGGTCCGCGCGAACGCTGGTTCGATCTTTGCTTCCGACTTATCATCCTTGCGCTCGCCGGGCTTTGGCTGTTCATGCCGCCGAACAGCGAGACGCAGAGGCAGCCGGAAGTGAAAGCCGCAGTGACGCCAAAATGAACGACAGAGCCCCGCGCCCAACCGCCCCGCGCCGCATCGAGCGGCTGGCGACCTTGCCGCTGTTCCACAAGCTGGATGGGCGCAAGGTTGTGCTGGCAGGGGCGAGCGAAGGGGCGCTCTGGAAGGCGGAGCTTTTGGCGTCGGCCGGCTGTGACCTGCTGATCCTCGCCGGAAACGGCGCCGCCCTCTTCACCGAACTCGCCGCCGACCCGCCATCGGGCACGGTCGAGGTGCTGGCTCGCAACTGGCAGGCGGCCGATCTCGACGGCGCGGCGCTCGCCATCGGCGACATCGAGCAGGCCGACGAAGCGAGGGCTTTTGCCGCCGCGGCGCGCCAGCTTGGCGTACCCGTCAATCTCGTCGACAAGCCGGAATTCTGCGACTTCGCCTTCGGTTCGCTGGTCAACCGTTCACCGCTCGTGGTGGCGATCTCGACCGACGGGGCAGCGCCCGTCTTCGGCCAGGCGATTCGCGCCAAGATCGAGGCGTTGCTGCCGGCCGGGCTGAAGCATTGGGCCCAGGCGGCAAAGGACTGGCGGCCGGCCGTGCAGGCGCGCGAGCTCGCCTTCCCCGCGCGCCGCTCCTTCTGGGAGAGCTTCACCGGCCTCGCCTTCGGCGAGCCGCAGCGCCGGCCGGACGCAGGCGATCATGCGAGCCTGCGCAGCACGCTCGACCAGATCGAAGCGTCGGGCTCAGGCGGTGGCCGCGTCACGCTCGTCGGCGCCGGTCCGGGCGATCCGGAGCTGCTGACGCTGAAGGCGATCCGCGCTCTGCAGAGCGCCGACATCATCCTCTATGACGACCTGGTTTCCTCCGATGTGCTCGAGCTCGCCCGGCGCGAGGCCAAGCGCCTGCTGGTCGGCAAGCAGGGCTATGGCCCCTCGGTCAAGCAGGACGACATCAACGCCATGCTGGTGGCGCTCGCCGGCCAGGGCAAGCATGTCGTCCGGCTGAAGGGCGGCGACCCCGGCATCTTCGGCCGCGCCGGCGAGGAAATCGAAGCCTGCGCCCAGGCCGGCATCCCGGTCGCGATCGTGCCTGGCATCTCGGCAGCGCAGGGCGCAGCGGCCTCGCTCGGCCTGTCGCTGACCCATCGCGATCATGCCAGGCGGTTGCAATTCGTCACCGGTCACGCCCGCGACGGCCAGTTGCCGCAGGATATCGACTGGGCTGCGATGGCCGACCCGGTCGCCACCACGGTGGTCTACATGGCGCGCGCCACCCTCGCCGCCTTCCGCGACGGTGCGCTTGCCGCCGGCATCGACCCTGCGACGCCGGCGATCGCGGTCTTCGGGGCCACCCGCCCCGACGAGGCGCGGGTCTCCGGCACCGTCGCCGACCTGCCGGAGCGGCTCGGCGAACTGCCGAGCAAGGGCCCCGTTCTGGTCATCATCGGCCATGCCATGGGCGCGGCCGTCAGCGCTGTCAGCCGCCGGCAAGCCCGCGCCTGAGATTGAACCGAATGGCAGGAGAGGCGTTTTCTCTCTGGCGAATGATGTTTGGAAGGGCTCTACTGCCGCAGCGCATTGAGAATGTACCGCCAATTCAGTACGTTTCGTTTGTTATTTCGAACGACCCGTCCCTATCGGACCGTTCAACACGGAGCACTGACATGACGCGACAGAGACTTCGCCGCCTGCTGCAAGCCGGATTGACGCTGGGAGCGTTCTCGCTCTGCTTCGGGGTGATCACCGGTGCCCGCGCTCAGACCGAGCTGCTCAACGTCTCCTACGACCCGACCCGCGAGCTCTATCGCGAGGTCAACGCGGCGTTCATCGCCGAGTGGAACGCCAAGAATCCGGCCAAGACGATCCGCACGATCCGCCAGTCGCATGGCGGCTCCGGTGCCCAGGCCCGCACCGTCATCGACGGCCTCAACGCCGATGTGCTGACGCTGGCGCTGGCCGGCGATATCGATGCTGTCGCCCAGCGCTCCAAGAAGTTGCCGGAGAACTGGCAGTCGCGCCTGCCGCAGAACTCGTCGCCCTACACCTCGACCATCGTCTTCCTCGTCCGCAAGGGCAATCCGAAGGCGATCAAGGATTGGGGCGACCTCGCCAAGTCCGGCGTCCAGATCATCACGCCGAATCCCAAGACCTCGGGCGGCGCCCGCTGGAACTACCTTGCCGCCTGGGCCTATGCCGAGAAGACCTTCGGCAAGGACGAGACCAAGGTCCGCGACTACGTCGCGAAGGTCCTGGCGAACGTTCCGGTGCTCGACACCGGCGCGCGCGGCGCGACCACGACCTTCACCCAGCGCGGCATCGGCGATGTCTTCCTGTCCTGGGAGAACGAGGCCTTCCTGGCGCTGAAGGAGTTCGGCGAGGACAAGTTCGACATCGTCGTGCCCTCGCTCTCGATCCTGGCCGAGCCGCCGGTGACGATCGTCGACGGCAATGTCGACGCCAAGGGCACCCGCGCCGAGGCGCAGGCCTATCTCGATTTCCTCTATACGCCGAAGGGCCAGGCGATCATCGCCAAGCACTATTATCGGCCGCGCAATCCGGAGGCCGCCGATCCCAAGGATATCGCCCGCTTCCCGAAGGTCGAACTCATCACCATCGACGCCGCCTTCGGCGGCTGGGCCAAGGCGCAACCGGCTCATTTCGGCGACGGCGGCACCTTCGACCAGCTCTACAAGCCGACGCGCTGAGCCATGAGCGCGACGGTCTCCCGCTGGCGTGAGCCCAGTGTCCTGCCCGGCTTCGGCCCGGCGCTCGGCATCACGCTGACGGCGCTGTCGCTGATCGTCCTGATCCCGCTCGCCGCGCTGTTCCTCAAGGCGGCGAGCGCCGGCCCGGCCGATATCTGGGCCGTGGCCACCTCGCCGCGGACGCTCGCGGCTCTGCGGCTCTCCTTCCTCGGCGCGCTCTTCGCCGCCGCGATCAACGCTGTGTTCGGGCTGATCCTGGCCTGGGTGCTGGTGCGCTACGAGTTTCCGGGCCGGCGCCTGATCGACGCCGCGGTCGACCTGCCCTTCGCCCTGCCGACCGCCGTCGCCGGCATCGCGCTCGCGGCGATCTACGCGCCCAATGGCTGGGTCGGCGGCCTGCTCGCGCCTTATGACATCAAGGTCGCCTATACGCCGCTCGGCGTCATGGTCGCCTTGATCTTCATCGGCCTGCCCTTCGTCGTGCGCACCGTCCAGCCCGTGCTGGAGGAGTTGCCGGCCGATATCGAGGAGGCCGCCGCCCTGCTCGGCGCCAGCCGCTGGCGCACCGTCTTCCAGGTGCTGCTGCCGCCTGTGCTGCCGGCGCTGATGACCGGCTTCGTGCTCGCCTTCGCCCGGGCCGTCGGCGAATACGGCTCGGTGATCTTCATCGCCGGCAATGTGCCGATGGTCTCGGAAATTGCGCCGCTGCTGATCGTGATCCGGCTCGAACAGTTCGACTATGCCGGCGCGGCCGTGGTCGCGACGCTGATGCTGCTGATCTCCTTCGCGCTGATCCTGCTGGTCAATCTCGTCCAGGCCCGCGCCCGCCGGAGGTTGGGCAATGTCTGATGCGAGCCTCCCCCTGCAGGTCGAGGACCTGGCGCCCGCCCGTGCGGCCAGGCGCGTCTCCGGCGAATCCCGGCTGGTGCAATGGGCTCTGGTCGCGGTGTCCCTGGCCTTCCTCTGCCTTTTCCTGTTCCTGCCGCTGATCTCGGTCTTCGTCGAGGCCGGTGCGCGCGGCTGGCAGGCCTATCGCGAGGCCATTCTCGAACCGGATGCGCTCGCGGCGATCCGCCTGACGCTGTTCGTCGCCGCCATCGCGGTGCCGTTCAACATCGTCATCGGCATCGCCGCCGCCTGGGCGATCGCCAAATTCGAGTTCCGCGGCAAGAGCCTGCTGACGAGCTTCATCGACCTGCCCTTCTCGGTCTCGCCGGTGATCTCGGGCCTCGTCTTCGTGCTGCTGTTCGGCGCGCAGGGCTATCTCGGCCCCTGGCTGAAGGCGAACGACATCCAGATCGTCTTCGCCGTGCCCGGCATCGTGTTGGCGACGATCTTCGTCACCTTCCCCTTTGTCGCCCGCGAACTGATCCCGCACATGCAGTCGCTGGGCTCGGCCGAGGAGGAGACGGCGCTGACGCTCGGCGCCTCGCCCTGGCGCACCTTCCTGACCGTGACGCTGCCCAATGTGAAATGGAGCCTGTTCTACGGCGTGCTGCTCTGCAACGCCCGCGCCATGGGCGAATTCGGCGCCGTTGCCGTGGTTTCCGGCAAGATTCGTGGCCTGACCAACACGATGCCGCTGCATGTCGAGATTCTCTACAACGAGTACATGGGCGCCGCCGCCTTCGCCGTAGCTTCGCTGCTGGCAGGCCTGGCCCTCGTGACGCTCGCCCTGAAAACCCTGCTGGAATGGCATTTCGCCGACGCGATCGCCGCCAGCCGACGCCATTGAGAGCTCAGCCCATGTCCGTCGCCGTCACCATCGAATCCGTCGAGAAACGCTTCCAGAACTTCCCCGCCTTGCGCGGCGTCTCGCTCGACATCCAGCCGGGCGAACTCGTCGCCCTGCTCGGCCCCTCCGGCTCGGGCAAGACCACGCTGCTGCGCGTCATCGCCGGGCTGGAGCAGGCCGAGCGTGGCCGCGTGCTCTTCGGCGACATCGACACGCGCGATCTCTCGCTGCGGGACAGGCGCATCGGCTTCGTCTTCCAGCACTATGCGCTGTTCAAGACGATGACCGTCGGCGAGAACGTCGCCTTCGGGCTGAAGTCGCGCCCGCGCAGCGAGCGGCCGGAGCCGTCGGAGATCCGTCGTCGTGTCGCCGAGCTGCTTGACCTGATCCAGCTCCCCGGGCTGGAGAAGCGCTACCCCAGCCAGCTCTCGGGCGGGCAGCGCCAGCGTGTCGCCCTTGCCCGTGCGCTCGCCATCGAGCCGCGCGTGCTGCTGCTCGACGAGCCCTTCGGCGCGCTCGACGCCAAGGTCCGCAAGGAGCTGCGCGCCTGGCTGCGCCAGCTCCACCAGCGCACCGGTCATACCACCGTCTTCGTCACCCATGACCAGGAAGAGGCGCTCGAGCTCGCCGACCGCGTCGCCATCCTGAGCGACGGCCGGCTCGAGCAGGTCGGCTCGCCCGACGATGTCTACGACCATCCGGCGACGCCTTTCGTCTGCGAGTTCCTCGGCGACGCCAACCATCTCCCCGTCAAGGTCGTCGGCAGCCAGGCCTTCTTCCTCGACAGGCCGGTGCTCGGTGGCCTCACCCAGAATCAGGGCGGCCCGGCCTCGCTCTATGTCCGCCCGCAGCATCTGCGCATCGTCGACGACGCGCCGCTCGCCTTGCCGGGCGTCGTCGAGTACCTGCGCCGCAACGGGCCGCTGCGCCGCGCCGAGGTCGCCGTCGAAGGCCTCCCGAAGCGCCTCGATGTCGACCTCGCCAGCCAGGTCGCGCCGGCGATCGGCGAGCGCGTCCGGCTCCGCATCACCCATGGCAGCCTGTTCGCCGCAGCCTGAGCCCTCTCGCCTCGCAAGCCTCGCCGGGTTATTCCGGTAGCGGACCAGGTCGAAGGAGATGGCTATGAAAGCGCGCGCAAGCTGGGTCGAGGGCATGGCCTTCATGGGCGAGGCCGGCAGCGGCCATGCCGTGATCATGGACGGCGCCCCGGAATATGGCGGTCGCAATATCGGCATCCGCCCGATGGAGATGCTGCTGATCGGCCTCGCCGGCTGCACCGGCTTCGACGTGGTGCAGATCCTGAAGAAGGGCCGCGAGAACGTCACCGGCTGCGAGGTCGAGGTCGAGGCGGAGCGCGCTTCGGAGGATCCCAAGGTCTTCACCAAGATCCATATCGCCTATCGCGTCACCGGCCGTGGCCTGTCCCAGGCCAAGGCGGAGCGCGCCGTCACATTGTCGAAGGAAAAATACTGTTCCGCTTCGATCATGCTGGGGGCGACGGCGGAGATGAGCACCTCGCTCGAGGTGGTCGACGAATTGCAGCAGGTGGCAGCCGAATGAGCGATTTTCCCGTATCCGGACTGGTTTCACCCGAGGTCCTGCAGGCCGCGCTCGGCCGACCTGACCTCGTCATCCTCGACATCCGCAGCACGGCCGAGGGCGGCCGGGCGGCGTTCGAGGCCGGCCACATCCCTGGCGCCGTGCACAGCGACTACGCCGCCGATGGCTGGCGCAGCAAGGTCGGCAACGCCCCGGGCATGCTGCCGCCGCTCGACCATCTCGCCGCGCTGGCCGGCAGCCTCGGCATCCTGCCGCCGAGCCGGGTCGTGATCGTGCCGGCCGGCCTCGCCGCCACCGATCTCGCGGCGGCGGCGCGCGTCTACTGGACGCTGAAACTGATCGGCCATGGCCAGCAGGCGATTCTCGACGGCGGTTTCAAGGGCTGGCAGGCCGATCCCGCACGCCCGGTCGCGACCGGGCCGTCGCAGCCGAAGGCCGCCGCGCCCTATCCCGTCGTCATGAAGCAGGAGCTGCGCAGCACCGCCGACGCGACCTTCATCGCCTCGCGCAGCAAGCTCGCCACCTTGGTCGACGCGCGCTCCACCAGCTACTTCGACGGCCGGGAAAAGGCGGCAGAGGCCATGCGCGCCGGCCATATCCCCGGCGCCGTCTCGCGCGACTATGCGGGAGCGTTTGATCCGTCGACGGGCAGGCTCAAGCCGGTCGGCGATCTCGGCGCGCTGTATGGCACCGTGCCGAGCGGGCCGGCGATCTCCTATTGCAACACCGGCCACACCGCCGCGCTGAACTGGTTCGTGCTTTCCGAAGTGCTCGGTCGCGACGAGGTCTCGCTCTATGACGGCTCGATGACCGACTGGACCCAGGACCCGGAAAGGCCGGTCGCCACCGCGGCCGGTTGACGGCGGTACCGACGCGGGCATTTGCCAAAACGCTCGAAAAGGCTCAAAGGAGGCGCGAGTTGCGCCGGTTTCGCCGCGCCCTTCCCTTTTCCTGACCTCGAGTCCTGCCGCCGATGAACGCCGTCGCGCCGAAAATTTCCTTCGTCTCCCTGGGCTGCCCCAAGGCCCTGGTCGATTCGGAACGCATCATCACCTCGCTGCGCTCCGAGGGCTACGAGCTCAGCAAGAGCCATGCTGGCGCCGATCTCGTCATCGTCAACACCTGCGGCTTCCTCGACAGCGCCAAGGCGGAATCGCTGGAGGCGATCGGCTCGGCAATGGCCGAGAACGGCAAGGTCATCGTCACCGGCTGCATGGGCGCCGAGCCCGAGCAGATCCGCAGCGCCTTCCCCAATGTCCTGGCGATCACCGGCCCGCAAGCCTATGAGAGTGTCGTCTCGGCCGTGCATCAGGCCGTGCCGCCAAAGCACGACCCGTTCGTCGACCTGGTCCCGGACCACGGCATCAAGCTGACGCCGCGTCACTACGCTTATCTCAAAATTTCAGAGGGTTGCAACAATCGCTGCAGCTTCTGCATCATCCCGAAACTGCGGGGCGATCTGGTTTCCCGGCCGATCGGCGAAGTGCTTCGCGAGGCCGAAAAGCTGGTCAAGGCCGGCGTCAAGGAACTGCTGGTGATCTCGCAGGACACCAGCGCCTATGGGCTCGACATCAAGTACTCGCCCTCGATGTGGAAGGACCGCGAGGTTCGCACCCGGTTCTTCGAACTGGAGCGCGAGCTCGGCCAGATGGGGGTCTGGGTCCGGATGCACTATGTCTACCCGTACCCGCATGTCGACGAGGTCATCCCGTTGATGGCGGAAGGCCTTGTGCTGCCCTATCTCGACATCCCGTTCCAGCACGCATCGCCTTCCGTGCTGAAGGCGATGCGCCGGCCGGCCCATCACGAGAAGACACTGGAGCGCCTCCGGAAATGGCGCGAGATCTGCCCTGACCTCGCCATCCGCTCGACCTTCATCGTCGGCTTCCCCGGCGAGACCGAGGACGATGTCGCCTTCCTGCTCGACTGGCTGAAGGAAGCCCGTCTCGAGCGCGTCGGCTGCTTCAAATACGAGCCGGTCAAGGGTGCCACCGCCAATGATCTCGGCCTGCCGCTGATCGCGGAGGAAGAGAAGGAGGCGCGCTGGCACCGCTTCATGAAGACGCAGGCCGAGGTCTCGGCCCGCATCGTCAGGGCCCGCATCGGCAAGCGCATCCAGGTCATCATCGACGAGGCTGGGCCGACCGTGGCCAAGGGCCGCTCGAAATGGGACGCGCCGGAGATCGACGGCAATGTCTATGTCTCGAGCCGCCGGCCGCTGCGGCCGGGCGACATCGTCACCGTCAAGGTCGAGCGCGCCGACGCCTACGACCTGCACGGCGTCGCGGTCTAAGCCTTTGAGGCTCTGGCCCGGCTGAGCGCTTGCGGCCGGGCTCTCGCACCTCGGTAGATCTCAGAGACCATTCGAGAATGGCAGCCCTCATCCTGAGGAGCGGCTCCGCAGGAGCGCGTCTCGAAGGATGCTCCGGATGGTTCCGGAGCCTCCTGAAGCATCCTTCGAGACGCCATCCCTGGCGGAATAGCTCCTCAGGATGAGGGCTGTGTGGAATCTCGAACAGGCCTTCAGGCCAGGGCCGCGCCGATGGCGCGCGGCATGCGGCGGACTTCGGCGACACGCCCGATGCGCATCCGCGAGGGCTTCTCGAGCCTGGACTGGCCGGCTTCGAGCTGGAGCGCGACATGGATGGTCGGCCGGGCGGTCAGCTGGCCGTAGAGCACCGTCGCGACGATGAGGAAGGAGAGGCTGAAGCCTGCAAGGCGCAGGAAACGGTACATGACGCAATGTCCAGGAGGAATGTTGTTTCCCGGTCATTGCCGTCGGCAGACCCGCTTTCGATTTTTACTTTCGCCCGGTTTCGCTTTTTTCTTTTTTGGCTGAGTTCCGCAGCGTCATTGGCGCGCCGAGCGCCACCGGGCAGGCAGGTTCACGCCGCCGCAGCCAGGCGCCGGTTGCGCCCGAGGCGGCCGAGCCAGCAGCCGAAGCGCTGGGCCGCCATGGCGAGCGCCAGTGCGTAGCCGAGCAGGGCCAGCATCCAGCTAGCGGCGCTGAGGCCGAGCGTGCCCAGCACAAGCGCCGAGCGGCCGAGAACCTTCAGCGTCGCGCGCGCCGTCGAGGGCTTCGCGGCTCCGAGCCGGGCGGCCTTGCGGATGTCGCCCGCGTCTTCGGCGACGGCGAGCACCTGGCGCAGGCCGCGCTGACCGGTGCGGGCATAGAGCGAGCCGGCATCCTGGCCGAGGGCCGAGAAGCGCGCCAGCGCTGCCGGGCGGACGATGCCGCCGGCTGCGACTTTCGCGGCGGCGAGATCGAGGCGAGCGGCGGCGCCGAGGCTGGCCGCCAGCGCCGGACGGTCCAGCGCACCGGCGGCCGCACGGCCGAGACTGGCCGTGAGCGCCGGAGAGAGCAGCTTCGCCTTGCCCGCGGCCTTGACCGCGCTCAGGCCGCCGCGAGCCGGCAATCCGCCTCCCATGCTCACCCAGGTGGCGGCGCTGACGGCAAGGCCCACGGCCGAAAGCGCGAGAATGGTCTCGTCTGCGCCCTCCCCGCCGAGCAGCTTGCGGCCTTCCATTGCAAGGTCGCGCAGGTCGCCGAAGCCGCTGACATCGCTGGCGAGCGCGCCGACGAAGGCGGCGTCGCTCTCGCGCTGGCCGGCGAGGAAGCCGTGGCCGAAATCGGAAGCGGCGCGCACCCAGGCGCCCTCCCGCAAGGCCTGCAGGCGCAGGGTCTGGTCCGGTGCCACGGCGATGCTGCGCTCGGCCGCCAGCGCGACGAAGCTCTCGGCGAGTTCGACGTCACCGGCGAGAATGGCCTCGTCGATCCCGGCCGCGACGCGCGCCGAATCGAGCGTCGCGTCGAGACGCAGCCGCGACAGCGCGACCGGGTCGTCGGCAGCGGCATGCAGTTCCCAGAGCCGCCATGCCGGGGGAACGACCGTCGCCCCGGCGCCAGCGAGTCCGAGCGCAACAAGCAGCGCCAGCCCGAACCTGTTCATCCTGAAATCCGCTCCGGCCCGCAACCGCCGGAAAACCCCCGGCAGATGCGGTCTAGACGGCAATTCAGGCGGAAACGCGTAGGCCGTGAAGCACGGGCTTTGGCGACTACGGAATGATTACCGTCGAGCCTGTCGTCCCGCGACTTTCCAGAGTGCGATGCGCCGCCGCCGCTTCCGCAAGCGGGAACCGCGCATTGATCGACACCGTCACCTTGCCCGAGCTCACGGCACCGAACAGGTTCTTCGCCATTGCGACCAAGGTCTCGCGCTTGGCCGTATGCGTGCCCATCGTCGGCCGGGTGACGTAAAGCGAGCCCTTCGCCGCAAGGATGCCGAGGTTGAAGCCCTCGACGGCGCCCGAGGCGTTGCCGAAGCTCGCCAGCAGGCCGAAGGGTTTCAGCGAGTCGAGCGAGGCCATGAAGGTGTCCTTGCCGACGCCGTCATAGACGACATCGCAGAGCTGGCCGCCGGTGATCTCCTTGACGCGCGCCGCAATGTCCTCGTCGCGATAAAGGATCACGTGGTCGGCCCCGTTCGCCTTGGCGAGCTCGGCCTTCTCTTTGCTGCCGACGGTGCCGATCACCGTCGCGCCGAGCGCCTTGCCCCATTGGCAGAGGATCGAGCCGGTGCCGCCGGCCGCGGCATGGACGAGAATCGTGTCGCCCGGCTTCACCTGATAGGTGCGATGGAGCAGGTATTCGGCGGTCAGCCCCTTCAGCATCATGCTGGCGGCGGCCTCGTAGGAGACGCTGTCCGGCAGCGCGACGACCGCCGATGCCGGAACGATGCGCTCCTCGGCATAGGCACCATGTGACGAGACGACCGCAATCCGGTCGCCAGGCTTGAACTCGCTGACATTGGGGCCGACGGCGAGCACGTCACCGGCCGATTCATTGCCCAGCGTGAACGGCATCGGCGCCGGATAGAGGCCGGTGCGGAAATAGGTGTCGATGAAATTGAGGCCGATGGCCCGGTTGCGGATCAGCACCTCACCGGGGCCCGGCGCCGGCAGCGCGATGTCTTCCAGCTGCAGCACGTCCGGACCGCCGGTTTTGTGCACGCGAATGGCCTTGACCATGGAAATCTCTCCTCGAGGCAGGTGCGCGACCATAGGGACTTGCATCCGACAGGCGCAACGGCTGGACTGCGCATGGGGATCAGCGTCCGGCGCGAGTCGCGCGCCGGCGAGCGGGTAGGCTGGCGGAATCGCGGTGCGGGAACAAGACATGAACGAGCCGGGCGTGCGCCTTGGCAGCGATACGACCTTGCATGGAAGCTTCGCGCCCAAGCTCCTCACCACGCTGCGCGAAGGCTATGGCCCGGCCCGGCTGCGAGCCGATGCGCTCGCCGGGCTCACGGTGGCCATCGTCGCGCTGCCATTGTCCATGGCGATCGCAATCGCCAGCGGCGCGACCCCGGCAGCCGGTCTCTTCACCGCCATCATCGGCGGCTTCCTGGTCTCGGCGCTGGGTGGCAGCCGCCACCAGATCGGCGGCCCGGCCGGCGCCTTCATCGTCCTGATCGCCGCGACCATCGACCAGCACGGTTTCGACGGTCTGGTGCTGGCCACCCTGCTCGCCGGCGCGATTCTCATCGCCATCGGGCTGCTCAGGCTCGGCACCTACATCAAGTACATTCCCCACCCGGTCCTGGTCGGCTTCACCGCCGGCATCGCCATCATCATCTTCGCCAGCCAGATCCGCGATCTGCTCGGCCTGACGCTGCCGGGCAAGGAGCCCGCGGCGCTGCTGCCGAAGCTGCAGGCGCTCTTGCAGGGCCTGGCCACGCTCAACCCCGCCGCCCTCGCCCTCTCCGCCGTGACCATCGGCGTCATCCTCGGCCTGCGCAAATGGCGGCCGGGCTGGCCGGGTCTGCTGATCGCGGTCGCTCTTTCCGCCGCCCTGGTCTTCCTGCTGAACCTGCCGGTCGAGACCATCGGCAGCCGCTTCGGCGGCATCCCGAGCTCGCTGCCGGCGCCGCATCTGCCGGCCTTCAGCCTCGACAAGCTGGTCGCGGTCCTGCCGGCGGCGCTGTCGATCGCGGTGCTCGGCGGCATCGAATCCCTGCTCTCGGCGGTGGTTGCCGATGGCATGACCGGCCGGCGGCACCGTTCCAACACCGAGCTGGTGGCACAGGGCGCCGCCAATATCGGCGCCTCGCTGTTCGGCGGCATCTGCGTGACCGGGACCATCGCGCGCACCGCGACCAATGTCCGTGCCGGCGGGCAGACGCCGGTCGCAGGTATCCTGCACGCGCTGTTCGTGCTGCTCTTCATGCTGGTCGCGGCGCCGCTCGCCTCCTACATCCCGCTGGCGGCCCTGGCCGGGGTTCTCGCCGTCGTCGCCTGGAACATGGCCGAGAAGGCCGCCTTCATCGCGATCCTACGTCATTCCCGCGCCGACTCGGTGGTGCTGCTGGCGACCTTCCTGCTCGTCGTCTTCGAGGATCTGATGGTCGGCATCGGCGTCGGCGTCGTGCTCGGCTCGCTGATCTTCATGCACCGTATGGCCAATGTCGTTACGGTCGAGGCCGGCATGGACCCGGCCCTGGTCGACGAGGACGATTTGCCGGACGCCGCCGATACCGGGGGCGCGCCCCGCAGCAATGGCGACGCCTTCCGCTATCGCATCTCCGGCCCGCTCTTCTTCGGTGCCAGCATGAATGTGGCGACAGTGCTGGATCGGACCGGCCCGTTTCCGCCCCGCATCATCCTTGATCTCTCCGACGTTCCCTTTGCGGATTCGAGCGCCGCGGTCGCGCTGCGCGCGGTGATCGACAAGGCAAGGCGCCACGATGCCCAAGTCGAGATCGAAGGCGCGACGGCTGCGGTCCGCCATGTACTCGGCCATGAGGGCATCGACGAAAGCCTCGTCACCTTCCGGCGAACCCGGCATGCGGCAAGCAGGCGCTCGCCAGCGCCGCATTGATGGGCTAGCCAGAGAGCCATGACGGATCAGCCGAGACAGCACTGCGAGATCGCCATCGTCGGAGCCGGCGCCGTCGGGCTCGCGGCAGCATTGGCGCTCGCTGCTGCCGGCCGGGAAGTCCTGCTCTTCGGCGCCGCGACGGCACCGCGCGACGGCCGCACCGTGGCGCTGCTCGACGGCTCCTGGCGGCTGCTCGGCGGGCTTGGCCTGACCAAGGCGCTGGAGCGCATCGCCGCCCCGCTCGAGATCATGCGCCTGGTTGACGATACCGGCAGCCTGTTCCGGCAGCCGCCCGTCGAATTCAAGGCGGCCGAGCTCGGGCTTTCGGCCTTCGGCTGGAATGTCGAGAATGCAGCCCTGGTCGAGGCGCTTGCCGACCGTGCCGCACAGGAGCCGCGCATCCGCATGGTGCCGCTGCCGGTGCAGGACATCGAAATTGGTTCGGATGCGGTGCGGCTCTCCGGCACGGGCTTCGAGCCGCTGCGCGCAGCGCTCGTGGTCGGGGCCGATGGCCGCAATTCTCGCGTCCGGGCCGCGGCCGGTATCGACACCCGCGACTGGACCTATCCGCAGGTGGCCCTGACCGCGATACTCGGCCATCGCCGCGAGCATGGCGACGCGTCGACCGAGTTCCACACCCGCGCCGGCCCCTGCACGCTGGTGCCGCTGCCCGGCCGGCGTTCCTCGCTGGTCTGGTTGCTGGGCCCGCGCGAGGCCGACGAGATCGCCGCGCTCGACGATGCCGGCTTCGGCCGCGCGGTCGAGCGCCAGACTCACTCCATCGTCGGCGCGATGACCGTCGAGGGCCGGCGCGGGCGCGTGCCGATGGGCGGCTTGTCGGTCGATCGCTTTGCCGCCGCTCGCACCGCGCTGATCGGCGAGGCCGCCCACGTCTTCCCGCCGATCGGGGCCCAGGGGCTCAACCTCGGCCTGCGCGACGTCGCAGCGCTGCGCGATGCCCTCGCCGAGGCCGAGGATGTCGGCGCCGAGGGGCCGATGGCACGCTACGACCTCGCGCGCCAGGCCGATGTCCGGCTGCGGACCGGTGCCGTCGATGCCCTCAACCGGACCCTGCTGACCGACCTGCTGCCGGCCGACCTGCTGCGTGGTGCCGGCCTGCTGGCGCTCTCACGTTTCGGCCCGTTGCGCCGGCTGGTGATGCGGCAGGGCCTGGCCGGCGGCACCGCAGCCGGCTGACCTCGCCCTTCAGAGCACCTCGTCGCCGATCGGCGGCACCTTGCGCAGCGCCGGCGCAGCATCGCGGAAGACCGGCGCCAGCGGCAGCGGCGTCGAAACGATCCGGCGGCCGCCCGGTTCTTCCGCCTGCCGGTCGAGCAGGCCGCGGGCGGTGAGATGCGGATCGGCCAGCGCCTCCTCCAGCGTCCGCACCACCGTGCAGCAGCAATCGCGCGGCTCCAGCACCTCCCGCCAATGCGCGGCCGGCATCGAAGCGATCAGGGCGGCGATCCCGGCGCGCGTCGCCTCGGGCTGGTGCCGATCGTCCCGAAGGGGGTCATCGAGGCCGATGGCAGCGCAGAACGTCGCCCAGAATTTCTCCTCGAGCGCCCCGACCGCGAGGAACCAGCCATCGGCGGTGGCATAAAGCCCGTAGCGCGGGCTGCCGCCGGTCAGCAGCCCCTGGCCGCCCAGCGGATAGCGCCCGCTCGCCTGGCCCTGCGCCAGCCCATACCAGGCGAAGGTCGGCATCGCATCGCTCATGGCGATGTCGAGATGGCAGCCTTGTCCCGAACGGTCGCGCTCGCGCAAGGCCAGCAGGATGTTGAGCACAGCCGGCATCGCACCGCCGGCGATGTCGGCGACCAGCGGCGGTGGCAGCGGCGCCGGCTCGCCGCGCTTCAAGGACTGGCCGAGCAGGCCGCCGATCGCCTGATAGTTGATGTCGTGCCCGGCCGCGAGCGCGCGCGGTCCTTCCTGGCCGTAGCCGCTGATCGAGCAGTAGATCAGCCGCGGGTTGAGGGTGCGCATGGCTTCGGGGCCGAAGCCCAGCCGCTCCATCACGCCGGGCCGGAACTGCTCGATCAGGATGTCGGCTTTCTCGACCCATGGCCTCAGGCGCTCCAGCGCGCCCTGCGCCTTGAGGTCGATCGCCAGGCTGGTCTTGCCGCGGTTGAGCACCGCGAACGGCGCCGAGGTCTCGCCGAGGCGCGGCGGGAAGCGGCGCATGTCCTCGCCTTCCGGTCGCTCGATCCTGATGATCCGGGCTCCCGCCTCGGCGAGGAACAGGCTGGCGAGCGGGCCCGGCAGCAGCGTCGAGAAATCGAGGACCAGAAGATCGGAGAGCGGCTGCATCGTGCGGGCTTGCCCTTGGCGAAGCCCGGACGGGCTCTCAGTGGAAGAGGTCGGCCGTCATCCTGCCCGTCTTCACCAGCCACAGGAAGCCCGTCAGCGTCACGGTCGAGACGATGGTGCCGACGAGGATGCAGGCCGAGGCACGCTCGACGCCGACCCGATACTGCGTCGAGATCACGAAGATATTCAGCGCCGGCGGCAGGGCCGCCATGATCACCGCCGCATAGATCCAGGGGTCGGAAAAGCTGCCCATCGCCGAGAGCAGCACCCAGACCAGCAGCGGGTGCAGCACCAGCTTGATGAAGACGAGCGCCGGCAACTCACCGGGCATCCGCTTCATCGGCCGCAGCGCCACGGTGACACCGAGCAGGAAGAGCGCGCACGGTGCCGCAGCCTGCGACAGCCAGAGCGTCATCTTGTCGATCGCGGTCGGCAGCTCGAGTTTGGCATAGGCGGCAAGCACGCCGGCGACGGTCGCCAGGTTGAAAGGATGCGTCGCGACCTTCCAGGCGACGTCGCGGGCCGTCGCCGCAAGGCTGCGCTTCTCGACGCCGGCGACCGCCATCAGGAACGGGATCAGCGAGAACAGCAGCAAATTGTCGAAGACGAAGATCAGGACGACAGGGGCGCTCGCGACCGGGCCGAGCGCCGCCAGGATCAGCGGCGGGCCCATATAGCCGATATTGGAGTAGGAGCCGGCGACGCCCTGCATCACCGCCTGGGGCATGTTTCCACGGGTGTATTTGTAGCCGAGCGCGAAGGAGAGCGCGAAAGCAAGGAAGGTCGCCGTGGTCGTCGCCAGGACGAAGCTCCAATTGGTCAGATCGCTCAACGGCTTGTCGGCGATCAGCCGGTAGAACAGGCAAGGCAGCGCGACGTAGATCAAGAAGAACTGCATCCATGCGAGCCCTTCCTCCGGCAGCTGCTTGTAGCGGCCGACGGCGAAGCCGAGAACGATCAGCCCGAAGAAGGGCGCGACCAGATTGAAGAGATTGGCGAGATCGGCCATGCGCGCGCAGCATCCGGTGGTTTCATCCACCTGGCGCTTTCTCGCAAAAGCTCGGACCATGCGGCGCCGTCTTATAAGGCGCAGAGGAGCGATTGAGAACTAGTGGGCTCATGCGCTGGCTTCATGACGCCCCGATGGGGCACCGGCCCGGCTCATCCATCGCTGCCGTGCCAGCGCACCTGCCTTCCATGTGCATCGCCGCGGGCGAGGATTTCCTCTTCGCCATCCGGCCAGAAGCGCAGCGTCAGGGCCGGTCCCTCCTCGCCGCGCTGCTCGAAGGCGAGCCAGGCGAGCGGGGCCTGCGCGGTCGCCGCCGCACCAACGGTCTCCAGATGATGGTGGATGCGCCGCTGTGTCTCGGGTGGGAAATACTGGTAGGCGATGGAGTGCATCACGACCCGCGCCACGTCCGGCTCGCCGGAGAGCCCGATCCGCCGCTCGATCCAGTCGGCGGCATCGGCGCGTTCGAGCCGTGGCGGAGCCGGCAAGGCGATCGCGATCGCCGCCTCGAGCCGTTGCAACCGCTCGGCTTGGTCGGCCCAGACATAGGCCGAAAGGCGTCGCCGTTGCGCCTCGTCCAGGATGTCGAGCGGCGCGAGGTCGCAGCCCCGGCGTGACAGGATGCGCGGCTCCGGCCCGGCCGGAGCCGGCCCCTGCCAACCCGGCCGAAGCTGCACGGGCGAACCGGCAGCGCCGAGTTTGCGGCCACCAAGCTCATAGGCGAAGCGGTCGAGCATCAGGTTCAATCCGGCACTGCTGCCGATTTCATAAAGCGCGATGGCGCAGCCGGTCCGCCGGGTGATCTCGACGAGCCCGGCATAGAGCAGGCTGGCGCGGGCGACCTCGTTGGTCTGCGGAGTGAAACGCAGCCAGCCGAGCAGCGTCTCGTCCTCGTCGCGCAGGACGTACGCCAGCACCGCCCGCAGCTTCTCGACAGAAGGTGCGGCGGCAGGCGGGTAGAGCGCAGCCAGCGCCGGGAGCCGCCCTTCCCGCACCATGCCATGGAGCGCTCCGGTCAAGCGCAGCGGCACGGAATCGCCCAGCGCGTCGAGCCGCCCCTGCCAGCCGAGGACCTTGCGGCCGCTCGCGGTGGTCTCGTCGAGCAGAGGCTCGATCGCCTCCAGCAGGCGTGCCGTGAACGGCGAGCCGAGTTTGGCGCAGGCCTCGATCTGCATGGCGAAGGCCTGCCGCAGCCCACTGGACCGGGTGGCGTCGACTCCGCGTTTGGTGGCTTGGCTCTGCGACATCTGCTGGCTCCTCATTTCCCTCAGGAGAGGCTCGGCTTGCGTCATTGATCAATCTTGATTGTATTGCTCAACATGAAGCTCGTTCTCAGTGCGCAAGAGGCAGCGGCGGAGCTCGGCATCGGCCTGCCGACGCTCTACGCCTATGTCAGCCGTGGCATGCTCCGGTCCGAGCCGGAGCCGGGCTCGCGCCGGAAACTCTATTCCGCCGCCGATGTCCGGGCGCTCAAGGCCCGCCATGGCGAGGGCAGCGGCGCCGCCCGGCAGGATGGCGGGCTCGCCATGATCGAGTCGGCGCTGACGCTGATCCATGACGGCCGGCTCTATTATCGCGGCGTCGAGGTCGAGGCGCTGGCGCGCAATGCGCGGCTGGAAAGCGTCGCTTCCCTGCTCTGGGACTGCGGGGCCGAGGACCCTTTCGCCGAGGCACAGGGCTTCCAGGCGGTCCTGCCCGGGAGCCAGGATGGTCCGGCGATGAGCCGCCTCCTGATCGGCCTTGCCGCGGCTTCCGACCGCGATGTTGCGGCGCATGCCCGCTCGCCCGATGCGCTGGCGCGCACCGGCGCCCGCATCCTGCGGCAGGCCGTCGCCAGCGCGGTCGGTGTCGTCACGGCCGGAGAGCCGGTTCATCTCGCGCTGGCGAATGGCTGGGGCCGGCCCGAAGCCGCCGAAACGGTCCGGGCCGCCCTCGTCGTCACCGCCGACCATGAGCTTGCCGCCTCGACCTACGCCGTGCGGGTCGCGACCTCGACCGGCGCCTCGCCCTGGCGTGCCGTCAGCGCCGGCCTGTCCTGCCTGGACGGGCCGCGGCATGGCGGCATGGCCGAGCGCGTCGCCCACATGCTCGACTCGATCGCAGCGCCCGAAGCCGCCGAACCGGTAATGGCCGCTCGCCTGAAGCGCGGCGAGACGATCCCGGGCTTCGGCCACCCGCTCTATCCGGACATCGATCCGCGCGCCCGCATCCTGCTCGCCATCACCGGCAGCGATCGCGATCGCTGCCATGAGGCTGTCGTCGCCGCGGCGCGCCGTCTGATCGGCCGCGCGCCCAATGTCGATTTCGGTCTGGTGGCCGCCAGCCGCGCCGCAAAGCTGCCGGCCGAGGCGCCGCTCGTGCTGTTCGCGATCGGCCGCATGGTCGGCTGGATCGCGCATGTCATCGAGCAATCGGCCAGCGACCGGCTGATCCGGCCCCGCACCCGCTATGTCGGCCCCCTGCCCGGCTAGGTCGCAGTTGCCAGCCCGCGCGACGCCAGATGGATGCCGGCCAGCATGCAGCGCACCGAGCCGCCGGCCAGTTCGATCGTCGGCACGTCCAGGGGCAGGATCGCCGCAAAGGACTCCAGCAGCGCGAGCTGCTCCGGCCGTAGCGCCTTCAGCGCCCGCGACGACAGGGCGACGAGCCGGCCATCGCGGCCCTGCAGCTCGATGGCGTTGCCGGCGAACTCGCCGATCTGCTCATGGCTGAGGTCGATCACGGCCCGGCCCGTTCCTGCCAGCCGGTCGGCGATCTCGGCCCGGCGCGCCGCATCGCGGATGGTGGCGAGCCCGATCAAGCAGAAATCGGTGCCGACGCACATCAGCACATTGGTGTGGTAGATCGGCCGGCCGACGGCATCGACTGCGTCGAAGACCACCGGCTCGAAATTGAAATGCGTGCAGAAGCGCTCGAGCGCCACCTCATTGGTGCGGTTCGAGCGTGCCGCATAGGCGACGCGCTCGACATGGTCGAGCACCATCGCCCCCGTGCCCTCGAGATAGACGCCGTCCTGCTCGAGGCCGGAATAGTCGATCACATCCTGCACGCGA
Source organism: Bradyrhizobiaceae bacterium (assembly GCA_036676315.1). GTDB lineage: Bacteria > Pseudomonadota > Alphaproteobacteria > Rhizobiales > Beijerinckiaceae > Allobosea. Next base: position 19,961 of record JAKFDB010000147.1, read on the forward strand.
TAGCGCTGCTTCAGCATCTCGACCACGTCATGCCGCCGCTCCTTGCGCCGGCTCGGCGAGAACATCGGATAGAGCGCGACATGCCCACCCGAATGGGTCGAGAACCAGTTGTTCGGGAAGACCGAATCCGGCGTCTCGGCCCCCTCGTCCTCGAAGAGGTGGACCGTCACGCCGGCGGCCTGCAGCGCGGGCGCGGCCGCGGAGACCTCGCGATGGGCGGCCGCGGCGATCCCTTCGACGGAGCGGCCCGGATCGGTCGCCTGGAAGACATTGTCGGCGGCCGTGGCCTGATTGGGCCCGAAATGATGCGGCCGGATCATCACCACGCTGCGCGGCGCCTGCACGGAGAGTTTTTGCATGCTCAGCGCGCTCCGAGAGCAGCCGCCTGCGGCGCAGCCGCGAGCAGGCCGAACAGGTTGCGCGGGTCCTCGGGCTCGGTCAGCAGGTCGATCTCGTCATAGTAGTCGGTGCCCTCGATCAGGTCGCGCAGATAGCGCAGCGCCGAGAAATCCTCGGTGGCGAAGCCGACGGAATCGAAGACCGTGATCTGGTCGCGCGCCCGCCGACCCGTCGCCTCGCCGGTGATCACCCGCCAGAGCTCGGTGACCGGGAAATCCGGCCCCATCTGCTGGATCTCGCCTTCGATCCGCGTCTGCTCCGGCAGTTCGACGAAAACATCGGCGCGCAGCAGGATTTCGCGCTGCAGTTCGGTCTTGCCGGGGCAGTCGCCGCCGACGGCGTTGATGTGGACCCCCGCGCCGACCATGTTGTCGGAGAGGATCGTGGCCTTGAGCTTGTCGGCGGTGACGGTGGTGATGATGTCGGCGCCGAGCACCGCCTCCTGCGCGCTGGTCGCCACCTCGATTTCGAAGCCGTGACCGTCGAGATTGGCCAGGAACTTGGCGGTCGCGGCCGGATCGATATCGAAGACGCGCAGGCGACGAATGCCATTCAGCGCCTTGAAGGCCAGCGCCTGGAACTCCGATTGCGAGCCGAGCCCGATGATCGCCATCACCTTTGCGTCCTTGCGGGCGAGGTAGCGGGCTGCGACGGCCGAGGTCGCCGCCGTGCGCAGGGCGGTGGTGATCGTCATCTCGGAAAGCAGGCGCGGATAGCCGGTCCCGACATCCGCCAGAACGCCGAAGGCCGTCACGGTCTGCAGGCCGGCGCGCGTATTCTTCGGGTGACCGTTGACGTATTTGAAGCCGTAGAGCTTGCCGTCGCTGGTCGGCATCAGCTCTATCACGCCGTCGCGGGAGTGGCTGGCGACGCGCGGCGTCTTCTCGAACTCGGCCCAGCGCCGGAAGTCCTCTTCGATATAGCCGGCGAGCCCGGTCAGATAGGACTCGATCCCGACAGCCCCGACCAGCCGGACCATATTGTCCACGCCCACATACCGCATCATGTCGGGTCCCTCCTCGGTTGTCTTTCCTCCGGCATTTTACGACAGGGCAATTTGTACTAAGAATTGCGAACAAGTTCATTTTAAGAGGGCAGATCGAGCAATCTGCCAATCAACCGTGAGCATATTGATATGCACATCTTCGACGAACTCGATCACCGGTTGATCTCTGCCCTGCGCGAGGACGGCCGCGCGCCGATCTCCAAGCTCGCCACCATCCTCGGCATTTCGCGCGCCACCGTGCAGAGCCGGCTCGACCGGCTGGTCGAGTCCGGCGCCGTGCTCGGCTTCACCGTTCGCTTCCGGCAGGACCATGACGACAAGGCCATCCGCGCGATCATGATGATCGAGGTCACGGGCCGCTCGACGACCGCGGTGATCCGCCAGTTGCGCGGCTTGCCGGAACTGCATTCGCTGCACACGACCAATGGCGGCTGGGACCTGATCGCCGAGGTCCGGGCCGACAGCCTGAGCGATTTCGACCGTGTCCTGCGCGAGGTGCGCACCATCGACGGTGTCCTCAACAGCGAAACCAGCATCCTGCTGAGCTCGGTCTGACGCCGCTAGCATTGCTCCCGCCGGCGAGCGGAGCGGAGGACACAAGCTCAGACGCGCCGCGCCGCGATCTGGCGTGCGAGGTCCGCGAGATAAATATACTCGCTCTCCGGCTCGTTCTCCCACCACATCGCGCAGAGATTATGCGACGGGATCGCCGGCCTCGCCTCGAGCACGCGCAGCGCCAGCCCCTCGCCCGAAAGCCTGATCATCTCGCGCGGGATCAGCGCTGCCCCTGTGCCCGCGCTCGCGAGCCGGGCGATCACGGTCAGCGGGTTGCAGGTATTCAGGCGCTGCGGTCGCAGGCCACGCGAGCCGAACCACATCTGGATGGTGGTGAACAGGCCGGATGGCGAGCTGTTGGTGAAGATCGGCAGATCGACCAGGTTTTCCGGCGTCGCCACCTCGCCGGCGAAGGAAAGGTCCTTGCCGATCACCCAGACCAGATCGATCAGCCAGAGCGGGACGATGGCGATGCCATCATGCACGCGCGGCTGCGACAGGAAGGCGATGTCGATCGCGCGGTCGAGCAGCAGTTGCTCGAGCCGCGTGCTGAAATCGACGGTGACATCGACCTGCAATTCGGAATGGCGCGCGGCGAGCGAGGCCAGGAGTTCCGGCAGGATTGCCGCTGCGAAGGAGTCGGCCGCGCCGATGCGCAGCAGCTTGCGGCCCGGCAGGCCCTCCTTCGAAAGGCGCTGGACCTGTTCGCCATGGGTCAGCAGCCGCTCGACATCGGCATAGATCGCGGCCCCGAGCGCGGTCGGCGTCGGCCGGTAGAGCGAACGGTCGAACAGGTCGGCGCCGAGGATGCGCTCGAACTCCTTGACGCGGAGGCTGACGGTCGGCTGCGACAGGCTGAGATGCGACGCAGCGGCACGGAAGCCGCCGAGCCGGGCAACCCAGTAGAAGGCCTCCGCCTGACCAAAGGTATAGCGCATGCCGAACATGATAGTGAAAGACTATCGTTTTTCCAGCACTTCCTATTTTAATTCCCGGTCGGCCCGATGTTACGCTTCCCTGAGACAACCCAGTGCGTGCGCCCAGCGCCGCTTATGGGCTGCCAAGAAAAAGGGGGAAGTCGATGGTCAATCTTTCGGGAAATCGCCGCCAGTTCCTCGCCGCCGGCGCCGGCGGCGCACTCGCCTCGCTGCTGCCTGCGAGCCTGCTCCACGCCCAGCCCACCAATGGCAAGACGCTGACCGTCGTCCTGCCGAGCAATCCGATCACGATCGATCCGATCAATCAGCTCAATCACGACGCGATGATCCTCGGCCAGACGGTCTTCGAGAACCTGGTCGAGTACGATGTCGACGGCGTGCTCAAGCCGCAGCTCGCCAAGGCGCTGCCGACGATCTCCGCCGACAAGAAGACCTACACTTTCGAACTGCGCGACGACGTCACCTTCCATAACGGCAAGAAGCTCACTGCCGAGGATGTGAAATACTCCTTCGACTACCTGCTCAACGCCGACAACAAGGCGCTGCGCCGGCCGCTTTTCACCAAGATCGCCAAGGTCACGGTCCTCGATCCGCTCAAGATCCAGTTCGAGCTGTCCGAGCCCTATGGCCAGTGGCTCTACTTCCTGACGAAATACATGGGCATCTTCCCGGCGGGCTCGCGCAAGGAGCATGGCGACGACTATTTCAAGTCGAAGCCTGCCGGCATGGGCACCGGATTCGGCATGTTCGAGGAGTGGAAGCCCAACGATTACATCAGCTTCAAGAAGAATCCGAACTACTGGCGAAAAGGCCTGCCGCATTGGGACCGGCTGGTCGTGAAGATGATCCCTGAGGATGCCACCCGCGTCGCCTATCTCCTCACCAACCAGGTCGACATCATCAGCGCCCCGCCGCCGCGCGAGTTCAACCGCCTCAAGACCATGCCGGGCGTCACCGGCGCCTCGCGGCCGACGCTCGGCGGCGCGCTCCTGATGTTCACCAACAACCTCAAGCCGCCGCTCGACGACGTCAATTTCCGCAAGGCGCTTTCCTGCGCCATCGACCGCAAGACCATCGGCGACAAGGTCTATTACGGCCTGCTCGACCCGGCAGCCGTGCTCGCCCCGCCGCGCGGCTGGTGGTTCAACGCCGCCGCCGACAAGGAGCTCGGCTTCGACCTCGACCGCGCCAAGGAGTTCCTGGCCAAGTCGAAATACCCCAACGGCGCCGAGATCGACATCTCGATCCAGGCCGAGCCCTACCTGCTCGACACCAAGGACGCGGCGATCTTCCTGCAGGCGCAGCTCGCCAAGATCGGCGTCAAGATCAACCTGAAGGTCTACGAATTCTCGGTGCTGATCCAGCAGATCGCCCGCGGTGAGCACCAGATGGCGATGCAGGTCTTCATGTCGCCGGGCGAGGCGACCTACATCATCGCCAACACCGTGATACCCGGCCAGTTCCTGTCGAAGAGCACCGGCTACGACAACCCCGAGCTCGCCGCCCTGATGACCGCCTCCTTCGCCGAGACCGAGGAGGCCAAGCTCAAGGACCTCTACGGCAAGATCCAGATGATCATGGCCCGCGACGCGCCGATCGGCGTGCTCGGCTTCGTCCACGCCTCCAATCTCTGGCGCCAGGGCGTGGAGGGCTTCAAGGTCAACCAGGCGCTGACGATGAGCGTCGGCGAGGCCAAGGCCTGAAGCACAATCGCTCACATGTCATCCCGGCTCTTCGCTTCGCTGCGGCCGGGATGACACTGAACGGAACGGCTGCAACCGATCGAGACTTGGGGACTACCGGGCTCATGCTCCGTCTCATCGCAGGCCGCATCGTCTCGTCGATCGGCACCCTGTTCTTCGTCGGACTGGCGCTGTTTGCGCTGACGCGCGCCGGCCCGGGTTCGCCCGCCCGGATCGTGCTCGGTGCGGACGCGACGCCTCAGCAGATCGCGCAGTTCGAGCAGGCGCACGGCCTCGACCGGCCTTTCCTCGCCCAATACGCCGGCTGGCTCTCCGACGTGCTCGGCGGTGATTTCGGAAAATCCTTCGTCACCGGCCGCGACGTCGCGACGGAGATCGCCAACGCCTTGCCGGTCACCCTCTCGATCGTACTCTTCGCCTTCGTCATCGCGCTCGTCTTCGGCGTCGGTATCGGCATCCTCGCCGCCCTGAATCCCGGCGGCGCCTTTGACCGGCTCAGCCGCTTCGCCTCGGTGCTCGGCCTGTCGATCCCGGCTTTCTGGCTCGGCATCGTGCTGATCCGCTTCGTCGCGGTCGACCTGCGCTGGCTGCCGCCCGGCGGCTACGCGCCGCTGTCGAGGGGGCTCGGCCCCCATCTCCAGACCATCGTGATGCCGGCGGTGTCGCTCGCCGTCTATTACATCGCCGTGCTGGCCAGGATGACCCAGGCGAGCCTGCAGGAGACCCTGCGCGGCGACTATGTCCGCACCGCCCGTGCCATGGGCCTGTCCTCGCGCCAGGTCGTGTTCTACGCGCTGATCAACGCATTGCCGCCGGTGATCAATCTCGCCGCCCTCTCCTTCGGCTACATGTTCGGCTGGGCCCTCATCATCGAGCAGGTCTTCAACATCCCCGGCCTGTCGCGGGCCCTTTTGAACGCGATCTCGCAGCGCGACTTCCTGCTGCTGCAGGGCATCGTCTTCCTGTTCACCGCGATCTTCGTGCTCGCCAATCTCGCCGCCG
>JAKFDB010000148.1:0-54227 GCA_036676315.1 Bradyrhizobiaceae bacterium
ATCTCGACATTGCCGGCACCGCCTCGATCTCGGGCATCTCCAAGGCCTCGACCGGCCGCCCGGTTCCGTTGCTTGCCGAGTTTCTCATCAGCCGCGCCGCCGAAGCGGCGGCGGCGCAAGGCCACCTCTCCCCCGCAACCATGGAGCTACACTCATGAGCGATCTCGTCTTCATCGCCTTCCCGACCGAGCAGAAGGCCGAGGAGGTCCGCCAGAAGGTCCTCTCTCTCCAGCGCGAATATCTGATCGAGCTCGGCGACGCCGTCGTCGTGACCAAGGACGAAAAGGGCCATGTCAAACTCAACCAGATGCTGAATCTCGCTGCCGCAGGCGCGGCATCGGGCGCCCTCTGGGGCACGCTGATCGGCTTCATCTTCCTGGCGCCATTGCTCGGCACGGCCCTCGGTGCCGCATCGGGCGCCCTTGGCGGCAAGCTCAGCGATGTCGGCATCAACGACAAGTTCATGAAGGACGCCGCCGGCGCACTGCAGCCGAACACGGCCGGGCTCTTCCTGCTGATCCGCAAGATGACCACCGACAAGGTCCTTGCCGACCTGAAAGGTGCCGGCGGCACGCTGATGCGGACGTCTTTCGACGAGACCAAGGAGGCGGCGCTGCGTGAGGCACTGGCGGCGCACGCAACGACCGAGGCAGCGGCCCCGGCCGCCACATGACGGCAGAATGGGGCGTCGGAACGGGGGCTGAATCGACCCAATGGGCCAACCCGACGGCGCGCCTCGACGACTTCCGGCCGCTCTTGCCAGCGGAAGAGGAAGTCGTCGCCAAGCTGCTCACCGGTAATTTCGACCGGCTGGGCGATGGCTCGCGGCCGGAGCGGCCTGACCCGGCGCGCGCCATCCGCGCCGCCTTTCTGCGTTTCCTCATGCTCGGCGGCGAGGAGGGCTGCCGGCCGCATGAGAAGGGCGTCAGGATCAGCGGCGCCTGGATCAAGGACATCCTCGATCTGGAGGCTTGCCGCGTCTTCCGCGACATCGGCCTGAACGATTGCCATTTCGAGGCGGCGCCGATCCTGAGAGCCGCCATCATCAACCGCCTCTTCCTCGACGGGTCGCTGCTTCCGGGACTACAGGGCGAGCGGCTCGAGGCGCGTGGCGGCATCTATCTGCGCGGCGCCGAAGTCACGGGCGAGGTCAACCTCGTCCAGGCCCGCCTCGGCGGGAATCTCGAATGCGACGGCGCGACCATGCGCGCGTCCAGCGGCTATGCATTGTTCGCTCCAAGCCTGGAAGTGCGCAACGTCCTGGCCCGGGGCGCGACGATACGCGGCGGCATCAATCTCTCCGGCGCGGTCCTGGCGGCGGATCTCGACTGCGCCGGCGCTGTGATCACCCGCGCCGAAGGCGTCGTGATCGAGGCCAGCGAAATCGAGAACCGCGGCAGCGTCGTGCTGCGCAGCGCCCGCGTCGAAGGCGAGGTTCGCCTGAGTGCTTCGCAGATCGGTGGCGACATGGATTGCTCCGGCGCCGTTCTCGGCACTGCCGGCGCCATGGCGCTGGATCTCAGCCGCACCGCGATCAAGGGCGCCTTCTTCCTGCGCCGGGACGCCAAGGTGGACGGCACGCTGGCGCTCACCGGAGCTTCGATCGGCACCATCCATGACGAGGCCGGGTGCTGGCCGAAGAAGGGCGACCTTCTCCTGAACCGTTGCCGCTATGGCGCCTTCATCGACGGCCCCGTCGATGCCGAGAGCCGGCTCGACTGGCTGGCGCGCCAGACGCCGGAACGCTGGGGCGAGGACTTCTGGCCCCAGCCCTATGAACAGCTGGCCTCGGTCTTCCGCGAGATGGGCCATGGCGAGGATGCCCGCGCCGTGCTCGTCGTCAAGGAGCGCCTGCAGCGCCAGGCACGGCGCAAGCGCGCCAGGAACCCGGTCCTGCGCGCCCTCCTCACGGCCGCCGACGGCGTTCTCGGCGTCACCCTCGCCTATGGGCGCCAGCCGCTGCTGGCCTTCGTCTGGCTTCTGCTCTTCTGGGTGCTGGGCGTCGGCATCTTCGCCTATGCCGAACGGCAGGGAGCGGTGATGCCGAACAGCGCCGTCGTCCTGCGCGCGCCCGAATGGACGCTCTGCGGCATCGAGACCACCGAACATCGCACCCTGCTCGCCAGCAACCAGTCGCAGGGACTAGCGGCCCCTGGCCAGACCCAGCTCGCCTGTTTCCGCGAGCGCTGGGAGGCCTCGAGCTATCCGGCGTTCAGCCCCTGGATGTACTCGCTCGACACCCTGCTGCCGGTGCTCGACATGGGCCAGAGAACCTATTGGCGGCCGAACCCCACCAAGCCGGGCGGGCGTGTCGCGATCAACTATTTCTACTTCCAGTCCCTCGTCGGCTGGGCGTTGAGCCTGCTCGCCGTCGCCGGGTTCTCCGGACTGGTGAAATCCTCGTGATGCCACCGGCTCGCCTCGCAACCAGGATCGAAAACACGTGACCAGGGCCCCCTCTCGCGCGCGCGCCGAAAAACGCGACGACCGCTCCGGACGCGCGCCGCTCCGCATCGACCTCGCGCTTCAGGGCGGGGGGGCGCACGGTGCCTTCACCTGGGGCGTCCTGTGCCGCATCCTCGAGGAGGACTGGCTCGAGATCGAGGCGATCTCGGGAACCTCCGCCGGCGCCATGAACGCGGCGGTGCTGGCTTCGGGCTTTGCCAAGGGCGGCCGCGACGGCGCCCGCCAGGCGCTCGACCTGTTCTGGCGCAAGGTGTCGGAAGCAGCACGCTTCAGCCCCTTCCAGCGCAGCCCGCTCGATGTCCTGCTCGGCCGCTGGTCCCTCGACAATTCCCCACTCTTCGTCGCCATGGACATGATGTCGAGGGTGGTCTCGCCCTACAGCCTCAACCCGGCCGGCACGAATCCGCTGACCGACATCCTCGCCGAGGCCATCGATTTCGACGGCCTCGCGAAAAGCCCGATCAAGCTCTTCATCACCGCGACGAATGTCCGGACCGGCCGCGGGCGCGTCTTCCGCAATGCCGAGATCACGCCGGATGTGCTGCTCGCCTCGGCCTGCCTGCCGACGCTGTTTCAGGCCGTCGAGATCGATGGCGAGAGCTATTGGGACGGCGGCTATTCCGGCAACCCGACCATGACGCCGCTGATCAAGGAGAGCGACGCGCTCGACACGATCCTGGTCCAGATCAATCCGGTCGAGCGCCCGGGCACGCCGCGAACGGCCCGCGATATCCTGAACCGGCTCAACGAGGTCTCGTTCAATGCCGTGCTGCTCAAGGAACTGCGGATGATGGCGCTGCTGCGCCAGGGGGCCAATGCCGGCACCGGCGAGAGCGGGCGCTGGGCCCGGATGCGCCTGCATCGTATCACCAGCGACGCCATGGCCAAGCTCGGCTACTCATCCAAGCTGAATGCCGAATGGGAATTCCTGACCATGCTCCACGATGAAGGGCAGCGCTCCGCCGAAGCCTTCTACCGCGAGCACCGGAACGATATCGGCAAAGCCTCCACGCTTGATCTCGACGAATTGACCGAGGGCGTCTGAGAATGGCGGCCGCACGCGCTGCGCCCTATGCCATTTTGCGCCCCGACGACCAGCCTGACCAGGACAGCAGATGACGACCGGCAAGATCTTTCACGGCGCGCAGATCCTGATCGCCACCATATTGGCGGTCGCCGCGCTCTCGATCGCGAGCTCGGTCTTCGCGCCGGTCGCCTTCGCGCTCTTCATCATCGCGCTGGTCTGGCCGCTGCAGAGGCGCCTGCAGTCCGTGCTGCCGCGGATGCTGGCGCTGGCGATCAGCATCACCGTGATGATCGTCGTCTTCTTCGCCTTTGGCTGGCTGATCGCCTGGGCCTTTGGCCGCGTCGGCCGCTGGATCGTCAACGACGCCGCCCGTTTCCAGATGTTCTACGACCAGGGCGTGCTCTGGCTCGAAGGCCATGGCATCGCGGTCGCCGGCGTCTGGTCGGAAAACTTCAACGTCTCCTGGATGCTGCGCACCGCCCAGACGATCACCGGGCGTCTCAACACCACGATGAGCTTCTGGCTGGTCGTGACGGTCTATGTGATCCTCGGCCTGCTGGAGGTCGATGATTTCGGCCGCAAGCTGCGCGGCATGCGCAACCGCGAGACCAGCCAGGTCCTGCTCGGCGGCGCCATGGCGACCGCCAGCAAGATCCGGCGCTACATGCTGGTCAGGACTTGCATGAGCGTCATCACCGGCGTGCTGGTCTGGGCCTTCGCCAGGCTCATCGGCCTGCAGCTCGCCGAGGAATGGGGCTTCATCGCCTTCTTGCTGAACTATATCCCCTTCCTCGGCCCACTGGTCGCCACCGTCTTCCCGACCCTGTTCGCGATGACGCAGTTCGGCTCCTGGCAGGCAGTGGTCGGGGTCTTCGCCTGTCTCAACCTGATCCAGTTCACCGTCGGCAGTTATATCGAGCCGCGCGTCGCCGGCAGCGCGCTGTCGATCTCGCCGGCAATGGTGCTGTTCTCGGTATTCTTCTGGAGCTATCTCTGGGGCATCTTCGGCGCCTTCATCGGCGTGCCGATCACCATCGCCTTCCTGACCTTCTGCGCCCAGCATCCCTCGAGCCTCTGGCTCGCCGAACTATTCGGCTCGCCGGAGAAGGACATGCCGGCAGCCGACGCAGCCGCCCTCAGGAACTGAGGGCCTCCGGCCGCCGGGGCATGATCTCGACCAACTGCGGCTTCAACAGCGCGAGCCCGCCATCGGCGGCGGCCGCCAGCGTGTGGATATAGAAGCTCGTCGGCTTGTCGTCCGTCGCTTCCATCACCGGTGACGGCGCCGAAATGATCTTGAGGGGTCCGCAGCGGCCGATCCAGTCGATATGGCGATGGCCATGCATCGCAACCAGGCGATGCGCCATCGGCTTGAGTTGGCGAACGAAACGGCTGCCATTGATCAGCGCCGTGCCGATACGTTCCGAAAAGGCCTTGGCGGGCCTCGGATACTCGACCGGGTGATGGTGAAGCCCGATGATCCAGCGGGCTTTCGGGAAGCGCCGCAGGATCGCCAGCATCGCCCGCAAATCCTCCTCCGCCACCAGGCCCAGCGCATTGGTGAAGGAGAAATGCGTCTCGGCATTCGAGTTGAGGAGCACGACGCCGAGCCCGTCTTCCTCGGCCGGCGGCAGCACCATCGGAAAGACGTCGGTCCAGATCGTGGCGAGCCCCGCCGACAGCCGCAGCGTACCGGCATCGGCAAAGCCGGCGATCTTCTCGCGGTGAGGTTCCAGCGCGGCGGTCAGGCTGCCTGCCAGCTGCGTCCGGCCTTGGTCGACGACCTGGACGCGGTCGCCCTGGATGGCGGCCATGGCCGACAGCGTCCGCATTTGCCGCAGCCGCTTGCCGGGGCTCGTCGGCAGTTCGAGCCGGGCAGGGTTGGCGCGGTCGACGATGTTCACATCGTGGTTTCCGGGCAGGATCAGGCAGCGTTGCGCGAGCGCCGGATGCCGCGCCATCGCATCGAGAAACTCGGCCCACTCGGCCGAACGCCCCGCATCGGTCATGTCGCCGGTGATGAGCAGGAGATCGAGCGGCTCCTCGGCGTGGATATGGTCCAGCCTTTCGAGGACCTGGGCGAGCCGCTCATTGCCGCGCGGGCCGGCGCGACCGCTCTCGATCCGGAAACCGTAGCGCTCGCCAACCACATGGATGTCCGAGAGATGCGCCACGCGCCAGCGCCGCGCCGAGGCGGGCGCTTCCTCGAAGCCGGCGATATCCCGCGGCTGGTCCATCAATCCGTCGGCGAAGCCCCAGACGAGAGAGGCCAGGGCGAGATAGCCGGCCATCACCGTGACCGTGTTGGCCAGCGACGGCACGATCAGCCGCAAGGGCTGGGCAAGATCGGCGATCTCGCCGGACCAGCGTGTCGCCGGCCATGCGAGGATGGCGACGGTCGCAGCGGCCACGCAGGCGAGCACACCCGCGCCGATGGCGGTTGCGGCCCGCAGGAAGGCCCGCTTGTCCTCGCTGGCACCGATCGTGAGGAAGCGCTCCGCCAGATGGCGCAGCCCTTCGCGGCACAGCGCGTAACCAGGCTGCACGACGAGCGAGTTCAGGGACCAGAAGCTGCGTTCGGCCGCACGAAACAGCGGCCTAACCCCATACCAGCCGATCGCCGCGACGAAGGCGAGGAGGATGAGCGGCCCGATGCCGGCCAGCGCATAGATCCGGTCCGCAACCGACGAAAACCACGCGGTGGCGACGAGCGGCGCAACTCCCAGCAGGGCCCCGGGGACCAGCGCGAGAATGACCCAGGCCAATGCGAGCTTGGGAAGGTTGATCTCTCCGAGCAGGCTGCCCGCAATGGCGAGAAGCGAGCGCTTCTTGGTGCTGCTGAAATCATCCTCGGCATCGCCGTCGCGCGGCTCGATGAGCGGGGCCATGGTCAGGCGCCGGCCCTGCTGCTTGCCCCGGCCCGCATCCGTCGGTGTCGAATCCGCATCTCTCGCCCCCACCAGCGCTGCCGGACAGTAGAACGACCGGATCCCCAAGGGACATAGCCTTCCTCCCTCGGCCTTGCACCTGCTCGCGACCGGTCCGACGCGCCTGTCGCGGAGAATGGGACGCCAGGCACAGGAATGAGACAGGAGGCTGATGCCGCCCCGAGGGCCGAATGCTACTTTTATTTCAGATGATTAGGCCGATTCCAGCCTGTGAAACCGAAGCATAGCGCGCCATTGATATGCAATCTGGCCAGGGCATCGTCGCGCTCGACACGGTAACTCGCCGGCTCGAAGCTCCGCGGGAAACAGCGCCAATGCCCGACAGCCCGGCCCCGCAGGCCGCACTTCTCATCCGCGCGCTCGGCTTTCTCGCCGTCTGGATGATCCTGATCGGCCCTGCGCTGAAGGATCTGCCGATCGGCCTCATCGCCGCTGCCGCTGCGACCTGGGCGAGCACGATGCTCTGGCCGGCGCGCAGCGCGCTCTCCGTTCCGGGCATCCTGCGCTTCCTCATCCGCTTCCTGCCGCAATCGGTCGCCGCCGGGCTCGATGTGGCGCGGCGCGCCTTCGCGCCCCGCCCTGCCCTGCAGCCGGGATTTGTCACCTATCGCACCTCCCTGCCGGCCGGCATGGCTCGCAATGCCTGCTGCGCGGTCATGAGCCTTCAGCCCGGCAAGCTGCCGGTCGGCGCCGATCCGGACGGCACGCTCCACATCCACTGCCTCGATCTGCGCGAGCCCGTGAACGAGCAGCTTGCCGCCGATGAGGCCGCCTTCTGCGCCACGCTGCAGGGCGGAGACGGCAATGGCTGATTTTCTCACGGGAGCCGCGCTCTTCATCCTGGCGGTGACGGCGCTCGGCCTGTTCAAGGTGCTGCGCTCCGAGCTTGCGGTCGAGCGCATGATGTCGGTGCAGTTGCTCGGCACGGGGGCCGCCGCCGCGGTATTGCTGCTGGGCGCTGCCTCCAACTCCCCGGCGATGACCGATGTCGCCTTGCTGCTGATGCTGCTCGCGGCCTTTTCCTGCGCCGCTTTCACCCTCGGGCAATCCGGCTCGCCCTCCGACGCATCCGAGCAGGCGGAGGACAAGCCATGATCACGCTCGCCAACGTCTTCACGCTCGTCGCGGTCACGAGCGGCGCCCTGCTTTTCCTGGCCGGCACGCTCGGCCTGCTGCGTTTCCCGGATACGCTGAGCCGCCTTCACGCACTCAGCAAGGCCGACAATCTCGGCCTCGGCCTGATCGTGCTCGGGCTTCTTCCCCAGGCCGGCAGCTTCGCTGGCGGCCTGAAGCTGGTCTGCGTCTGGTTGCTGGCGCAGCTCTCGGCCGCAACCGCGAGCCAGTTGATCGCCGGCGCCCTGTATCGCCGCAAGCCCGGCCCATGAGCTTGCTCGTCGACCTCGCGCTCGTCGCCTGGCTGCTGGTGCTGGCTGTCCATGTCGCCAGGACCAGGGATGACCGGAATGCGATCGTCGCCTTCATCGCCCTCGGACTCCTGCTCGGCGTGGCGTGGACCCGCCTGGCGGCAATCGACGTCGCGCTGACCGAAGCTGCGATCGGCGGCGGCATCACCGGCCTGCTGCTGCTGCGCGCCGAAGCCCATCTGCGCCAGGGCCGGCAGTCCCGGAGTTCCGCACGTCAAGGCGGCGCGGCCTCCAGGGCCGCCGCCGCCATCGCTTGCGCCGCTGTGGCGGCCGGCCTCGGCCTTGCGGTCCTCGCCTTTCCGTCGCCCGCTCCGACCCTGGCTCCGCCTGCCGCGGCAGCCATCGACGCGACCGGTCTGGGCAATCCCGTAACAGCGGTGCTGCTCGCCTATCGGGCGCTGGACACGCTGCTCGAGAAGGTCGTCGTGCTGCTCGCAGTCCTCGGCGTCTGGTCGCTCGCACCCGATGGCCTCTGGGGCGGCGCACCCGATCTCAAGGAAGCGGCTGCGCCGCAGCCCCTGGTCTATCTCGCCCGCATGCTGCCGCCCTTCGGCGTGCTCATCGCGGTGTACATGTTCTGGGTCGGCGCCGACGCACCCGGTGGCACCTTCCAGGCCGGCACCGTCCTGGCCGCGATGTGGCTGCTCGTCATGCTGGCCGGGCTGCGCCCGGCGCCGGAGACCCGGAGCACCATGCTGCGGCTTCTGCTGGTCGGTGGCCCCGCCCTGTTCTTCGCCATCGGTTTCCTGGGCTTTGCCGTCGCGGGCGGCTTCCTCGCCTATCCCGAGGCCGCCGCCAAGGCGCTCATCGTCGGCATCGAGGCTGCCCTCACCCTGTCCATCGCCCTGGCGCTCGGCCTGCTCGTCGCCGGCCCCTCCAGCAGGGCGCCGGCGCCGTGACCCTCGCCGCTCCCGATACCGCAACCCTGTTCGGCCTGTGCGGCGCGGCACTGGCCGGCATCGGCCTGTTCATCGCGATCGCCCATCCCGGCCTGCTGCGCCGGATCGTCGGCTTCAACATTCTGGGTGCGGGCATATTCATGGTGTTCGGGGCCGTGGCACGGCGCGGGGCCGCCGCGGGCTTTCCGGGCGATCCCGTTCCGCAGGCGATGGTGATCACCGGTATCGTCGTCGCGTTCTCGGCGAGCGCGCTTGCCGTCGCATTGCTGCGAAGACTGTTCGACCTGACCGGCAAGGAAAGCCTCGAGCCGCCTGCCGCCGGCGAAGCGCCGCGGACAGAGCCATGATCACGCTCGCGCCGCTCCCGGTTCACGTCCCGACGCCGGGCGGCTTCCTGCTCGTGCTGGCGCTGACATTGCCGGTTCTCGGCGTGCTCGCCATGCTGGTCCTCGCGCCTCGCCGCGCCCGGCAGGTCGCACTCGTCAGCATCGCCGCCGGTCTCGCGCTCGCCTTCGCCATCGTGGCCGAGCTCCTCCGGACCGGCAACGCCATCACCTATGTCGTCGGCGGCTGGCAGCCGCCGCTCGGGATAGCCTTGCGCGCCGACGGGCTTTCCGCCGCGATGATCGCGATGACGGCACTGGTGATCGCGGCGACCGGCCTGTTCGCGAACGGCCTCTATGGGCTCTCGCCGGGAACCCGGGATGGCCGAGCCTCGACGACGTTCTGGGCCCTGCTGCTGGCGACCTGGAGCGCGCTGAACGCCGTCTTCCTCGGCGAGGACCTGTTCAACCTCTACGTGGCCCTCGAGCTTTTGACCTTTGCCGCCGTACCGCTCGTCTGCCTCGACGGCCGCGCCGAAACCATGGCCGCAGCGCTGCGCTATCTGATGTTCGCGCTGCTCGGATCGCTGTTCTACCTGCTCGGCGTCGGCCTTCTCTATGGCAATTTCGGGACGCTCGACATCCGGATGCTGTCGGGCATGAGCGATGGCGGGCCGGTCGTGTCGGTCGCGCTCGCGCTGATGATCGTCGGGCTCCTTGCCAAGGCCGCCCTGTTCCCGCTGCATCTGTGGCTGCCGCCCGCCCATGCCGGCGCCCCTGCGGCCGCCAGCGCGGTGCTTTCGGCGCTGGTCATCAAGGCGCCGGTCTTCCTGATCCTTCGCCTCGTGCTCGATGTCGCGCCACCGCAGGCCGCGGCCCTTGCCGGGCAGATCCTCGCCATCCTCGGCGCCTCGTCCATCCTGTTCTGCAGCGTCATGGCGCTGCGGCAGGCGCGGCTCAAGCTGATGATCGCCTATTCGACGGTGGCGCAGATCGGCTATCTCTTCATCGTCTTCCCCCTCGCCTCCGGGGCCGAGGGGCAGCCTCCCTGGGAAACCATCGCCTGGACCGGCGGCACGCTCCAGCTCGTCTCGCATGCGCTTGCAAAGGCGGCGATGTTCCTCGCCGCCGGCGTGATCGCCGAGGCTTTCGGCCATGACCGGATTGCCGATCTCGGCGGCTTCGGCCGGGTTCTCCCGCTCAGCGCGGCAGCGTTCGGCCTGGCCGGCCTCTCCCTGATGGGAATCCCCCCGAGCGGCGGCTTCATCGCGAAATGCCTGCTGCTGACCGCGGCCGTACTCAATGCCCATCCCTGGCTCGCGGCAACGATCCTGGCGGGTGGCCTGCTCGCCGGTGGTTATGTCTTCCGCGTGATTGATCGCGCCTTGGCGACACCCGCCATTCCGCTTGTCGCCAAGAGGGCGATCCCGCGCCGGCTTGAAATGGTGGCCTTCGGCCTCGCCCTCGCAGCGGTGCTGCTCGGCTTCATCCCGCTGGAGCCCTTCGGCTTCCTGCAGATCGGCCGCGCCGGCACCATGACGGCGGTGGCGCCATGACCGCTTTCGGCCTGCTCCTCGCTGCCACCGTGCTCCTGCCGCTTGCCATGGCGGCCTGCTGCCTTTCCCGCGGCTTCCGGAAACGGGCGCCGTCCTTGCTCGTCCTTGCCCCGCTACCGGGACTGCTTGCCGCCCTGCTGGTGCCGGACGGCACCTCGATCGTCTTTCCGCCGCCGTTCCGCATGTCGCTCCTGCTCGACCAGCCGGGCGCGATCCTGCTCGGCGGCGCCGCCTTGCTGTGGAGCGCGGCCGGCGCCTTTGCCGCCTCCTATATGCGGCGCGATCCGGCGCTCGCCGGCTTTTCCGTCTGGTGGCTGCTGACCCTCAGCGGAAGCCTCGGCCTCTTCATCGTCGCCGACATCGCCAATTTCTACCTGCTCTTCACGCTCGCGAGCCTCGCCGCCTACGGGCTCATCGTCCATGAGCAGACGGCGCGCGCTCACCGCGCCGGTGTCGTCTATGTCGTGCTGGCACTGCTCGCCGAAGCCTTCCTGCTGCTCGCCTTCGTGATGCTCGCGGCCGGTCACCCGGACGCCAATCCAGCGATCAGGGACGTGGTTGCGACCCTGCCCGCCTCTCCGATGCAGGGCGGCATCGTCGTCCTGCTCATCCTCGGCTTTGCCCTGAAGATGGGTCTCGTCCCGCTGCATGTCTGGCTGCCGCTCGCCCATCCGGCTGCGCCGATGCCGGCTTCGGCGGTGCTCAGCGGCGTCGTGGTCAAGGCCGGCGTGATCGGGCTGCTCCGCTTCCTGCCCTTCGAGGCCGGCCTGCCCTTCTGGGGCACAGTGCTGATCGGCGCGGGCTTCGTCACCGCCTATTACGCCGCCATCATCGGCGTCACCCAAACCCGCGCCAAGACGATCCTGGCCTATTCCACGGTCAGCCAGATGGGCCTGCTCGCTGTGCTGCTCGGTACCGGGCTGGAGAACGCCGATTCCGGCGCGACCAGTCTCGTCGCCTATTATGCCGTGCACCACACGCTGGTGAAGGGCGCGCTCTTCCTCGCGGTCGGTGTCCTGGCCGCGACCGGCGGGGCGCTGCTGCGGCCTATGCTCCTGCTGACCGGCATCCTCGCGCTCAGCCTCGGCGGCATGCCCCTGACCAGCGGCGCGCTCGCCAAGCTCGCGAGCAAGCCGATGCTCGGATATGGGCTGGTCAGCCACGCCATGGCGCTGGCCGGGGCCGGCAGCACGATGCTGATGCTGCATTTCGCCCTGGTCGTCGCCCGCGACGCCAGAGGTAATCCCGTCTCCGTTCCACCAATGGGACAGCTCGTCCCCTGGCTCGCGGTCGCCACCGCCTCGCTCGTGCTGCCCTGGTCGCTCTACCCGGCGATCTCCGGGGAGCCGCTGTCCAGCCTGATCCAGCCCGATGCGCTCTGGAAGCTGCTCTGGCCGATGCTGCTCGGCGCCCTCGCCTTGCTGCTCGTCCGGCGCTTTGAGCGCGTGCCGGGAGCCATCCCGGAAGGTGACATCGTCGTTCTCGCCGAAGCGGTGACACCCGTCATTGCCCGTCTTGCCGCTTTCGTCGAGCGGGCCGATGCTCAACTGCGCCGCTGGCCGGTGGCCGGGCTCTTGCTGCTGGCGCTCGCTATCCTCATCGGCGGCGCCCTGATGCTGCAGGCCTGACGGACCGCGCAGAGCAAGTACAGGACCAGACCCGATTTGACCCCGATCGAGAGCACAGCCGTCGTCATCGCGATCACCATCGCGCTCTTCGCCTGGAATAGGCTGCCGGTGATCATCGTCGCCATCGGCGCGGCGCTGGCGCTCTGGGCGACCGGCGCCGTCACGCTCGAGCAGGCCCTGGCAGGCTTCGGCGATCGCGCCGTCCTCTTCATCGCCAGCCTGTTCATCGTCAGTGCCGCGCTCGAAAAGACCGGCGTCACCGCCTGGGCCGGCCAACTCCTCATCGCCAAGGCGGGCGAGAACAAGCGCACCCGCCTGCTGATCATCATCATGACCTCCGTCGGCTGCCTCAGCGCGCTGATCAGCGGCGGCGGCGCGGTCGCGGCGCTGATGCCGGTCGTGGTGATGGCGGCGATTCGCCTGCGCCAGTCGCCCTCGCAGCTCCTGATGCCGCTCGCCTTCGCCGCCCATGCCGGCTCCAACCTGCTGCTCACCGGCGCGCCGAAGAACATCCTCGTCTCGGAAGCGCTCGAGGATGCCGGCCTGAAGGGCTTCGCCTTCGCCGAGTTCGCGCTCGTCGGCCTGCCACTGCTCGCCGGCACGATGCTGATCATCCTCCTGCTCGGAAAGCACCTGCTGCCGGCGCAGAGCAGTGCCCGGCTGCCCGCCGATTTCAGCCGTCACGCCCAGACGCTGGTCGAGCACTACGGCCTAAGCGACGGCGTCTTCCGGCTGCGCGTGCGCTCGACCTCGCTTTATCTCGGCAAGGCGCCTACCGAGCTCGATATCGCCGGCGATCCGCGCCTCACGCTGGTGGCCGTCCAGGCTGGCGCCACCGGCACGCCCTTGCGCGCGCCGACGATCTCGGCCGGCGACTATCTGCTGTTGAAGGGCGAGGCAGAGGCGATCGCCAACCTCGCCGCCGAGAAGCACCTCGCCTTGCGCGAGGAGGGAGCGGAGGACGAAGCCGGGCCGAGCCTGTTCAATCGTCGCTCCGGGCTCGCCGAAGTCGTCATCCCGCCCCGCTCGGCGCTGATCGGCCGCCCGATGTTCCCCGGCATGATCACCGACAGCGGCGACCTCGTGGTGCTGGCGGTGCAACGTGCCGGCGTCGGTCTCGAACCGGCGGACGTGCTGCAGGCCGGCGATACGATCCTGCTGGAGGGCAGCTGGAAGGCGCTCGACCTTCATCTCGCCGACCCTGACGTACTCGTCGTCAATTCGCCGGACCTCGTCAGGCGCCAGGCCGTGCCGATGGGCGCCGGCGCAAGCGTCGCCGTCGCGGTGCTGGCCGGGCTCGTCGTCCTGCTCGCCACCGGCATCGTGCCGCCGGCGGTCGCCGGCCTCGTCTGCGCCGGCCTGCTGATCCTCACCGGCATCGTCACGGTCGAGCAGTCCTATCGCGCCATCAACTGGACGACGGTGATTCTCGTCGGGGCGATGATGCCGCTCTCGACCGCCATGGTGCAGTCGGGCGCAGCGCAGCTCGTAGCCGACTATCTGGTGGCGTTGACCGGCGGTGCCGGCCCGGTCGTCTTCCTTGCCGGGCTCTTCGTGCTGACCGCGAGCCTTGGCCAGATCATGAGCAATACCGCGACCACCATGCTGGTCATCCCCATCGCCATGGCGGCAGCGACCGGCATGGGCGTCTCGCCGCGGCCGATCCTGATGAGCCTGTGCATCGCCGGCGCAGCTTCCTTCCTGACGCCGATCGCGACCTCGACCAACATGATGGTGATGGGTCCCGGCGGCTACAGCTTCAACAGCTACTGGAAGCTCGGCACGCCGCTGATGATCTGGTTCTTCATCATGGCGGTGTTCTACGTGCCGCTGGTCTGGCGGTTCTGAGGTCAGTTCTTCGCCGGCACCACCGTGGATGCCGGAGCCATCGCACGCAGCGGCTCGTCGACCCTGTCGATCAGATAGGGAAAGAACGGATTCGACGACATCCGCAGCAGCGAATCGAGGTTCACGATCAGCGTGCCGCGCTCGCCGCGCGCCGCGACCGAACCGAGCTTGATGCCGAAATCCTCCGTGGGGTCGGGCTTCAGCCCATAGAGGGAATCGGTCACCGGGAATGGCAGCGCGACGTGGGACAGTGAAAACACGTCGAAGGGGTAGGACAGGCCGAGATCGCGCACGCTCTCCGTCGCAGCCCCCGCTTCCGTCACCCGCTCGACGACATCGCTGGAATCCTCGCTGGCATTGGTGATGACAGTGAGCCGGAAATTCCGCGGCGGCGCCGGCAATATCCGGGTCAGGAGCGTGTCCGAGGTCGTGCTCAGCAGCGGCCCGAACTTGGCCGAGCGGTTGAGGTCGAACAGCACGAGCTCGCTGCCATTGGCCGGCAGATGGGCATAGAGCGAGGTGATGATCGCCCGCGTGCTTACGGTAAAGTCCATCACCGACTGGAAGGTGATGAGCGGTGCGAGATCCTTCAGCCGGCCTTCCCGCGCCAGTCGGACGATCTTCTGCTGCAGCGCATTGGTCAGGAGATGCGATTGGCGCGCCCCGTTGACCGGGAAGGAGTTGTACTTGAACGGGTTGAACTCCGGCAGCACGCTGAGCCAGGCCGCCTTGGCGAAGGCCGGCAGGATCGCCGGCAAGCCCGCCAGCCCGGCGAAGCGCGCAAAAGCGGTGATGCCGACCATCGGCGAGATCAGCACGAGCCGCTCCGGCCGTGCCAGTTCCTTGTTCTCGAGCGCTTCCAGCGCATACATCAGGGCGAGCGCCCCGCCATTGGAGAAGCCGACCAGATGCAGCGGCGCGGCGGGCTCCACCCGCTTCCTCGCCTCCCTGACGGCAAGGCGCGTCGCGGCAAGCCAGTCCTGCCACTCGACCTCGGTTAGCCCGGCCGGCACCGTGCCATGCCCGGGCAGCCGGATCGCGATGGCGACGAAGCCGCGGTCGCGATACTGCCGCGCGACATGGCGCAGGCTATAGGGCGAATCCGTCAGTCCGTGCAGGAAGACAGCGACACCGACGGGCTTGCCCTCCGGCTCCATCACATAGGAGCGGTTCCAGTCCTGCTTGAAATGCGCAGGATGGATCGCGCTGCCGTCGAAATAGCGATTGACCGGTACCCGCTCCTCCGGATCGAGCTTCTGCGTCACCTCGGCCCGCACGCTGGCGAAGGCGTCTGCCTCGGCTTTGAGGTAGTCGCCCCAGCCCGCCCGATCGAGCTCCTTGATCGAGAGTTCCTCGGGCACGAAGGTATGCCAGGGCTCGAGCGGCGCGCCTCTCTGGGTGTCGTAGATGCGCAGGCCCAGCAGCGACAGGGCCACGATCACGAGAACCGCGCCCCCGCGCTTCAGCGTCTTGCCGATGAAACCGCGCATGCCTTGAGACCTTCGAGACCTTGCCTTGCCGATACTGCGCCGCGCCCCGAGATCAGGCAGCGGCCCGCCGGGTTGCAAGCGCAATCGCGATATAGGCCCAGCCAGCGAAGAGAAGCGACACGCCGACCAGCGTGCCCGGTGTATAGATCCCGCCGGCGGGCAGCTGCATCGCCAGGGCGACGCCGACGACGATCGTGATGATGCTCGACAGAAACATCCAGCCGACGCCGCTTTGCGCCCGCATCCTGATGGCGAGCCCGAGCTGGGCAAGGCCTTCCGCCATCAGCACGAGCGCGATCACGAGGGTAATCGCGATCGCCCCCTTCATCGGGTTGAAATAGACCAGAAGCCCGCCGAGAAGCTCGACGAGGCCGATCAGCAGCTGCCAGATGAAGCCGCCCCACTCCTTCACCGAGAAGGCGTGGAACACCTTCAGCGCCCCGACGATGGCGAGCAGCAGGCCGAGGAACAGCGTCACCGCCATGGTCGAGAGCGCCGGGCTCGCGATCGCGGCGATGCCGGCGACGATGAGGACGATGCCGAGCGCGATCAGCTTGCCCGAGACCAGCCGGGCGAGGTTTGCGCCGGATGGGTTTCCTGAATGCTGCGCCATGACTTGCACCATCTACATTTGTTGGGCCGGGCGCCACGAAGCCGCCGCCACCGGCAGCGACCATCGGGCATTGTGCGGCCATCACTGGATTATGCCCGGCCGCTCCGGCAGATGGATCAGCAGGGAATCCCAAAGCTAGTCAGGGAATCCCGTTTTGGCCGCGGCAGGCATGCCGGCACCCCTCACAGGCCCGCGCCGCGGGCGCGCCGGGCCATCGCAGCGCGGGCCGCCCCTCATCAGTCGCGCTTGCCGAAGAGCTGCGAAATTCCCAGGAGCAACGAGGTTATCACGATCATGATCGTCGAGATCGCGGCGATGGTCGGGTCGATCTGGTCGCGCAGGGCCATGAACATCATGCGCGTCAGCGTCGAGTTGTCGCCGCCCGACACGAACAGCGCGATCACCACCTCGTCGAAAGAGGTCAGGAAGGAGAGGACGGCGGAGGTGATGATGGCAAAGCGGATCTGCGGCACCGTCACCTGCAGGAAGGCCTGCAGGCGCGTCGCGCCGAGGCTGCGCGCGACGCGCTCCTGGTCGAGATCGAAGCTCTTCAGCGCCGAGCCGACGATCATCATGACGATCGGAACCGCCAGCATCGTATGCGCCAGCACGATGCCGAGCAGCGAATTCACCATCTTGAACTGCACGAAGGCATAGAACAGCGCGATGCCGGCGAGAATGACGGGAACGATGGTCGGCGTCAGCAGGGCGAGGATCGCAAGCCCGGAGAAGCGCAGCCGCGAGACGTGCAGGCCGTAGGCCGCGAGAATTCCCAGCGGCGTCGCCAGCAGCGCCGTGAAGAAGCCCGACTTGAACGAGGTTGCCGTCGCCGCCATCCAGCTCGACGACGAGAAATAGGCCTCGTACCAGCGCAGCGACCATTGCCGCGGCGGAAACTCCAGATACTGCGAATGCGAGAACGACATCGGAATGACGATCAGCGTCGGCACGGCGAGGAAGGCCAGCACCAGCACGCCCAGCCCGTAGAGCCACAGCCGCGAGCGGTGGCTGATCTGCGTGTCGCTTGCGGGGCGATCGAGCCAGCTCATGGTCAGTGCCCCGCCCCGAACAGGCCCGCGCCGCGCGACAGCCTCGCCGCCAGGACGAGCACGAGGAGGGTGATCGCCAGCAGCACCACGCCGAGCGCGCTCGCGGCGCCCCAGTTGAAGAACAGCTCGATGTCGTTGGCGATGCGGTTCGAGACCATCGTCACCTTGCCGCCGCCGAGCATGGCCGGGGTCACGTAGAAGCCGAGGCAGAGCACGAAGACCAGCGAGGCGCCGGCGGCGAGCCCGGGCAGCGACAAGGGGAAGAACACGGTCCAGAAGCCGTGGATCGGCGTCGAGCCGAGGCTTGCGGCAGCGCGCAGCAAGTTGCCGTCGATCGCGCGCATCGTGCTGTAGAGCGGCAGGACGAGAAAAGGCAGCATGATGTGGACCATGCCGATCAGCGTTCCCCCGGCATTGTGCACGAGCTGCAGCGGCTCGTTCCACAATCCGAGCTTGATGCCCCAGGTGTTGATCAGCCCGCTGCGCTGGAGCAGCACGAGCCAGGCATAGGTGCGCACCAGGAGCGAGGTCCAGAATGGCAGCAGCACCGCGATCATGCAGAGATTGGCGGCCCTTCGCGGCAGCTGCGACAGGAAATAGGCCAGCGGGTAACCGAGCAGGATGCAGATCGCCGTAGTCGCCAGGCTGATCTCGAAGGTCGTCCGGAAGGTTCGGCCATAGGACGGCTCGGCCAGCATGCGCCGGTAGTGCTCGAGGCTGAGCGCACCACTGTCGTCGAGGAAGGACAGGCCGAACAGCCAGCCCATGGGCAGCAGCATCGTGATGATGACGAGCAGCAGGGCCGGCGCCGCGAGCCCGGCGAGGCCGAGGCGCTCGAGCCACTGGTCGCGCCGCAGCGCCGCGGCGTGGAAATCTCCGGCAGGGCCGGCAATGGCCGGAGGGCTTGTGGTCACGGCCGCCCTCCGTGCTCGTCGGCGAGCAGGACGGTGTTCTCGACGGTGATGCCGATCCGCACGGGCGCGCCGATAGCTGGTGTCCCGGCGCCTCCTCCTGTCGTCAGCCGCAGCGCGACGGGGCTGCCGTCGCTCAATACCGTCTGCAGCAACAGCGTGTCGCCCTGGTAGATGGCGCCCGTCACCCGGCCTTCGAAGCAGTTCATGCCTTCGCCCTCGCCCGCATCGAGCAGGCGCAGGCGCTCGGGCCGCAGCGCCATCGTGCAGCGCCCCTGCGAGACCGGCAGTTGGCGGGCACGGATGATCGAGCCGCCGGCTCGGGCGGCGCCGTCCGACACCTCGACATCGAGGAACGAGGACTCGCCGATGAACTCGGCGACAAACCGGCTGCCGGGCTCGTCATAGATCGCCCGCGGCGTATCGATACGGGCGATCCGCCCGCGGTCGAGGATCGCGACCCGGTCCGACATCGTCAGCGCCTCGCGCTGGTCATGCGTGACGTAGACGGTAGTGGTGCCGAGGCGCTCATGGAGCTGGCGCAGCTCGATCTGCATGCGTTCGCGCAACTGCTTGTCCAGCGCCGAGAGCGGCTCATCCATCAGGATGATGCGCGGCTCGAAGACGATGGCGCGGGCGAGCGCGACGCGCTGGCGCTGGCCGCCGGAGAGCTGATCAATCCGCCGGCCGCCGAAGCCGCCGAGCTGGACCATCTCCAGCGCCGCCTCGACCCGGCGAGCGATCTCGGCCGCCGCGACGCGGCGCAGCCGCAGCGGAAAGCCGACATTGCGCGCCACGTCCATATGCGGAAACAGCGCATAGTTCTGGAAGACCATGCCGATCTCGCGCTTGTGCGGCGCGAGCCGGACGACTTCGCGCTCGCCGAAGCGGATGCTGCCCTTGTCGGGCCGCAGGAAGCCGGCGATCGCCATCAGCAGCGTCGTCTTGCCCGAGCCTGAAGGGCCGAGCAGGGTCAGGAACTCGCCGGGCCGGACATCGAGATCGATCTCGTCCAGCACCGGCACCACGCCATAGGCCTTGCTCAGCCGCCGGATCGCGATCGGCAGTGCCGTCGCGGATCCAGCCGCCGCAACGGCCGCAACCTGCGGCCGTTCGTGATCGCCGGACTGCCTCATTCGGTCAGCATGTTCTGGTAGGCGGCCGAGGCCTGGGCTTCGAACTTGGTGTACCAGTCGAGATCGATCGGCAGCTGCTTGGCGGCATTGTCGGGATGCGACGGCAGGGTTTTGGCATAGGCTGCGTCGATCGCGCCGCCTTCATAGGCCTTCTTGTTGGTCGGCCCGTAGGTGATGTATTTCGTGAATTCGGCCTGGTATTGCGGCTTGCTGACCTCGGCGAGGAACTTCATCGCCAGATCCTTGTTGGGCGCGCCCTTGGGAATCGCGAAGCAATCATAGTCCGCCAGCCCCTGGTTGAAGGTGTAGGCGACCTTGGCGCCGTCCTTGGCGGCGACGTCGAAACGGCCGTTCCAGCCGGTGACCATGTCGACCTCGCCGTCCTTCATGAGCTGGGCGTGCTGCGCGCCGGAACTCCACCAGACCGCGATATGCGGCTTCAGCTCGCGGATCTTCTTGATCGCGCGCTCGATGCCGCCGGGCTGGGAGAGAACCTCGTAAACCTTGTCGGCCGGAACGCCGTCGGCCATCAGGGCCGGCTCCAGCGCTCCCGCCACGCCCTTGCGATAGGAGCGCTTGCCGGGGAACTTCTTGACGTCCCAGAAATCGGCCCAGCTCTGCGGGCCGTTCTGGCCGTAGGTCTTGGTGTTCCAGGCCAGCACGGTCGAGAAGACGTCGCCGCCGACGCAGTAATCCTGCGCCGTGCCGGGCAGGAAGCTCGATGTGTCGATGACCTTGTAGTCGAGCTTCTCGAGAATGCCCTCGGAACCCGCCCGCGCCGCGCTGCCGGAACCGCTGGCGACGACGTCCCAGGTCACGGCACCGGCCTTCACCTTCAGGCGCAGGTCGGCGATGCTGCTATAGGTCTCCTCCTTGATCTTGATGCCGAGCGCCTTGGCGGCGGGCTGGAAGAGCGCCTTGCTCTGCCCCTCCTGATAGGAGCCGCCGAAGGAAACGACGGTCAGTTCCTGCGCCAAGGCGGGCGCGGCACTGAACAGGCCGATGGCGAGGGCAAGGGCGGTTCTCGAAGCTACGATCGGCTGGCGCGGCATGTCAGTTCTCCTGATCTGGACGGTGCTTTTCCATCGGTGGCGTCAGCGCGGGCGACCGGACGACCGGCCTTCGCACTCCTCCCCGCCTGCAGAATTTGATGGAATTGGTCTGGCGATAAGGTCCACTCTGAGAATTCGGGGTGACCAATCCGAAGAACTCAGCGTGCCAGGCGATCGCGCCAGCGGTAGTAGAACACCGAAGGCGCGAGAAACCAGGGATTGCCGGTGTAGAGCGGGCGCGTCTGGAACGACAATTGGTCGAAGGCGGTCGCACCTTCGGCGAGGCCTAGCACCTGCTGGCCGAGCCGCATGCCGAGATAGCTCGCCATGCCGACGCCCGAGCCGCAATAGCCCATGGCGTAGTACATCCCGTCATGGCGGCCGGTATGCATCAGCTCGTCGAAGGTATAGGCGACGAAGCCGCACCAGGAATGGCTGACCTTGGCCATCGCGAGCTCGGGGAAGATCCCGCTCATGGCGGCATGCAGGTCGGGCGCGCTCCGGCGCGGATCGGTCTCGCTCAGCGAGACCCGACCGCCGAACAGGATGCGGCGCCGGTCCGGCGAAGCGCGGTAGTAATAGACCACCTTGCGCGTGTCGCTGACGATACGGTTGCGCGGGATCAGCCGGTCGACCAGCGCCGGGTCGAGTTCCTCCGTCGCGATGATGTAGCTGCCGATCGAAATGACACGGCGGCGCAGCCAGCCGGTCAGCGGACCGGTATAGCCGTTGGTGGCGATGACGACGTCCCGCGCCCGGATGCTGCCGCGCGGCGTCTCGACCAGAAAGTCCTTGCCGATCCGGCTGATCGCCTGCGCCGGGCAGAACGGGAAGATCTCGGCGCCGGCAGCGACCGCTCGCGCCATCAGCCCCTGATGGTAGCGCGCCGGGTCGACGGAAGCGTGGCTCTCATAGACGACGCCGCCATGATAGAGGCCGGAGCCGATCTCGCTGCGCTGCTCGGCGCGCGGCACGACATGGCAGGCGACCTCGAGCCCTCTGGGCTGGTTGTCGACGCTGCGCGCCAGTTCCTCGTATTTGCCCGGCGAGTGCGCGGCGTGGAAACGGCCGACCACGCCGAAATCGCAATCGATTCCTTCCTCGCGCACGAAATCGCCGACGAAGCGCAGCGAGCTCCGGCCCTCCTGCTGGATCGCGAAGGCTCGCTCCTTGCCATGGCGCCGGGACAGTTCCGCAAAGCTCGGCTTCACGCTGGTGGAGATCTGGCCGCCATTGCGGGTGCTGCAGCCGAAACCCGCCGCCTCGGCATCGAGGACGATCGTATGGCGCCCGCCGCGCGCGGTCTGGAGTGCCGCGTGAAGGCCGGTATATCCGGAGCCGACGACCACGACATCGGCCTGTTTCGGCGGTTCGGACAGCGGCAGCTCCGGCCGCGGCACCGCATCCCACCAATACGGCGCGGCCTTGAAATCGCTGCTGAACAGCTCGCTGGACATCCTTGCGTCTTCCCCCCGGCGACTCAAATCCGCGCAACCACACTCTTGAGCTTGCAGTAGCTGCGCAAGCCCGCCATGCCCTTGGCGCGGCCGAAACCGGATTTGCGGTTGCCGCCGAAAGGCATGGCGACACCGCCGGCGAAGAACTCGTTGATATAGACCTGGCCCGCATCGACCGCCCGGGCGAAACGCCAGGCCCGGGCGTGATCGCGCGTATAGATGCCGGCGACGAGCGCGTAGCGGGTCGCGTTGGCAGCCGCGACCGCCGCCTCGAAATCCGGGGCGATCTGGACCGTGAGCACCGGGCCGAAGATCTCCTCCTGCACCAGCGGATCGTCCGGCCCGCGCGCGAGCACGATGGTCGGCTGATAGAACCAGCCGCCGCCGCAGGCCTCGGGCGGCACGATCGCGCCTCCGCTCAGGATGCAGTTGCCGGCCACGCGCGCCCGGTCGACATGCGCCGCGACGCGCGCCAGCTGCGCCGGCGAGTTGATCGGCCCGATTCCGCCATCGCCCAGGCCGTGTCCCGGCCGCAGCGCCTGCGCCCGCGCGACCAGGCGCTCGAGCACACGCTCCGCGATCGCCTCCTCGACGATCAGCCGCGAACCGGCCGAGCAGATCTGGCCGGCATTCTCGAAGATCGCCTCCATCACGCCGTCGATCGCCGCATCGAGATCGCAATCGGCCAGCAGGACAACCGGCGATTTGCCGCCGAGCTCCAGCACGAGCCGCGTGACGTGCTCGGCAGCGGAGCGCATCACCTGCTGCCCGGTCGCGACCGAGCCGGTGAAGGTGATGTGGTCGATGTCGGCATGGCCGACGAGCGCCGCCCCCGCCTCGGCACCGGTGCCAGCAACGACGTTGAGGACGCCGTCGGGCAAGCCGGCTTCGTGCAGCAGTTCCGCCAGCATCAGCGTGGTGAAGGGCGTCTGCTCGGCCGGCTTCACCACGAGCGTGCAGCCCGCCGCGAGCGCCGGGGCGATCCCGCGCGCCGCCGTCGACAGCGGATAGTTCCAGGGCACGATCTGGGCGACGACGCCGGCCGGCTCCTCGATGGTCACGCCGATATGGTCGGCACCGAGCGGCATGCTGTCGCCGTGCAGCTTGTCGGCGGCACCGGCATAATAGGAGAAGGCTCGCACGACACCGGCGACGTCGCCCTCGGCTTCCGCAAGCCGCTTCCCGGAATCAAGGGTCTCGACCACCGCGAAGCGCGCCGCACGCTCGGCGATCAGCCGGCTGGCGCGCATCAGGATTTCGCCGCGTGCAGCCGGGCTCAGCCGCGACCATGGGCCGGACAGCGCGGCACGGGCCGCCCGGACGGCGCGCTCGATGTCCTCGGCATCCCCGGCCGCCACGGAAGCGAAGGCCTCCCCCCGCCCCGGATCGAAGCTTTCCATCTCCCGGCCCGAGGCCGAGGCGACGAAGCGCCCGGCGATGAAATGCCCGCGCGGCAGGCCGGCGAGCGTCCCCGTCCGCTGGGCCTCGTCGACGAGTCGTGCCCGCTCCACGCTCACGCTCCCATTTCGGTGACGCGGTAGTCCGCCCGCTCCAGCCAGTCGGGCTCGATCTCGACGCCCCAGCCCGGCCCGTCGGGAATCGCGACCATGCCGTCGCGCGCCTGCGGCGGATTGCGCAGCAGCCCCTGCTCCCAGGGATAATAGTCGGGGCCCTCGACCGAGAACTCGACATAGGGCCCGGCATTGGCGAGCGCGCCCATGACATGCAGGGTGAAGACCGTGACGAGCGACTGGTTGGCCGAATGCGGCGTCACCGGCAGGCCGGCCTCGGCCGCCCAGCGCGCCACCGTCAGCATCCGCCCGACGCCGCCGATATAGCAGATGTCGGGCTGGACCACGTCGACCACGCGCCCCTCGATCATGGCGCGCCAAACGGCGAGATCGCAGTCCTGCTCGCCGCCGGTGACGTCGAGATCGAGCGCCTCGCGGACCTCGCGTGTCCAGGCATGTTCCCAATAGGGACAGGGCTCCTCGAAATGGACGATCCCGTGCTCCTGCAGCAGGCGCCCAACGGCGATGGCCCTGGCCGGCGAATAGCCGCTGTTGGCATCGACCAGAAGCGTCGCGCCGTCGCCGAGCGCCGCCCGGATCTGCGGCACAATCGCTTCGGTCCGGCCCGGCCATTCGTCCTCGTCACGGCCGCATTCACGCCCGACCCGGAACTTGAAGGCGCGATAGCCATGGACGTCGCGCAGGCGCAGGAAGCGCTCGGCCTCGGCCTCCGGCGTGATCTCGCCGCGCTTCATGCTGGATGCATAGACCGGAAAAGGACGCGGCGTGCCGCCGAGCAGTTCGCAGACGCTTTTGCGCTCGATCCGGCCGCGCAGATCCCACAGCGCCGTGTCGAGCCCGGTCAGGGCACGGCAGAGATAGGAGCCCGGGAACTTGTGCTCGCGCTCGCCGATCGTCGCGACGAGGTCGTCGATGGCGAAGCCATCCTCGCCGACCGCCCAGCGCGCAACCTGGCGATGGAAGACGGTCGCCGTGATGTCGGCATTATAGGGCGAGAACTGCCCCCAGCCCTGGCTGCCATCCTCGCATGTCGCGCGGACAAAGCCGACGTCCTGGGTCGAGAAGCTTTCGAGCCGGGTGATCTTCATTGCTGCCGCTGCCAGATCCGCAACCGCCGCCCGGCGGGACTGCGGGTTGGCGTTGGGTGCAAGAAGGGGCTTGAATTGGCCTGATCCCAAGGTCCACTCTGTCGAAAATGGCAGTCCACTCTCGACCGGGTGGAACGGGGGGCGCATGGTCAAACGCGAAGAAGGAGCCCTGCTCCAGTCGATCGTCCTCGATCGCGACGGGGCGCACGGGCTCAGCGTGCAGATTTGCGCCGGGTTGCGGGAGCTCATTCTCGGCGGCACCCTGAAGGTCGGCGAACGCCTGCCGGCGACGCGCACGCTGGCGCAGGAATTCGGCGTCGCCCGGACGACGATCGTCGAGAGTTTCGAGCGCCTGGCGGCTGAAGGGCTGATCGAGACCAGGATCGGGTCCGGGACCTATATCAGCCAGGCCCTGGCGAACGAACGGCCGGCGCCGGCCGCCGCCGCGATCGCCGTCCCGACCGCGCGGGTGAAGCTGGCGCAGGCGATGAACACCGCCTCCAAGCTGTTCGGAACCCGCCTGCCGCATCAACCCCGCGCCTTCACCACGGCGATGCCGGCCTTCGATGCCTTCCCGATGGCGCAATGGTCGAAGCTCTCCGGCCGGCATTGGCGCAAGACCCGTCATCAGGTGCTCGGCTATCCCGATCCGCATGGCGAACGCGTCCTGCGCCAGGCCATCGCCGCGCATCTGCGGCTCAACCGCGGCATTGCCTGCGAATGGCAGCAGATCTTCGTGGTCGCCGGCGCCCAGCAGGCCTTTCAGCTCATCGCCGCGACACTGCTCGACCCCGGCGACAAGGTCTGGTTCGAGGATCCCGGCGCGATCGGCGCCCGCAACAGCCTGATCCAGTCAGGTGCCGATCTGGTGCCCGTGCCGGTCGACGAATCCGGCCTCGTCGTCGAGGAGGGATTGCGCCGCGCGCCCGATTTCAGGCTCGCCTTCGTGACGCCCGCACACCAGCAGCCGCTCGGCGCCAAGATGAGCCTTGAGCGCCGCCTCGCCCTGCTCGAAGCGGCGGAAGCCAGCGGAGCCTGGATCATCGAGGACGACTGGGACGGCGAGTTCTGCTTCCAGGGCGCACCGATGGCGACGCTCACCAGCATCGATCGCAGCGGCCGCGTCATCTATGTCGGGACCTTCTCGAAGACGCTGTTCCCGTCCCTGCGGCTCGGCTTCCTCGTCGCCCCGCCGCATCTTTCCGAACAGATCGGCATCTGCCTCGACGCCTTCTCGCCCGGCGTCCCGACGGCGCTGCAGGGCATCGTCGCCGATTTCATCGTCGAAGGACATTTCGCTACCCATGTCCGCCGCATGCGCAAGCTCTACCAGGAGCGCTATCAGGCGCTCGTCGACGCGGCGCAACAGCATCTGACGTCGGACCTGCAAGTGGTGCCGACGCAGACGGGCATGCACACCATCGCCTTCCCGCGCGATGGGCTGGACGCGGTCGCGATCGCGCAGGCAGCGGCCCGGCGGGGCGTGACGGTCGCGCCGATCAGCCGCTTCTGCCTCGAACCGATCGCGCGTGACGGCCTCGTCCTCGGCTTCAGCGGCTTCACGCCGGCAGAGATCCAGGCCGGGGTCATCGGGCTGCGCCGGAGCATCGACGACCTCGGCGCGGCCGGCGACTGGACTGGAGATTCAGCGGGAATGGTCCTTAGCGGCAAGCCCAATTCACCTTAGAGGCGCAAAGAGGCAGGTCCATCAGGGACCTCGCCGACCATCGGCAGGACGAGCATCTTGACGGAATGGGACGTGATCATCATCGGCGCAGGCTCGGCCGGCTGCGTGCTGGCCGGACGCCTCGCGGAAGCCGGCAAGGGCTCGATCCTGGTGATCGAGGCCGGGCCCCGTGATCTCAATCCCTGGATCCACCTGCCGATCGGCTACGGCAAGACCTTCTACCATCCGAAGCTAAACTGGATGTACCGGACGACGGCGCAGCCCGGGCTGGACGGACGGGAAATCTACCAACCGCGCGGCAAGGTCGTCGGCGGCTCCAGCTCGATCAACGCGATGGTCTATGCCCGCGGCCAGGCCGAGGATTTCGAGGAATGGCAGCGCCTCGGCAATCCGGGCTGGGGCTGGTCCGAGGTGCTCGCCGCCTACAGGCGCATGGAGGATCACGCGCTCGGCGCCTCCGCCTGGCACGGCGCCGGCGGCCCGCTCCATGTCGACGACATCGCGGCCGAAGCCCATCCGCTCACCGCCCTTTTCGTCAAGGCCGCCGGCGAGGCCGGATTGGCGTTCAACCCGGATCTGAACGGCGAAAGCTGCGAAGGCGCCGGCGTCTATCAGATCACCACGCGCGGCGGCCGGCGCGAATCGGCGGCGCGGGCGTTCCTGCATCCGGCGCGCCGGCAAGGCCGGCTCAAGCTCGAAACCGACATGCTCGTCACGCGCATCCTGTTCGAAGGGCGCCGCGCCGTCGGCGTCGAAGCCCGGCGCGGCGGCGAGACGATGCGCTTTCGCGCGGCGGGAGAGATCGTTCTAGCAGGCGGCGCCTTCAACACGCCCCAGCTCCTGCAGCTCTCCGGCATCGGCCCGGCCGAATTGCTGGCGCGGCACGCCATCGCGCCGGTGCATGACCTGCCGGCGGTCGGACGCAATCTGCAGGACCACCTTTGCTACGACCATGTCTACCGCTCGCGGCTCCCCAGCCTGAACGACGCGCTGCTGTCCTGGCCGGGCCGGATCGGCATGGCGGCGAACTACCTGCTGCGCCGGCGCGGGCCGCTTTCGCTCAGCGTCAACCAGGGCGGCGGCTTCTTCCGCACGAGGCCGGAAGTCGAGCGCCCGGACATGCAGCTCTACTTCTCGCCGCTGAGCTATGAGCGCGCGGTGCCGGGGGTGCGCGCCCTGATGAAGCCCGACCCCTTTCCCGGTTTCAGCCTCAGCGTCTCGCCCTGCCGCCCGCGCAGCCGCGGCCATGTCGCGATCCGCTCGCCCGATCCCCATGCCGCGCCGGAGATTGCGCCGAACTATCTCGCCGAGCCGGACGACATGCGCGAACTCCTCGCCGGCGCGCGCTTCCTGCGCCATCTGGCGGCGACCCCGACCTTCTCGTCACTGATCGAGGCCGAGATCCGCCCGGGTCCGGAGACCGTCGACGAGGAAGCGCATCTCGAGGCCATTCGCCGGAACGCCTATTCGGTGTTCCACCCCTGCGGGACCTCCCGGATGGGACCCGATCCGCGCGACGCGGTCGTCGACGCCCGCCTGCGGGTACATGGGATCGAGGGGCTGCGCATCGCGGATGCCTCGATCTTTCCGACGATCCCGTCCGGAAACATCAACGCTCCCGCCATGATGGTCGGCCAGCGCGCCGCCGAACTGATGCTGTCGAAATGACGCTAGCCCCGCCGGCGAGTGCCGGTCCGACTGACCTGGAGGAAAGATCATGATCACGCGCCACGAAGTGACCGGACGGTTGAGCAAGGTGGTCGTCGCCAACGGCTTTGCCTTCCTCTCCGGCCTGACGCCGAACGACCGCAGCGGCGGCGTAGCCGAGCAGACCGCCGACATCCTGCGCCAGATCGACGGCTATCTTGCCGTCGCCGGCACGGACAAGACCCGGATCGTCGTCGCCAATATCTGGCTCAAGGACATCTCGACCTTCAACCAGATGAACGCGGCCTGGGAAGCCTGGGTCGACCCGGCGCAGCCGCCGGCGCGCGCCACCGTCGAATCGCGACTGGCGGCCGAGAATATTCTTGTCGAGATCCAGGTTCAGGCCCTGGTTTAACCTTGCCAGGCTCCTTCACACCGAGCCGACTGTCCCGCAAGATGGGTTTCCCCGTTCGTTAGATCGAGCTTCGAAAGCGGATCAACAGCATGACGCAGCCATACACGCTCGACGATTTGAGGACGGACACTGCGGCAGGCCGCATCGATACCGTGCTCGTCTGCCTCGTCGACATGCAGGGCCGCCTGATGGGCAAGCGCTTCCATGCGGAGTTCTTCCTCGAAAGCGGTCACAGGGAGACCCATAGCTGCAACTACCTGCTGGCGACCGACATCGAGATGGAAACCGTCCCCGGCTACGCCTCGACGAGCTGGGCGGCCGGCTATGGCGACTACACGATGAGGCCGGACCTCTCGACCCTGTGCAGGATTCCCTGGCTGGAGGGGACGGCGCTCGTCCTCTGCGATGTCCTCGACCATCACGGGCATGAGGACGTGCCGCACTCGCCGCGTGCCATCCTGAAGAAGCAGGTGAAACGGCTGGAAGCCATGGGCCTCAAGGCCTTCATGGCCTCGGAGCTCGAATTCTTCCTGTTCGACCAGAGCTATGACGACGCACGCGCGAGCGGCTATCGCGACCTCCGCACGGCCAGCGGCTACAACGAGGACTACCACATCTTCCAGACCACCAAGGAAGAGGATGTGATGCGGGCGATCCGCAACGGGCTGCACGGCGCCGGCATTCCGGTCGAGAACTCCAAGGGCGAGGCTTCGGCCGGCCAGGAGGAGATCAATGTGCGCTATGCCGAGGCGCTGACGATGGCCGACCGGCATGCGATCATCAAGAACGCCTGCAAGGAGATCGCCTGGTCGCGCGGCAAGGCCATCACTTTCCTGGCCAAGTGGAATTACGGCGCCGCCGGCTCCTCCTCCCATATCCATCAGTCGCTCTGGAGCGCCGACGGCAAGGCGCCCCTTTTCCTCGACAAGGACGCGGAACACGGCATGTCCGCGCTGATGCGGAACTATGTGGCGGGGCTCCTCGCCCATGCCTCCGAGATCACCTGTTTCCTCGCGCCCTACATCAACTCCTACAAGCGCTTCGTCGCCGGCACCTTCGCGCCGACCAAGGCGATCTGGAGCAGCGACAACCGGACGGCCGGATACCGGCTCTGCGGCGCGGGGACCAAGGGCATCCGCATCGAATGCCGGGTCGGCGGCTCGGACCTGAACCCCTATCTCGCCATGGCGGCGCTGCTCGCCGCCGGGATCTCCGGCATCGAGAACAAGCTGGAGCTCGAGGAGCCGTTCGTCGGCGATGCCTATGGCGGCAGGGACATCCGCGAGATCCCCAAGACGCTGCGCGAGGCCACGGCCGCGCTGGATGGCTCGCGGATGCTGCGCGACGCCCTCGGCGGGAACGTGGTCGACCACTATGTCCGCGCCGCGCAATGGGAGCAGGAGGAATACGACCGCCGGATCACCGACTGGGAAGTGAAACGCGGCTTCGAACGCGCCTGAACCATCCGAGCCCCCTTCTCCGCTTCAAAGCCGTGCAGCCAGACGGAAGTCGATGATGACGATGATCCAATGCGTGTCGCCGGTGGACGGCTCGGTCTATGCCGAGCGGCCGGCTCTGAGCTTCGATGATGCGAAGGCGGCGGTCGCCCGCGCCCGAAAAGCCCGGAAAGCCTGGGCGACACGCCCGCTCGAAGAACGTGTCGCGCTCGTCCTCAGGGGCGTCGCGCGCCTCAACGAGATGGGCGACGAGGTCGTCACCGAGCTGGCCTGGCAGATGGGTCGCCCGGTGAAATATGGCGGCGAGTTCAAGGGCTTCAACGAGCGCTCGAACTACATGGCCGCGATCGCCGGAGACGCGCTGGCGCCGCTCGTCGTCGAGCGCAGCGACAGCTTCGAGCGCTACATCAGCCGCGAGCCGCATGGCGTCGTCTTCGTCATCGCGCCGTGGAACTACCCCTACATGACCGCGATCAACACGGTCGCGCCGGCGCTGATGGCCGGCAACACGGTCATCCTGAAGCACGCCAGCCAGACGCTGCTCGCGGGCGAGCGGCTGGCACGGGCCTTCCACGAGGCCGGCGTGCCGGAGGACGTGTTCATCAACCTCTTCCTCGACCATGGCACGACCGCCCGCCTGATCGCCGAACGGCAGTTCGACTTCGTCAACTTCACGGGCTCGGTCGAGGGCGGCCGCACGATCGAGCGCGCCGCCGCCGGCACCTTTACCGGCCTTGGCCTCGAGCTCGGCGGCAAGGATCCGGGCTATGTCATGGAGGACGCCGACCTGGACGCTGCCGTCGACACGCTGATGGACGGGGCGACCTTCAACTCCGGGCAATGCTGCTGCGGCATCGAGCGCATCTATGTGCATGAAAGCCTCTACGAGGCCTTCGTCGAGAAATCGGTCGCCTGGGTCTCGAACTACCGCCTCGGCGATCCACTCGATCCGCAGACCACGCTCGGGCCGATGGCCCATAAGCGCTTCGCTCGTACCGTGCGCGAGCAGATCGCCGAAGCCGTTGCGAAGGGAGCGCGGACGCTGGTCGACCCCAAGCTCTTCCCGCAGGACGATGGCGGCGCCTATCTCGCCCCGCAGATCCTGGTCGACGTCGACCATTCGATGACGATCATGAGCGAAGAGACCTTCGGCCCGGCAGTCGGCATCATGAAGGTCCAGGGCGATGCCGAGGCGGTGACGCTGATGAACGATTGCCGCTACGGCCTCACGGTCTCGCTCTGGACCCGCGATGCCGAACGCGCCGCCCGCCTCGGGCAGGAGCTCGAAACCGGCACCGTCTTCATGAACCGCGCCGATTATCTCGACCCGGCGCTATGCTGGGCCGGCGTCAAGGAAACCGGCCGCGGCGGCTCGCTCTCCGTCATCGGCTTCCACAACCTCACGCGCCCGAAATCCTACCACCTCAGGAAGACAAGCTGATGGCGATCACCGCGAACTGGAGCTATCCGACCGCCGTCAAGCTGGGCGCGGGGCGGATCAGGGAACTCGCCGAGCACTGCAAGGCGCTCGGCATGAAGCGGCCCCTGCTCGTCACCGACCGCGGCCTGGCGAGCCTGCCGATCACCCATAATGCGCTCGACATCCTCGATTCCGGCGGGCTCGGCCGGGCGATCTTCGCCGAGGTCGATCCGAACCCGAACGACCGCAATCTGGAGGCAGGTGTCAGGGCCTTCAAGGATGGCGGCCATGACGGCGTCGTCGCCTTCGGCGGCGGCTCCGGCCTCGATCTCGGCAAATGCGTAGCCTTCATGGCCGGCCAGACCCGGCCGGTCTGGGATTTCGAGGATGTCGGCGACTGGTGGACGCGGGCTTCGGTCGAGGGCATCGCGCCGATCGTAGCGGTGCCGACCACCGCCGGGACGGGCTCCGAGGTCGGACGCGCCTCGGTGATCACCAATTCGCAGACCCATACCAAGAAGATCATCTTCCACCCGAAATTCCTGCCGGGCGTGACGATCTGCGATCCGGAGCTCACCGTCGGCATGCCCAGGGCGATCACCGCCGGAACCGGCATGGATGCCTTCGCCCATTGCCTTGAAGCCTATTCCTCGCCCTTCTTCCACCCGATGAGCCAGGGTATCGCGCTCGAGGGCATGCGGTTGGTGAAGACCTATCTGCCGCGCGCTTATGCCGATGGCGCGGACATCGAGGCGCGGACGCAAATGATGGCGGCGGCTGCGATGGGCGCGGTGGCCTTCCAGAAGGGGCTGGGCGCGATCCATTC
Organism: Bradyrhizobiaceae bacterium; assembly: GCA_036676315.1. Lineage (GTDB taxonomy): Bacteria > Pseudomonadota > Alphaproteobacteria > Rhizobiales > Beijerinckiaceae > Allobosea. The sequence continues at coordinate 31,900 of JAKFDB010000148.1, forward strand.
GCTCTCCCATCCGGTCGGCGCGGTCTACCACACCCATCACGGCACCACGAATGCGGTGGTGATGCCGCCGGTCCTGCGCTTCAACCGCCCGGCGATCGAGGAGAAGATCGATGCCGCCGCCGCCTATCTCGGCATCTCCAGCGGTTTTAATGGCTTCTACGATTTCGTGCTGAAGCTCCGCGCGGACCTCGGCATTCCCGACAAGCTCGCCGCCCTCGGCGTCGGCACCGACCGCATCGACGAACTGGCCGAGGCGGCAGTAGCCGACCCCTCGACCAGCGGCAACCCGGTCGAGCTCACCGTCGCGGCCGCGAGGAAACTCCTGCTCGAATCCATTTGAGCGGCGATTGCCGCGCAAGGAGAAGCGGCGCAGAGCCGTCAGGAGGCGCGGGCGAGAAGGTCGCGAAAGCCGGGCAGAAGCCGCAGGGTCAGCCAACCGACCGCGACGCCGCAAGCGCCGCCGGCCAGCTTGACGAGCAGGTCGCCCAGCCGGGCGTGCCGATCGGGCGAGAGCAGCTGAAAGAACTCGAGCCCCACCGCGACCGCTGCCACGAGCAGGAACACGGTCGCGATCCGCCTCGAATAGACGGCTGCAAACAGGAAGCCGAGGAGCCAGAAGGCCCCGAACCGCTCGAAATGAACGTGGTTACCGATCCTTGGGCGCATTTCGAGCGAGGACAGCGTGGCAAAGACGATAAACGCAAGCGTGAGCCAGGGCAGGACGCGCAGAAGCATTCTTGGATTCATCAGCTGCTCGTCTCCGGCTGCGGCGGCAAGCCAGCCTTGTTGCGCGACCCCGCGCATGACGCAAGCAACCTATTTCGCCAGCAGCGAGCGATAGACCTGGAGCGTCCTCTGGGCGACGCTCGGCCAGCTATAGGCCTGCTCGACCTGCAGCATCTGAGCGCGGGCCTGCTCCTCGCTCAGCGGATTCGCCATCTTGGCCGACATCCCGGTCGCCAGTGCATCGATATCGCCCAGCGGAAAATAGTCGTCGGCGGGCAGGCCGAGTTCCTTGTTCGCCACGATGTCGCTGGCGAGTACGGGCAGTCCGGCCGCCATCGCCTCGAGCAGCGCGATCGGCATGCCCTCATGGCTCGACGGCAGGACGAAGAGGGCGGCATTGGCGAACAGCTCGGCCAGCCTGTCCCCGGTCTGGAAGCCGGTCAGCACCACGCCGGAGACACTCGTCGCCAGAGCCCTCACCTCCCGGGAATAGGGCGTCTCGAACTCTGCATCCCCGGCCAGGACCAGTTGAAAGCCAGGGCTGCCGCACTTTGCAAAGGCCTTGATCAGATCGACCTGCCGCTTCTCCGGGACGAAGCGCGCCGCCAGCAGCACATAGCGCTTCGGCTCCAGCGCGAACTCGGCAAGAATGCCCGTCTCGGTCCGGCCTCGCGAAATCGTCACGCCGTTCGGGACGAAGGCCACGGAGGCGTCATAGCGCGCGGCCATGGTCCGAGCGACCTCGTTCGAAACCGCGATCCGGCCGTGCGACAGGCGCATCCCGAAATACTCGCCGAGCTTCAGCACGCGCCGGGCAAAGCCGCCCCATTTCTGGCGCTCATAGTCATAACCATGATGGGTGACGACGACCTTGAGGCCGAGCAGGCGGGCGAGAGGCACGAACAATGCCGGTCCGACCGCATGAATGTGCAGGATGTCGGGCCGGCGCAGCGCTGCGAACCAGACCCCGAGGAAGGTGTGGACGAGGGCTTCGAGCGCCATCTTGCGAGGCGCCCACAGCGGAAAGACGCGGATGCCGTTCCATGAGCTCGAGCCGGCGTGCGGCAGGTAGCGGCTCCGGCCGATGACCTCGACCTCCCAACCGCAGGACGTCAACTCGCCAGCGAGCATTTCGACATGCTTCTCGACACCGCCCTGGACATTGGGGATGCCGCGCAGCCCGAGGAAGACGATGCGGCGCCGGGGCTCGTGCATTGCTGCGGCTGAAGCCGATTGGCCGGGGGGCATCTCGATCGGAAGACTGGTCATGATCGCCTCCTCCCAGTCGAACCGAGGACAATGCTGCGAGCCAGCAGGCTCTGCAGGTTCCCCTCAAAAGCCCGGAAAGATCTCCCTGAGGGCCGAAAAAACTCTACGACTTGAGAATACCACTTCCCAAGATCTGAGCAGGCATACAAAAATCATCCCTTCGGCGGCAAGTGACGGCATTAAGTTCGTAGCGTTTTTTATTTATTAACCTTTACGTGATGCGGCCCCTCCATTTCAGGCACCGAGCGCGCCGTAAAGCTCGAGCGTCCGGTTGCGGAAGGCCGCGGCGGAAAAGTCGCGGGCGATCCATTCACGCCCCGCGCGGCCCATTTCCTTGCGCTCCGCGCTGGAAAGCGCCGCCAGATCCGCCAGCTTCTGCGCGAGCCCGTCCACATCGCCCGAAGCGGCGAGCATCCCGGTCTCTCCTTCCCGGATCACTTCCGGAATGCCGCCGATGGCGGCGCCGATCACCGGGCGTCCGAGCGCATAGGCTTCAAGGATGCTGATCGGAGCATTCTCATACCATTCGGAAGGAAGCACGAGCGCGCGCGACTGCCCGATCAGGCGGTGCAGTTCCTGTCCCGAGAGATGCCCGACGAAGCTCGCATCCGCACCGGTTCTCGCGGCGAGCTCGCGGAGCGCTGCTTCCTCCGGCCCGGTCCCGGCCAGGATGAGCCGCTGCTTGACGCGTGCAGCCGCCTGAATCAGTGTCGCGAGGCCCTTTTCCGGCGCGAGCCGCCCGGCGAAGACGACATAGTCGCCCTCGTCCCACTTGGCCCGGTAGCTCTCCACGTCGACGAAGTTGGGAACATAGGCCATCTTCTCGCGCGGCCAGCCCCACTCCACCAGCTTCTCGATATAGAAGCGGCTGGGAACGACGATCCGGTCGAGCTTATCGCGGTAGAGCCCGAGCGCCCGATGCACCATCGTCTCGACCAGCACCAGCCCGCTGAGCGGGACGGAATCCTTGACGCAGCAATGGCGCAGGACGTTGTAGATGCGCCCTCCCTTGCAGTCCTCGCAGACTTTTCCGGCACGCAGCATCTTGTAGGACGGGCAGGCGAGCTTCAGGTCATGTGCCGTCATCACCACCGGGATGCCGGCCTCCTTCAACGTCGAGAAGATGGCCGGCGAAAGATGGTGGTAGACGTTGTGGGCATGAGCGATCGAGGGGCGTGCCTGCTCGATCAGCCGCGCGATGTTACGCTGGGCCTCGGTGGAATAGATGATGCTGGCGGCCTGCGCGACCTTGCGCAGCGGGCTCGTCTGCCGGCCATACTCGATCTCCGAGACGAAATAGCTCGACCATGGCGAGGGAGCATTGTTCTCGTGCTGCATGGCGAAGGGAACGACATCCCAGCCGATCTGCGAGAACATCGCCATATGGTCAAAGAAGACCGCTTCCGCACCGCCGCGGCGATAGAAGTAGTTGTTGATCGCCAGCAGGCGCTTTCCGGCCGGTTTTACATTCGACAAGGCCGTCTCCTCACCAGCCGAGCCGGTCGAGCACCCGGTCGACAGGCAGGACGGCGCAGCCGCGCTCGACCGCATGGGCGACCAGGTGATCGAAGGTCTCCGGCGTGCAGCCATGGGCTGTCGGGCGCGGCGCGATGTCGTGCGTGAAGAACACGAGCCAGCCGGGCATTCCGGCCACGTCGTCGATCCAACGCGTCAGGGTCCGCGCTTCGGTCTCCGGCTGGCGGATCTCGACCGCCTTCAGCATGAACGGGTCGACGAGCCCGCGATTGATCGCTTCGCCGGCGCCGCGGCAGCTGCGGAAACGGCGGCGGAACTCGGGGCGCGCCAGCGGCCATGCCGCATTGTAGGGGAAAGCGAAATTGGCCGGCGGCGACGCGCTCCCGGCATTGGCGAGATAGGCCGCGTTGCAGTCGAGGTCGCGCCGCAGCTCCGCCCGCGGCATGTCGCGGATCCTGCGATGCGAGAAGGTGTGGCAGCCGACCTCGTGGCCGCGTTCGGCGAGTTCCCGGCAGCCTTCGGCGGTGATCAGCACCCGCTCGGGCTCGACCTGCCCGGCGAGTCCGCCGGCGATGTAGAAGGTGCCGCGCGCACCGTGCCTTTCGAGGATCGCAGCCCCTTCGTTCAGCGCACTGTCGGGCACGTCGTCGAAGGTGAACGAGACCAGCGGGGTGTCGGTCTCGACGGCGCGCCGGGAGCCCGCAAATTTCCAGATCAGCCGGTTCGTCAGCCGGTCGGCGAACCCGCCCTTCCTCCCGAGATGTTCGGCGACGCTAGGCATGCGCAACGATCCCCTGCGGTTTCGGGTGGTATGCGGGGTTCAGCGCCGCGGCGGTTTGCAAGAAAAGTCCGTAGATCACGATCAGGAAGGTGAACCAGAGAGGATCGGCGCCCTCGAAGAACAGGCTTTCCAGGCAGGCGTGGAAGATCACGTAAAGCCAGATCCTGATGAAGAGCCGCGTCAGATGGCTGTGCTCGTTCGCAGGGTCGATCCGGGATATGTGATAGAGCGGTATGACGAAGAGCCAGGCCAGGGTCAGCACGAGCCCCGGCACGCCCATCATCAGGATCACTTCGAGATACGAATTGTGTGCATGGGCCGCCGCCACTGCCCAGGTCTCGACCGAGCCCCCGCCGTTCACGAGCTGCGAGGTCTGCCAGAAGCCCTTTAATCCGTAGCCGGTCAGAGGCTGCTCGGCGATCGCGGTGAACGCCAGGCGCCAGACATCGGCCCGGTTAGTGAAGGTCGCGTCGATGCCGAGCTCGGTGACGAACTCGCCGAGCGGCCGGATCACCGCCGAGCCGATGGCGAAGAGATTGAACAGCGCGACGCCGCCGATGACGATGGGTACGCGCAGGACACGCGCCTTCTCGAAGATCCAGGCGACGACCAGCACGGCCGGCAGCATCGCCGTCGAGGTCTTCCCGCCCGTATTGACCAGAAAGACGAAGGCCAGGCAGACGATCACTGCGCCGGCCAGGCGCGACCAGACATTCATGACGAAAAGGCCGAAGAGCGCCATAACCACCATGGCGACGGCAGCATCGTTCTTGTGCCGGAAATGACCGCGCCACAGCCCGGCATTGATCTGCTCCAGCGCTTCTGAGGCCTGATGAATCGACAATGCCGGCTTGAAGAGGATGCCGTAATACGCGACCGACAGGACGATCAGGCACCCGATGCCGAGCAGCTTCGCAAAGTGCTGCTCGCAGCGCGGCAGCAGGAGAAAGACGCTGGCATTCACCACTGCGATCACGGCCAGGACCATCCCCTTGATGCCCTGGAATGGATAGGCGGACAGAATGATCGAAACGAAGCCGAGCCAGGCGAAGATTAGCCCAAGCAGCACGCGCGGCTGAAGAATGATGCGGCGCATGGGGTGCAGCAGGCCGAAGCCGAGCATGCAGGCGAAGAGCCCGAGCGAGACGAGCTGGTTCAGCGCGCTCGAGGCGCGCGCCGACTGGTCGAGAACCACGGCGCCGGAGAGATCGACGAAGGGGCTGAGGGTTATCCAGGAAAACAGGAAGACCGCCAGGAAGAGGACGGTGCCGACGCGCCCCCTGAACGCTTCCGTCCTGTCTCCTCCTCTGTCGATCGCATCCTGCATGATTTGCGACGCCCTCAGGCGGTCGCAAGCCGCGGCTCGCGCAGATAGCGCCACGCGCCGCGCGCCAAAGCGATCGCGATTCCAAGGAAAAGGCCAAAGAAGACAGCGGCGCCGAGCAGGATCAGCGTGCGCGGAGGCCAGCTGCGCGCCTTCGGTGGCAGCGGCCGCGAGATGACGCGGACATTGCTGGTGTCGATCTGCTGGCGCTCGCCGATCTGCTGTGTTCGGGCAAGGTGCGTTTCGTAGAGTGTGGCCTTGGCCCGCGCGTCGCGCTGCAGGTCGCGCAGCTGCACCTGCTCCTCATTGTCGCTGAAGACGTTCGACTTCTCGTCACCCGCCTTGCCGCGCAGCATCGCCAGCGTCGAGCGTTCGCGTTCGAACTCCGCCTTCGCCCCGTCGAGGATGCGCCGCGCCTCACGTGTCAGCGCGCCCTCGACGGCCTGCTGCTCGGACAGGGCCGTGACCATCTGCGGATGTCTTGTGCCGAAGGTCGCCCTGATCGATCCGATCTGCTGCTGAAGCGTGTTGAGTTGCGCCCGCAGGCTCACCATGGTCGCGGAATCGAAGACCGACGCACTGGCGGCCCGCCGCTCGGCGATCGCCGCGCTCATCTGCTTGTAGCGCGTCTCGGCCTGGATGAAGCGCTGCTGGGCTTCGAGGACCTGGGTGTTGAGCTCGCTCGAAAGCCGCGCGCTGACCGGCTCGCCATTGTTCAGCTGCAGCCCTTTCGAACGGCGGAAATCCTCGACCCTCTGCTCGGCCTCGGTGACGTTGCGGCGCATCTCGTCAAGGCGGTTGTTGAGGTTCTTCACCACCCGCCCGGCGCTTTCGGCGGACGACTGGAAGAGTTCCGTCTCGAAGGCATCGACGATGGCGTTCGAAATGGTGACCGCCCGCTCCGGTTCCTCGGCCCAGAACCGCATCACGACGACGAAGGAGCGCTCCTCGCGCCGGGCTTCGACGCGCTCGGCCAGGGCGCGCATCACGGCAAGCCGGTTGTCGCGCGCGACCTCCTTCGGGGAGATCAGGTTCCACAGCGGCGACAGCAGGCCGGGTTTGACGAATTCGGGATCATTGGTGAGGTCGAGCTTGTCGATCACCCGCGACAGCACATTGCGCGAGGTCAGGATCCTGAGCTTGCTCTCGACTTCCAGGAGCTGCGCGTCGCGCTGCGGATTGGAGGTGAAGACGTCGTCCCGCACCACGTTGAGGTTGGACGGGTCGATCAGGATGTCGGTGTAGACCGTGTAGCGAGGCGGCGTCGTCACGGCATAGAACAGGGCCGCCACCAGGCAGAGGATGATCGCACCGATGATCCAGCCGATTCCGGCGCGAAGCCAGTCAAGGACGTCGTCGACCCCGACACGTCCGAGCATGCCGAGACGCGCGAGCGGGCTTTTCCCCGCCACCGCCGTGCCATCCGAAGCGACCACGAAATCGGCAGCCGCCCTGGGACCCCGATGCTGGCCAATGGGTCGAGGCGTCTGACGCTGCTCCGACTCCTTCGGCCCGTACATTCCGCTTCGCCCTCAGCACACGTCTCAAGACGGAAGAGACGCTCCTGCCTCCCGCAACGATGCCCTAGAGGTAGGCTCCCACCCTGAACATTGCGTTAATCCGGCGCGCGGCGCGGTCACGATGGCAGGAGAAGCCAGAGCGGCCGGGCGCCATTCCCGCGACATTGGCGACCGTCCGGGCGCGGAATTTCGGCATTTGAGGGGCGGGCGCGCACCGATCTCGCACAATGCTTCACGCGGCGCCAAAATTTACCATTTCGATGAATATCCGCCGCCGTTAACGCCTGCTGGCGCCCGGCTGGCTATAGTTCAAGAAGAACTGACCGAACTTTCGGAAAACGTCTCGGCATGTGTGGTTTTGTTGGCTATTTCGGCACTGTCCGGGATGGGAGCGCGCTCCTTGAACGGATGACGGCCGCGATCGCGCACCGCGGCCCCGACGAGCAGGGTTTCTTCACCGCGCGGGACGCAGGCCTTGGGCACGCACGACTTTCGATCGTCGGGCTTGGCGACGGCCAGCAACCGATGTCGGATGCGACCGGCGAGCTGACGATCGCCTTCAACGGCGAGATCTTCAACTATGTCGAGCTGCGCGAGCAGCTTCGGGCCCGCGGACGCCAGTTCCGGACTTCGAGCGACACCGAGGTGATCCTGCATCTCTATGACGAGATGGGAGAGGGCTGCCTCTCGGCCCTCAATGGCGATTTCGCCTTCGCGATCTGGGACGCGCGTCGCCGTCGCATGTTTCTCGCCCGCGACCGTATGGGCGTGCGGCCACTGTTCTATACCAGGCAGGGCGACAGCTTCTACTTCGCATCCGAGGTCAAGGCGCTCCTCCAGGTTCCCGGCGTGAGCGCGGAGATCGATCCCGTCGCCCTCGACCAGATCTTCACGCTCTGGGCGCCGATCGCCCCGCGCACGGCCTTCCGCGACATCTGCGAGCTCGAGCCGGCGAACCTGATGATCGTGCAGGACGGCAGCGTCTCGACACGGCCCTATTGGAGCCTGGACTACCCCGACCGGGACGCGCCATCCCGGCACAGGGACGAACGCGAAGCGGCCGAGGAACTGCGCGCCTTGCTGACGGAGGCGACCCGCATTCGCATGCGGGCCGACGTGCCGGTCGGCTGCTACCTCTCGGGCGGACTCGATTCCTCGATCACCTCGGCCCTCGCCGCCGGCATGGCGCCGGGTGGCCTGCGGACCTTCTCCGTCACCTTCGACAGCCCAGAGCATGACGAGAGCGCCTTCCAGCTGGAGATGGCCCGCGCCCTCGGCACGCATCACAGCACGGTCGCCTGCGGCGACGGCGACATCGCCGCCGTCTTCCCCGATGTGATCCGCTTCACCGAGCGGCCGATCCTCAGGACGGCTCCGGCCCCGCTGTTCAAGCTCTCGGGCCTGGTGCGCGAGGCCGGTCTCAAGGTCGTGCTGACCGGCGAGGGCGCCGACGAGGTCTTCGCCGGCTACGACATCTTCAAGGAGGACCGGGTCCGCCGCTTCTGCGCGCGGCAGCCGGGCTCCCGCATCAGGCCGCATCTGTTCCGCAAGCTCTACCCGTATCTGCCCGGGCTCCGGCAGCAATCGGCGGAGTACCTCGCCTCCTTCTTCGGTGCGAACGGCCACTCCCTCGACGATCCCCTGTATTCGCATCGGCCGCGCTTCGACGGCACGGCGGCAACCAAGCTCTTCTTCTCAGGCGATTTGCGCGCCAGCCTCGCGAATTACGACGCCACCGAAGAGCTCGTCTCGCGCTTGCCGAAAGCGTTCACTCGCTGGCATCCGCTGCATCAGGCGCAATATCTCGAGGCCCGTTTCCTGATGCCCGGCTACATTCTCTCGAGCCAGGGCGACCGCATGGCGATGGCCCATGGCATCGAGGGCCGCTTCCCCTTCCTCGACCATCAGCTCGTCGAGTTCGCGGCGAGCCTGCCCCCCGGGATGAAGCTGAAGGGGCTGGTCGAGAAGCACATCCTGCGCGAAGCGACCAAGGACCTGCTGCCACCTTCCATCGGAAAGCGCAGCAAGCAGCCCTATCGCGCGCCCGATAGCGCCTCCTTCGTCGGGGCCGGCGCGGCCGACTATGTCGAAGCGGCGCTGAGCGAAGCCGCGATCGGCGCGAACGGGCTCTTCAATCCGAAGGCGGTGGCGAAGCTGCACGAGAAATGCCGCACGCGCCCGGCCTCCGGCTTCCGCGACAACGCGGCCTTCGTCGGCATCCTGTCGACGCAGCTCTGGCTGAAGACCTTCACGGGTGCGGACAGCTGCAGCTCGAAAGCCGCCTGACACCAGCTTATGAAAGGAACGGATATGACGGATACGATCAAGGACGCGGTGAAGGCCTTCGTCATCGAGAATTTTCTGTTCGGCGACACCACCCACGCGCTCGCCGACACGGACTCGCTGATCGAGAACGGCATCATCGACTCCACCGGGGTCCTGGAGCTCGTGGCCTTCGTCGAAGACCGCTACGGCATCGCCGTCGCCGACTCCGACATCATGCCGGCCAATCTCGATTCACTCGCGCGCATCACGGCCTTCATCGCGTCGAAGACCGCTGCGCCGGCGACGGCGTAGCAGGCAAGGCGGGACAACAGGTTCATGCGGGTCGAGCAATTCGTCATCAACAGCGCCAGGGCGGACGGCGCCAAGACCGCGCTGGTCACCGACCGGAAGCGGCTGGCCTATGCCGAGCTGGATGATCTCTCCAGCCGGCTCGCTGCCGCGCTCGCCGCGAACGGGGTGAAGCGAGGCGACCGCGTTCTCGTCTTCATGGACAATTGCTGGGAAGCAGTCGTCTCGATCTTCGCGGTGCTCAAGGCCGGCGCGACCTTCAGCCCGATCAACGCCTCCACCAAGGCCGACAAGCTCGCCTATATCATCGACGACTGCGAGGCCGCCGCGATCCTGACCCAGGCGAAGCTGATGCCGGTCGTGACGCAGGCCCGCGCAGCGATCGCCGAGCGGGCGCTCTTCGTCGCCTCGACGCAAGGCTCGCCCGGCCGGACGCCCGAGGGGGCGGTCGCCTTCGAGGATTGCCTCGAGGCCGAGCCCGCCGCGGTCGAGCATGGCGGGATCGACATCGATCTTGCCATGCTGATCTACACCTCCGGCTCCACCGGCCGCCCCAAGGGCGTGATGATGACCCACCGCAACATCGATGCGGCAGCGGAGTCGATCACCACCTATCTGCGCAACACGCCTGGCGACATCATCCTCAACGTGTTGCCCTTGGCGTTCGACTACGGGCTCTACCAGTTGCTGATGGCGATGCGGCTCGGTGCGACCCTCGTTCTCGAGAAGTCCTTCGCCTTCCCGCAGGCGATCTTCGAGCGCATCCGTGCCGAGAAGGTCACCGGCTTCCCGCTCGTGCCGACGATGGCGGCGCTGATCCTGCAGATGCGCGATCTCGCGCCGGGCTTCCTGCCGAGCCTGCGCTACATCTCCAATACGGCGGCGGCCCTGCCGCCGGTGCACATAGCCCGTCTGCGCGAGCTCCTCCCCGGCGTGCGGATCTATTCGATGTACGGCCTCACCGAGTGCAAGCGCTGCACCTATCTGCCGCCGGAGGAGCTCGACCGCCGGCCGGGCTCGGTCGGCATCGCCATTCCCAACACCGAAGCCCTCGTCGTCGACGACGAAGGCCATCGCGTGCCTCCCGGCGAGGCGGGCGAACTCGTCATCCGCGGCCCGCATGTCATGCAGGGCTATTGGCGCAACGACGCCGCAACCGCGCAGATGCTGCGCCCGGGGCCGAATCCCTGGGAAAAGCGGCTTCACACCGGCGATCTCTTCCGCACCGACGAGGACGGTTTCCTCTATTTCGTCGGCCGCAAGGACGACATCATCAAGACGCGCGGCGAGAAGGTCGCGCCCAAGGAAGTCGAGACCGTCCTGCATGCCCATCCGGGCATTGCCGAAGCGGTGGTGACCGGCGTGCCGGATCCGGTGCTCGGTTACGCCATTGCCGCGGTCGTGGTGCTTTCGGACGAGCGCTTGAGCGAGCGCGACATCATCCGCCACTGCGCCGCCCATCTTGAGGACTTCATGGTGCCGAAGATCGTCGAATTCCGCAGCGAGCTGCCGAAAACCGATACGGGCAAGGTCAGCCGCAGGCTGGCCGCAGAGACCCTGGGAGCTGCAGAATGAACGTCTCCCCTGCTCCCGATACGCTCGTCTTCTCGGCCGACACGCTGAGGATCGACGGCGCGGCGGAAACGGACCGCATCGTCGCGGCGCTGCGCGAGCAGCTGCGCGGGATGCGCAAGCGCGGGCTCGTGCTCGGCCTCTCCGGCGGCATCGACTCCAGCGTCTCGGTGGCACTGGCCGTGCGCGCCGTCGGCGCCAAGAATGTCTTCTGCCTGTTCATGCCGGAGAACGACTCCGACCCCGAGAGCCTCCGGCTCGGCCGGCTGATCGCCGAGACCTTCGGCGTCGCAGCCGTGGTGGAGGATATCGGGCCGACGCTGCAGGCGATGGGCTGCTATGAGCGGCGCGATGCCTTCATCCGCGAGCTGGTCCCCGAATACGGGCCCGGCTGGGCCTCGAAGATCGTCATCGCCAACTCGCTCGCGGGCGAGGGCTACAACATCTCCTCGCTGGTGGTGCAGGATCCCGAAGGCAGGCGGACCAAGCTGCGCATGCCGCCGGCGGTCTATCTCGGCATCGTCGCGGCCACCAACATGAAGCAGCGCACGCGCAAGCAGGTCGAATATTATCATGCCGACCGGCTGAACTTCGCCGTGCTCGGCACGCCGAACCGGCTCGAATACGACCAGGGCTTCTTCGTCAAGAACGGCGACGGAGCCGCGGACGTCAAGCCGATCGCGCATCTCTACAAAAGCCAGGTCTATGCGCTCGCCGCCGATCTCGGCATTCCCGAGGAGATCCGCCGCCGGCCGCCGACGACCGACACCTATTCCCTGGAGCAGACGCAGGAAGAGTTCTACTTCTCCCTGCCCTATGACCGCATGGATCTGTGCCTCTACGGCCTCAACAACGGCCTCTCGGCCGAACAGGTCGGCGCTGCGACAAAGCTGACGACGGTCGAGGTCGAGCGCGTCTGGGCCGATATCGCCGCCAAGCGCCGGGCGACGCGCTATTTGCACCTCGGGCCGCAGCTTGTCCGCCCGGTCGAGGAGATCGCCGGCTGAACCGACGCCGCCGGCGCAGCGCTCCGCACCGAAGCCCTGCTTCTATTCGAAGCGCCCGCCGACCAGCCGGCTCCAGTGCTCGCCGGCAAGCCCGTTGAAGAAGCCCCGGGAGCTCAGATAGGCATTCACCAGTTCCTCCTCGCGTGAATGCACCACGGTCGAGGCGAGATGGGTGAAGGCGATGCGCCGGCCCAGCATCGCCTCCAGCAAGGCAGGCTGTGTCCGGCCGCGCAGGCCCGCGGCGCCGCGCCCGGCCGCATGCCCGATCAGGCAGTCGATGACCGGGCCAGCCTGTCCCGGCACAGCCAGGATCTGCAGGACGCGCGCGATCCCGCCCGACCGAAGATGGTAGAGGAAGGCCCCGATCGGCGCCCCGCCGGGAGTGGAGACCGCGGCAAGAACAGCCTCGCCCTGGTCCGGCTTCTCGGTCGCTTCGGCGATGATCCCGGCCAGTTGCTCGCCGCTCCAGTCAGGGCGGAGCGCAAATTGCCGCGTCAACGGATCGACGAGAGCCGCAAAGCCGACCTGATCGATCTCGGCGACCTTGAGGCCGCCCCTGACGCTCCAGTTCTCCGGAACACCGGACCAGCGCAGGTCGTTTTCCCGCATCCGCCCGCGCAGATGGCGATCGATCCCCCGTCCCAGCGGGGCCAGCAGCCGCGCCGCGCCGATCCGGCTGGCTGCAAGCTCGAGCATGAAGGCGGAAGGCCGGATGATGCGGACCCAGTCCAGGCTGTATTGCGGCAGCGCCACGCCGCGCAGCCGCACCCACATCTGCGCCGAGACTTCGCTCGCCGTCTCGCTGAAGGAGAGATCCTGCCGCCCCGCCAGGAATGTCTTGAGCAGCCGTGCTCCCGCCATCGGGTCGGCGCCGCGGCGCTCGACCATCAGCGAACCGCAGATCGCAGCGCGCAGCTTGCGGCCGCCATGGCTCATCGGCAGCACGTTGACGCCGATGAAGCCGGAAACGTCGCCTTCACCGGCAATATGGACCAGGGGGGTGATCTCAGGATCGAAACCAGGCCCTTCGAGATAGTGCCGGCGCAGATAAGCGGCGAGCGCGGGAGGAGGAGCCTCCCTGCCATTCCGGAATACCCGTTGAAAGAGCCCCGCGACCGCCGGAATATCGGCGGCCTCCAGAGGACGGATCTGACTCATGCCGACAGACCTGCCGTGTCGGCAGGTGTCGGCGCGACAGCCGCAAGTTTGCGGACGAGAGCGACCCGCGGCGTTCCGGCCTCGTTCGCAGCAAAGGTCACGGGCTCATAGGCTCGGGCTCTGGCGATCAGCGCCGCCGCCTGCCGATCCTGTCCCTCGCCGAACTCGAACAGCAGCCAGCCTCCCGGCTTCAGGAAGCCAGCCGCATCGCGGATCACGCGCTGATGGATCGATATGCCGTAGGGGCCGCCGTCGAAGGCCTCGCGCGGTTCGGCCTCGAGCAGATGCGCGCTGTCGCCCTCGAGGCGGGCGGTCGAGATATAGGGTGGATTGCAGACGATCATGTCGACCGTGCCGGCGAGCCCATCGCTCTCCAATGCACCGAACAGGTCGCCCTGCCGGATGGTGACCCGGCCCTGGACGGCCAGGCGTTCGGCATTGCGGCGGGCGAGCGCGACGGTGCTGTCGGTCAGGTCCGCACCCCAGACATGGGCGGACGGGATTTCGGCCGCGATCGACAGAGCAAGGTTGCCGGAACCACAGCACATGTCGATCACCACCGCGCCGAACGGGCGCTCGCGCAGGATCGCGACGGCGCTTGCTCCGAGCAGCTCGGTTTCCTGGCGCGGCACGAGAACGTCGGGAGCAAGTTCCAGCACGACGTTCATGAAACGCTGCATGCGAGGCTCCGAACGGCCTGCGAAGTCGACTGCTCTGCCCGGCATGGGGGCTCCTTGCGTCAGCGGACGGCTATTCACGCCGATAGGCTATCCCGCCCTGGTAAACACCTGCTGAAGTACAGCCGCACCGACGTTAACTGCGCCCTTATTTTTGCCTGCTACTGACGTCCGGTCGATGGTAGGTCCATCGAGACGGCTCCTTTCGGTTGACGTCGAGGGCAGGAGAGGATGGCGCCGGGTAACGCAACAGGATCGGGCCGCCGCGGAGCCTTGCTCCCGATGCTGATGTCCTATGCCGCCTCGGGCGGTAGCCTCATCATCAGCTCGGCCGCCCAGCTCCTGACCTTCGCCATCCTTGCCCGATTTCTCGGCGTCCACGAGTTCAGCCTGTTCGTCGCGATCACCGCGATCTCGAACATCGCGGTCCACATGTGCGGGCTGGGCGCGATGGAATGCCTCGTCCGCCGCGTCGCGCGCGACCGGGCGATCTATCCGGACATGCTCGGGCACAACCTGATCCTGACCGCCGCAAGCGGCGTGGTTCTGGTTCTGGTCGGCGCCACCTTGCTGCCGCTCTACTTCACGCTGTCCCCCGATCCGGCGACGAATGTCGGTGTGATCACGCTGATGCTCGTAACCAACATCGTGCTGGTGCGCGTCATCGTGCTGGCGGAACAGATCTTCATCGCCCACTCCGATTTCGCCTCGGCGAATACGGTGGTGGTCGGCTTTGCCCTGGCACGGACCATCGCCGCCGGCCTCGCCTGCCTCGTCTTCGGCGTCGCGACCGTCGCCGCCTGGGCACTCTGGCAATTCGTCTGCCATGTCCTCGTCGCCCTCGTCTGCTGGCGCGCCCTCCGAAGCCTCGGCCGGCCGAGATATCGGCTCGTGCGCGAGGAGCTGCCGCTCGGCCTCTATTTCAGCGTTCCCTTCATCCTGCGGGCGGTGCGGCAGAACGCCGACCTGCTCGTGCTCAGCCTCGTCGCGACGGCCGAGATCGTCGCGAGCTACAGCGTCGCCCGCCGCATGCTGGAAAGCAGCTATCTCTCGGTCGAGGCTCTCAATCGCCTCGTCTACCCCGGCTCCGCCAGGGCAACCGCCGAAGGCCTGCAGCACGCCCTGCCGAGGGTCCGCAAGGTTCTCGTCGCCGCCACCGGGATCAGCATCGCCGCCGCGGTCGCCGTTTTCGTACTGGCCCCGATCCTGCCTTTGCTCTTCGGCAGGGACTATGTCTCGCTCGTCTCCTTCGTCAGGATTCTCTGCTGGGTGGTTGTGCCCCTGGCGATCTGGTCGGTGGCAGTGGAAGCGCTCGGCGCGTCGGGCCATCACCCGACCCGCGCCGCCGTGATGGGGCTCGGAAGCGTGTTCGGCGCCGCCCTCGCCGCGGTCGCGACCTGGTATGCGCCGCCGACCGGCACCTTCGTGTCCTTCTACGTCATCGAGATCGCCATGGTGGCCGCAGCCTGGATCGCCTTGCTGAGGATCGTGCGCCGAGACCGGGAACGGGCCGTGGAACAGGAACTCAGGGCTGGGATGGCGCATGGAAGCTGAGTTGCAACAGGATTTGCAACCATCTTGCGCATCCGGGGGTGGCCAGCGCCATCCCCAAGCCGGAGGCGTGCGCCCGATGTCCCGCGGCGATATCCCCGCGGTGGCCCGGCTGTTCAGCAAGATCTTCCGCAACCGCAAGGACGCGGTCGCGCCCGGCCTCGAAGCCTATCTGGAGACGGTCCTCTTCGGCAGCCCGCACTATCGACCCGAGCGTGGCAGCATCGTCCATGACTCCAGCACGGGCGAGGTCGACAGCACCATCCTGGCCATCCCGATGGAGTTCAGTGTCCACGGCCGCCCGATCATCGCCCGGCTTCTCTGCGCCTTCATGGCCGATGGCAAGGAAGGAGCGGCCGGCGCCGCCCGCCTCGCCCGTCAAATGCGGGCCGCCAAGCAGGATATGTGCTTCTCGGACAACTCCTCGCCGGTCAGCGCCGACCATTGGGTTGCGGGTGGTGGCGTGGTCCTGCCGATCCAGAGCCTCGAATGGCGACGCATCTTCCGGCCGCTGGTCGCCGGCGCGGTCGCCACCAGCCGCCGCATGCCATGGCTGGCATCCCCTGGCATTCTCAGGCCGCTGCGACGGCTCGACCGGGCCATCAGCCGGCGCAGAAGCTCGATCACGCCAGCCGCCGTGCCGGGCTGCCGGACGATCCCGGCCAGCCCGGACGAGTTCCTGCACTGCGCCGGTCCGATGATCGAGCGTTTCCCGATCCGTCCGGTCTGGGCGAAGCAGGAGTTCGACTGGCTCTTCCTTGTCGCCGCAATGAACCGGAGCCTCGGCGAGCTGCACTGCCGGGTGGTGGTCGATCAGGACGGGCGCTCGATCGGCGCATTCCTCTTCTTCGGCAAAGCGGGCGCGGCAGCCACGGTCCTGAACATCGTTTGCGCCGCCAACTGCGAATTCGACGTCATCGGGCAGATGTTCGCGAGCCTGGACGCGGAAGGCTACGCCTCGGCGAGCGGCATATCGCAGCCCTTCCTGATGAACGCGATTTCGCGGCAGCGCTGGCTCTCCTTCAAGCATCGCGGCTATTTCTGCATGGTCACGCGCCATGCCGAGATCAAGGACGCCGCGCTGCGCAACGACATCTATATCGGCGGCCTGGCCTCGGAGAGCTGGAGCCGGCTGCTCACCGATTTCTGAAGCCGCCGCGCCGACCGCAGCGATACTGGAGGCCCGATTGGCCGTTTCCATCATCATCAAGACGCTGAACGAAGAAAAGCGCCTCGCCGCGACCATCGAGAGCGCCCTGGCGGCACTCGGCGACGGACAAGGCGAAGTCGTCATCGCCGACAGCGGCTCGACGGACCGCACCGTCGAGATCGCTTCGCGCTATCCCGTCGTGATCGCCCAGATCGTTGCGCCGGCCCGTCCGAGCTGCGGGATCGGGCCGCAGCTCGGGTTTCAGCATTCGAGCGGCGACTATATCTGCCTGCTCGACGGCGACATGCTGCTCGACGCCGGCTTCCTCGACGCGGCGATCCGCTTCCTCAAGGAAAATCCCGCGGTCGGGGGCGTCACCGGCCATGTCGAGGAGATGCTGGTCGCCAACCTCGAATATGCGCGCCGGGTGCAGCGCAATGGCCCCGAAGGCCGGATTGGGCCGATCGATCGGATGAATGGCGGCGGGCTCTACCGGCGCAGCGCCATCGAGCAGACCGGCTATCTCTCGGACCGCAATCTGCACGGCCATGAGGAGTTCGACCTCGGCATCCGCCTGCGCAGCGCCGGCTGGCGGCTGCATCGGCTCGACCGGCGCTTCGTCCAGCATTTCGGCCACACGCTGAATTCCTACCGGCTGCTCGTGCGACGCTGGAAGAACAAATATCTCCATGGTGTCGGCGAATTGCTGCGCGCCTCGCTCGGCAAGCCCTATTTCTTCCAGCTCCTGCGCGAGCTCCCCGAGCTCAAGCTGTGGAGCGCGGTCTATCTCTGGTGGGCGCTTTCCATCGCAGTGCTGGTGTTCCTGCCCGACAAGACGCTGGCGCTCGGGCTGGTCCTCGCCGTCCTTGCCGGCATCGTGGCGTTGATGAGCCTGCGCAAGGGCGGGCTGGGCATGGGTCTCTACACCGTCGTCGCCTGGTTCTTCCACGCCACGGCGCTGCCTGTGGGCTTCCTGCGGCGACGGCGGCCACCTGCCGCCCCGATCGAAAGCCGCATCATCCATGAACCGACGAGAACGGCCGCCGAGCGGGCGCCGGCGGGCCACAAGCACTTCAGAAAGCTCCCTTCATGACCGACGACACTGTTGAGAAGAACGTTTCATTCTGGGATCGGATCGTGCATTCCTCGTCGGAGTATTTCCGCAGGAAGCGCGGCGGCCTGTTCCGCGAGACCATCGCCGACTTCACCTCGCTCAAGGTCTGCGACGTCGGCGGCTCGCGGCATTTCTGGGAAAAGCTCGACCCTGCCGACGTTCCCAAGGACCTGACGCTGGTCAACATCCGCGACGACGGCCAGGCGCGCTCGTTCACCGGCTCGTTCGGCCATGTCAAAGTGATCGTCTATGACGGCGACCGCCTTCCCTTCGACGACAAGTCGTTCGACGTCGCGGTCTGCAACTCGGTCATCGAGCACGTTCCGCCGGCCAAACGGACCAATCTCGTGCGCGAGATCAACCGCGTCTCGAACTACTACTTCATCCAGACGCCGGCCTTCGTGTTCCCGATCGAGCCGCACTTCTTCTGCCCCGGCCTCCACTGGCTGCCCCGCCCGCTCGCCCGCCACGCCGTCAGGTTGTCGCCATGGCGTTTCCTTTCCAAGCCTTCCGAAGAGCACATCCGGGAGTATTTCGAGGAAATCCAGATCCTGACGCTGAAGGAGTTCCGCTCCTATGCGCCGGAGGCGAAGCTGATCCGCGAGAAAATCGCGGGCCTCACCAAATCCTACATCCTGCACGGCCCGTCGCGGCCCTGAAGATGCCGCGGGATCGAGCAGCGATTGTCGGAAAGGGGCGGGTCGGCATGAAGAGACTGCTTTCCTCGATGGTCACGGTGCTGGCGCTGGGCGCCGCGGCTTCCTGCGCCATCGCCTCCGAAGAATGGCTGCCCGTGCGCGAGGTGTCGCTGGAAGTCCGGCCCGGCAGCCCGCTCGACTTCTCCGCACTCCTGCCCAACCGGGCCAGCGGGCCGAAGACCGCCATCGGCACAGGCCAGCGGGTGGTGGCGCGGCAGGACGGCCGTCTTGCCTTCGCCGATGCGCCCGAAGAGCCGGCGCGCCTGTTCTGTGCCTCGCTCGCATGGAGCCCGGCCTCGGGCGGCTTCCCTGACCGCGCCGAGGCCGACCGCTACGCGCAGCAACTCGCGCGCCACGGCTACAACATTGCAAGGCTGACCTTCCTCGACGCGTCGCTGATGTTCGGCCGCGCCAGAGATTTCGATTTCGACCCCGAGACGCTCGACCGCATCCACTATCTGCTCGCCGCGCTGAAGCGGAACGGCATCTACTGGATGATCGACGGCATGACCTCGTGGCGCGGAGCCTATGGCGGTCAGGACGAGCGCTGGGACCCGGGCGGCAATCTCAAGCTCGCTTTGCATCTCGATGAGGCCGCCTTCGCGCACTGGAAGCAGATCACCGAGAAGATCCTCACCCGCATCAATCCCTATACCGGCATCGCACCGATCCATGACGAGGCGCTGGCGCTGGTGATCCTCGTCAACGAGAACAATCTCGAATTCGAGAGCGTCGTGCACGACCGGCCGGGCAAGGCGCCCTATGACGCGATGTTCGCGGCGCCGTTCAACGCATGGCTGGCGCGCCGCTACCCCTCGAGCGAGGCGCTCGCGAAAGCCTGGGGCGGGCTCGGCTGGGGCGAGAAGCTGGAGAACGGCACGATCCGGCTTCCGCCTGACCGCTACCTCGACAGTCCCCGCCTTCGCGACCTGCAGGCCTTCTTCACCGAGATCGAGACCGCCTCCGCAGCGAAGATGAGCGAGACACTGCGCGGCTTCGGCTACAAGGGCCTGATCAGCAGCTACAACAACTGGCCGACGGTGCAGGCCGCGCTCAGCCGGCGCGGGCTCGAAGCCGTGACGATGAACACCTATCATGACTGGGCCAGCGGCTATGCCCCAGGCAGCAAGCTTCTCCAGCAAAGTTCCCTCGCCGACGCCGCCAATGCGATGCGCATGGCCGCGGCGGCGCGCTGGCTCGGAAAACCCTTCGTGGTCAGCGAATACGATCACCTGTTCTGGAACCGCTACCGCTATGAGGGCGGCCTGGTGTTCCCGGCCTATGCCGCGCTGCAGGGCTGGGACGTGCTCTGCCGGCACGCCCACGGCCCGATCGTGCTCGCCTATGGCGAACCCTACCCGCACAAGCGCGCCATGCTGCCCTATGCGATCGCGCTCGATCCCGTCGCGCGTGCCGGGGAAACGCTCTCCGCATTGCTGTTCAGGCGCGGCGACGTATCGACCTCGCGGCTCACCATTCCCTTCGCGGTGCGTGGCGAGGAGGATCTCGGCCCGGACATGCAGGCCCGCGAGCCCGAGAAGCTGACGGAACTTGCCCTGCTCGGACGGATCGGGCTCAAGGATGCAAGCCGCGTCAGCGAGCCGATCGCCGTCAGGCAGCCGCGCGACGCCAACCGCCCTGATGCGATCGTCGAGAAATTGCGGTCGAGCGGCGCTCTCCCGGCCGACAACGCCACGAAGCTCTCCTCCGGTCTCTTCCAGAGCGACACGGGTGAAATCCTCCTGAACCGCCGCGACAGGCAGTTGCGCCTGACGACACCGGCGACGGAGGCCGTCGCCTTCTCCTCGGCAAGCCTGCCGGTCAGCCTGAAGACCCTCAGCATCGATGGTGCCGAGGGCGACGGGCTGATCGCGATCTCCTCGCTCGACAAGCCTGCTTCGCTGGCGAAGGGCAGCCGCTTCCTGCTGGTCTTCGCGACCGACGCCCGCAATACCGGGATGCTCTTCCGCGACAGGGAGCAGAAGGTCATCGAGGATTTCGGAAAGCTTCCGGTCCGCATCCGCAAGGGCCATGTCGACCTGCGGATCGCCAGGACCGCCCGGCAGTGGCAGCTATCGCCGATCGGCCTCGACGGCACGGTGAAGCCGCCGGCCGTCAGCGGCACGGGCCCTGTCGCCTTCCGGCTCAGCAACGACCAGCCGAGTGGTCCGACGACCTATTTTCTGCTGGAGCTCAAGGAGAGAAGCTCCTGACCAAGGCGCGGCCCCGCGGCGCAGGATTTACGGAGATCACCGTGCGTCCTATCGGACGCAAGTTGGCGATCTATCTCTTTGTGAAAGCATCGGACCGAAACAGGGAGCAACCGGACCTCTCGAAGGGCCTGTCTTCGCACCCATACTCTGCTGCAACGCTTCAAGGGCCATGCGCCCGCCATGCGCCAATGTCGCCGCCGCGACCATCCCGCCAAACATCAGCTCCTGCGTCGGGTGGCCTGCCTTCGACACCTGCCTCACATCGGTTGACAAAGGGATCCAACCGCCCTTCAATCATGCACGATCCAAGATGCAGGATACAAAATCTTGAGTGGTGCGCGCAAGATCGAGCGGGTCGTACTTGGCGACCAGGTCTACGAGGCGATCAAGGAGCGCATCCTCGACCAGGCCTATGCGCCGGGCGAGAAGCTGAATGTCGACGGACTGGCGCGTGAACTTCAGGTCAGCTCGACACCGATCCGCGAGGCGCTGGCAAGGCTCGTCGCCGAGGGGCTGGTCAAGGCCGAGCCCTTCATCGGCTTCGCGACCGCGCCGCTGCCGGACCAGCGCTATTACGAGGACGTCTACAGCTTCCGCAGCGTGATCGAGCCCTGGGCGGCGGCAGAGGCGGCAAGGCGCAAGCCCGGGCTGGACGTCATCAAGGCTCTGCGCAACGAGGTCGCAATCATGATGGCGGGCGAACCCGCGCGCGAGTATCGCAGCCATCGCGCCTTCACCGAGGGCGACGACCGCTTCCACCGCATCATCCTGCAGGCTGCCGGCAATCAGGTTGCGCTCAAGAGCTATGATGACCTGCGCTTCCACCTGCACATCTCACGGCTCTACCTGACGCGCGAGCAGGATGTCGGCCTGACCCACCAGGAACATCTCCGCATCGTCGATGCGCTCGAAGCGGGTGATCCCGATGCGGCGGCGCAGGCCATGCGCCTGCATCTCGAAGGCTCCTACGAGCGACTGATCAAATAGCCGCAACCGCCCCGAGGCCGAAAACGGCCCGGTCCAACATCAGGGAGAAGACGCATGACCCTCAGACGCTTCGCGACCGCGGCACTGGTCGCCGGCAGTTTTCTCGCCGGCGCAGCGCAGGCGCAGACCCTGCGCTTCGGCCACGCCAACACCACCGCCGAGATCGCCGGCGAGCTCTTCCAGGAATTCGCCGACCGGGTGAAGAAGGGCACAGGAGGCGCCGTCACCATCAACGTCTTCCCGGCCGAGCAGCTCGGCAAGGAGATCGACCTCTTCAAGCAGGTCAAGGAAGGCGCGCTCGACCTCTCTGCTCCCTCGATGGCGGCAGCGTCATCGCTGGTGCCGGCGCTGGAGATTCCGAGCGCGCCCTTCCTCTGGAAGGACTGGACCGAGGCCGAGGCGGTGATCCGCTCCGACGCCTTCGATCCGGTCTTCGACGAGCTGCGCGACAAGCACAACATCGTGCCGGTCAGCCGCATCTGGTACTGGGGTTGGCGCAACATGACGACGCTCGACCGCGCCGTGAAGAAG
>JAKFDB010000149.1:0-1989 GCA_036676315.1 Bradyrhizobiaceae bacterium
AATGCCCGCCGGGCCGCCAGCATCCGAGGCGGAGCCTGCGATCGAGCCAGAGAGCGCCGATCAGCCCCACAATATGTAGCGGAAAGCTTCGAGTGGTCGGCGCCGAAGCACGGAGTGCTTTCCCTCGATGGTCCTGCCTTAGAAAGGAAGCTTGAAGCCCGGCGGCAGCGGCAGGCCGGCGGTCATCTTCGACATCTCCTGCTGGGCGACCGCATCGGCCTTGGTGCGCGCATCGTTGAGCGCCGCCGCGACGAGATCCTCGACCATCTGCTTCTCGCTCGGCGCGAGCAGGCTTTCGTCGATCTCGACGCCGCGGATGTGGCCCTTGGCGGTGGCGCGGATCTTGACCAGGCCGCCGCCGGAGACGCCCTCGACCTCGACCGAGTCGAGATTGTCCTGGGCCTTCTTGAGCTCGGCCTGGGCATTCTGGGCCAGCTTCATGATTTCGTCGAAATTCTGCATTCTCAAGCGCTCCGCTGTTCGTCGAGGACATAGCCGATGAGCTCGGCTTCGGGGAAATTGCTGAAGGCCGCCTTGACCATCGGCGAGGCGAGCACGTCCTGGCGCTCGCGCTCGGCATCGGCTTTCTCCTGCTCGAGCAAGGACGGCGCGGCTTCGGCGTCGGAAACCGAAACGGTCCAGGCAAGGCCGGTCAGGCTTTTGAGCGCCGCAGTGAGCGAGCGCGTGAAGTCGCCCGACAGCGGCTTGGCCGGACGAACCTCGAGATGCGGCGGCTCGTAGCGCACCAGCCCGACGAAATCGTGGAGCTGCTGCGCAAGATGGGCATTGCCGTTCGAACCAAGCAGCTCGACCAAAGCGGTGAAGCTGGCGGGGGGCGCCTGCATCAGCTCCTGGCCCCCGGCCGGAGCGCCGCTCGCCGGCGCCCGCGCGGTGACGCCCTCGCCGCTCGCCAATTGCTCGATCAAGGTGCCGGGATCGGGCAGCTCCGAGGCGTGGATCACCCGCAGCAGCGCCATCTCGGCCGCCTCAAGCGGCATCGCGGCGCCATGGACCTCGGCGAGCCCCTTGAGGAGGAGCTGCCAAAGGCGGTGGAGCGCGGCATAGCCGAGCCGGCTCGCCCAATCGGAATAGGCCTCGCGCTCTTCGACCGATTGCGCGCCGTCGGCGGGACCACCGACCTTGGCGCGGGTGATGCCGTGCACGCATTCGAGCAGGCCGCGGATCAGCGCCGACGGCTCGACACCAAGCTCATATTGCTCGCGGACCGCCGCCAGCGCCGCCGCCGCCTCGCCGGCCAGCAGCAGGCCGAGCAGATCGCGGATCGCGCCGCGGTCCGACAGGCCGAGCATCGTCCGCACCTGATCGGCGGTGACGCCGCCCGCGCCGTGCGCGATCGCCTGGTCGAGGATCGAAAGCCCGTCGCGCGCCGAGCCCTCGGCGGCGCGGGCGATCAGCGCCAGCGCCTCGGGCTCGACCTCGACCTGCTCGGCCGCCGCCACCTGGCCGAAATGGCGCGCCAGCTGCTCGGCCGGAATGCGGCGCAGGTCGAAGCGCTGGCAGCGCGACAGCACGGTCACCGGGACCTTGTTGACCTCGGTCGTCGCGAACAGGAATTTAACGTGCGCCGGCGGCTCCTCGAGCGTCTTCAGCAGCGCGTTGAACGCATTCTTCGAGAGCATGTGGACTTCGTCGACGATGTAGACCTTGTAGCGCGCCGAGACCGCCGCGTAGCGCACCGCCTCGATGATCTCGCGCACGTCGTCGACGCCGGTGTGGCTCGCGGCGTCCATCTCGATGACGTCGATGTGGCGCCCTTCGGCGATCGCGACGCAGGGATCGCAGACGCCGCACGGATCGATCGTCGGACCGCCCGTGCCGTCCGGGCCGATGCAGTTGAGCGCCTTGGCGATCAGCCGCGCGGTCGAGGTCTTGCCGACGCCGCGCACGCCGGTGAGCAGGAAAGCATGCGCCAGCCGTTCGCGCGCGATCGCATTGCCGAGCGTGCGCACCATCGCATCCTGGCCGATC
>JAKFDB010000150.1:0-2460 GCA_036676315.1 Bradyrhizobiaceae bacterium
GGTGAGCTGAGTCTGGTTGCGCGCGACGTGCACGAGCCAGCGGGCGAGATCGCGCCGCGACGGCATCAGGAAGGCGGTGTGGAACAGGCCGGCGGCGTTGCGCGGCTCGTATTGCGCCTGCGGGCGCGGCTCCATCCAGACGAGCGGCACGCCACCGGCGCCGAGGATGACGCCGTCGGCACTGGCCGAGAATACGCGCAGGCCGAGTACCGACTGGTAGTAGCGGCTCATCCTGTCGAGGTCGCGCACGCGCAGGCCGATCGCCCCGCAGCGGACCGGCGTGCTGCCGGCGAAGCCGGGCGCGGCTGGGAAAGTCGGCGCAGGCGTACCTTCAGCCCGCGCCGCTGCTGCAGCCGCAGCGGCGAGCGATGTCGTGCCTGCCAGGCGCAAGAGGGTTCGTCGTGTCAGCTCGATCGTCATCGCAGTCCGTTCCGGTCGCGGCGCATTGCCGCTGCGGCAGTCCTGTGCATTTCTCGCGCCGGCATGCATGTCACAAGCGCGCGAGGGGCAAAACCCGCTCAGGCGGTCGCAATGCAGCCGCGCCGGCTGTCCGGCGCTTCACAACGGACAAGAACACGATCCATGCGCAACTTTCTGATGGTCACACTGCCCCGCCTCGCTCTCGGCCTGCTCTTCGTCGTCAGTGCCGCCGACGGTTTCTGGTATCTGGCGACCGGCAACCACCTGATCCACCCGCCGGTCACGGAACTGGGCCTCGCCTGGGAACGATCGCTCGAGCAGGCGAAATTCTTCCTGCCGCTGATGAAGAGCGTGAATCTCGTCGGCGGGCTCATGCTCCTGCTCAACATCGCGCCCGCGCTCGGCCTGGCGCTGATCGCCCCGGTCATGACGGTGATCGTGCTGTTCCATGCCGAGCTCAATCCGCAGGGCATTCCGGTGGCGCTGATCGTCGTCCTGTGCGGGGCTCTGCTCGCCTTCGCCTATCGCCACCGCTACGCCGCGCTGCTGCGCTGAGGGCCTGAACGGCTCCGCCTCTGCTCACAGATCGGAGGCGGGGCCCCATTCCGGGACATGGGCGGCGAGCTTGTCGAGCAGCCGGTCGAGCTGGCCGCGTTCCGCGTCGTCGAGACAGGCGAGCATCGCCGCCTCCCGCGCCTTCAGCATCGGGATGTAGCGCTCGTAGAGTGCCCGGCCTTCGGCGGTGAGGTAGAGAAGCTGGCGGCGATTATCGGCCGGATCCGGCTGCCGGCGGATCAGCTTCTTCTTCTCGAGCAGGATCACGGCGCGGCTGACACTGGCCTTGAGATGGCCGGAGAACTCGCAGAACTCGCTGGCCGTCGCGCCGTCACGAACCGTCAGGAAGATCAGGATCACGATCTCCGGCCGCGTCAGCCCGAATTCCGTCTCGATCATCCGGAAGGACGGCTCGCGATAGAAGTTCAGGACATAGCCGATCTTGTAGGCGGTCGGGATCGCGGTCCCGTCCAGGATGGCGCGCCGGCGCGAGACCTCCGTCTCGCCAGCGTCACCGTCTGCGATTAGTCTCATATTAGACTTTTTCGTTGCATCCGACATGAGCCGGTCCTAGCATTCCCGGCATGGAATGGCACGGCACAGACCGTCGCCATCGGGAGGATCGGATGGATCAGGGCGGCGCCGCGGCTCGGCAGTGCTTCTATTCGGGCAGCGAAGCGCATCCGATCTATGTCGACCGGTTGCCGGCGGCGCGGCCGGGCCGCCTGCCGATCATCCTCGTCCATGGCGGCGGCCATAGCGGCGCCTGCTACCTGACCACTCCCGACGGGCGGCCCGGCTGGGCACCGCTTTTCGCCGCCTCGGGCCGCGAGGTCTTCGTGCCGGACTGGCCCGGCCATGGCCGCTCGCCGATGCGGCCGGATTTCGCGACGCTCTCGACCGTGGAGATCGCCACCTCGCTGCAGCGTCTGCTGGAGGAGGTCGGGCCGGCCGTGCTGCTGGTGCATTCGGCCAGCGGGCCGATGGCGTGGTGGATCGCCGAGCAGGCGCCGCAGGCGGTCGCCGCCATCGTCGGCATCGCGCCCGGCGCGCCGGCTAACCTCCTGCCCATCCTGCCTGACGATGCCCAGGCGGTGGCCAAGCTCAAGGACGATGAGAGCCTCGGCTGCCCGGTCCGGGTCGAGGAGGACAAGCCGCTCTTCATCCCTCCCGAGTTCATGCGGGCCTATTGGGCCAATGCCGAACGCTTCCCGAAGCAGGACTTCGAGGCCTATCGGCGCTCGATCGTCCCGGAGAGCGCGCGGTTGATGAACGAGCGCTTCAACATCGGCGGCAAGGGCCTGCGCATCGGCGATCCCGCAGCTCTGGCACGCCATCCGATCCTGATCGTCACCGGTGACCAGGATCCGCGCCACCGGCGCGCGGTGGACGAGGTGACGGCCCGCTATCTCGGTGCCGACTTCGTCTGGCTGCCGGAGAAAGGCATCGCCGGCAACGGCCACCTGCTGATGAGCGAGACCAACA
>JAKFDB010000151.1:0-55153 GCA_036676315.1 Bradyrhizobiaceae bacterium
GCTGCTGCCTTTTTCGGGCAGGTGCCCGGTCCTATCTTGAGGGCGATGACACGAGCCAGACCGGGCAACCGGCCGCCGCTGCGGCCTGCGGAACTGCTGATCCCGACGCCGGCCGGGCTCTACTGCCCGCTCGCCGACATCCATGTCGACCCGATCCGCCCGGTGGCGCGAGCGCTGATCACCCATGGCCATTCGGACCATGCCCGTGCCGGCCATGGGGCCGTGCTGGCGACGCGCGAGACGTTGGCGATCATGGCGCTGCGTTATGGCGAGGGCTTCACCGGGGTCCGGCAGGAGGCGGTGCCCGGTGCGACCATCCGAATCGGCGAGGTCGATTTCCGCTTCGTTCCGGCCGGCCATGTCTTCGGCTCGGCCCAGATCGTCGTCGAAGCCAGAGGCCTGCGCATCGTCGTCTCCGGCGACTACAAGCGTGAGCGCGACCCGACCTGCGCGCCCTTCGAGCCGGTCGCCTGCGACGTCTTCATCACCGAGGCGACCTTTGGCCTGCCGGTCTTCCGACATCCCCCGGCTTATGGCGAGGTCGCCAAGCTGCTCGATTCGGTTCGGCTCTTTCCCGAGCGCACCCATATCGTCGGTGCCTATTCGCTGGGGAAGGCGCAGCGCGTCATGGCCCTGATCCGCGAGGCCGGCTATGAGCGGCCGCTCTTCATCCATGGCGCGGTCGAGAAGATCACCGAGCTCTACCAGGCCGAGGGCATCCCGCTCGGCGAGATCCGCAAGATCGAGCCCGGCGAGCGCAAGGCCGAGGGACGCAAGGCATTTGCCGGCGAAATCGTCATTTGCCCGCCGAGCGCTATCCAGGACCTCTGGTCGCGGCGCTTTCCCGATCCGGTCACCGCCTTCGCCTCGGGCTGGATGCGGATCAGGGCGCGGGCCCGCCAGAGGGGCGTCGAGCTGCCGCTGATCATCTCCGACCATGCCGACTGGGACGACCTCCAGGCGACGATCCGCGAGGTCGAGGCCGGCGAGATCTGGGTCACCCATGGCGAGGCCGAGGCGCTGGTGCATTGGTGCGGGACGGTCGGTCTGAAGGCGATGCCGCTGCACCTCGTCGGCTATGGCGACGAGGGCGAGGCCGAGGTCGAGGCGCCCCAGGCGGAGGCGGCGCCATGAACCGCTTCGCCTGGCTGCTCGACCGTCTCGCCTATGAGCCGCGCCGCAATGGCAAGCTCGCGCTGATCGCCGACTATCTGCGCACGACGCCCGATCCCGATCGCGGCTTCGCGCTGGCGGCGATGACCGGCGGGCTGGTGTTCCAGAACGCCAAGCCCGGCCTGATCCGCGCTTTGATCGCCGAGCGCACCGATCCAGTGTTGTTCGCGCTCTCCTACGATTATGTCGGCGATCTCTCGGAGACGGTCGCGCTGATGTGGCCTGCCACCTCTCTCTCCTCCCCGCGAGGGGGAGGAGAAGCGCCTCCGCCTGCGGGCGTCGTCGCCGGCCACAACCGCGCCCCTCTGACCCTTCCCGATGTCGTCGCCGGCCTGCGCAATTCCGGCAAGACCGAGTTGCCGCGCCTCATCGCCTCCTGGCTCGATGCGCTCGACGAGACCGGGCGCTGGGCCCTGCTCAAGCTGATCACCGGGGCCCTGCGCATCGGTGTCTCCGCGAGGCTCGCCAAGACGGCGGCAGCAAGCCTCGGCGGCGTGGCGGCCGACGAGGTCGAGCAGGTCTGGCATGGGCTGGAGCCGCCCTATGCGCCGCTCTTCGCCTGGCTCGAGGGCAAGGGCCCGCGGCCGGAGGCGAGCGACCCGGCGCCGTTTCGCCCGGTCATGCTCTCGCATGCGATCGAGGATGGCGATTTCGGGAAGCTCGACCCGGCCGAATTCGCGGCCGAGTGGAAATGGGATGGCATCCGGGTCCAGGCGGTTGCCGGCACGCGCCCCGATGGCAGCCGCACCGTCAGACTCTATTCGCGCACCGGCGAGGATATCGGCGCGGCCTTTCCCGATCTGACCGAGGCGCTGACGCAGGACGGCGCGCTCGACGGCGAATTGCTGGTGATGCGCGACGGCGTCATCCAGAGCTTCAACACCTTGCAGCAGCGGCTCAACCGCAAGACGGTGACGGCAAGGATGCTGGCCGAGTTCCCGGCCCATATCCGTGCCTATGACCTGCTCGCCGATGGCGCGGAGGACATCCGTGAATTGCCACTGACGCAGCGCCGGGCCAGGCTCGAGGCCTTCCTCGGCCGGCTCGATGCGGCGCGGTTCGACCTCTCGCCGCAGATCCCTTTCGCAAGTTGGGAGGAGCTGACCGCTGCCCGTGCCGACCCCGCCTCGGGGGGAGCCGGCGGCGACGCCGAAGCCGTCGAGGGCTGCATGCTGAAGCGGCTCGATTCGGCCTATCTGCCGGGGCGGCCGAAGGGCTACTGGTACAAGTGGAAGCGCGATGCCCGGCTGGTCGACTGCGTGCTGATGTATGCCCAGCGCGGCCACGGCAAGCGCTCCTCCTTCTATTCCGACTACACCTTCGGCGTCTGGCGGGCGGGCGAGGCGGGCGCGGACGAACTGGTCCCTGTGGGAAAGGCCTATTTCGGCTTCACCGACGAGGAACTGCTGGAGATCGACCGCTATGTCCGCAAGCACACCTTGAACCGCTTCGGCCCGGTGCGCGAAGTCGCGCACACGCCTGCGAGCGGGCTGGTCTTCGAGGTCGCCTTTGAAGGCCTGCAGCGCTCGACGCGCCACAAATCTGGTCTCGCCATGCGCTTTCCCCGGATCAACCGCATCCGCTGGGACAAGCCGCCGGCCGAGGCCGACCGGATCGAGACGCTGGAGGCGCTGCTGCCGGCCGGGAGCTGAAAAACGAGTTGCGGCAGGCCAAAAGAGGCCGCCCGCGACGATCCCCAACTATTGGGCATTGACAGCGCGGGAGCCTGGGCGCTTGAAATTTTAGCGGGCGCGCTCGCGCCCTGGCCGGGGGCGGCGCTGGAGATGGCTATGACGGGGCATCCGACACGGATCGTGATCGCGGACGATCACCCGCTGTTCCGCGGCGCCTTGCGCCAGGCGGTTTCGCATTCTCTGGCGGGGGCGGAGGTCAGCGAGGTCGGCTCGCTCGAAGCATTGGGCCAGGCGCTTGCCGAGACCGCAGACCTCGACCTGATCCTGCTCGATCTGGCCATGCCCGGCGTGCAGGGCTTCTCCGGCCTGCTCTTCCTGCGGGCGGCTCATCCCGAGATCCCGGTCATCGTCGTCTCCGCCAATGACGACCCGGCGGTGATCCGTCGCTGCATCGAGTTCGGGGCGCTCGGCTTCCTGCCGAAGACGGCCGAGGTCGCGCAGATGGGCGAGGCGATCCGCGCCGTGCTTGACGGCGGTGTCTGGACCCCGCCCGGCGTCGACCTTACCGCTCCGGTCGACCACGAGACCGCCGACATGGTCCGGCGTCTCTCGACGCTGACGCCGCAGCAGGTGCGCGTCCTGATGATGCTGTCCGAAGGGCTGCTCAACAAGCAGATCGCCTATGAGCTCGGCGTCTCCGAGGCGACGGTCAAGGCGCATGTCTCGGCGATCCTGACCAAGCTCGACGTCGACAGCCGCACCCAGGCGGTGATCGCGGCGGCGAAGATCGCCGGTGCCGGCTGGGCAGCGCAGGGCGCCTCGGCGACGAGCTGACGCGGGCGCTTGCCGAGACGGCGCGCTGCCGTTACCTGCAGGGGCAGGAGAGGGCGCCGTTCAGATCCGGTTCAACCGGCCGATGGCTGTTCTCGGCGTCGTTTCGCTGGAGCCGGATCCGATCAGGTTGGGTAGACCTGATCGGTGAAACCGCCTCCGAGCACTAGGGGAAGTCCGTATGGCCAATGGCGGTATCGAGCGCTTTCTCGGCGGCTCCGTTCTCAGCGTCCTCGTGCGCCTGCTCTTCATCTCGCTGCTGGTCGGCGCGGCGATGGCCTTCCTCGGATTGTCGCCGACGGCGCTCTATGAAAGCGCGATGCGCTTCGTGCGCTCGCTCGGCAATCTCGGCTTCGGCGCCGTGCGTGAGGTCGGCGGCTGGGCGATCGCCGGAGCGCTGATCGTCGTGCCGCTCTGGCTGATCAGCCGGCTGTTCGCCTCGAAGCGATAGGCCGAAGGCGCCCGCTTCCGCTTTCGACCAGGCGCTGCCGCCGGGGGGCGCCGGAGACCTCGCGGCCTCCGGTTCGGCTGGTCAGGGCGCGACGGCGAGCTTTGCCGTCATGCCGGGGTGGAAGCGGCAGATGACGTCGAAGGAGCCCGCCTTGGTCAGCGTGCCGCGGCCTTCGGCATTCGCCGGCAGGTCGACGTCGAAGGATTTGTCGCGCGCCGTCGCCGTGTGCCGGACGGGGTCGCGATTGGTCCACACGATGGTGTCGCCGACCCGGACCCCGCTCGGCATCGGGCCGAACTTCATCTTGTCGATCAGGACCGCATGGGTCCGCGTTTCGGCCCGGGCCGTCCGGGCGAGGGCGGCCATGGTGCCGCCGACAGCGAGCAGCGCAGCGCGCCTGGTGAGATGGGGCATGGTCACTTCACCGTCTGCGCCAGGTGCTCGGCATGGGTCTGATGCGCCGTGAACAGCGCCAGCCCGGTCTCGAGCAGGGCCTTCAGCTCGCTATTGTGTGCGCTCGGGATCAGCGCGCCGCTCAAGGCCTGGTTGACCGTGCGGTGATAGGCGATCTCATTGGCGACATAGGCGCGGTCGAAGGCCGCTCCGGAAAGCTTCTTGAGGCGCTTTTCGGTCTGCTTCGCCTGTTTGGTGAGGCTTGCGCTCGTGCCATTCGCCTCCGGCTTCACATTGAGGCGCTTGACCAGGGCAAGAGCCTTGTCGTTGACCGCGGCATGGTCGCGCGCCATCAGCTCGGCAAAGGCCCGGACCTCGGCATTCCCTGTCTTCGCCAGCGCCAGCTTGGCGGCGTCGACATCGATCTGCCCTGCGGTATAGGCGACATGGGCGATCTGCGGATCGCTGAACTTCGCGTCGTGAGCGAAGGCCGTGGTCGCCGAGATTGTCAGGGCGGCGGCGAGAATGAGCAGTCTGGGCATGGTCTGACTCCGTGACTTGCGGGGCGCTCGATCGGCCCCGGCATGTCATTCGATGGCGCAGCGGGACAGAGGTTCCCGCCGGCCTCCAGTTATGGCTTGAGCGCATCCAGCACCTCGCGGCGCGCCGCCGGGTCGCTGTAGAGCCCGCGGAAGGCGCGGGTGATGAGGGCGCTGCCATGCTTGCGCACGCCGCGCGAGGACATGCAGGCATGGCTGGCCTCCAGCACCACGGCGACGCCGCGCGGTTCGAGCTCGGCCTCGATCGCATCGGCGATCTCGGCCGTCAGGCGTTCCTGGATCTGGAGGCGGTGGGCAAAGGCGTCGACCAGCCGGGCGAGCTTGGAAATGCCGACGACGCGTTCGCGCGGCAGGTAGGCGATGTGCGCGACGCCGCGGATTGCCGCCATATGGTGCTCGCACACCGATTCCAGCGGAATGTCGCGCAGCAGCACGAGATCGTCATAGCCGGCGGTTTCGCCAAAAGTCCGTCTCAGGATCTCGGCTGGCTCCCGGGCATAGCCGGAAAACCATTCCTCATAGGCGCGCACCACCCGTGCCGGCGTTTCGAGCAGGCCTTCGCGCGCCGGATCGTCGCCCGCCCAGGAGATCAGGGTCCGCACCGCTGCCTCAGCTTCGGCCCGCGTGGCGCGCTCGGCCGGCAAGGCCAGCTGGCGAGGGCAGCCGCATTTCTCCTCAGAGCTGGGAACGGGTGATAGAAGGGATCGAACGGACATGCCGGTTTCCTCTGCGTGGTCGATAACCTCCGTTCGATGCGCTGGAGTGGCAAAGGTTCCTGGCCGGGGTGAAAGCCGGGAACCTTTGCCCGGCTCGGGCATCCAATCGCCGTTTGCGGGAGAACGGCCCATGGTGGAACCTCAAGGGGAAATGCCTCTCGCCTGCGAGGCGATGAGCGAGGCGGAACTGATCGCCCGTGCGCGCCGGCGCGAGCGCGGCGCCTTCCGCGTCATCATGGAGCGGCACAATCAGCGGCTGTTCCGGGTGGCGCGCAGCATCATCGTCGACGACGCCGAAGCTGAAGACATCATCCAGGAAAGCTATGTCCGGGCCTTTGTGGCGCTCGAGGCTTTCCGGGGCGAATCCAGCCTGCTCACCTGGCTGACCCGGATCGTCATCAATGAGGCGCGCGGCCGGCTGCGCCGGCGGCAGCGGAGCACGGTGGATCTCGACCAGGTCGAGATGGCGCAAATTGCGGGCGCGCGCGTGGTCGCCTTTCCCGGAGGACAAACGATGGACGATCCGGAAGCCGCGGTTGCCCGCTCGCAGATCCGCCTTTTGATCGAGCGGGCGATCGACGACCTGCCCGAGCCGTTCCGGCTGGTCTTCATTCTGCGCGAGGTCCAGGACTGCTCGGTCGAGGAGACGGCCGACCTGACCGGGATTCGTCCGGAGACCGTCAAGACGCGCCTCCATCGCGCGCGCCGCCTGCTGCGCCTTGCCCTGAACGAGACGCTGGCCTCGACCATGCACGAGACCTTCCCGTTCCTCGGCCGGCGCTGCGAAAGGATCACCGCTGCTGTCCTCGACCGGCTCGCGCCGATCCATGGCTGGGAGCCGGGTGAGCGATAGGCTTTCTGGCCGGCGATAGTGCTCGGAACCCGGCGCGTGCTCTGGTTGCGCTCAGATCGTCTCGCCCCGCGCGATCGCCGCCGCATCGCGTCCGACCAGGGCGCTCAGTCGCGGCAGTCCGGCGTTGCGCACCTCGCTGGCCAGGCCATGCTTGATCTCGCCGATCAGCCCCGGCCCCTTGAACACCAGCGCCGAGTAGAACTGGACCAGCGCCGCGCCGGCGCGGATCTTGGCGAAGGCGGTCCGTGCCGAATCGATGCCGCCGACGCCGACGAGCGGGAAGCGCCCCTCGACGCGCAGGAAGGTTTCGGCGAGGAGCCGGGTCGAGGGCGTAAAGAGCGGCTTGCCCGAGAGCCCGCCGATCTCGCCTTTCGCCGCGCCGCGCAGCGTGTCCGGCCGCGCCACCGTGGAGTTGGAGACGATCATGCCGTCGATGCCGCGCTTCAGCGCCACGCCGACCATGCCGTCGAGCTCGGGCAGGCTGAGATCGGGCGCGATCTTGAGCAGGATCGGCGTCGCCCGTCCCTCCGCCTGCGCCTCGTCACGCGCGGCGAGCGCGCGGGCGATTAGGTCGTCGAGGGCGCTCTCGGCCTGCAGGTCGCGCAGGCCCGGCGTGTTCGGCGAGGAGACGTTGATCGTCAGGAAATCGGCCAGCGGCGCCAGGCGGCGCGTCAGAATCGCATAGTCGGCGCTGCGGTCGGCAGAATCCTTGTTGGCGCCGAGATTGACTCCGACGAGGCCGCCGCGGCGACGGCGGGCGGAAAGCCTTGCGGCGACCGCCTCCATGCCCTCGCTGTTGAGGCCGTAGCGATTGATCACCGCTTCGTCCTCCGGCAGACGGAAGACCCGCGGGCGGGGATTGCCCGGCTGCGGCAGCGGCGTCACGCCGCCGATCTCGACGAAGCCGAAACCGAGCCCGAGCGCGCCGTCGATTGCCTCGGCATGCTTGTCGAAGCCGGCGGCGAGGCCGACCGGGTTGGCAAAGCGCAGGCCGAACGCCTCGACCGCAAGAGCCGGATCGTCGGCGCCCGGCCGCAGCGGCGGGGCGGCGGCCAGCGCCGCGACGGTGAGCCGGTGCGCGGTCTCAGCGTCGAGCTTGTGGATCAGCGGCCGTGCAAGGCCGAATAATTTGCCGATCACAAGACATCCTCCGGAAAACGATGCCCCTCGGGACCGAGCGGCAGGGGGGCGATCCAGCGGGCCAGCCCGGGATCGAGACGACCATAGAGATGCGGGAACAGCGCTCCGCCGCGCGAAGGCTCAAAGCGCAACTCTTCGCCGAGCCTGGCCGGGTCGACCGCGATCAGCAGCAAGTCGCGCTGCCCGGCAAAGTGCCTTGCCGCCGTCTCGCGCGCCTGGGCGCCGGTCGAGAAGTGGATATAGCCGTCGGCGAGATCGACCGGGGCACCGGCGAAGACGCCGGCGGTCTCGGCTTCGCGCCAGAGGTTCTTGGGGCAGATCTTGTAGATCAGCGACGTGGTGGTGAGCGGCATGGCTGCCGGCATATCCCCTGAGCCGGTGCGGCAAAAGCCCAAACCGAGCCCGGTGGAAAAAACATGCCCGGCAATTTCAGCCGGCGCGGATTTCCCCTGGCTTGCCTGGCGCGTTCCAGGTGCACTCTGCGGCGGAGCAGGGGCCGCACTCTGACGGAAAATTGCTCAAAATCAGATTGAAGTCTTATGCGATAGGGGATATTTCCTATGACGATCCCCGCTAGCCCGCCGGCACCGTCAGGAAAGAGGCCTCCTTGATGCTGTCCCATGACCAGATCTGGAGCGCGATCGACACGCTGGCCCAGCGCTATGGCCTGACCCCGTCCGGCCTCGCCCGCAAGGCCGGACTCGACGCGACGACCTTCAATCGCTCCAAGCGCGTCGGGGCCGATGGACGCGAGCGCTGGCCCTCGACCGAATCGATCGCCAAGATCCTCGCTGCCACCGGCGCCAGCTTCGACCAGTTCATGAACGCGGTACGGCGCGGCGCGGCGCCGGTCCACACCATCCCGCTGATCGGCTTCGCCCAGGCCGGATCCGGCGGCTTTTTCGACGATGGCGGCTTCCCGGTCGGTTCGGGCTGGGACGAGGTCGCCTTTCCCGGCGTGCCGGACGAGAAGGCCTATGCGCTGGAGATCGCCGGTGATTCGATGCTGCCGCTCTATCGCGATGGCGACACCATCATCGTTTCGCCGGCGGCGGCGGTCCGGCGCGGCGACCGGGTCGTGGTCAAGACCATCGATGGCGAGGTGCTGGCCAAGCAGCTCAGGCGCCAGACGGCCAAGACGGTCGAGCTTGCCTCGCTCAACCCCGAGCACCCCGACCGGGTGCTGGCGCTCGCCGAGATCGCCTTCATGGCGCGGGTGATCTGGGCGAGCCAGTAGGCCGGCGCATAAGGAAAGGCGATCAGGCGCCGCCGTTGCGGCCGGGCAGCGTGACCTTGAACACGGCGCCGATCTCGGATGGTTCGAGATGGATCATGCCGCCATGCAGCCGGACGAGCTCGGCGGCGATGGCGAGGCCGAGCCCGGTGCCGCCCGGGGTTACCGAGCCGCGGAAGGCCTGGAACAGGTTCTGGCGCGCGCGCGCCGGCACGCCCGGTCCGTTATCGGCAACCCGCAGCACGAGCTCGTTCCCCTCGGGGCCGCCGCTGATGGTCAGCATCGGCGCGCGGCTGCTCTCCTCAGCGCCGTCGTCCAGCGCCCGGATCGCGTTGCGCATAAGGTTGGAGAGCACGCGCGACATCTGGTCGGGGTCGACGCTGGCGACGAGGCCGACGGGGATCTCGTTGGCGAAGCCGACGGCGCCGTTTTCGCTCAGCCCGAGCAGTTCGGCCTGCTCGGCGACGAGCTGGCGCAGCACCACCTCGCGCAGGCGCGGCGTCGCCTCGGCGGCGCGGCCATAGGCCAGCGTCGCCTGGCAGAAATCGATCGCCCGGTCGAGCGTCGCGATCAGCCGGGGCGCGAAGCTCCGGATCTTGGGATCGCGGGTTTCGGTCAGGCGGTCTGACATGAGCTGCGCCGCCGCCAGCATGTTGCGCAGATCGTGATTGATCTTGCTGACCGCGAGGCCAAGCTCGGCAAGGTGCTTCTTGGCGCGCAGGTCGCTGGCGAGCGTGGCCTGCATGCGCGCCAGGGCCCGTTCCGCCTCGCCGACCTCGTCGACCCGGTTCGACGGCGTGATGATCCGGTAGGGGTTCTCCGGGTCGTTCTCGAATTCCATGACATTGGCGGCAAGATGCCGGATCGGCGTCACGATCAGCCAGTTCAGCGCGAAATAGATCACCCCGGCGCTCAGCGCCGAGATCAGCAGCGAGATCAGCAGCAGATTCCATGAGAACTTCAGCATCGCCTGGCGCAGCGGCGCCTCGTCGATCACCAGCTCGACGAAGTCGGCGGCGCCGACAGCCTGGCCGACCACCCGGATCGGCATTCGGTGGGCTGGCCGCAGCAGCATCGACACCGCTTCCATGATCGAGCCCATTCGGCTCAGATTGCGCAGGTCGATCGTCTGCGCCACCTCCGGCGGCATCGCATCAAGGCTGAGCAGGCGGCGCGCCCCGCCGACGCGCGCCGCGATCGCCCGCGCACCGACACCGGCGAGCAGCCGTTCCTCGCTGCCCTCCGGCAGGCTGTCATTCGGCGCGCCCTCGAGCACGAGCACGGCGATCTGCGCCGCCGCCAGCCGGTCGTTCAGCCAGTTCCGCCGGAAGTTCGCCACCGAAGGCAGATAGATCAGCACCTCCGCCAACATGACGAAGAGGGTGGTC
Source organism: Bradyrhizobiaceae bacterium (assembly GCA_036676315.1). Taxonomy (GTDB): domain Bacteria; phylum Pseudomonadota; class Alphaproteobacteria; order Rhizobiales; family Beijerinckiaceae; genus Allobosea. The sequence goes on from JAKFDB010000151.1 coordinate 10,374, forward strand.
AGGATCAGCAGCTTCGCCGACAGGCCGAGGCGCGTCAGCCCGCGCGGCAGGCTGATCGACAGGTCACTGTGATCGAAATCTCTCTTCGGCATGAAGCTCAGTCTATCCGAAGCGCCGCAGGAAGCCGATCAGCCGGCGAATGCCGGGTCTGGAGGCGAGCGGCGCATGGACGGAGAGCGCGGCGCGCTTCGATATTTCCGACAAGGTGGGCGAAGGCAGCACCAACTCGGCCACGTCCTTGACCCCGAGGCGCTTCTGAACGGCGAGGCACCAGAGCCCGATCAGCTCGCCTGCCTGCGCGCCGACGATGGTGACGCCGAGAATGCGGCCCTTCTTGTCGCTCACCAGCTTGATCAGTCCCTCGCTGCGGCGTTCGGCCTGGGCCCGCTCATTCTCGGCATAGGGCCAGCGCAGAACGCCGATCACGCCTTGCTTGCGCGCCTCGGCTTCCGACAGGCCGAGGCTGGCCACCTCCGGCTGGCAGAGCGTCAGGCGCGGGATCGCCTGGTTTGCGGTGTTGACCGGCAGGCGAAACAGCGCGTTGCGCACGACCAGCGCGGCATGGTGCTCCGCGGCATGGGCAGAGGGTGGCGCTCCCGCGACGCTGGCGCAGTCGCCGATCGCGAGGACGCGCTGGTTGGCGGTGCGCAATCCCTGATTGACGAGGATGCCGTTTGCGTCGCTGCGGATGCCGGCGAGGTCGAGGTCGAGATCCTCCAGCCGGGGCGTGCGGCCACTTGCGATCAGCAGATGCGTACCCTGGATCGTCGTTTCGTTGCCGCCGGCTTGCGGTGCGAGCACGAGGCGGAGCCGATGGCGCGAGGTCTCCGCCCGCAGGACCTTGCTCTCCTCGTGCAACTCGATGCCGTCGCGCAGCAGGGCACGCCGGACGAGGTCGGCAGCCTCCGGATCTTCCTGCGCCAGCAAACGCCCGGGCAGGACGAGAACGACCTCGCTGCCGAGCCGGCGCATTGCCTGCGCGAGTTCGACGCCGGCCGGCTCGCCACCGAGGACGAGCAGCCGCTCGGGCCTGCGCGTCAATGCGGCGATGGTCTCGCTGGTCAGATAGGGCAGGTCGGCAAGACCGGGGACCGGCGGCAGGGCCGGCTGCGAGCCGGCCGCGACGACAAAGCGTCTTGCCCTGATCCGGTGCTCGCCGACCGCGAGCAGGTTGCGATTGAGGAAATGCGCCGTGCCCTGCAGCACGACGATGCCGAGTGCGGAGAGGCGTTCCGCCGAGCCGTTGGGCGCGAGGGCGGCGGCGACATGGCTGGCATGGCTGCGGAGCAGCGCGGCATCGACCTGCGGCTCGCCAGCGGAAATGCCGAAGCGCTGCGCTTCGCGGATCGCCTGAAGCTTCTCTGCGGCGGCCGCGAGGGCGGCGGACGAGGCCGGCGCAGCTCCGGCCCGGTCCGAATCGGCAGCAGGCGCAGGCTCGACCAGCACGACGGAAACGCCGAACAGCGCTGCGGTGGTGGCGACCGTGAGCGCGCCAGGGCCGGTGCCGACGACGCAAATATCTGGCGTCATTGGCCCGGCGCTGGCCAATGCGTTGGCGGTCTCGGTCAACGCGGCGTCTCCGGACTCGTTTCCCTGCCTCTGCTGATGCGTTGCCCAACCAGCGGAATCAAGGCCGCAGCTCTGCGAACCGGCAGGAAACGCCCAATTTTGGCGGCAGCAAGGCTTGTCTGTGCCAGCGAAAGCTGGAGTCGCGGCGAAGGGCCATGCCCGGTGCACGGCAGGTGCGGCCGGTTCAGGCCCGTTTACGGGTTTCGCCCTTGACGAATTCCGAGATCGGCTCGGGCCGGCCGAACAGATAGCCCTGCGCCCGCTGCGCGCCGAGCAGTTGCACGGCCATGCGCTGCGCCTCGGTCTCGATGCCCTCGACCACGACATTCATCGAAAGGCGGCGGGCAAGCTGGCAGACCGCTTCGATGATCGCTTTCGAGGCCTCGTCGACATTGACGTTGCGGCTGAAGCTCTGGTCGATCTTCACCTGCGAGAACGGATAGGTCGAGAGATAGGCGAGCGAGGAATAGCCGGTGCCGAAATCGTCGAGCGCGAACTTGATCCCGATCGCGCGCAACTCGTTGATCAGCTCGAGCGTCGCCTTGTTGTCCTCGATCAGCAGCGATTCGGTGACTTCCAGCGTCAGCCTGCCGGGCGCGAGGCCGGCCGCGAGCAGGGCGTCCTTGACGGTCTGCACCAGGCGCAGCGGCTCGCGGAACTGCAGGGGCGAGACGTTGACCGAGACGCCGACGCCGTCCGGCCATTTCGCCGCGTCGATGCAGGCCTGGGCGATCGCCCAGTCGCCCATCGCTGCGATCAGGCCGGACTGCTCGGCGATTGGGATGAAGATGCCGGGCGGGACCATGCCGCGCGTCGGATGCGACCAGCGCATCAATGCTTCGCGTGTCACGATCTCCTGCGTGCGCAGGTCGATGATCGGCTGGTAGAATAGTTCGAGCGCGCCCTCGGCGCTGGCCTGGCGCAGGTCGACCTCGATCTCGTGACGGTCGAGCATCTCCTCGGCCATGGCCGGGTCGAAGAAGGTGGCGGTGTTGCGGCCCGCTGCCTTGGCCTTGTAGAGCGCGGTATCAGCATGGCGCAGCAGGTCGGCCGGATTGGCGCCGTCGATCGGAGCGAGCGCGATGCCGATGCTGGCGGTGACGTAGACGGTCTTGGTGTCGAGCACGAAGGCGCGGCCCATCGCCTCGATCATGCGCTGCGCGATGATCCTGACCGTGTCGACATCGGCGGCCGGCAGGATCAGCACGAACTCGTCGCCGCCGAAGCGCGCCAGCATGTCGCTCTGCCGGATCGCACCTTTCAGCCGCGCCGCGGTCTGGACCAGGACCTTGTCGCCGATGTCGTGGCCGAGATTGTCGTTGACCTGCTTGAAGCCGTCGAGGTCGATATAGAGCAGCGCGAAGGCCTGGCCGGTGCGGTCCTGCTTCTTGAAGGCCTCGGCGAGCTGGCCGTTGAACTCGAAGCGGTTGGCGAGCCCGGTCAATTCGTCGAAGCGCGCCATCTGCTCGATCAGCGCCTCGGTCGCCTTCCGCTCGGTCGCATCCTCGGTCAACATCAGCACGCCGCCTTCGGCGGCCGGCGCGATGGTGACCACCAGCATCCGGCCGTTGCGGGACTGGAACTCGTAGACGGCCGCCTGCTGCGTCGCCTGCACCCGGTCCAGCGCGGTCTTGATCGCGCGCACCTGCTCGGCGCTCGCGATCTGCCGCTCGACCAGGAAGCGGGCGACCGCGGTGATCGGGGTGCCCGGCAGCGTCAGCGTCTCCGGCATGCCGTAGAGGGCGGCATGCGGGGCGTTCGAGACGGCGAGGTCGAGCTTGCGGTCGAACATCGCCAGCCCGTGGATCATCGTGTTCAGCGCAGCGTCGAGGGTCAGGTTCTGCGAGTGCAGGGCGGTGGCCAACGCCTTGGACTGCTTGGTCGCGTCGCTGAGCGCCAGCAGGTTGCGATGCAGCGAGTTGGTGATCGCGATGTTGGCGGCCACGTACAGGAAGGCGAAATAGCCGATATAGTGATAATAGGGGTTGTGGGCCTGGATCAGCCCCACCGCCATCGGCACGCAGAAGGTCAGGAGCTGCACGGCGACGAATTTGGGCCGTCCGGCATTGCGCGCGACATAGCCGGAGGCGAGCGCAATCGTCGAGGCGACCGAGGTGATATGGGCCGCCGCATCGTCGGTGTGGGCAAGCGCCACATAGCAGCTGTAGCCGAGCACCGCGCTGAAGACGGTGGCGCCGATGAAATACTCGCGGTCCCAGCGCCGCGTTTCCTCGAAGCTGTCCTCGGAGTGGTCGAGCCTGCGGTAGCGGATCACGGTCAGGAGGCGCAGCGCGACCACCAGCGCCACCGACAGCGTCAGCGTCATGAAAATCTGCGCGCCGGTGGCAAGCCAGCAGAGATAGGGCGTCAGGATGCCGGCAATGCCGCCGGGGATGATCGAGCCGGGCGACGAGAACAGCGACGAGACCAGCAGCCGATAATCGGCAAGATCGACCTCGCCCACGCTGCCATTTGCACTGGCCGGTGGCTCCGTGATCTCGCCGCGCGCCTCCATCGCGCGCTGCCGGTTCGGCACTCCCGCCATTCACTCCTGCCCTTCGACGGTCCCGGGGAGGCGGCAACAGCTTGGTCGTTCGCCCCGTCTTCTAAACCTTTTTAGACGGGAAAGGTAAAAGTTCTGTGAGATTTACGCGGCCGGTTCGCGTTATCGCGCGGAGCCTTGGAAGGGGCTCAGTGGCGCCCGGCGCCGGACATCCCAGGCTCCGTTTGCCGCTGATAGACCCGCGCGAGCATGCGATCCTGCGTCTGGGCGATGCGCTGCAGCTTGGAGATCGCGGCGGGGTGCAGGCGCAGCATGCAATCGGTCCAGATCTGGCCGAGATGCTCGAGTTCCTCGCGCAGATCGCCGGCGCGGCGGTTGAAGGCCGAGAACAGCGCGGTCTTGGCGGCATGCATCGGCAGCGAGTCGGCGGCGTATTTGCGGATCCAGTCCTCGCCGGTGCCGGCCGGCACGACGGCTTCGAGGCCGCCGGCCGCCATGAACTCGGTCGCGCTCATCTCCTCGGCCGAAAGCAGCATCCGCTCGGCGGCACGCGCACCCATGCGGCGCGACAGGATCGCCACCGCCGTGATCGGGAAATGATTGAACTTGATCTCGGGGTAGACGAACGACGCCTGCTCCTCGGCGATCATGACGTTGCATGAGCGCGGCGCGTCGATGCCGCCGCCGATCGCCTTGGCGTGGATCGTCGAGAGCGTCACGACGAGCCCGTTGAGGCCGCTGGCATTGCGCACCGCCCCCTCGATCGACAGGCGGGCATACTCCGCCAGGGCGGCGCGATCGTTCTTGGCCAGGCAGTCGAGATAGAAGTCGAGATCGCCGCCGAGCGTGAAGAACGGGCCGGTGCCGCGGAAGGCGAGGAAGCGCACGGGCGCGGAGTGATAATCCTCCGGCGCGCTCCAGAGATCCATGATCGCCTGCTGCACCTTACCCAGGCTGTCGAGCAGCTGCAGGGTGAAGACCGGCTTCAGCTCCGGCTTGATCGTGACCCAAAGCGTCCGGATCTCCGCCTCGTAAGCCAGCTGCACCTCCGGCAGGAAGCCGGCGCTGTGGCGGATCGCGTCGATGACCTCCTTGCCCGTCAGTCCCCGAGCCGGCGCGCCGCCGATCGCCGGTGCATAGCTCTGGAACATCCCGCTCTCCTCGTCTCTCGACCCGCCGGAAAGGTACGGGAAGTTAATAATCTGTAAACGCAAACTGCCGGAAATGGTTAATTCCATTAAGATTTGTGAGCCTCCTAAGCGGTTCGCTCCGCCCTGCGGCGATGCGTCGGAGGGCCCGTTCCCGGCGAGGCCGCGGCATTTTTGCCGGCCCACGCAATGGTTGTGCCGGTGCCCGGTTCGATACGTCTGCTTGCGAGAAAAAGGGAAAAAGTGGTCGGGCCGGGCGGCCGGAAGGGTTCATTTGGCCTGCGCCAAGGCGCCGCCCGTGGACGAAGCTCCTGCCGGAGAGCGGCGCGTGCTCGCCGTCGCAGGCGGGAGCTGTCTCAGGCTCGTGCAGGTTTGGTCGCAGTTGTGCCGCAATCGGTCGGCCATGACGGGGGCGCTTCTCATGTGCCGGCCGTCTTGTCCGCCGTCGCCCGAGCGGCTAACCATTCCTGCATCCGCCGCCTTGTCGCGGCGGGGCATTCCCGACGAGCTGACGCCTTGAGCCGCCAGACCGAAGCCGATGAGCAGAAAAGGGCGCGCCTCGCGGCCGCCCTGCGCGAGAACCTGAAACGCCGCAAGGCGCAGGCCCGCGCGCGGCGCGCGACGGAAGTGGAAGCAACAGACGAAACGCCGCCCGCCCAGGCCGAACCTCCCCGGTCCTGACCCAGATTTCCTCCCGCCGGCACTTCCTGCCGGTCGCGTCAGCAGGACGAGCCAGATGGATCGCATCCGCATCACCGGCGGCCAACGCCTTGACGGCGTCATCCCGATCTCGGGCGCCAAGAACGCGGCCCTGCCGCTGATGATCGCCAGCCTGCTGACCGATGAGACGTTGACGCTCGCCAATGTGCCGCGCCTCTCGGACGTCAGCGCGCTCTCGCGTATCCTCTCCAATCACGGCGTCGACCGTTCGATCGCCGGCAAGCGCGTCGGCCAGACCTCGGAAACGGGGCAGACCTTCGCGCTGACCGCGCGCCAGATCGTCGACACCTGCGCGCCCTACGAGCTGGTCTCGACCATGCGCGCCAGCTTCTGGGTGATCGCGCCGATCCTGGCGCGGATGGGCGAGGCCAAGGTCTCGCTGCCCGGCGGTTGCGCCATCGGCACCCGCCCGGTCGACCTGCTGCTGATGGCGCTGGAGCGCCTCGGCGCCAAGATCGACATCGAGAACGGCTATGCGCTGGCGCGCGCGCCGAAAGGCCTGAAGGGCGGCGAGATCGTCTTCCCGAAGGTCACCGTCGGCGGCACCCATACCGCCCTGATGGCGGCCGTGCTGGCGGACGGCGTCACCACCATCGAGAACGCCGCGCGCGAGCCGGAAGTGGTCGACCTTGCCGACTGTCTCAACAAGATGGGCGCGAAGATCGAAGGGGCGGGCACCTCGCAGATCACCATTCGTGGCGTCGGCCGGCTCGGCGGGACGCACCATGCCGTGCTTCCGGACCGGATCGAGACCGGCACCTATGCGATGGCGGTGGCGATGACCGGCGGCGACGTCCTGCTCGAGGGCGCGCGGGCCGACCTGCTCCAGTCGGCTCTCGACGTGATGGTCGAGGCCGGCGTCGAGGTTTCGACCAGCAATGAAGGCATCCGGGTCCGTCGCAACGGCGCGGCGCTGACGCCGGTCGATGTCACCACCGACCCGTTCCCGGGCTTCCCGACCGATCTCCAGGCGCAGCTCATGGCCCTGATGACCCGGGCCAATGGCACGTCGCGCATCCGCGAGACGATTTTCGAGAACCGCTTCATGCATGTGCAGGAACTCGCCCGGCTCGGCGCCAAGATCAGGCTCGATGGCGACGCCGCCTATGTCGACGGTGTCGAGAAGCTGACCGGCGCGCCGGTGATGGCGACGGATCTGCGCGCTTCGGTCTCGCTCGTGATCGGCGGGCTCGTCGCCGAGGGCGACACCATGATCAACCGCGTCTACCATCTCGACCGCGGTTTCGAGGCGCTGGAGGCCAAGCTCGGCCGCTGCGGCGCCCAGATTGAGCGCATCAGCGGTTGACGCCGGCAGGCGTCCCCGCCAGATAGGACGGATGTCCGATCCTGTCGCAGAGCCGCTGAAGCTGATCGCCTTCGATGCCGAGGATCTCGCGGTCGTCTCGGCGCATCTTCAGGACGCGGTGGTGCGCAAGGGCGATATCGCCTGGCTCCCGGGCGAGCAGCGCTTCGCGCTCGCCCTGCGCCGCTTCGATTGGGAAGGCGCGGAGCGTGGCCAGAAGCGCCGCCGCCTCGCGGCGCTTCATTTCGAGCGTGTCACCAGCGCCCGCAGCGTCAAGATCGAGCCCGGCGCCCAGGATACGATCTTCAGCCTGCTGGCTGTGACTTTCGCCGAGGCGCAGAGCCCGGCGGGCGAGGTCACCCTGCATTTTTCGGACGGCGCCGCGATCCGTCTCGGCGTCGAGTGCATCGAGGCCCAGATGAAGGATCTCGGCCCGATCTGGGAGGCTGCCGCCACCCCGGCCCATCCCGATCAGGGCTGACCACCTCTTCCGTTCAGGACTTCCCATGCCGATCAGGCTTGATGCACGCGACGCTGGTTTCGAGCAGGCCTTTTCCGCCTTGCTGGCGACCAAGCGCGAGGTCTCCGAGGATGTCGACCAGGTCGCGGCCTCGATCATCGCCGAGGTGCGGGCGCGCGGCGACGAGGCGCTGCTCGGCTACACCAGCCGTTTCGACGGACTGGACCTGACGCCGGCGACCTTGCGCGTCACGGACGCCGAGATCGATGCGGCGGTCGCCGCCTGCACGCGAGAGCAACTCGCAGCGCTGGAGACTGCGCGCTCGCGCATCGAGGCCTATCATTTGCGCCAGAAGCCTCTCGATTCCTGGACGCGCGATGCGCTGGGCGTCGAAAGCGGTTGGCGCTGGAGCGCGATCGACGCGGTCGGCCTCTATGTGCCCGGCGGCACGGCAAGCTACCCTTCTTCGGTCCTGATGAACGCGGTTCCGGCCAAGGTCGCCGGCGTCGAGCGCCTGGTCATGGTCGCCCCGACGCCGCGCGGGAAAAGCAACCCGCTGGTGCTCGCCGCCGCACGGCTCGCCGGCATCGACGAGATCTACCGCATCGGCGGCGCGCAGGCCGTGGCCGCGCTGGCCTATGGCACAAAGACCATCGCCCCGGTCGCCAAGATCGTCGGTCCCGGCAACGCTTATGTCGCGGCCGCCAAGCGCCGCGTCTTCGGCACGGTCGGCATCGACATGATCGCCGGCCCCTCCGAGGTTCTGGTGCTCGCCGATGCCAGCGCCAATCCCGACTGGGTCGCGGCCGACCTGCTGGCGCAAGCGGAGCACGACACCGCCTCGCAATCGATCCTGATCACCGATGATGCGGTGCTCGCCAACGCGGTCGAGCGCGCGGTTGCAAGCCAGCTCAAGACCCTGCCGCGCGCCGAGATCGCCGGCGCGAGCTGGGCCGATTTCGGCGCCGTGATCCTGGTCGAGACGCTGGAGGCGGCGCTCCCCCTGGTCGACCGGCTGGCGCCGGAGCATCTCGAGATCGTCACCGCCGATCCCGAACGCCTGGCCGGGCGCGTCCGCAATGCCGGTGCCATCTTCCTCGGCGGCCACACCCCCGAGGCGATCGGCGATTATGTCGGCGGCTCCAACCACGTCCTGCCGACGGCGCGTTCGGCGCGCTTCTCCTCCGGACTCGGCGTCCCTGATTTCATGAAGCGGACTTCGTTGCTGAAATGCGATCCGGCGGCTCTGCGCGCGCTCGCAGGCGCCGCGACCGAGCTCGCCGAGGCCGAGGGCTTGCAGGCCCATGGCCGTTCCGTGACGATCAGGCTGAACTGAGGCGCCGGCCGCGATTCCGCACGTTCGGCGCCGGCAGGGGAGGGCTCATGTCCGAAACCAACCGCCTGGTTGGTGTCACGCTCGATGAAGCTTCGCTCGGGCGTGGGACGCCCGATCAGGAGCACGAACGCGCCATCGCCATCTACGATCTGATCGAGCGCAATCATTTCTCCCTGCCGGAGTTCGACGGCGGGCCCTATGCGGTGCACCTTGCGCTGGTCGAGCGCCGCCTCGCCTTCGAGGTTCGGGATGCCACTGGCACGGCCCTCGTCACCCATCATCTCTCGCTGACCCCGCTCAAGCGGCTGATCAAGGACTATGAGATGGTCTGCGACAGCTACTATGCCGCGATCCGCACCGCGACCCCGGCGCAGATCGAGGCGATCGACATGGGCCGGCGCGGCCTGCATGACGAGGCTGGCCGCATTCTCGCCGACCGGCTGGCCGGCAAGGTCGGTCTCGACCGCGACACGGCGCGCCGCTTCTTCACGCTGATCTACGCGCTGCACTGGAAGGGCTGAACGCTTGGAGCCGGCCGCCCCGCGCAAGCTCCAGAGCGTGCTCTTCATGTGCGCGCTGAACGCGGTCCGTTCGCCGATGGCGGAGGCGATCGCCAAGCACTTCTTCGGCAAGTCGATCTATTTCCAGTCGGCCGGAGCGAAGAAGGGCGAGACGGATCCTTTCGCGCTGGCAGTTCTCGACGAGATCGGCATCGACGCCCGCAAGCATCGGCCGAAATCGATCGAGGAGCTGGAGGAGTGGGAGGGGCTGAACTTCGACCTCATCATCACGCTGTCGCCCGAGGCGCATCACAAGGCGCTCGACCTGACGCGCACCGCCGCCGCCGAGGTCGAATACTGGCCGACAGCCGATCCCTCCGCCGTGCAGGGCTCTCGCGAGCAGGTGCTCGATGCCTATCGCGAGGTCCGCGACGGGCTGATGCGCAGGATCAAGACGCGGCTGAGGAGCTGACGCGGCGGCTTACTGGATCAGCGCCGCCCCGCCGCAGCGCACGCCGCTGACCCAGCTATCGGCCTGGCCGAGGCCGATCCCGAGCGCGCCCAACAGCGTGCTCAGCACCTGGTCGAGCGGTGTCGCGGCCCCGGCGATGACGTTCGAGACCGCGCCGCTCAGGCCCGGGATCGGCAGGCCGAGGCCGAGCGGCTCGACGCGCACGTCGAGGTCTGAGATCAGCCGCGACAGCAGCGTCGCCACGAAATTCTGCGTCGAGGTGGTCTTCTTGTCGCCGCGCTGGATCTCGGCATAGCTGAAGCTGACCGCCGTTTCCCCGGTATTGGTCATGGTCGCATGGGCCCGGCCGGTGACCTTGGCGAGGCCGACGAGGTTGAGCAGGATCGCCGCCGGCGGGTTAGGGCGCGTGCTGAAATTGCCGAACTCGGCCGTGGAGACCTGCGCGATCCAGGCGTCGACCAGCGCCGGCGTCACGCCCAGGGTCACCTGCGCATTGGCGGGGTTCCCGGAGGCGCAGGTGACGGAGTTCAGCCTCGCCGTTGCGGCAGCCAGTTCGAGATAGAGCGGCACCTTCACCAGCGCCGCCTGGCCGCTGCCGACCAGCTCCAGCGTCAGCAGCAACCGCGTCTGCGCCGTGTGGACGCTCGTTCCGGCTCGGCTGACGCGCAGCAGGCTGGTTCCGACCGGGCGCTCCCCGATGCCGAGCTTCAGCGAGACGGAGGCGAGGCCGGGCACGTTGACCGCGAGCGCAAGATCGAGCTGACGCGAGCCGTTCGAGATCTGGGCGAGGGCGGAGACGAGGTCGAGCGCCGTCAGGGAGGCGGCGATCGGGGCGCCCTCTGCCAGTGAGCGTTCCCCGTAGGAGCCGAAATTGACCAGCGGCTGCAGCGTCAGCCGCTGTGTGGAGGCCGCGGCGGCGCTTGCGATGCGGCCCAGTGCGGCAACCGCGTCGGCGCCGCTGCCGCCGTCGCGCGCGGCTTCCTGCGCAACCGAAAGGACATCGGCGAGACGGACCTGGGAGCGGACCACCTCGTCGAAGGTCAGGGCCGTTAGGCTCGCCCGTGTCGCCAGCCTCTGCGAGAAGCGGAAGAGATCGATGCGCACGCGCGCCAGCGCTTCGTAATCCATCACCGAGAGCGACAGATTGGCGCCGAGCAGGCCTCCGAGCACGCCGTTGAGAACCCCGCCCTCGAGCCTGAGCAGGCGCGAGCCTACGGCGAAGGCCGCCAGCGCCTCCTGGCTGGCGATGGCGCTGGTGCGGATCAGGACCTCGCCCGGGCCGGCGTCGGCGTTGCCGGCCGGCTGATTGGCATTGCCCGGGGCGGCGAATACCCGGCCGAGCAGCACCGGCGTCGTCGCCCGCATCTCGACCTTGACCGCATTGGCGCCGGCGCCCGAGCCGGACCAGAAGCGCGCTTCCGGCGCCAGGGTCGGGTCGGGCGTATAGGTGCCGGTCTGCACCAGCACGACCTCGGCGGGAGCATAGCCGTTGCGGCCGGCACTCGATCGGGCTGCGTCGCTGGCGCGCGGGAGGTCGCTGGCTGCCGCGATCGCGGCGAGATCGGTGGCGCCCTGCTGTCGCCGCTTCTGGTAGAAGAAGCTGCCGACATCGACTGCCAGGGCTCCGAAGCCAAAGACCATGAACAAGGCAGCAGCGAACAGCACCGCCGAACTGCCGCGCCTGTCCTGCAGGAAGCCTCTGGCGAAACCCTTCATGATACGCCCCTTTGTTACGCGGGCTCGGCGCCTGCCGCTTCAGTAGCCCCCGCGCTGGACCACGGCGCGCCGCTCGACCACGGGCAGTGGCAGCGAGACCAGCGAGCCGAGACGATTGAAGGCACTGTCCGAGAAGTCGTAGCGGACCGCGACCTCGAAGCTTGGCGCCGGTGCCCCGGTCACCGTCGTCCGGACGGTCAGCTTGCTCGGATCAAGGAAAGAGTAGGAACTCGCATGGCGCGCCACGAAGGCCCGTGCCAGGCGCTCGCGCTCGGCGTCGTCGAGACCGGCGATCGAAGCCCGCGCCGCCTCCGCCGCGATCTGCTGGACGCCATGGTAGACCCCGAAGACGTGACCATAACCGACAATGCCGAACAACATCATCAGCAGGACGGGGGTGACGAAGGCGAACTCGACTGCTATCGCGGCACGATGATCGTGCCAGAAGTGCACAATAAAGTCGGTCATTGGCGCACCTATACCTAAATAAATGCGGCCCTATGTTGTGCGCCTTCAAGTGCTTATGGCGAGTTAAACGCATTAAAGAAAGAGCGGGTCTGTTCTTGGCGGCCACGGGTGCTTAAGCGAAAATTAATCCCATCGCGCCAAGTCAAACGGTCACCGCGCTTACCAAGCCGAAAGCCTACGACCTTATGCGGCAGAGCCTCAGCCCCTCAACGTCTCAATCCGGGGGGCGCTGGCGCCTGCGCGATGGCTGCGCGGTCGCCGCCCTCATTGCCCTTTCCGGCCTCGCCGCGCTGACCGGTCTGCCGGCGGCGGATGCCTCGCGCCGGCAGGAGCTGGCGGCGGTGTTCCCGCCCTGGACGAGCAGCGCCGAGGCGATGGCGAGCAGCTTCGCCGCGGGAATGCGTGTTCTGCGCACCGGCTCCCTGCCTTTCGTCATGATCGTCGCCAGCGAGGCGGATGCAGTCAGGCCTCCAGGCGCATTGCTGCTCCTGCGTCTCGAGGGGCTCGCCGGCTGCCTCTCTGGCGGAGAACCGGCATGATCCTGACTCTGCCCGGACTGCGCGATCTTGCCGCTCGCTGGCTGATCGGCCTGGCCTTCGTCCATGTTCCGCTGCTGGCAGCCATCGCCACGATTCTGGGAAACTCCGGTGTCGCGCCCGGCGCCAGCGCCTTCGCGCTGGCCGCGGCGGCCCTGCTGGCCTACCGGCTCTGGGGCGCCGCGACCCAGACCCAGCTGATGATCGCCACGGCCCTGATCGGCCAGGTCTCGATCCTGGTCGCGAGCTTCGCCGGGCATCCCTGGCAGCCCGACATCCATATGTACTATTTTGCGGTGCTCGCTTTGCTGGCGGGCTTCTGCGACTGGCGGCCGATCGTCATGGGAGCGACGCTGACGGCCGTGCATCATCTCGTCCTGCAATATGTCCTGCCCGCGGCCGTGTTCTACCAGGGCGGCAGCCTGTTGCGGGTGCTGCTGCATGCCGTCATCGTTGTGATCGAAACCGCCTTCCTGACGGCGATCGCGATCATCACCGCCCGCATCCTCACCGAAAACGACACGAATCTGCGCCGGGCCGAGGAACTGGTCGCGCGCGAGCGGCGGGCCAGCGAAATCGAGAAGAAGCATGCCGACGAGATCGGTGCGCGTTCGCAGGTGATTCGCGAGATCGTCGGCGGCTTCCACCGCGAGATGGAGCATGCCATGGCCGTGCTGGACCGGGCGGCCGAAGCGATGCAGGTGAATGCCCGCGAATTGACGGGCACCTCGGAGCAGGCGCGCCAGCAGAGCGCCGTCGTCGCCCATGTCTCCGGCGAGACGACGCGCAGCATCGACCAGACCGCCGCTGCGGCCCAGGAGCTCGCCAGCTCGATCGCCGAGATCGGCCGCAGCGTGACGCACTCGGCCGGCAGCTCGAAGGCGGCGGCCTCGCTCGCCCGCGCTGCGAGCACGGAGATCGAGGCCCTCGCCAGGACCAGCGAGGGCGTCGGTGCCGTCGTCGAGATCATCCGGGGCGTCGCCGCCCAGACCAGCATGCTCGCGCTCAACGCCACGATCGAGGCGGCGCGAGCCGGCGCCATGGGCAAGGGCTTTGCCGTCGTTGCCAGCGAGGTCAAGACGCTCTCGACCCAGACCGCCAACGCGACCGAGGAAGTGGCGCGCTCGATCGGCGCCATCCAGACAGCGTCGCAGCGCTCGCTGAAGTCGATCCGCGCGATCGTCGCCGCGATCGGCGAGGTCGAAACCGTCTCGGTCGCGATCGCCCATGCGGTCGAAGAGCAGGACCGGGCCACGACCGAGATCGCCCACGAGGTGCAGATTTCCTCGGACGGTGCCAATCGCAGCGCCGAAGCGCTCGGCAGCTTCAGGACGGTGACGGCGCGCACGCATGACGCGGCGGCCGAGCTGCAGGTCTCCTCCGACGATCTGGCGGAGCAGGCCTCCCGGATCCGCCGCGAGGTTGCGGCGTTCTGCGAGAAGGTCGCCGTCGCCTGAGGCTTCGGCTACCAGCTCCGCCCCGGCCCGACCGGGCCGACGCCGAGCCAGGTCCCGAGCTTCGCGGCGATGTCGGCGAAGCTCTCGCGCCGGCCGATCGGCCCGGCCGGCAGACCGGGGCCGAAGGCGAGGATCGGCACATGTTCGCGGGTATGGTCGGTGCCCGGCCAGCTCGGATCGTTGCCATGGTCGGCGGTGATCACGACGATGTCGCCGAGCTTCAGCCTGGCCTCCAGCGCGGGCAACTCACGGTCGAACGCCTCCAGCGCCGCGGCATAGCCCGGAATGTCGCGGCGATGGCCGTATTCGGTATCGAAATCGACCAGGTTGACGAAGCAGAAGCCGCCATCCGGCAGCTTCTCGATCGCTTCGAGCGCGGCCGCGAACATCGCGGCATTGCCGAAGGGCTTGATCTCCAGGCCGGTGTTGCGATGGGCGAAGATGTCGCCGATCTTGCCGACGGTGACGATCTCGCGGCCCTGCTGCGCCAGGCGGTCGAGGATGGTCTCGTTCGGCGGCGGGATCGAAAAGTCCTTGCGGTTGCCGGTGCGGTGGAAGCCGGTCTCGGCCGAGCCGACGAAGGGGCGGGCGATGACCCGGCCGATCCGCAGCGGGTCGACCAGCACGCGCACCTTGCGGCAGAGCGCGTAGAGCCGCTCCAGCCCGAAATGCTCCTCATGGGCCGCGATCTGCAGCACCGAGTCGACCGAGGTGTAGCAGATCGGCTTTCCGGTCGTGATGTGCTCACCGGCGAGCTCGTCGATCACCGCGGTGCCCGAGGCGTGCTTGTTGCCGAGGATGCCGGGCAGGGCGCCTTCGCGGATGATGGCTGCGACGAGATCGGCCGGGAACGAGTTCTCCAGCGCGGTGAAGTAACCCCATTTGAACGGCACCGGGCAGCCGGCGATCTCCCAATGGCCGGACGGGGTGTCCTTGCCCTGGCTGATCTCGACGCCATAGCCGTACTGCCCCTGCGGCGCTTCGGACCGCACGAGGCCGGCCAGCGGCTTGCCCGTCGAGGCTTCGCAGGCCTGGCTCAGCCCCAGCCTTGCCAGATTGGGCAGGGTCAGCGGGCCGCTGCGCAGGCCCTCCCGGTCGCCCTGGCCGGTGGCGCAGGCCTGCGCGATATGGCCGAGAGTATCGGCGCCGGCGTCGCCATAGGCGGCGGCATCCTCGGCGCCGCCGCAGCCGACGGAGTCGAGCACGATCAGGATGGCGCGGGTCATCGTCAGTCCCGCACAGCGGCCGCTTCGGCCGGCACGAGATTGAGCGCCGCGGCGAGCAACGCCTGGGTATAGGCCTCGCGCGGCCGCGCGAAGATCTCCTCCGCCGGGCCTTCCTCGACGACCTTGCCGTTCTGCATCACCACCACCCGGTGCGACAGCGCCCTGACCACCTTGAGGTCGTGGCTGATGAAGAGATAGCCGAGCTTGCGCCTGGTCTGGAGCTCGCGCAGCAGGTCGACGATCTGCGCCTGCACCGACATGTCGAGCGCCGAGGTCGGCTCGTCGAGCACGACGAATTTCGGGTCGAGCGCCATGGCGCGGGCGATCGCGATACGCTGGCGCTGGCCGCCCGAGAATTCGTGCGGATAGCGGTCCATGGCGGCGGGATCGAGCCCGACATCGGCGAGCGCCTGCGCCACGATCTCGCGCTGGCGCGGGTAGCTGAGGCCGCTCTGCTGGACGGTGAGGCCTTCGGCGACGATTTCGGCTACCGACATGCGCGGCGAGAGCGAGCCATAAGGGTCCTGGAAGACGACCTGCAGATCCTTGCGCTTCGGCCGGACGGCCGCGGCCTTGAGTCCGTCGATGCGGTCGCCGAGGAAGAGAATCGGCCCGTCCGAGGCGATCAGCCGGAGGATGGCGAGGCCGAGCGTCGTCTTGCCGGAGCCGGATTCGCCGACGACGCCGAGGGTCTCGCCCTCGCGCACTTTCACCGAGATGCCGTCCACCGCCTTCACATGGCTGGTCGTGCGGCGCAGGAAGCCGGTCTTGATCGGAAACCAGACCTTGATCGGCCCGGCTTCGAGCAGCGTTGCCGCTCCTTCGGCCACCGGCGCTGGACGGCCCTTGGGCTCCGCCGCGAGCAGGCGTCGCGTATAGTCGTGCTGCGGCCGTTCGAAAATCTCGGAGACCGGGCCCTGCTCGACGATCCTGCCCTTCAGCATCACGCAGACGCGGTCGGCGATGCGCCTGACGATGCCGAGATCATGGGTGATGAACAGCACGGCCATGCCGAGCCGCGTCTGCAATTCCTTGAGCAGGGTCAGGATCTGGGCCTGAACCGTGACGTCGAGCGCCGTCGTCGGCTCGTCGGCGATCAAGAGGTCGGGCTCGTTGGCGAGCGCCATCGCGATCATCACGCGCTGGCGCTGGCCGCCGGAGAGCTGGTGCGGATAGGCCTCGAGCCGGCTTTCCGCATCGCGGATGCCGACCAGCGCGAGCAGTTCGAGCGTGCGGGCGCGCGCCTTCTCGCCGCGCAGGCCCTTGTGCAGTTCGAGGATTTCGCCGATCTGCCGCGCGATGGTGTGCAGCGGGTTGAGCGAGGTCATCGGCTCCTGGAACACCATGGTGATGTCGTTGCCGCGCACCTTGCGCATCGCGTCCTCGTCGGCCGCGATCAGGTCCTGCCCGTTGAACAGCACCTTGCCGGACGGGTGATACGCCGCCGGATAGTTCAGCAGCTTCAGGATCGACAGCGCCGAGACCGATTTTCCCGAACCGGATTCGCCGACGATGGCGAGCGTCTCACCCTTGGCGAGCTGAAAGGACACCCGGTCGACGGCGAGCGTCTCCTGCCCGCCCTGACGAAAGGCGACGGAAAGGTCCTGGACAGAGAGGAGGGGACTTGTGCTCACGCGAAGGTCTTCCTCGGGTCGAAGGCATCCCGGACGGCCTCGCCGATGAAGATCAGCAGCGACAGCATCAGCGCGATCACCACGAAGCCGGAGAGGCCGAGCCAGGGCGCCTGCAGATTGGCCTTGCCCTGCGCCAGAAGCTCGCCGAGCGAGGGTGAGCCGGGCGGCAGGCCGAAGCCGAGGAAGTCGAGCGAGGTCAGCGTGGTGATCGAGCCGTTCAGGATGAAGGGCAGGAAAGTCAGCGTCGCGACCATGGCGTTGGGTAAAAGGTGCTTGACCATGATGGCCCTGTCGGTGAGCCCGAGGGCCCGGGCCGCGCGGACATATTCGAAATTGCGCGCCCGCAGGAATTCGGCGCGCACCACGCCGACCAGCGCCACCCAGGAGAACAGCAAGAGGATGCCGAGCAGCACGAAGAAGCTCGGCGTGATGATCGCCGCGACGATGATCAAGAGGTAGAGCGCCGGGATCGACGTCCAGATCTCGATGACGCGCTGGAAGATCAGGTCGGTCCAGCCGCCGAAATAGCCCTGAATCGCGCCGGCCGCGATGCCGATCACCGAGGAGATCGAGGCCAGGATCAGCCCGAACAGGATCGAGATGCGGAAACCGTAGATCAGCCGGGCGACGACGTCGCGGCCCTGGTCGTCGGTGCCGAGCCAGTTCCATTCGATCTCGCGGCAGGTCATGCCGCCGGTTCGCTCGGCGATCGGGCGACATTGCTCGTCCTTGAGCAGCCAGGTCGGCGGGGCAGGGGCAGGCACCGGCAGATCGAGATTATGCGTGCGGTAGGAATAGCGGATCAGCGGCCAGAGCGCCCAGCCATTCGCTGAGATCTCCTTGGCGATGGTCGGGTCGCGATAGTCGGTGGTGGCGAGGAAGCCGCCGAATTTCTCCTCGGGGTAGTTCACCGCGACCGGAAACAGCGTCTCGCCCTTGTAGCGGACGATGAGCGGGCGGTCGTTGGCGATGAACTCGGCGAAGAGCGAGAGCACGAACAGGGTGAGGAAGATCCACAGCGACCACCAGCCGCGCTTGTTGGCCTTGAAGCTGTTGAGCCGGCGCCGGTTGATCGGCGAGAGCTTGAGCCAGCCCTGCCGAGCCTGGGCAGGGGCGCTGGCGGGTGCGGCGCTGCGCAGGGCAGGCGGCGGGACGTCGAGCAGCGTGTCGCCCATTTCAGGCCTCCCGCGATTCGAAGTCGATGCGCGGGTCGACCCAGGCATAGGTCAGGTCGGTGATCAGGTGCACGACGAGGCCGATCAGGGAGAAGATGTAGAGATTGGCGAAGACCACCGGATAATCGCGATTGACGATCGCTTCGAAGGACAGGAGCCCGAGCCCGTCGAGCGAGAAGATCGTCTCGATCAGGAGCGAGCCGGCGAACAGCGCGTGCACGAAGGCGCCCGGGAAGCCGGCGATGACGATCAGCATGGCGTTGCGGAAGACATGGCCATAGAGCACGCCGCGCTCCGACAGCCCCTTCATCCGCGCCGTCAGCACATATTGCTTGCGGATCTCGTCGAGGAAGGAGTTCTTGGTCAGGAGCGTCGAGGTCGCGAAGGCGCCGAGCGCCATCGCCGTCACCGGCAGCGCGATGTGCCAGAGATAGTCGAGCACTTTTTCGAGCGGGCCAAGCTGCGCCCAGTTCTCGGAGGTCAGGCCGCGCAGCGGGAAGATCTGCCAGAACGAGCCGCCAGCGAAGAGCACGATCAAGAGGATCGCGAACAGGAACCCAGGAATGGCGTAGCCGACGATCACGACCGCGCTGGTCCAGGTGTCGAAGCGCGAGCCGTCCTTCACCGCCTTGCGGATGCCGAGCGGGATCGAGATCGCATAGGATAGCAGGGTCATCCAGAGGCCGAGCGTGATCGAGACCGGCAGCTTCTCCTTGATCAGTTGCAGCACCGGCGCATCGCGGAAATAGCTGCGGCCGAAGTCGAAGGTGGCGTAGTCCTTCAGCATCTTGAAGAAGCGCTCATGCGCCGGCTTGTCGAAGCCGAACTGCTTCTCGAGCTCCTTGATGAAGGCGGGGTCGAGCCCCTGCGCGCCGCGATAGGCCGAGCCGGCGTCCATCGACTGCGCGCCGGCGTCGCCGCCCGAGCCGCCGCCGACCCGCTCGGCCGCGCCGCTATTGGGGTTCTGCAATTGCGAGATCACGCGCTCGACCGGCCCGCCGGGCGCGAACTGCACGATGACGAAGGAGATCAAGAGGATGCCGAACAGAGTCGGCACCATCAGCGCCAGGCGCCGGGCAATGTAGTTCAGCATGCGGCGTCATTCCGGGGCGGGCCGAAGGCCTGAGCCCGGAACCCATGACCACGACGTTTCAGATGGGTGGCTGCGGCGTGGACACAGGGGTTCGGATGCTGGCCGGTGTTCATGGGTTCCGGGTTCTTTGCTGCACAAAGCCCCGGAATGACGGCGGTTCCTCGCACCATCACGCCTTCCCGATCCGCTTCGCCTTTTCGGGATCGTACCACCAGATCGCGGGCGCGCCGGAGGAGTATTTCGGCTTGGTCTGCGGGCGCTCGTACATGTCCCAATAGGCCAGCCATTCGCTGGCGTTCCACCACATCGGGATCCAGTAGCGCCCGGCGCGCAGCAGCCGGTCGAGGCACTTGGCCGCCACGACGACCTCGGCGTAGCTGTCGGCCTGGCCGATCTTGTCGAGCATCGCGTCGATCGCCGGGCTCGAAATGCCGCCGACATTGCGCGAGCCCCGCGTCTTCGCCGCTTCCGAGCCGTAGACGACGCGCAATGAGTCGCTTGGGATCGAGCTGCCACTCATCGCCCGGCTGATGACGTCGAAGTCGAACTCGTCGAGCCGGCGCTGATACTGCGCGCCGTCGACGATGCGCGAGGTCGCGTTGATGCCGAGCCGCTTGAGATTGGCCTGGAAGGGCTGGGTATGCGGCTGCAGCGACGGCGTCGAATCGAGGAACTCGATCTCGAAGGGCTGGCCGTTCGGCAGCTTCAGCACGTTGCCGTCGCGCTTGCAGCCGGCGGCGCGCAGCATCTCGTCGGCACGGCGCAGCAAAGCGCGGTCGCTGCCCGAACCGTCGCTGACCGGCGGCAGGAAAGGCTCGTCGAAGACCTCGTCCGGCACCTGGCCGCGGAAGGGTTCGAGCAAAGCGAGCTCCTCCGGCGAAGGCTTGCCCGTGGCCTTGGAGTCGGAGTTCTCGAAATAGGAGGTCGCCCGCGAGAAGGACGAGAACATGATGTTCTTGTTGGTCCATTCGAAATCGAAGGCGAGGCCGAGCGCCTCGCGGATGCGCGGGTCGGCGAATTTCTCGCGGCGCAGATTATAGATCCAGCCCTGCGAGCCGATCGGCTCGGTCTTCGGCAGCGCCTCCTTCTTGACCTTGCCTTCCTTGATCGCCGGAAAGTCGTAACCGGTCGCCCAGATTCGCGAGGTGAACTCCTCCTGGAAGGTGATGACGCCGCTCTTGAACGCCTCGAAGGCGACTTGCCGGTCGCGGAAATACTCCCAGCGGACGCGGTCGAAATTATTGATGCCGACATTCACCGGCAGATCCTTGGCCCAATAGTCGGGTACGCGATCGAACTCGATGAAGCGGCCCTGTTCGAAGCGCCCGACCTTATAGGCGCCCGAGCCCAGCGGCGGCTCGAGCGTCGAGGCCTCGAAATTGCGGGTCGACCAGAACTTCTCCGAGAACACCGGCAGGGCGGCGACGATCAAATGCAGGTCGCGGCTGCGCTTGGGCGAGAGCTTGACGACGATGAGGTCATCACTCTCCGCGGCGGCTGACTCCATCTCGGCGAGGATCAGCCGATAGGTTGGATGGCCCTTGCTCTTGAGCAGATTGAGCGAGAAGGCGACATCGCCGGCGGTGACGCGCGAGCCGTCATGGAATTTCGCTTCAGGCCGCATCCGGAAACGGTAGGTCAGCTTGTCCTGGGAGACCGCGACGCTCTTCGCCAAGAGGCCGTAGAGCGAGCCCGGCTCGTCGCCCGAACCGGCCATCAGACTGTCGAAGCAGGCGTCCATGCCGGCGGCGCCGTCGCCCTGAAGCACATAGGTGTTGAGCGTGTTGAAGGTGTCGAAGCTCTGGTTGCCGCCGCCGCGCTTGATCTGGACGGTGATCGAGCCGCCCTTGGGTGCCTTCGGATTGACATAGGCGAAATGCGGGAAGTCGGGCGGCAGGGCGAGCTCGCCGAAGGTCGAGAGGCCATGGACCTCGGTCTCCTGCGCCAGGGCGAGCCCGCCCGGCAGGCTCGCGGCTCCGAGCAGGGCGCCACCGGCCTCCAGCAGCCTGCGACGTGTGATCCGCACAGCCATTCCAGTCCCCTTGCGATTCGTGCCCTGATTATGTCGTCGTGGCGGGCCAAAGCCAGCGCCCTGCGCATTCGCCGGCATGGTGACGGCAATTGCATGGCGACCACAAGCAAAAGCCGGGCTTTCGGCCCGGCTCGCGAAGTCACATTGATGCGAAAAGCCGCTGTCGGATCAGGGCTTCGGGAGCGGCTTCGGCGCGTCGGCCAGCGTGTTCAGATAGGCGATGACGTCGGCGCGCTGTTCGGGCTTGCTCAGGCCGGCGAAGGCCATGATGGTGCCCGGAACGTAAGCCTTCGGATTCTTCAGGAAGTGGTCGAGCGCCTCGGCGTCCCACGTCTTGTCGCCACGACCCTTCATCGCGGCCGAATAGCCGAACCCAGCAACCGAACCCTCGTTGCGGCTATAGACATCATAGAGATGCGGGCCGACCTTGTTGGCGCCGCCCTTCTCGAAGGTATGGCAGGCCTTGCAGGCGCCGATCGCCTTTTCGCCCTTGGCCGGATCGGCCTTGGCGAGACGCACCGCGATCGGCTCTTCGACCGCCGCGGCCGCGGCCGCACCACCGCCGGCAGCGCTCGGCTCCAGGCTCGGCAGGTCGAAGCCCGGCACGGCCGGCTTCTTCGGCGCGAAGACGATCCCGGCGCCCATGTTCAGCGCCATCACCACGAGCAGCGTCGAGAGCCCCGCGCCGGCGATCTTGTTCAGTTCGATATTCATCGTCTCGGGACTCCCGGCCTCGCAGCGCGCGAAGCAAGATAGCGCTCTGGCCGAAGGCTCGCGCACTCCGGCACTCGCAGGCTGCTTAACCGCTTTGCGCGCTGCATTGCAACTCGTATAAGCACGCTCCGCTTTGAGACCATTTGACGCTTCTGCCGAGCAAACCCGCCACGATGCCAAATCCGCTGATCCTGATCCCTGCCCGCATGCAGGCGACGCGCCTGCCCGGCAAGCCGCTGGCCGACATCCTGGGCGAGCCGATGATCGTTCGCGTCTGGCGCCGGGCGGTGGAATCGGGTGTCGGCGAGGTCGTCGTCGCGACCGACGAGGCACGCATCGTGGAAGCGATCGAGCAGGCCGGCGGGCGGGCGGTGATGACCAGCCCCGCGCACCAGACCGGCTCCGACCGCATCAAGGAGGCGGCCGACATCGTCGATCCCGAGGGCCGGCACGACATCATCGTCAATGTCCAGGGCGATTTCCCGACGCTGGCGCCGACGGCGATCGCCGCGGCGGTGGAGCCGCTTGCCGATCCGGCTGTCGATATCGCGACGCTGGCCGGCATCATCACCGACGAGGAAGAGAAGACGGCGCCGAGCGTCGTCAAGCTGGTCGGCAGCGAGGTCTCGCCGGGCCGCATGCGCGCGCTCTATTTCACCCGGGCGGCGGCGCCTTATGGCGAAGGGCCGCTCTATCACCATGTCGGCCTCTACGCCTATCGCCGCCGCGCGCTCGACCGCTTCGTCAGCCTGCCGCAATCGCCGCTCGAACTGCGCGAGAAGCTCGAGCAGCTGCGGGCGCTCGAGGATGGCATGCGCATCGACGCCATGATCATCGATCACGTCCCGCGAGGCGTCGATACTCCCCCCGACCTGGACCGCGCGCGCGCGTTCCTGACATCCCGCGCCGGAGCCTGAAGACCCATGTCTGTCGTCGTATCCTACCAGGGCGAGCCCGGCGCCTTCTCGTCGCAGGCCGCCCTGCAGGCGTTCCCGGACTGCGAGTTGCTGCCCTGCCCGACCTTTGAGGACGCGCTCGCCGCCGTCTCCGAGGGCACGGCGCGCTATGGCATGATCCCGATCGACAATTCGATCGCCGGCCGCGTCGCCGACATCCACCATCTCTTGCCGCGTTCGGGGCTGCACATCATCGGCGAGCATTTCCTGCCGATCCGCTTCCATCTGATGGCGGTCGAGGGCGCGACGCTGGCGACGCTGAAGACGGTGCAGAGCCACATCCACGCGCTCGGCCAGTGCCGCAAGATCATCCGCAAGCTCGGCCTCAAGGCCGAGGTCGCGGCCGATACGGCAGGCTCGGCGAGGCAGGTGGCGGAGGCCGCCGACGTCACCCGCGCCGCGATCGCGCCGCATATCGCCGCCGACGTCTACGGGCTCAAGATCCTGATGGAGGATATCGAGGACGAGAAGCACAACACCACCCGCTTCGTCATCCTCTCGAAATACCCGGAATTCGCCCGCCATGGCACCGGCAAGACCGTCACGACGCTGATCTGGCAGGTCCGGAACATCCCGGCCGCCCTCTACAAGGCGCTCGGCGGCTTTGCGACCAACGGCATCAACATGACCAAGCTGGAAAGCTACATGGTCGACGGCCAGTTCGCCGCGACGATGTTCTACAGCGATGTCGAGGGGCATCCCGACGATCCCGAGCTGAAGCGCGCGCTCGACGAGCTCTCCTACTTCTCCAAGGAGATGAAGATCCTCGGCGTCTACCCGGCCCATCCCTTCCGCGAGACGTTTCCGGAAGCGGGGGAGTAGGCGAAACTTCCTTCTCCCCTCGGGAGAGAAGGTGTCTGCAAAGCAGATGGATGAGGGAAGGGTCGCGTCAGCGGCCCTTTTTCTTGTCCGGCGGCAAGGTTTCCTTCATCCGCCAGCGCTTCGCGCTGCCACCTTCTCCCCCAAGCGGAGAAGGAAGACGCGCCTTACGGTTCCTCGCCGTCGACCGCCCAGGCCTTCAGGATGGTATTGGCGATCGCGATGTGCTGCGGGCAAGCCAGCCCGTCCGGGTGCCGGCCGTCGATCATCAGCAGCGCCTCCTCGCGGCTGAACCAGCGACCATCCTCGAGCTCGGTACCGTCGAGCACGATGTCGTCGTTCAGCGCCTCGGCGATGCAGCCGATCATCAGCGAGCTCGGGAAGGGCCAGGGCTGCGAGGCGACATAGCGCACCGCGCCGGTGCGCAGGCCGGCCTCCTCCCAGGTCTCGCGGCGCACGGCGTCCTCGAGGGTCTCGCCGGGCTCGAGGAAGCCGGCGATGCAGGAATACATCTTCGGCGCGAACCGGGCCTGGCGGGCCAGCAGGCATTTGTCGCCGCGCACCGCCAGCATGATCACGACCGGGTCGGTGCGCGGGAAGTGGAGTGCGCCGCATTGCGCGCATTCGCGGCGCCAGCCGCCGCTGACCATCAAGGCAGGGCCGCCGCAATTGGCGCAGAAGCGGTGCCTTGCGTGCCAGTCGAGGATCGCCTTGGCCTCGCCGAGCGGGCCGACTTCCTCGGGTGGCACGAGGCGCTTGAGCGCGACGCTGCGCAGATCGCTGACGAGCAGGTCTTCGCGTTCGCGCAGCGCATCAGCGAGCTGGCGCTCGATCAGCCGGCCAAAGCACGCATCCCCGTCCGGATGGACGCCGAGGAAAACCTCGTCGAGCGCCTTGCCGACACCGTCGGCCTGCTTCTCGTCGAACCAGATCGTCTGGCTCTCGGGCCCGGTGCGCCGCAGGATCGGCGTCTCGCCCGCGACGATGACGTGGCGCGTGCCCGGGCTGGCGCGGTAGCGCGCGACCGCGTCGGGCTGGTCGCGCTGGTCGCCGCGTCGGTCGAGTGGGTTGGTTGCGAAGCCGGTGAGGGCGGAGCGTTCGCGGGGGCGGGAGGCGTCGTTCATGACTCCCGTCCTAGCGCGCTTTCGGTTCGACCGGAACGGCCGAACACGAAGAATTCGTATGCGCGCGAATGACCCCGGCTGCGCGGCTGGCGCGGGGCTAACCTCCGTCGCGGCCGCGCAGCAGATGGATGATGCCGGAGAAGTCCGTGCCGCCTTCGCCCCAGGCATTGTGGAGGCCGTAGAGCTGGGCCGCAGCGGCACCGAGCGGCGTCGAGGCGCCGGCCGCCTGGGCCGCTTCCTGCGACAGCTTCAGGTCCTTCAGCATCAGTGCCGAGGCGAAGCCCGGCTTGTATTCGTTGTTGGCCGGAGAGGTCGGCACCGGGCCGGGCACCGGGCAATAGGTGGTCAGCGACCAGCACTGGCCGGACGAGGTAGAGGCGACGTCGAACAGCGCCTGATGCGACAGGCCGAGCTTCTCGGCGAGCACGAAGGCCTCCGAGACGCCGATCATCGAGATGCCGAGGATCATGTTGTTGCAGATCTTCGCCGCCTGGCCGTTGCCGGCCTGGCCGCAATGCACGACGCGGCGGCCCATGGCGGAGAGGATCGGCTCGCCCTTGGCGAAGGCCTCGTCGCTGCCGCCGACCATGAAGGTCAGCGTCGCGCCCTTCGCGCCGCCGACGCCGCCCGAGACCGGAGCGTCGAGCGATAGGCAGCCGCGCTCGGCCGCCAGCGCATGCGCCTTGCGGGCGCTCTCGACGTCGATGGTCGAGGAATCGATCACCAGCGCCCCCGGCGCTACCGCCGGCAGCATGTCGGCGAAGACGCCGAGCACATGCTTGCCTGCTGGCAGCATGGTGACGATGATCTCGGCCCCGGCCACGGCGTCCTTCGCCGAAGTGGCGATGCCGACGCCGAGTTCGGCGGCGGCGTCCTTGGAAGCCTGCGACAGGTCGAAGGCGTTGACCGTGTGCCCCGCCTTGACGAGGTTGCCGGCCATCGGCCCGCCCATATTGCCGAGGCCGATGAAGGCGATGGTGGTCATGGTCGTTCTCTCCCGTGATCCTTGACGTCATGCTCGGGCTTGACCCGAGCATCTCTTGCAGAAGATTCCCGGGTCTGCGCTTCGCTTCGCCCGGGAATGACGGCTATCGGTTCAGTTCCCCTTGGCGCGGCCTACGAGGCTTCGAGCCACGATCATCCGCATCACCTCGTTGGTGCCTTCCAGGATCTGGTGAACGCGCAGGTCGCGGACGATCTTCTCGATGCCGTAATCGGCGAGATAGCCATAGCCGCCATGGATCTGCAGCGCCTGGTTGGCGACCTCGAAACCGGTGTCGGTCGCGACCTGCTTGGCCATGGCGCAGAGCTTGGTCGCATCCGGGGTCTTCTCGTCGAGCGCCGCCGCGGCCCGCCAGAGGAAGGTTCGCGCCGCCTCGAGCTCAGTCGCCATGTCGGCGAGCTTGAACTGCAACGCCTGGAAATCGGCGATGCGGGCGCCGAAGGCTTTTCGCTCCTGCGCATAGCCCAGCGCCTTGTCGAGCGCGCCCTGCGCCCCGCCGATCGAGCAGGCGCCGATATTGAGCCGCCCGCCGTCGAGCCCCGCCATGGCGATCTTGAAGCCGATGCCCTCGGGGCCGATCCGGTTGGCGACCGGCACCCGGCAGTTCTCGAAGATCACCGCCCGTGTCGGCTGGGCGTTCCAGCCCATCTTCTTTTCATTGGCGCCGAAGGAGAGGCCGGGCGTGCCCTTCTCCACCAAGATGGTCGAGATGCCTGACGGGCCGGCCTCGCCGGTGCGCACCATCACGACATAGATGTCGGCGACGCCGGCGCCGGAGATGAACTGCTTCTGGCCGTCGAGCACATAATGCTCACCGTCGCGCACCGCCTTGGTCTTCAGGGCGGCGGCATCGGAGCCGGCGCCAGGCTCGGTCAGGCAATAGCTCGCCAGATGCTCCATGCTGCAGAGTTTCGGCAGGAACTTCTGCCGCTGCTCCTCCGCGCCGTAGCGGTCGATCATCCAGGCGCACATGTTGTGGATCGAGATATAGGCGGCGACCGTCGGGCAGCCGGTCGAGAGCGCCTCGAAGATCACCGCCGCGTCGAGGCGCGATAGGCCGGAGCCGCCGACATCGTCGCGGATGTAGATGCCGCCCATGCCGAGCGCTGCCGCCTGGCGCATTTCCGCAACCGGGAAATGCTTCTCCTCGTCCCAGCGCACGGCATGCGGCGCCAGGGTCTCGGTTGCGAAACCCTGGGCCATGTCGCGGATGGCGATCTGGTCTTCGGTGAGGGAGAACATGCCCTGGTCTCCTTCGCCGCCGGCCTCAGCCCATCGTCGGGATGACGAAGCTCGCACCGTCCTTGATGCCGGAAGGCCAGCGCGCCGTCACGGTCTTGGTCTTGGTGTAGAAGCGGATCGAGTCCGGCCCGTGCTGGTTGAGATCGCCGAAGGAGGAACGCTTCCAGCCGCCGAAGGTGTAGTAGGCGAGCGGGACCGGGATCGGCACGTTGATGCCGACCATGCCGACCTGCACCTTCGAGGCGAAGTCGCGCGCCGCATCGCCGTCGCGGGTGTAGATCGCGGTGCCGTTGCCGTATTCGTGGTCGTTGGTGAGCTTCAGCGCCTCGTCATAGGTTTCGGCGCGGACGACGGAGAGCACCGGGCCGAAGATCTCTTCCTTGTAGATGCGCATGTCCTTGGTGACGTTGTCGAACAGGCAGCCGCCGACATAGAAGCCGTTCTCGTAGCCCTGCATCTTGAAGTCGCGGCCGTCGACGACGAGCTTGGCGCCTTCGCCGATGCCGACATCGATATAGGACTTGATCTTCTCCATCGCCGCCTTGGTGACGACCGGGCCGTAATCGGCGGCAGTGTCGGTCGAGGGGCCGATCTTGAGGCTTTCGACGCGGGGGATGAGCCGCTTCACCAACTCGTCGGCGGTCGCCTTGCCGACCGGGACCGCGACCGAGATCGCCATGCAGCGCTCGCCGGCCGAGCCGTAGCCGGCGCCGATCAGCGCATCGACCACCTGGTCCATGTCGGCGTCCGGCATGATGACCATGTGGTTCTTGGCGCCGCCGAAGCACTGCACCCGCTTACCGTTGGCGCAGCCGCGGCTGTAGATGTATTCGGCGATCGGGGTCGAGCCGACGAAGCCGATCGCCTTGATGTCGGGATCGTCGAGGATCGCGTCGACTGCTTCCTTGTCGCCGTTGACGACATTGAGGATGCCGGGAGGGCCGCCTGCCTCGATGAACAATTCGGCGAAGCGCATCGGCACGCCGGGATCGCGCTCCGAAGGCTTCAGGATGAAGGCATTGCCGCAGGCGATCGCCGGGGCGAGCTTCCAGAGCGGGATCATCGCCGGGAAGTTGAACGGGGTGATGCCGGCGACGACGCCCAGCGGCTGGCGCAGCGAGTAGATGTCGATGCCCGGGCCGGCGCCGTCGGTGAACTCGCCCTTCATCAGGTTGGGCACGCCGAGCGAGAACTCGACGACTTCGACGCCGCGCTGGATGTCGCCCTTGGCGTCGGGAATGGTCTTGCCGTGCTCGCGGGCGAGCAGCTCGGCGAGTTCGTCATTGTTCTGCGCGATCAGGTCGAGGAACTTCATCAGCACGCGGGCGCGGCGCTGCGGGTTGACCGCGGCCCATTTCGGCTGCGCCTCGGCGGCGTTCTCGACGGCGGCCCGCAGTTCGGCGGGCGAAGCCAGCGCGACCTGCCCGATCACGCTGCCGTCCATCGGCTGGTAGATGTCGGCCTTGCGGCCGGAGGTGCCGGCGACATGCTTGCCGCCGATGAAATGACCGACCTGACGCATGGCGTCCTCCCCGATTGTGCTGCGAAAGTCCTGCTTGCACTTAGCTCTACCATTATCGTTTGTGCACGACTATAGGGAGATTAGGTCGCCTGTCGTGCATAAAAGCAGATATGGAGGGAGCGTCATGGAACGGTTCGACTGGGACGATCTGCGCTTCTTCCTCGCCGTCGCCCGTTCCGGCCGCCTGACGGCCGCGGCGCGCCGGCTCGGGGCCGACCATGCCACGGTCTCGCGCCGCATCACCTCGCTGGAGGAATCGCTCAAGGCCAAGCTCTTCGAGCGTCGGCCGCAGGGCTATGCGCTGACCGGCCATGGCGAGCAGTTGCTGGCCAAGGCCGAGAGCATGGAGACCGAGGCGCTCGCCATCCAGAGCGAGATCGGCGGCGCCGACATGGCGCTGTCCGGAACAGTGAGGATCGGTGCCCCGGACGGGTTCGGAACCTCGTTCCTGGCGCCGCGCCTGCCATCGCTGGCCAAGGCCTATCCGGGGCTCGAGCTGCAGCTCATCGCCATGCCGCGGCTGCTCTCGCTGTCGAAGCGCGAGGCCGACGTCGCGATCACGCTCGCGCCGCCCAAGGAGGGCAAGGTCGTGGCGCGCAAGCTCTGCGACTACCGGCTGGGGCTCTATGCCTCGCGCGACTACCTTGAATCGATGCCGCCGATCACGGCGCCCGAGGATCTCTTCGCCCATCGCATCGTTGGCTATATCGACGACCTGATCTTCACGCCCGAGCTCGACTATCTCGACGAGGTCGCCAAGGGCCTGCGGGCCCAGATCCAGAGTTCGAGCGTGATCGCCCAGATGAACGCGGTCGCCTCGGGGGCCGGCATCGGCGTCATCCACCATTTCATGGTGCCCTCCGAGCCGCGGCTCGTGCCGGTGCTGCCCGAGAGCGTCTCGATCACCCGCTCCTTCTGGCTCCTGGTCCATGCCGACCTGAAGGAAGTGGCCCGCGTCAGGGCGATCGTCGATTTCATCGTCCGCGAAGCGAAATCCTCGCGCGCTCTGCTGATGGGCGAGCAGGCTGCCGCTGCCACTTTGCGCGCGGTTGCCGCGAGCGACTGAGGCACCGCGGAATCAGGCCGCCTGGATGCAGACCCGGTTGCGGCCTTCGCGCTTGGCGGCATAGAGGGCGCGGTCGGCGGCGATCAGCGCCTGGTCGAAGCTGCCGTTCTCGTCGATCTCGGCGACGCCGATCGAGGCGGTGAGAGCGACCTGGTGCTCGCCGAGCGTCACGGTCTCGTGCGAGACGTCGAGCCGGACATGGTCGCTCCGGCGCATCGCCGCCTTTGCATCGAGGCCGGGAAACAGGATGGCGAACTCCTCGCCGCCGATGCGGGCGAGGAGGCTGCCGCTGCCCTCGACCGATTGCGCGAGGCAGCGTGCCACGCCGGCCAGCGCCCGGTCGCCGAGATCATGGCCATGGCTGTCGTTCAGCTGCTTGAAATCGTCGATGTCGAGGATCGCGACCGCGCTCTTCTGCTTTCGCGCTCGCGCCTCGGCAATCAGCGCCGGCGCATGCTCGAAGAAATGGCGGCGGTTGAACAGGCCGGTCAGCGCGTCGCGCGAGGCCAGATTGCGCAGCTGGGCGATCTGCTCCTGCGTTTCGGCATTGCTCGCGATCCGGCACTGCAGCTCTTCGGGCACGAACGGCATCGAAATGAAGTCATGGGCCCCGGCCTTGAGGAAGCCCACTGAGACCATGCGGTCGCTGGAAGACGACACGCCGATTACGCGCACGCCGCCGGAGGAAAAGCGGCGGCGGATGTGGCGGGTGAGTTCGTAGCCGTCCATGTCCGGCATGTAATAGTCGCTCACGACCAGCCGGATGTCGGGGTTGGTTTCCAGAAGCGACAGGGCCTCGGCACCCGAGCCGACTTCGACGACATCGTATTGCTGCACGGCCAGCATGTGGGCGAGCAGCCGGCGGGTCGCCTTGACGTCGTCGACGACGAGGATGCGGGTCTGCCGGTTGGCCAGCGCGCGCTTGACGGCGCGGACCAGGGTGTCGAGGGCGAACTCGCTGTCCTTCGGGACATAGTCGATGACGTCGCGCTCCATGATCCGGTTGCGCGTCTCGATGTCGAAGCTGCCGGTATGGACGATGGTCGGAATGCCGCGCTGGACGGTGAAGTCGATCGCCTCGCCACGCGGTGCGTCGGGCAGGTTGAGGTCGACGACCGCCAGGGTGTAGGCCGCGCTGTTCTCGGTGACGGCCTCGTGCAGCTCGTTGAGCGAGCGGCAGGCGACCAGGTCGAGGCCGATCTCTTCGCTCAGGCGGCGGCAGAGCGCGATCGAGTAGGTCTTCGAGTCCTCGACCACGAGGATCTTGCGGTCATCGGCGAAGGGGCCTTGCGAAAGGCGATCGGCGGCGCGGTAGGCCATTGGGCTCAGGCGTCCTTGATCGAGGCCGCCTGATGGGGCGGCGGGCTTCGATCGCTGTTCTACTGCAGAAAGACGAACTCCATCATGATCAAGCATTATGTCGTTACGTTAATTTCCGCTTAACTAACGACACTTGACCAAGGATACTTGCTCGCAGCCCGATCGTCGCTGCGGGCGGGGGCCGCGCTCAGATCCGCCAGGGCAGGATCTGCGCCGGCAGGCGCCGCCCGGCGAGATCGAGCCCGAGCATCGTCACGAGGATCACGGCCGAGGCGCTGATCGCAACGGCTGCCGCCTCACCGGCGAGCCCCGCCTCCTTCAGGCTGAACAACACGACGCCGAGCGTCTCGGTGCCTGATGACCAGAGCAGGGCTGAGACGGTCAGCTCGTTGAAGGCGACGAGGAAGACCATCAGCGCGCTCACTGCCGCCGCCGGTGCCAGGATCGGCGCCACGATGAAACGCAGCATCTGCCAGAGCGTGACGCCGTCGAGTTTTGCCGCCTCCTCGTGATGCGCCTCGATCTGCGCCATCGCCGCGACCGGGGCCTTCAGCGCCAGCGGCAGGAAGCGGGCGAGATAGGCAAACAGGATGATGAAGGGCGTGGCGTAGAGGCTGAAGCCGAGCAGCGGCAGCGGCTTCAGGAACAGCAGGATGCAGGCAATGGCGAGGACCACGCCTGGCAGTGCATAGGGCAGTTCGATCACCAGCTCGACTGCCCGCCTGAACCGGCCCATGCGCCGCTCCAGCGCATAGGCAAAGGCGATCGAGAGCAGCGCCAGCACCAGCGCGGCCGTGCCGGCGAACAGGAAGGAATTGCGGAAGGCCCGCACCGTCGCATCCTGCCGCAGCAGCACTTCGGCAAACTTGTCGAAGGTCAGGCTCTGCCAGGAGAGCGCCACGCCCAGCGCCGGCGTGAGCGCCTCGCCGAGCAAGGCGAGCAGGGGCAGGCCGAGCTTGAGCGCCAGCAGCAGCCAGAGGCCACAGGCGACGAGCGGGCGGGCGCGGCCGAGCTGCCAGAACGGCTGCAAAGGCCGCTCGATCTCGACCTTCCCGCCGCCCTGCCGCATCGCCAGCATGCCGGCGAGGATGCCGAGCCCGGCGACGACAGCGACCAGGATCGAAAGCGCCGCTGCGTCCGGCAGGCCTTCCGGGCCGAAGCTCGAGAGCCGGCGATAGATCAGCGTCGGCAAGGTGAGGTAGTTCACCGGCAGGCCGAGCAAGGCCGGGATGCCGAAATTGCCGATGCCGGCGACGAAGGCGAGCAGGGCGGCGGCGACGATCTGCGGCCGCAGCACCGGCAGGAGGATGCGCGCCACGATCACCTGCGGCGAAGCGCCTTCCATCTGGGCGGCCTCGACCAGCGAATGCGGCACGCTGCGCAGCCCGGTCCAGAGCGTGATCGCGACCAGCGGCGCATGATGCAGCGCCATCACCAGGATGATGCCGCCGCGGCCGAGCAGCGGGTTCGGTGTGCCGGGCGCTGGGGAAAGGCCGAACAGTGCCAGAACGGGCGAATTCGGCGCGAACAGGCTCAGGAAGGCCAGGGCCGCGACCTGCGGCGCGATCATCATCGAGAAGACCAGGCAAAAGGCGAGCGGGCGCTTGCCGCGCAGGTCGGTGACGCCGAGCAGCAGCGCGAAGCTGCCGCCGACTAGCAGGGCGCCGAGCGCCGAGAAGCCGGCGGTCTCGAAACTGTGCAGGGTCGCATTGACCGCCGACCGGCTGGCCATCACGTCCAGGGCCGCGCCCGGCGCGAACTGCCCGCCGGGCGCGAAGGCGGCCAAAGCGAGCCGCAGGAAGGGCAGGGCGCCGAGCAGCGCCGCGACGAGCGTGACCGCGACCGGCAGGCCGAGGCCTTCGGGCAGCCCAAGGCGAGGCAGCGCCAGGCGCAAGCGCGTCTGCCGCAGCCGGGGCTGCGGCAGGTCCGATGATGAGACGGCGAGCGTCATCCGCGCGCGCCGGGTTCGCAAGGGCAGCTCACTCGAACCGGCTCACTCAAAGATCGCGCTGAAGCGCTTGCGCGCCGCCGGCTCGTCGGCAAGCGCCTTGGCGGCATCGAACGGCATCAGCTTGATCGCGTCGCGAGCCGGGTAGCCGGCCGGCAGCGCGACCTGCGGATGCGCGGCGACATAGCCCTGCTTCAGCGCGAGTTCCTGGCCTTCCTTCGAGATCAGGAAGTCGACGAAGGCCTTGGCGGCTTCCGGGTTCTTGCTGGTCTTCAGGATCGCGACCGGCTCGCTGACCGCCGAGACGCCCTCCTTCGGGAAGACGAACTCGACGGGCGCGCCCTTGGCCTTCTCGCGGATCGGCATGAAGTCGACGATCATGCCGTAAAGCTTCTCGCCGGTGGCGACCTGGCGCAGGATGTCGCCATTGGCGCCGGCAGCGAGCGCGCCGTTCTTCTGCAGGTCTTCGTAGAAGCTCCAGCCCCCCGGCAGGCTGCCGGTCAGGGTGATGGTGTGGATCATCGCGGCGCCCGAGTTCAGCGGGCTCGGCATCGCCAGCAGGTTCTTCGCCTCGGGCTTGGCAAGGTCGAGCCAGCTCGTCGGCTTCAGCGTCGCCTTGGTGTTGTAGACGATGCCGGTGGTGATCAGCTTGGTGGCGAACCAGAACCGCGCGGGGTCGTGGATTCCGGCCGGGTAGGCCGCGGTTTCCGCCTTGTCGTGGGCGAGCAGGCGGCCTTCCTTCTTGAGGCCCTCCATCGTCACCGCGTCGGCGATCAAGAGCACATCGGCCTGGGGTGCTCCGGCCTCGAACTCGGCCCGCAGCTTCGCCATCACCCGCGGCGTACCGTCGCGCACGAAGCTGATCTCGACCTTCGGGTACTTGGCCTTGAAGGCGTCGATCGTCTGCTGGGCGTCGGTGTTGGGCTGGCTGGTATAGAGCACGAGCTTGCCCTCGGCCGCGCCGGCAGCATCGATGGCGGGCAGGGCGAGGCCGAGCGCGAAAGCGGCGGCGATTGCGTATGAACGCATGGCAGTCTCCGGGGGCCTATGGAATGGAAGGCTTGCTTCTGCGTTCCGCCGGGGCGGTCGTGCGGCCTTCCTCTGCGAGGCCGTTAAGCCGCGTTGACGACAGATCCGTGACAATCCCGGCGATGCGGCGCGAGACGGCGGCGGAGGGCGCTGCCGGCGGTCGGCTCCGGTGCTCGCCCGCTGTCTGAAATGTGCGAATTTCAGTCATTCGGACGGCTTGTTTATGGGGGGCATTTTCGACTAGGGTTCGGCCGAAGGCGGCGAGAAACGCTGAATCTAAACGTTTTAAATGGGAGGTTTTCGATGAAATCAATGCGTAGCCTGGTGGGAGGCGCCGCCCTGGCCGCACTTGCGGTCGGCTGGTCCGGTGCTGCCCTTTCGCAGGAGACGGTGACCGTCTGGTTCACCAAGGGCTTCTACAAGGGCGAGGACGACGCGCTGCTCTCCGTCGTCGACAAGTTCCAGAAGGCGACCGGCGTCAAGGTCGACCTCTCCCTCTACGCGACCGAGGATTGCGTCACCAAGTCGGTCGGCGCGGTCCAGGCCGGCACGCCTCCGGATGTCGGCTTCTGCACCACCTACGATTTCCGCACCACCGGGCAGTGGGCCTTCGAGGGCAAGCTCGAGGACGTCACCGACGTCATCGAGCCGATGAAGAAGGAGTTCCAGCCGCAGGCGCTCGCCACCACCTTCCTGATGAACGGCAAGACCAACAAGAAGGCCTATTACGCCTTCCCGGTCGAGCAGCAGATGATGCACATCACCTATTGGAAGGACATGCTGGAGGAGTTCGGCTTCAAGGAAGCCGACATTCCGAAGACCTGGAACGGCTACTGGGACTTCTGGTGCGATAAGGTCCAGGGCGCGGCACGCGCCAAGGGCAAGCGCATCTACGCCGTCGGCCACCCGCTCGGCGTCGCGGCTTCCGACACCTTCTACAGCTTCCTGACTTTCGCCAACGCCTATGATGCCCAGGTCGTCGACGAGAGCGGCAAGATCGTTCTCGATCAGCCGAAGAACCGCGCCGCGATGATCGAGGCGGTGAAGTCCTATGCCAACATCATGCAGCGCGGCTGCACCCCGCCGTCTTCGGTGAACTGGCTCGATCCGGACAACAACGTCGCCTTCCATAACCGCACGACGATCGCGACGCATAACGCGACGATCTCGATCGCCGGCAAGCATATGGACGACATGAACAATCCGGCCCTGACGCAGGAACAGCGCGACGCGGCCAAGAAGAACTATTACGACAATATCCGCACCGCCGAGTTCCCGAAGAAGCCCGACGGCAGCAACATGACCAACCTCGCGGCGGTGAAGACCGCGGTGGTCTTCGCCGACGGCAAGAACAAGAAGCGCGGCAAGGAGTTCATGGCCTTCCTGATGAAGGACGAGAACCTGCGCCCCTTCGTCGAGGGCTCGGCCGGGCGCTGGGTCTCGACGACGCTGGCCGGCATCGAGGCGCCGTTCTGGTCGGATGGCAAGGACCCGCACCGCGCGGTCGTCTACAAGCAGTACAAGGATGGCACGGTGCCGTTCCAGTTCGTCTACAATTACAAGTTCACGGCGGTGAATGCCGAGAACGTCTGGGCCAAGGCCGTCAACCGCGTGCTGGTCGACAAGGTCTCGCCCGAGCAGGCGACCGACGAGATGATCGCCCGCATCAAGCAGATCGCCGGCTGACGCCAGGCCTCTCTGCCTGACAGACAAGGCATCCCGCGGCCTGTGCCGCGGGATGCCGACGCGTCTCGGACGGCCGGAGCGCAGAGGAGACAAGAAAATGACCGCCGCAACGATGGCAACCTCCAGCCCGGCCTCGGCCGACGCGACCTCGGGACAGGCGCGCGACCGCGCCTTCTGGGGCGTGCTGATGCTCGCGCCCTATGTCCTCGTCTTCGCCGTGATGGTGGTCTACCCGGTCGCCTACGGCCTCTGGATCGGCCTGAACTTTGAGTCCTACAAGGCGCTGTTCGCGGATCCGATCTTCATCCGGACGGTGATCAACACCGTCGTCTTCCTGTTTGTGGCGGTGAATCTGAAGTTCCTGATCGCGCTGTTCCTGTCGGGCTTCTTCGTCGCCCAGCGCGCCTGGGTCCGCTTCATCCTGGTGCTCTTCATCCTGCCCTGGGCAGTGCCGTCGATCCCGACCATCCTGTCCTTCCGGGTGATGCTGAATCCCGAGAACGGCATGATCAACCAGCAGCTCTTCCAGTGGTTCGGCATCATGGAAGGGCCGGGCTGGCTGACTGACCCGACGCTCGCCTTCGCCTCCTCGATCGTCGTCCACATCTGGAAGTCGCTGCCGTTCTGGACGCTGATCCTGGTTACCGGTCGGCTCGCCATCGCGCAGGACCTCTACGAGGCCGCCAGCGTCGACGGCGCCAACAAATGGCAGCAGTTCCGCTTCATCACCTGGCCGTCCCTGGCGACGCTCTACGTCACCTCGACGCTGCTCTCGATGATCTGGACGCTGGGCGACTTCAACAGCGTCTATCTGCTCACCGGTGGCGGTCCCGGCGACCTCAACCACGTGCTGGCGACGCTCGGCATCCGCTATATGCGCAACAACAATCTCGATCTCGGTATCGCCTCGATCATCGTCGCCATGCCGCTGATCCTGCCCATGGTCTGGTTCATGGTGAAGCGTCTCTCGAAGGGAGCCGAATGATGAAAAGGGTTCTCGACGAGGGCAAGCTGATCCTGATCGCGATTCCGGTGCTGATCTGGACGCTGCTGCCGATCTACCATCTCTTCGTGTTGTCGATCTCCAACCAGGAATCGATGCTGGCCGGCAAGCTCTGGCCCGACCAGCCGACGCTGCAGAACTTCCAGATCGTCTTCAAGCAGCAGCATTACTACCTGACCAATTTCTGGCTGCAGCTCTTCAACAGCTTCCTGATCGCGATCTCGACCGGGCTGCTCACCCTGTTCATCGCGACTTGCGCCGCCTTCGCGATCTCGCGGCTGAAGGCGCCGGGCGGGCGCTCGATCATGAATTTCGCGCTCGCGACCTATCTGATCCCGGCCGCCTTCCTCGCCATCCCCATGTACAAGGCGATGGGCACCTTCGGCCTGCTCAACACCCGCACCGCCCTGATCCTCGCCATGGTGGCGCTGGCCTCGCCCTATGCGATCTGGGTGCTGAAGCAGGCTTCCGACAAATTGCCGAAGGAGCTCGACGAAGCCGCGATCATGGACGGCGCGACCTCGCTGCAGCTTTTCCGGATGGTCTATCTGCCGCTGATGAAGCCATCCATGGTGGTGATCGGCATCTATGCGCTGCTGCTCGCCTGGAATGAGTACCTCTACGCCTTCCTGCTGCTCTCCAGCGAGAAGGAGCTGCCGCTCGCGGTCGGCCTCGGCCTGTTCCTTTCGGCCGACGATGCGCCCTGGAACCTCCTGATGACGGCCGGCCTGATCTACGCCATTCCGCCGGCGGTGATCTATTACGGCTTCCGCAACAACATGGTCGCGGGGCTGACCTCCGGGGCCGTCAAGAGCTGAGCCGGCCATCGCCCGTCTCACTGCCCGATTGGGCGGCGAGGCGGCGACAAGGCGTCGCGCGCAGGCGTGGATTGCTTCGCAAGGCTCGCAATGTCGCGCGCCAGACGTCATGTTACGGAACGACCTGCAACCGATCGTATGGATGAGAGATGACCGCTTCCAAGCTTGATCAGCTTCGCGCCATGACCACCGTCGTCGCCGACACTGGCGACATCGAG
The DNA here is from genome assembly GCA_036676315.1 of Bradyrhizobiaceae bacterium. Taxonomy (GTDB): domain Bacteria; phylum Pseudomonadota; class Alphaproteobacteria; order Rhizobiales; family Beijerinckiaceae; genus Allobosea. Next base: position 48,190 of record JAKFDB010000151.1, read on the forward strand.
GCGGTGCGGCGTCTGAAGCCGGTGGACTGCACCACCAACCCCACCCTGATCCTGAAGGCGGTCGAGACCCCGGCCTATGCCGCCCTCGTTGACGAGGCCATAGCCTGGGGCAGGCGGCAGGGTGGCGCGGCTGCGGTCAATGCCGTCTGCGACCGACTCGCCGTCACCTTCGGCACCGAGCTGACCAGGATCGTTCCCGGCCGGGTCTCGACCGAGGTCGATGCCGATCTCTCCTTCGACACGCAGGCGACGATCGAGAAGGCGCGCGCCATCATCGCCGCCTACAAGGAGCGTGGCGTCGGGCGCGAGCGCATCCTGATCAAGATCGCCTCGACCTGGGAGGGCATCCAGGCCGCCCGCGTTCTCCAGGCCGAGGGCATCGACTGCAATCTGACGCTGCTGTTTGCGCTGCCGCAGGCCGTTGCCTGCGCCGATGCGAAGGCCTTCTTGGTCTCGCCCTTCGTCGGCCGCATCCTCGACTGGCACGTCAAGGCCGGCGGCGGCCCCTACACGGCCGAGACCGATCCCGGCGTCGTCTCGGTCCGCGCCATCTACAGCTACTACAAGGCCCATGGCATCGACACGGTGGTGATGGGCGCCTCCTTCCGCAACACCGGCGAGATCGAGGCGCTGGCCGGCTGCGACCGGCTGACCATCGGCCCCGGCCTGCTCGACGAGCTCCAGGCCGCGACCGGCGAGCTGCCGCGCAAGCTCTCGCCGGAAGCCGCCGGCAAGGCGCCGGAGCGCATCGTGCTCGACGAGAAGGCCTTCCGCTTCGCCATGAACGAGGATGCGATGGCGACCGAGAAGCTCGCCGAAGGCATTCGCGGCTTCGTCAAGGATCTGCGCGGCCTGCGCAAGCTCGTCGCCGCACGGCTCGAAGAGGCCAAGGCCGCGTGAGCACAGGCCGTTCGGACCGCGTAGCGGTCGTCACCGGCGGGGCCAAGGGCATCGGCCTCGCGGTTGTGCAGAGACTGGCGCAGGACGGGTTGACGCCGGTCGTCTGGGACCTTGCTCCGGGCGCAGGCAGCCATGCCTTCGTCGCCTGCGACGTTGCCGATGAGGCCCAGGTCTCCGCCGCCCTCGCGGCGACCGAGCGCCAGCACGGCCCGATCGCGGTGCTCGTCAACAATGCCGGCCTGACCGGCCCTTCGACCACGGTGGCGGAAACGCCGCTGGCGCAGTGGCAGAAGGTCCAGGCCGTCAACCTGACCGGCACCTTCCTGTGCTCGCGCGCGGTCGCGGCGGCGATGGTGCCACGCGGCCACGGCCGCATCGTCAACATCGCCTCGCTGGCCGGCAAGGAGGGCACGCCGACGCTTTCCGCCTACAGCGCCGCCAAGGCCGGCGTGATCGCGCTGACCAAGGCGCAGGGCAAGGAACTCGCCGGCAGCGGCGTGCTGGTCAATGCGGTCGCGCCGGCCGCGATCGAGACCGAATTGCTGCTGCAGATGAGCGCTGAGACGGTCGCGACCATGGTCGGCAAGAGCCCGCTCAAGCGGCTGGGCAAGGTCGAGGAACTGGCCGAGCTGGTTGCCTGGCTCGCCAGCGATCGCTGCAGCTTCTCGACCGGCGCCGTGTTCGATCTGTCGGGCGGCCGCGCGACCTATTGAAGCCGCGCCGCCGCGGGCTCGAACTTGGCCCCCTGTACCGTGGCGCCCAGCTGCGCCGGCGGATTGTTGGCGAAGAAGGAGCGTCCGCCAGCGGCCGCCGTCTGGATCGCCTCGCGCTGCACCTTCGAGATGCGGCGCGCCTCGCTGAGGCTCGCGAAATCGGCGGCCGAATGCTGGCTGGAAGCGCGTCCTTCGAAGACGACCACGCCGCTGTGCGTGACGAGGATATCGCCCTTACGCAGCGTCGGATCGCGCAGGTACCACTCGGGGTCGGTCGCCGGGTCGAGCTTGATCGCCGGTGCGGCCGGGCGGGCATGCGCCGACGCTGCGCGGACCCTATGACGCTTCGGCTTCACCGTCATCTCCAAGGGTTCGCCCATGATGAAGGCCGGCGGCGGTGGCGGCCGCCCGAACAAGGCGCGCGCCAGATCGTCCAAGAAGCCCGCAGCATGCGCCTGCGGCGCGACGACGAGCACGATCGCAGCCGCCACGCTGATCGCCAGAAGGTTGCGCTGTACCATGGCCACTCTCCCTGCTCTCCCCTCAACAACGAAGGGCGGGCCGTAAGGTTCAATGGCGCCGGTAGTCGGCTTTTCGCGGCAGATGCTCGTTCCGGATCGTCAGGAGCGACCAGGCCGAGGATGCCGTGAGAGATTGCCGTCTTGTCGCTGGCGATCGCGCGCGAAGGCGCGGGGGAAAATCGTCGAGCGATCCGGCCACCTGCACAGGCGCGGTTATGGGCCGCCCGCGCGGCCTCATCGTGGCGCCGGTTTCAACTCTTCGTGTGAGGCGGCGTCTGCCACCGCCACGCCATGTTTGGGGCAGTCCGTGAACGCATGAATCGCATCGTTCTGCTTGCTCTCGCGCTGCTTGCGGCCGGCGAGGTGGCCGCCCAGACGCCTTGGCCCGTTCGGCCGGGAGCGGCCGAGATCAGCTTCGTCGCGCGTCGGTTCGGCCTGCCGACGGCCCAGGGCCAGTTCCAGCATTACGAGGGCGTCGTCGCGCTCGACTTCGACCGTCCCGAGCGCAGCCGGGTCCGGATCAAGATCGACACCGGATCGCTTCAGACGGGGGCAGCGCTCGTCGATGGCTTCATCAAGGGCGAGAGCATGCTCGATGCCGCCCGCTATCCGGCGGCAATCTTCGTCTCGCAGGAGGTGACCCGCACCGGCGAGCGTAGCCTGGCGATCCGGGGCCTTCTGACCATTCGTGCGATTACCCGCCCGGTCACCGCGACTGCCGTCGCCGAAGGTGATCTTGCAGCAGCTCGGCGTGGCGAGCAGCTGCAATTCCATGCTAGCGCCGCCTTTGCGCGATCAGCCTTCGATATCGGGCGCGACGTCAATGTCGTCGACGATCAGGTCGAGATCGCGATCAAGGGGCGGCTCTCGCGATGACAGAGGCGGGGGCCCGGCCGCCGGGCTGGCATCCTGCCCTCGTCGTGCTCCACTGGCTGACGCTGTTGCTCGTCGCCACCCAGTACGGCCTCGCCCGCTTGATGGGCGACGAGACCCGCGACCTGCTCGGCCGTTTTGCCCTGTATCAGTGGCACAAATCGATCGGCCTGACGGTCGCCCTGTTCGTGGTGATGCGGCTTGTTCTGCGTATCGTCGTGTCGGCCCCGCCGCCACTGCCCGGCAGCGACTGGCTGCGATGGGCGGCGCAGGCCGTCCACGCCGCACTCTATCTCTGCCTGATCGCCCTGCCGGTGACCGGGCTGCTGACGGTTTCGGCGGCGCCGATCCAGATCCCCACCCTGTATTTCGGCTGGTTCTCGGTGCCTCATCCCATCGGTCCGGACAAGGCGACCTATGAACTGATGCGGGCCCTGCACGAATTGGTCTTCGACAGCCTTGTCGTGCTGGGATCGATCCATCTCGGCGCAGCGCTGATCCACCAGTTCGTCTGGCGGGACGGGCTGCTGCGCCGGATGTGGTTTCGCCGCGAAGGCTCAGGCGTCGCGTGACGCCTGGCTGGCGAATGCCTCGGCCCGGATCGTCGAAAGCGACTTGGCCGGCGTGATCGCCTCGGGATCAAGCAGGCAGTGGATGATCGCCGGCTTGCCGCTGGCGACGGCGCGCTCGAAGGCCGGGGCGAACTCGGCCGTGGTCTCGACCCGCTCGCCATGCCCGCCGAAGGCCCTGGCATAGTCCGCGAAGTTCGGGTTCTTCAGCGTCGTCGCCGAGACCCGGCCGGGATAGTGCTTTTCCTGGTGCATCCGGATCGTGCCGTACATGCCGTTGTCGACGACAACGACGATCACCGGCAGCTCGTATTGCACCGCCGTGGCGAAATCCTGCCCGTTCATCAGGAAGCAGCCATCGCCGGCGAAGGCGACGACAGTGCGCTCCGGATAAAGCCGCTTGGCGCCGATCGCGGCCGGCACGCCATAGCCCATCGAGCCGCAGGTCGGGGCGAGCTGCGTCGCGAACTTGGTGAAGCGGTGGAAGCGGTGCACCCAGGTCGCGTAATTGCCGGCGCCGTTGCACATGATCGCGTCGGCGGGGAGGTTGCGCCGCAGCCAGGTCACCATCTCGCCGGGGTGGAAGCTGCCGGCGACCGGCGCCGGCTGTTCGCTCCAGCCGAGATAGGCCTCATGCGCCTCGGCGGCGGCGCCGGCCCACGGGATCTCCTGCGGCGGATGCACCGTCTCGAGCGCGGCGCAGAAGGCGGTCGGCGAGGCGTTGATCGCGAGCGAGGGACGGTAGACCCGGCCGAGTTCCTCCGGATCAGGATGGACATGCACCAGTGGCCGGCCCGGATTGGGGATGCCGAACAGGGTGTAGGACTGGCTCGGCATCTCGGAGAGGCGCCCGCCGACCAGCAGGACGAGGTCGCTGTCCTGGATGCGCTTCAGCAGCTTCGGATTGGGGCCGATGCCGAGATCGCCGGCGAAGTTCGGATGATCGGCCGGAAACAGCATCTGCCGGCGGAAGGAGACCGCGACTGGCAGGTCGAAGCGCTCGGCGAAGCGTTGGAAGCGCTCGATCGCCTGCGGGTTCCAGCGCGAGCCGCCGAGGATCGCGATCGGCTTCTTCGCCGCCCAGAGCCGCTTCTGCAGATCGATGGTCTGCAGGAGGGAAGGGTGCGTCTCGGTGACCTGGTAGGGCTCGGCATCGGCGACGTCGGCAAGATCGGTCAGCACGTCCTCCGGCAGTGCGATCACCACCGGGCCGGGGCGGCCGGAGGTCGCGACATGGAAGGCGCGGCTGATGATCTCGGGGATGCGGGCGGCATCGTCGATCTCGGTCGCCCATTTCGTCATCGAGCCAAACACGGCCCGGTAATCGAGCTCCTGGAAGGCTTCGCGCTCGCGCATGCCGCGCTCGATCTGGCCGACGAACAGGATCATCGGCGTCGAGTCCTGGTCGGCGATATGGATGCCCGGCGACGCGTTGGTCGCCCCCGGTCCGCGCGTCACGAAGCAGATCCCGGGCTTGCCGGTCAGCTTGCCGGCCGCTTCCGCCATCATCGCCGCGCCGCCTTCGGCCCGGCAGATCGTGACCTTGAGCGAGGCATCATGCAGCGCGTCGAGCACGGCAAGATAGCTCTCGCCCGGCACGCAGAACGCATCGGTCGCACCGTGGATGAGAAGTTGGTCGACGAGGATTTGCCCGCCGGTCCGTTCAGCCATGTCGTCCACTCCAGGTGGGGTCGTTGAGGATTTCGTCTTTGTGCTCGCCGAGCCGCGGGCTCGGCCGGCCGGCGACCTGGCGCACGCCGTCGATCACGATCGGCGAGGCGACGGTCGGGATCGCTCCGGCCTTGGCGGCGGCGTTCGGCAGCTCGGCCCTGATGCCGCGCGCGATCACCTGCGGGTCGGCGAAGACCTCGCCGATGTCGTTGATGGGTCCGGCCGGGACGCCGGCGCCTTCCAGCGCCGTCAGCAGCTCGGCCTTGTGCCGGCGCGCGGTCAGCGAGGCCAGCATCGGGATCAGCACGGCGCGGCCGGCGACGCGGCCCTTGTTGTCGGCGTAGTCGGGATGGCTGCCGAGATCGGCCCGGCCGAGCACCTCGCAGAGCCGGCGATACTGCCCGTCATTGCCGGTGGCGATGATGATGTGCCCGTCCGCCACCGGGAAGACCTCGTAGGGCACGATGTTGGGATGGGCGTTGCCGAGCCGGGCCGGCGGCTTGCCGGAAACCAGATAGTTCAGCGCCTGGTTGCCGAGCACGGCGACCTGCGTGTCCATCAGGGCAAGGTCGATGGTCGCGCCTTCGCCGGTCTCGTCGCGCCGGCGCAGCGCCGCCAGAATGCCGACCGTCGCATAGAGCCCGGTGAAGATGTCGGTCTTGGCATAGCCGGCCTTGGTCGGCTGGCCGTCGGCCTGGCCGGTGATCGACATCGAACCGGCCATGCCCTGGATCAGGAAGTCGTAGCCGGCGCGCTCGGCATAGGGGCCGTCCTGGCCGAAGCCGGTGATCGAGCAGTAGATCAGGCTGGGATGCAGCTTGCGCAGGCTGTCGGCGTCGAGTCCGTATTTGGCGAGCCCGCCGACCTTGAAGTTCTCGATCACGATATCGGCGTGGCCTGCGAGCTGGCGCACCAGCGCCCGGCCTTCCTCGCTGCGGAAATCGGCGGTGATCGAGCGCTTGCCGCGATTGCAGGAATGGAAATAGGCGGCCGAGAGATGCTCGCCGTCGAGCCCCTCGACGAAGGGCGGGCCCCAGGAGCGGGTGTCGTCGCCCTCAGGGCTCTCGACCTTGACCACGTCGGCGCCGAGATCGGCGAGAAGCTGGCCGATCCAGGGCCCGGCGAGGATGCGGGCCAATTCGAGAACGCGCAGGCCGGCGAGGGGGGATTGAGACGACATCGACAACATCCTGAACGCCGTCATTCCGGGCGACCGAAGGGCGTCCCGGAATCCACCGAAGGGCGCGGTGCTCTACGATGGATTCCGGCACTCCGCTTCGCTGCGGCCGGAATGACGGTCGAGTCTCAGAAGAACGCCTGCAGACCCGTGACGGCCCGGCCGAGGATCAGCGCATGGACGTCGTGCGTGCCCTCATAGGTGTTGACCGTCTCGAGGTTCGCCGCATGGCGCATGACATGGTACTCGATCGAGATGCCGTTGCCGCCGTGCATGTCGCGGGCTTGGCGGGCGATGTCGAGTGCCTTGCCGCAATTGTTGCGCTTCACGAGGCTGATCATCTCCGGCGCCATCTTGCCCTCGTCGAGCAGGCGGCCGACGCGCAGCGAGCCCTGCAGGCCGAGCGTGATCTCGGTGACCATGTCGGCGAGCTTCTTCTGGTAGAGCTGCGTCTGGGCCAGCGGCTTGTCGAACTGCTTGCGGTCGAGCCCGTACTGGCGGGCGCGGTGGAAGCAATCCTCGGCGGCGCCCATCGCGCCC
>JAKFDB010000152.1:0-3745 GCA_036676315.1 Bradyrhizobiaceae bacterium
GGCGACGGTGTCGAAGACCGGCAGGCCGAGATGCAGCGCGCCGCCCTTACCGGGCGAGGTGCCGCCGACCATCTTCGTCCCGTAGGCGATCGCCTGCTCGGAATGGAAGGTGCCGTTCTTGCCAGTGAAACCCTGGCAGATGACCTTGGTGTTCTTGTCGATCAGGATGGACATCAGATCTCACTCTTGTGTCGAGGCCTCAACGGTCCGAACACGGACACCGCGAAGCGAATTTGCGACAGGATAGCGATGAGGAACCAAGCCGAGACGAGGAGCAGGCCAGTGAAGGAAATCCCGCAGCGAAATGCGGTGTCCACCTGCGTCGAGCCACAAATATCGTTGTGAGCGTCGAAGATCGAAAACCAGGCCAGACTGAGCAAAATCAGCCCGGATGTAAGAGCTACTATCTTCGCTTTATTTCCCCATCGGCGCCCTACGGCCTGCGGCAGCACTCGCAGCAGCGCGAAAGGGAACAGGATCGCTGTCACCACCATCACCGCAACGGCAAGTTGCTCCGCGTTGCCCATTCTTAGCCCTTCTTGATCGCAGCCACGATCTTCTGTGCCGCATCGTCGAGATCATCAGCCGGGATGACGTTGAGCCCGGAGTCGCGAATGATCTGCTTGCCTTCCTCGACATTGGTGCCTTCGAGGCGCACCACCAGCGGCACTTCGAGCCCGACCGTCTTGACCGCGGCGATGACGCCGCGGGCGATGACGTCGCACTTCATGATGCCACCGAAGATGTTGACCAGGATGCCCTTCACCTTCGGATCGGCGGTGATGATCTTGAAGGCCGCGGTGACCTTCTCTTCGGAGGCGCCGCCGCCGACATCGAGGAAGTTCGCCGGCGATTCCCCGTAGAGCTGGATGATGTCGAGCGTCGCCATGGCGAGCCCGGCGCCATTGACCATGCAGCCGATCGTGCCGTCGAGCGCGATATAGGCAAGGTCATATTTGGAGGCCTCGATCTCCTTGGCGTCCTCCTCGGTCTCGTCGCGCAAATTGAACACGTCCGGGTGGCGGTAGAGCGCATTGTCGTCGAACGAGACCTTGGCGTCGAGGCAGCGCAGCTTGCCGTCCTTGGTGACGATCAGCGGGTTGATCTCGAGCATCGCCATGTCCTTGGCGACGAAGGCCGCATAGAGTCTGGTCGTCAGCTCTGCCGCCTGCTTGGCGAGATCGCCGCTGAGCCCCAGCGCCGCCGCCACCGTCCTGCCATGCAGCGGCATGATGCCGGTCGTGGGATCGACCGAGAAGGTCTTGATCTTCTCGGGCGTGTCATGGGCGACTTCCTCGATGTCCATGCCGCCTTCGGTCGAAACCACGAAGGCGATGCGCGAGGTCTCGCGGTCGACGAGCATGGAGAGGTAGAATTCGCGGTCGATCAGCGAGCCGTCCTCGATGTAGAGGCGGTTGACCTGCTTGCCGGCCGGGCCGGTCTGGGCCGTCACCAGGGTGCGGCCGAGCATCTGGCGGACGAAAGCCTTCGCCTCATCCGCTGATTTCGCCAGGCGCACGCCGCCCTTCTCGCCGGCCTCGGGCTCCTTGAAGCTGCCTTTGCCGCGGCCGCCGGCATGGATCTGCGACTTGACCACCCAGACCGGGCCACGCAGCTGCTTCGCCGCAGCTTCGGCATCCTCCACCGTCAGCACGGGAAACCCGTCCGGGACAGGCACCCCAAATTCCCTTAGCAACCCCTTCGCCTGATATTCGTGGATGTTCATCGCGATCTCTCTCGGATTTCGGGGAGAGCGACCGGGCCCTTCCGTGGCGCCGGCCATTCGGAACAGAAGCCTTCGAACTATCGGATAGCGCCGCCCTCCCTGCCGTGCGGCGAGGGAGAGCGGTCAGGACATGTGCAGATGGCAAATTGCCATGGCCGTTGCCGAGGCGGATCCGGGCGCAAGCGGCGCCCGGTTTTCCCGTTCAGCCCTTGATCAGGCCGGCGGCGCGCGCCCACTTGTACTTGGCGCCGAGCACCTCGACCGGCGTCTCCGTGGTGTACGGATAGGCCACGATGCCGTGGTCGTAGAGCTTCTCGCAGGCCTTCTCGACCTCGACGTCGCCGACCAGCGACGCGACGATCGGCTTGTCGATGCCCTTGGCGCGGGCCTCGGTGACGACCTCGATCATCTTGTCGGCGAAGACCAGCGGCGGGGTCACGATCGTGTGCCAGTAGCCGAGGATCAGCGCATGGATGCGCTCGTCGTTGAGGCCGAGCCGGACCGTGTTCTGGTAGGTCAGCGGCGGCTCGCCACCGGTGATGTCGACCGGATTGCCGGCCGCGCCGAAGGGCGGGATGAACTTGCGGAAGGCCGCGTCGAGATCTTCCGGCATCTTCATCAGCGTCAGGCCGTTGTCGAAGCAGGCGTCCGAGAGCAGCACGCCGGAGCCGCCGGCACCGGTGATGATCAGGACGTTCTCGCCCTTCGGCGCCGGCAGGACCTGCACGCCGCGGGCATATTCGAGCATGCCGCGCAGCGACGGGGCGCGGATCACGCCCGAAGCCTTGAGGATGTCGTCATAGATCTTGTCGTTGCCGGCGAGCGCGCCGGTATGGGAGGCGGCGGCCTTGGCGCCATAGGCGGTGCGGCCGGCCTTCAGCACGATCACCGGCTTCTTCTTCGAGACGCGCTGGGCGACCTCGGAGAAGGCACGGCCGTCCTTCAGGTCTTCACAGTGCATCGCGATCACCGAGGTGTTCGGGTCCTGCTCGAAGAAGGTCAGCAGATCGTCCTCGTCGAGGTCCGACTTGTTGCCGAGGCCGACGATCGCGGAGACGCCCATCTTGGTCGAGCGGGCGAAGCCGATGATCGACATGCCGACGCCGCCGGACTGCGAGGAGAGGGCCGCCTTGCCCTTGACGTCGAAGGCCGTGCAGAAGGTCGCGCAGAGGTTCTCCGGCGTATAGTAGAAGCCGTAGATGTTCGGCCCCATGATCCGGACATTGTGCTTGCGGGCGGTGGCCAGCAGCTCTTCCTGCAGCTCTGGCTCGCCCGATTCGGCGAAGCCCGACGGGATCATCACCGCGCCGGGCACGCCCTTGCGGCCGACCTCGTCCATGGCGCCGTTGCAGAGCTTCGCCGGCACGGCGAAGACCGCGACATCGACCACGCCGTCATAGTCGAGGATCGACTTGTAGGCCTTGATGCCCTCGATCGTGTCGGCCTTCGGGTGCACCGGGACGATCGCGCCCTTGTAGCCGCCATTGATCAGGTTCTTCATCACCGAATTGCCGATCTTGCCGGCCTCGTTCGAGGCGCCGATCACCGCCACCGCCTTCGGATGGAAGATGCGCTTCATCGCCGTGACGATCGCGTTCTGGTCGGGGCGGAAGCGCTCGACGCGCGCCTCGAAATTGCAGACGATGCGAGCATCGACCGCGGTCGCGCCGGATTTCGTCGCGAAGACGGGGTTGAGGTCGAGCTCCTCGATCTCCGGGAAGTCGTCGAGCAGCGCCGAGACCTGGACGAGGATCGAGGCGAGCGCGCCGCGGTCCACGGCTTCGCTGCCGCGCACGCCGTCGAGCATCTCCTGGGCCTTGATCGAGCCGATCATCTCGAGCGCCTGCGCCTCGTCGACCGGCGCGAGGCGGAAGGTCAGGTCCTTCAGCACCTCGACGAGGATGCCGCCGAGACCGAAGGCCACGAGCTTGCCGAAGGAGGGATCGGTGCTCGCGCCGACCAGCGTCTCGGTCGCGCCCGTGGGCAGCATCTGCTGGACCTGGATGCCCTCGATCTTGG
>JAKFDB010000153.1:0-116502 GCA_036676315.1 Bradyrhizobiaceae bacterium
GACATTGGCAGCGCCCTCGGCCTGGCGGACGGCGACGTCCTCCTCGAACTCGGCCTGCGTCTTGCCGTTGCCGATCGCATAGGTGCGCAGGTGCTCGATATTGCGCCATTGCCGCTGGCCGGGAGTGTGGTCCATCAGCGAGACGAGCTGGACGAGGGCATCGTCCTGATAGGGCTCGATGTCCTTGAGCAAATCGGGGCTGGTCAGCTCGCAGCGCATATGGATGCGGTGGTCGATGCGGAAGACCTTCTCGGCATTGCCGAGCCGCAAGGCCTCCATCACGTCGGCGAAGATGTCCTTGCGATAGTCCTTGGCCGAGAAGGGCGTGCCGGCGCAGATCGCGTCATAGACGGTGGTGACGCCGGCCGCCGCCATCTGCGCGTCATGGACCAGCGCCGCCGCAAGCCCGTTCGGCCAAAAGACCTTGGGGCGCGGCATGAAGTGCTTTTCCATGTTGTCGGTGTGCATCTCGACCAGCCCCGGCGCGACATAGTCGCCCTGGGCGTCGATCGCCGCCGGCAGGCTCGACTTGCCCTGGTCGACGCTGAGGATGCCGCAGCCGTCGAAGGCGATGGTACCGGTGACGATCTCGTTCTCGAGGATCAGCCTGGCATTGGTCAGGATGGTGGTCATCAGGCGGCCTTCCGGAAATCGGTGATGTCGAGATAGCGCGTCGCGACGGCTTCGCGAACCGCTTCATCGTGGAAAATGCCGACGATCGCGGAACCCCGTTCGCGAGCCTCGGCGATCAGCTTGACCACGACGTTGCGGTTGCCGGCGTCGAGCGAGGCGGTCGGCTCGTCGATCAGCATGATCGGCGAGGGATCGACGAAGGAGCGGGCGATGTTGACGCGCTGCTGCTCGCCGCCGGAGAAGGTCGCGGGCGCGAGATGCCAGAGCCGTGCGGGCAGGTTGAGCCGGGCCAGCATCTCCTTGGCTCGCTCGCTTGCTTCCTCCGCCGAAGCGCCGCGGGCGAGCAACGGGTCGCGCACGATATCGAGCGCCGAGACGCGCGGGATGACGCGCAGGAACTGCGAGACGAAGCCGAGCGTGCGGCGTCGGATGTCGAGCACGGTGCGCGGCACGGCGGTGACGATGTCGATCGGGCGGCCGGCATGGGTGACGGCGATGCGGCCCGAGGTCGGGCGGTAATTGCCGTAGAGGATGCGCAGCAGGCTGGATTTGCCGGCGCCCGAGGCACCCGCCAGCACCAGCGCCTCGCCGGCGGCGACCGAGAAGTTGACGTTGTCGAACACCGGCAGGCGGACGCCGCCCTGATTGTGCAGGGTGAACTCCTTGGCGACGTTCTCGACGTGAATCATGGTGGTCATGGTGTCAGTGCCTTGTGCCGGCGCGGTGACGAGGATGTGACGGAAGCCCCACCGTCATGCTCGGGCTTGACCCGAGCATCTCTGGCCGGAGATTCTCGGGTCTCCGCTTCGCTCCGCCCGAGAATGACGTGCTCGTGCTCGCTCATACGCTCAGCACCGCCGAGGTGAGCAATTGCGTGTAGGCGTGGTGGGGGTCGTCGAGGACCTGGTCGGTCAGGCCCTGCTCGACGACGCGGCCGTCCTTCATCACCATCAGTCGGTCGGTCAGCAGGCGCGCGACGGCAAGGTCGTGGGTGACGATGATCGCGGCCAGCCCGAGGTCGCGTACGAGAACGCGCAGCAGGTCGAGCAGGCGGGCCTGCACCGAAACGTCGAGCCCGCCGGTCGGCTCGTCCATGAAGACGAGCTTCGGCTCGGAGACCAGCACGCGGGCGATCTGCAGGCGCTGCTGCATGCCGCCGGAGAACTGGCGCGGCCGGTCGTCGATGCGGTTCTCGGCGATCTCGACACGGGCGAGCCAGTCCAGCGCCTTCTCGCGGATCTTGCCGTAATGGCGCGCGCCATTGTCCATCAGCCGTTCGCCGACATTGCCGCCGGCCGAGACGTCCATGCGCAACCCGTCGCGCGGGTTCTGGTGGACGATGCCCCAGGCGGTGCGCATCAGCCGGCGGCGCTCCTGCTCGGCGACCGAGTAGATGTCGAGCGGCTCAGCCCCACCGCGAAACAGCACCTCGCCTTCATCGGGCCGGTCGATGCCGGCAAGGCAGCGCAGCAGGGTCGACTTGCCGGAGCCGGATTCGCCGACGATGCCGAGCACCTCGCCGGGCCAGAGATCGAAGGAGACCCCGGTGCAGCCGATGCGCTCGCCATAGAAGCGGCTCAGCCCGGAGACCGAGAGCAGCGGCGAAGGTTCGAGCGCAACTTCTGGCGGCGTGACGTGGAGGGTCATGAATTGGCTCCCTTATCATCGGCCCTTGTGGAGCCCTCATCCTGAGGAGCGCCGGCAGGCGCGTCTCGAAGGATGCTCCAGCTGCCTCCCGAGCCTCCTGAATCATCCTTCGAGACGCCGCTGCGCGGCTCCTCAGGATGAGGGCTGGTGGGTTGGATGAGCCCGCTCGCCGCTGCATCGCCCAGCATCGTCCCGCGATGGCCGGCCTCGCGCCGCGTCTCGCAATGGTGGCTGTCGGAGCAGACGAACATGCGCCCGCCCTGATCGTCGATCACCACCTCGTCGAGATAGGAATCGCTGGCTCCGCAGAGCGCGCAGGGCTGCGCCCAGCTCTGGATCCGGAAGGGATGGTCCTCGAAATCCAGGCTGCGTACGCTGGTATGCGGCGGCACCGCGTAGATGCGCTTCTCGCGGCCGGCACCGAAGAGCTGCAGCGCCGGCGACATCTGCATCTTCGGATTGTCGAATTTCGGGATCGGCGAGGGCGCCATGACATAGCGGCCATTGACCATGACCGGATAGTCATAGGTCGTCGTCACCTCGCCGAAGCGGGCGATGTTCTCGTAGAGCTTGACCTGCATCAGCCCGTATTCGGCCCAGGCGTGCATCTTGCGGGTCTCGGCCTCGTGCGGCTCGAGCTTCCGGAGCGGCTCGGGCTGCGGCACCTGGTAGACCATGATCTGGCCGGCCTTCAGCGGCGCCTCCGGAATGCGGTGGCGGGTCTGGATGATCGTCGCCTCATCCGTTGCCTCGGTCGTTCGGGCATCGGCGGTGCGCTCGAAGAAGCGGCGGATCGAGACGGCGTTGGTGGTGTCGTCGGCGCCCTGGTCGATCACCTTCAGCCTGTCGTCGGGGCCGATGATCGCGGCGGTGACCTGGATGCCGCCCGTGCCCCAGCCGCGGGCGAGCGGCATTTCGCGCGAGCCGAACGGCACCTGGTAACCCGGGATCGCCACCGCCTTGAGCAAAGCGCGGCGGATCATCCGCTTGGTCTGCTCGTCGAGATAGGCGTAATTGTAGGCCGGCTTCGAATTCCATGAGCCCTCATCCTGAGGAGCGGGCGCAGCCCGCGTCTCGAAGGATGTTTCAGAGCGCGCTGGAGCATCCTTCGAGACGGCCGCTGACGCGGCCTCCTCGGGATGAGGGCTGGATAGACTGGACAAGGCGGTCATTCCGCGGCCTCCGGCAGGGCTTCGTTCGGTTGATCGGCGAGGCGCTGCTCGCGTTCCCGGCGAATGCGGCGGATCAGCTCGAGCTCGCCCTGGAAGTCGACATAATGCGGCAGCTTCAGGTGCTCGACGAAGCCGGCCGCCTCGACATTGTCGGAGTGGTAGAGCACGAACTCGTCCTGCTGTGCCGGGTACTCCGCTGCCTCGCCGAACTCGCGCGCCTTCAGCGCTCGGTCGACCAGCGACATCGACATCGCCTTGCGTTCGCTATGGCCGAAGGAGAGCCCATAGCCGCGGGTGAACTGCGGAGGCACGTCCTTCGAGCCGGCGAACTGGTTGACCATCTGGCATTCAGTCAGGGTGATCTCGCCGAGGTCGACGGAAAAGCCGAGCTCCTCCGGCACGAACTCGACCGAGACCTCGCCGACCCGGACCTCACCGACGAAGGGATGGCTGTTGCCGAAGCCGCGCTGCACGGAATAGCCGAGGCCGAGCAGGAAGCCTTCGTCGCCGCGCGCCATCGCCTGCAGCCGGACATCGCGATCGGCCGGGAAGGAGACCGGCTCGCGGGTCAGGTCGAAGGGACGCGGATCGCCTTCCAGCGGCTCCTCGGCCTCCATCAGGCCCTCAGCGCCGAGGATGTCGGGCACGCGCGGCATGAAGGCATCGAGGGGGGCTCTTTCCTTCTCCCCTCGGGGGAGAAGGTGGTCTGGCGCAGCCAGGTCGGATGAGGGAATGGCCGCCGCGGGAGCACGTCCGGCGCGGTTTTGCCGTCCCTCACCCCAACCCTCTCCCCCGGGGGGAGAGGGAGCCGGTTGCGGATCCATCAGCGCGAAGTCGAACAGCCGATGCGTGTAGTCATAGGTCGGCCCGAGCACCTGGCCGCCCGGCAGGTCCTTGTACGTGGCGGAGACGCGGCGGCGGATCGCCATCTTGGCTGTGTCGAGCGGCTCGGAGGAACCGAAGCGCGGCAGCGTGGTGCGATAGGCGCGCATCAGGAAGGCGGCCTCGATGGCGTCGCCCTGAGACTGCTTCAGCGCCAGTGCCGCGAGATCGGGGTCGTAGAGCGAGCCCTCGTTCATGACGCGGGCGCAGGCGAGGCCCATCTGCTCGCGAATCTGGGCGACCGCGAGCTCCGGCACGCTCTCGTCGCCGCGCCTTGCCTCGGCGACGAGATCATGTGTGGCGAGGATGGCGGCCTCGCCGCCCTTTACCGCGACATACATCGCTCAGGCCTCCAGAACTTGGGTCGAGCGCGGCAGGCCGATGACCTGCGAGCCATGGCTCAGGATGAGATCGACGCCCCGCGGATAGAGCGCGGTATTGGCGGTGACCTCGGCCCAGAAGCCGGGGCGCAAGCCTGCCGGCGAGACGGCGCGGGTCCCGGCGATGCCGGGGCCTTCCAGCGTGACTTCAGCACCGCCCGACAATGCCGCGCATTGCACGATCACCGTGGTCGAACGGTCGGGGAACTGGTCGTCGCCGGCATTGAAGGCGGAAAGCAGCGGCGCGTCGCTGCCGCCGTCGATGACGGCGAATGCGGCGGCGGCGGGGTCGTCGACCAGTGCCGCGCCACAATGGAAGCGCAGCCAGGCACCGGCCGGACCGTCGCGCAGCGTCGGCGGCAGCCAGATCGGCGTCTCGTAATCGGCCAGAGTCAGCAAAGCGAGGGCTGTCGCCACTTCGAGACCTTGCGGCGCCTGCGCGGCGTCACCGAGATCGCAGACCAGGCCGGGCTCGGACAGTGCAGCGAGCACAGCCCGGAAGGCGGCCTGCGACTGGAAGACCGGGTCGGAGAAACCGGCATGGATCTGGTTGTCATGCTGCATCGTCACGCGCCCCTGACCAGGGTGAAGAAGTCGACCTTGGTCGCCGCCGCCTTGCGCGAGGCGAGCTCGCGCGCCGCCTGCTGGCTTTCGGCGATCGCGGTGACGCCGGAGCGCAGCGGGCCCGCCTCGTCCTCGCCCTGAAGCAGGGCTTCCGCGACAGCGGCGAGCCGTGCCTTGGCGCCATCGCGACCGAGGGCATAGGAAAAGCCCATCGCGCCGTTCTCGAGCCGGACGACGCAGCGCGTTACCGTCGCCTCGCCGAGGTTGAAGCGGCGGCCGGCGCCGCCGGCGCGCCCTTCGACCATGACGGTGCCGGTCTCCGGCGCCTTGAGGATCTCATGGCCCGGCAGAGGCCCGGCCTGCGCCAGCAGCGTCTCGATCTCGCGATGGGAGGCGCGGGCCAGCACAGCCATCCATTGCTGCCGTCTTGCGGTTTGCATCATCTGGTGCGGCCTCTCGCCAACTCTCAATGTCTAGACTATTATGGAAGTGAAGCTGCGAAAGGTCTATACATTTCAGATGAAATTTTCATGACGGAGAACGCTTCCGAAGCGCGAGCCGGCGATGGCGGGACGGCCTGGCGGCGGATCGCCGATGCGCTGGCGGCCTCGATCGAGCAGGGCGAGTACCGGCCGGGCGACACGCTGCCGGCCTCGGTCGCGCTCGCCGAGCAATACGGCGTGCACCGCCACACGGTGCGGCAGGCCTTCCGCCATCTCGCCGAATGCGGGCTCGTCACGGTTTCACGCGGCCGCGGCACGCAGGTGACGGCGCCGCGCTTTCCCTACAGGCTCGGCCGCCGGGTCAGCATGCGCACCAATTTCGGTGCGGCGGGCATTGCTGTGTCAAGTTCGGTGCTATTGGCTGAGATCGTCAGTGGCGAGGCGCAGCACTGCGCGGCCCTGGGGCTGCCCGAAGGCACGGCGCTCTGGGCGATCGAGACCTTGAGCCGGGCCGGTGGCACGCCGGTCGGGACGGGCATCCACTATCTTTCGGCGGAGCGCTTCCCGGGCTTCGACGCGATCCTGACGGAGGCCGGCGCTTCGATCACCGCCGCCTTCAAGGCCTGTGGCATCCCCGACTATGTCCGGCGCTCGACGCGGCTGGCAGCGCGGCTGGCGAGCGAGCGCGAGACGAGCCTGCTTCAGCTCGGGCCGGGCGAAGCGGTGCTACAGACGCATGCCATCGACGCGCTGCCGGACCTGACACCGATCCACATCGTCAACAGCGCCTTCGCCGGCGAGCGCATGGAGATGGTGGTCGAGCCCTTTGGGGAGTGAGTCCGGCCGCTTGGCGTCATGGCCGGGCTTGACCCGGCCATCTCCTGGGAGGTTCGCTGGTCATGAGATGCTCGGGGCGAGCCCGAGCATGACACGCTGGTCAGATCGCCCGCTTGCCGATGATGGCGAAGCGCAGCTTGCCGGAGAGGAAATCGATCGCCGTCACCGCCGCCAGGATCAGCAGGATCAGGAAGGAAACCTGCTGCCATTCGAGCGTCCGGATCGTCTCGGCGAGGTAGAGGCCGATGCCGCCGGCGCCGACGATGCCGATGATGGTCGAGGAGCGGGTGTTCGATTCGATATAGTACAGCACCTGGCTGGCGATCACCGGCAGCACCTGCGGGATCAGCCCGAAGCGGATCTCGTGGAACTTGCCGCCGCCGACCGAGGCGACGCCGTCGACCGGCTTATGATCAGCGGATTCGATCGCTTCGGAGAACAGCTTGCCGAAGGCGCCGAGATCGCTGGTCATGATGGCGAGCATGCCGGCGAAGGGGCCAAGACCGACGACATTGACCCAGATCAGCGCCCAGATCAACGCGTCGACGCCGCGTACCGTGTCGAGCGAGCGCCGGGCGAAGAAGTGCACGACGCGGTTGGCGACGACGTTCTTGGCGGCGAGGAAGCCGAGCGGAAAGGCGAGGATCGCGGCCAGGATCGTGCCGAGAAAGGCGATGGCGATGGTCTCGAACAGCGCCTTGACGAAGATGATCGCTCGCGCGAACGAGCCGGGATCGGGCGGCAGCATCAGCACGACGAAGGTGCCGAGATTGGCAAAGCCGGCGAGGATCCGGCCGAGCGAGGTCTCGAGCGTGGTCAGGCCGTAGAGGAAGAGCCCGACGAGGCCGCCGATGATCGCAAGCGTGATCAGCTTGGTCTTGAGCGAGCCGTCGATCGCGGTCCTGTGGCGGGCGATCAGCGAAGCGCGGTCGGTGGCGGAGAGGGTGAGGCTCATCGGCCGTGCTCCAGGCTCAGCAGGGCATGGCGCAAACGCTCGGTGCCGTAGTCGATCAGCATGACCGTGACGATGATCAGCAGCAGGATGGCGCTGACATCGGTGAAGTAGAATTTGCGGATCGCCTCGATCAGGTCCTGGCCGATGCCGCCCGCGCCGACGAAGCCCATGATCGAGGCGCCGCGGACATTGATCTCGAAGCGCAGCAGCGCGTAGCTGGCGAAATTGGCCAGAACCTGCGGCACGACCGCGAAGCGGACCACCTGCCACCAGCCCGCTCCCGTGGCGGTGAGGCCGTCGACCGGCTTCATGTCGATGTTCTCGACCACTTCGGAGAAGAGCTTGCCCATCGCGCCCATGGTGTGGATGGCGATGGCGAGCACGCCCGGCAGCGGGCCGAGCCCGAAGGCGATGACGAAGATCAGCGCGAAGACGATCTCCGGCACGGTGCGGCAGAATTCGAGGAAGCGGCGGGTGGCCCAGCGCAGCCATTTCGAGCGGCCGAGATTGCTGGCCGCTGCAAAGCAGAGCAGGAAGCCGCCGATCGCGCCGAGCACGGTGCCGACATAGGCGATCAGCAGGGTCTGCCAGAGCAGCTTCAGCCAGCCATTGAGGCCCCAGTACCACTCCTTCAGATCGGCTCCGAAGGTCGCGAGCCGGAGCGTCGGGATGGTCTCGAGGATGTATTTCGGGAAGCGCCAGGCATTGGCGGCGAATTTCGCGAGGTCGACCTCGGCGCCGATGCCGGCAAGGACGATGCAGACGGCGAGGATCGCGGCGCCGAGCAGGGTCTGCAGGCGCTTCGCCGCCATCTCACGCCGGTAGAGTTCGGCATGAGCGGCGACGGCAGGATCGTTGCGATGGATCGCGAGGGTCATGGAGTGGTCTTCCCTTGCCGCGTGAGGCGCGGGGAACCCTCTCCCATAGGGAGAGGGCAGGGTGAGGGGATGGCCAGCTAACCAGTTGGCGAGTTGAGCCCTAAAGGGAGGGTAACCGCGAAACGGCCTACACCTCACCCCTGCCCCTCTCCTTACAGGAGAGGGGTTCCCCGCGCCGGACTCGGGCAGGAAGCGTGGCGCTTACGAGGACTTCTTCTTGCGAAGCGCGTCGACGAACTTGTTCAGCTCGATGATCGGGTCGTAGGCCTTGTTGTCGACGGCGACGAGCGGGCCCTGCTTGCCTTCATAGATCTTGTCGAAGGCAACCTTGTCCTTGGTGGCGAGGTTCAGCACCGCGTCGCGGATCGAGGCCTTGAGCCCATCCGGCAGGTCGGTGAGATAGGCCATCGGCGAGTTCACGATCTGCTCGGACTTGTAGATGATCCGGAAATCCTCGGCCTTGACCATGTTCTTGCGGGCCATGCGCTGCAGGTTCGATTCCTGCTCGTCGTTCCACCAGTTGGCGGCGATGTCGATGGTGCCCTGGCTGAGGGCGATCACGGCGTTCTCGTGGCTGCCGGTGTAGACGACCTTGCCGAAGAAGGTCTCGGGCTCGATCTTCATGCCGTCGAGCACGAAGCGCGGCACGTTGTTGCCGGAGGTCGAGTTCGGGTCGACGAGGCCGAGATTCTTGCCCTTGAGGTCCTCGACCTTCTGATAGGGCGAGTCCTTCTTCACGTAGAAGACCGAGTGATAGCCCTTGGTGCCGTCGATATTGGTCTCGATGGCGAAGGCATCGATCTTGGCGCCGGTCATGCGGGCGCGGGCAAAGGAGGCCGGACCGTACATGCCGATATGGATGTTGCCGGCGCGCTGGCCCTCGATGATCGCGGCGTAGTCGTTGGCGATGCGCAGCGTCACCTTGGTGCCGAGTTCCTTGGCGAGATAGTTGACGAAGGGGGTGTAGCGCTCGACGACGCCCGAAGCGTTCTCGGCCGGGATGATGGCGAAGACGATCTCGGGATACTTGGCCTTCCAATCCTGAGCGAAGGCGGGCGCAGCGAGCGTCGCGGCAAGGCCGGCGGCAAGCGTCAGGGTATGACGGCGGGTCAGCATGGGAGTGCTCCTTAGGGGACTATCTGGTGGTCGGGGTAGGCGTTGCCGGCGGAAATCCGCTCAGGCGACGTTCTGTCGGACGCGCCTGGCCTCGGAGGTGGCGATGGCGTCGAGCGCGTCGAGCGCCTCGGCGCCGGCGTCCTTGGCCTCGATGCCGTAGAGCTCGGCCGCGACCGCGCTGGTCAGCGCGTGGGGCGGCCCGTCGAAGACGATTTTGCCGGCGGCCATGCCGATCAGCCGGTCGCAATACTTCGCCGCGATGTCGAGATGGTGCAGGTTCGAGATGACGGTGATGCCGTCCTCGCGGTTGATCCGGAACAGCGCGTCCATGACGATCTGGCAGTTGCGCGGGTCGAGCGAGGCGATCGGCTCGTCGGCGAGGATGATCTGCGGCTCCTGAACCAGGGCCCGGGCGATGGCGACGCGCTGCTGCTGGCCGCCGGAAAGGGTTTCGGCGCGCTGGGCCAGCAGATGGCCCATGTCGAGCCGCTCGAGCGCGGCGATGGCGCGGATCTTGTCGTCCTGCGAGAAGCTCTTGACCAGGGTCAGCGCCGCCGAGCGATGGTTCAGCCGCCCGAGCAGGACATTGGTCAGCACGTCGAGGCGGCCGACGAGGTTGAACTGCTGGAAGATCATGGCGGTGTCGCGCCGCCAGGCGCGCAGCGCGGCGCCGCGCAGGGCGGTGACGTCGCGCTCGCCGCTGAGGATGCGCCCGGCGCTCGGGTCGGAGAGCCGGTTCAGCATCCGCAGCAGGGTCGACTTGCCGGCGCCGGAACGGCCGATGACGCCGACCATCTCGCCCTTCGGAATCGAAAGGTCGACATGATCGACGGCGGCTTTGCCGCCGAAGCGCTTCGTCAGGCCTTCGATGCGCAGCATCGGCGCTTCTCCTCGCATTCAGCGAGGGACCGGTATCGACGCCAGATGACAGTGCCGTGACGCTGTTGGCGCCGGTTCAGGCGCCGCGCAGCAGGAGATCGGCGCAGGCGGCGACATAGGCCTGGAGCGCCTCGGCCGGGGCCGGCTCGATGCCGAGCAGGCCGCGCGCCTGATGGAGTCCGCGCAGCATGCCGAGAAACTGCTCGGCCAGGATGCGGGCGCGCGCCTCTTCGATGGGGCGGGCGAAGTCATCACCGGATCGTGAACGCTCGGCGATCAGGGCTCCGAGCTCCTCGATCATCCGGCTCGCGCCGGCCTCATAGGCCGCCCGGCCGAGCTCTGGGAAGCGTGCGGAAGCGCTGACGATGAGGCGGTGCAGGTCGAGCGAGGCCGGATGCAGCATCATCGCCAACGCGTCCTCGCCGAGACGGATCAGGATGCTGCGCAGATCGGCGTTCGGTTTCGACGGCTGCCGCAGCGGAATCGTCAGCTTTTCAGTCAGTTCGGCGCAGATCGCCTTGAACAGCGCCTCCTTGTCGGCGAAGTGGCTGTAGATGGTCTGCTTGGAGACGCCGGCGCGCTGGGCGATCTGGTCGAGGCTGGTGCGGTCGAAGCCTTCGGCCAGGAACATCTCCGAGGCGGCGCGGGTGATCGCGTCATGTTTATCCGGCCGTGATTTCTCGGCCGGCATCGACCTTGCTTCCACCGTCGCGGGGAGTATACGGCCCATAATCGACATGCCCGACATTCTTCCGCCTATTTGAGCCCTTATCAAACTGGACCGTCCAGTCTAAATTAAACACGCGGCACCGGAGCGTCCAGCCTCATGAAGCGTTTCTTCCTCCTTCTCCTGATCGCCGGGCTGGCGGGTGGTGGCTATTATGGCTACCAGAAGCACTTCCGGGCCGTTGGCCAGCAGGCGCAGGCTGCCGCGTCCGTGGCGAATCCAGGCGTTCCCGTCGAGGTCGGCGCCGTCGAGCGCGCGACCGTCAACGAGGAGGTCGAGGCGCTCGGCACGCTTGCTGCCGATGAATCCATCATCATTGCCTCTGAAATCGCCGGCCGGGTCGTGGCGCTCGGCTTCCGGGAAGGCGAGCGCGTCAGCAAGGACCAGGATTTGGTCAAGCTCGACACCGCAATCCTCGACGCCGAGCTCAAGCAGGCGCAGGCCGACCTCTCCCTGGCGCGCGACACCTATGACCGGAACCGCTCGCTGGTGCAGCGTGGCGCCGGCACCCAGGTGGCGCTGGAACAGGCGACCGCCCAGCTCGCCTCGCAGGAGGCCCGCGTCCAGCTGGTCCAGTCGAAGCTTGCCCAGGCGACGATCAAGGCGCCGTTCACCGGCGTGGTCGGGCTGCGCTCGGTCGGCGTCGGCGACTATATCTCGGTCGGCAAGCCGCTGGTCGCCCTCACCAATATCGACCCGATCAAGGTCGACTTCCGCGTGCCGGAGATCTTCCTGACCCAGGTCAAGGTCGGCCAGCCGGTGCAGCTCAAGGTCGACGCCGTGCCGGACCGGCCGTTCTTGGGCCAGATCTTCGCGATCGATCCGGTGGTCGACGTCAATGGCCGGGCAGTCAAGCTGCGCGCCAAGGTCCCCAATGCCGATCTCGTGCTCAAGCCCGGCCTGTTCGCGCGCATCACCATCGTGGTCAATCAGCGCGAGAACGCCCTGGTCGTGCCGGAGACGGCGGTGGTGCCGGACGGCATCGGCAAGATCGTCTTCATCATCGAGAACGGCAAAGCCAAGCGCGTGCCGGTCGAGCTCGGCAAGCGCCTGCCGGGCAAGGTCGAGGTGGTGAGCGGGCTCAAGGCCGGGATGCAGATCGTCACTGCCGGGCAGATGCGCCTGCGCGAGGGCTCGGTGGTCTCGATCAAGCAGAAGCGGAGCGTCCAGACGAGCGCGCTGCCAGGTGCGGCCTCAGGCAGCGTGCAATGAGCCTGTTCGAGCTCTTCGTCCGCCGGCCGGTCCTCTCCACCGTCCTCAGCCTGCTCGTCGTCCTGATCGGCTTCGTCTCCTATACGCGGCTGACGGTGCGCGAATATCCGAACATCGACGAGCCGATCGTCTCGGTGCAGACGACCTATCGCGGCGCCAGCGCCGAGATCATCGAGACGCAGGTCACGCAGATCCTGGAGAACTCGATCGCCGGCATCGAGGGCATCGAGACCATCACCTCGACCAGTCGCCAGGAACGCAGCCAGATCTCGGTGCGTTTCCGTCCCGATGTTGATCCCGACGTCGCCGCCTCCGATGTCCGCGACCGCGTCAGCCGCGTGCGCGGGCGCCTGCCCGACGAGATCGACGAGCCGATCATCGCCAAGGTCGAGGCCGACGCCCAGCCGGTGATGTACCTGTCGCTGACCAGCACGCGCCATTCGCCGCTGGAGCTGACCGATTTCGCCGACCGCTTCATCGCCGACCGGGTGCAGAACATCACCGGCGTCGCCGAGGTGCGCATCCTCGGCCAGCGCCAATACGCCATGCGCATCTGGCTCGATCGCGCCCGGATGGCGGCCTACAACATCACCGTGCAGGAGATCGAGGGGGCGCTGCGGGCGCAGAACGTCGAGATTCCCTCGGGCCGGATCGAGAGCAGCGACCGCGAATTCACGGTGCTCTCGCAGACCAGCCTGAACACGCCCGAGCAGTTCCAGCAGATCATGGTCAAGGACGCGAACGGCTTCCCGGTCCGGCTGCGCGACGTCGCCAAGGTCGAGCTCGGCGCGCGCGAGGAGCGCAACGCCGCCTGGTTCAAGGGCGCGCCCTCCGTGACGATCGGCATCGTCAAGCAGGCCGTCGCCAACCCGCTCACCGTCTCGTCCGGCGTCCAGCAGGCCCTGCCCGGCATCATTGAGGACCTGCCGGACGGGATGTCGATCGCGACCTCCTACGACACCTCGATCTTCATCGATCGCTCGATCAAGGCGGTCTACACCACGATCGCCGAGGCGGTCGTGCTCGTCGTGCTGATCATCTTCCTGTTCCTGCGCTCGCTGCGCGCGACGCTGATCCCGCTCGTCACCATCCCGGTCTCGCTGATCGGCGCCTTCGCGCTGATGTACGCGCTCGGCTTCACGGTGAACACGCTGACGCTGCTGTCGATGGTGCTCGCCATCGGCCTGGTGGTCGACGACGCCATCGTCGTGCTGGAAAATATCCACCGCCATATCGAGGACGGCATGGAGCCGAACAAGGCGGCGATCAAGGGCATCAACGAGATCGCCTTCGCGGTCGTCGCGATGACCCTGACCCTGGTTGCCGTCTATGCGCCGATGGCGTTCTCGACCGGGCGCACCGGCAAGCTCTTCATCGAGTTCGCGCTGACGCTGGCGGGTGCGGTTCTGGTCTCCGGCTTCGTCGCGCTGACATTGACGCCGATGATGTGCGCCAAGCTGCTGCGTCACCAGGAATCGCACAGCCGCATCTACAACTGGCTGGAGCGCGGATTCGAGGGGCTGGCCAGCGGCTATCGGCGCTCGCTGCGCCTGGCCCTGCGGGCGCGGCCGGTGGTCGTGCTGCTGGCGCTCGGCGTCGCCGCCGGCAGCTATTTCTTCTTCACCAATCTGCGCTCCGAGCTCGCGCCGGTTGAGGATCGCGGCACGATCACCGCGATCGGCGTGGCGCCGGAAGGCGCGACCATGTCCTTCACCGCCGATTATGCGCGGCGCGTCGAGGACTATTTCAGCAAGATCCAGGAGGTCGAGACCTATCTCGTCATCGTCGGCTTCCCCGATGTGACCCGCGCCATCGCGTTTGCCCGGCTCAAGCCCTGGGAAGAGCGGCAGCGCAAGCAGCAGGATCTGGTGGCGGAGATCAACAAGGGCCTGTCGCAGATCCCCGGCATCCGCCTGTTCGCCACCAATCCGCCCTCGCTCGGCCAGGGCGGCGCCAACAGCAAGCCCGTCGAGTTCGTGCTGCGCTCCTCCGATTCCTATGCGGAGATCAAGGAAAACGTCGATCGCCTGATCGCCGAGGTCCAGGGCAACCCGGCGCTGACCAACATCGAGACCAACCTCATTCTCGATAAGCCGCAGATCAAGGTCTCGATCGACCGCCAGCGCGCCGCCGATCTCGGCGTCGGCGTCGATGTCATCGGCCGCACCATGGAGACGCTTCTCGGCGGCCGGCAGGTCACGCGCTTCAACATGAACGGCGAGCAGTACGACGTGATGCTCCAGGTCGCCGGCCAGGACCGCAACACGCCGCAGGCCCTGCATTCGATCTATCTGATGGGCCGGGGCGGCCAGGCGGTGCAGCTGTCGAGCCTCGTCCAGATCGAGGAGAACGTCGCGCCGAAGGAGCTGATCCGCTTCAACCAGCTGCGCTCGGCGACGATCACCGCCGTGCCGGGGGCGGGCTACTCGCTGGGCGACGCGCTGAGCGTGCTGGAGCAGGCCGCCGCCCGGATCCTGCCGGCCTCCTACCAGAACGACTATTCCGGCCAGAGCCGCGAGTTCAAGCAGGCGGGTTCGTCGATCCTGCTCGTCTTCCTGCTGGCGCTGGGCTTCATCTATCTGGTGCTGGCGGCGCAGTTCGAGAGCTTCATCGACCCCATCGTGATCATGGTCTCGGTGCCGCTGTCGATGACCGGAGCGCTGGCGGCGCTGTACTTCACCGGCGGCACGATGAACGTCTACAGCCAGATCGGCCTGATCACACTGGTCGGCCTGATCACCAAGCACGGCATCCTGATCCTCGAATTCACCAACCAGCTGCGCGAGGAAGGCAAAGACATGCTGGAGGCGCTGGTCGAGGCGGCGGAGCTGCGCCTGCGGCCGATCCTGATGACCACCGGCGCGATGGTGCTGGGCGCCGTGCCGCTGGCGCTGGCCTCCGGCGCCGGCGCCGAGAGCCGCTCGCAGATCGGCTGGGTCATCGTCGGCGGCATGAGCTTCGGCACGCTGCTCACGCTCTATGTCGTGCCCGTCGCCTACAGCTATCTGTCGCGGGCGCAGCGGCCGATGCATGGCGACGAGCCGGCGCACGCCAAGGCGCATCCGCAGCCGGCGGAGTGAACCGCCCGTCATTCCGGGGCGCTGCGCAGCAGCGAGCCCGGAATGACGCGGTGCTATTGCAGCCGAATCGAGACGCTCTCGCTGGCGCCGGCGGCATCGACCACCGAAATCCGGACAAAACCCTTGCCGGGCGGCTGCCAGGCGGCCTCGCGGCGCTTGATCGGGCCGGTCACCGGGGCGCCGTCGACCAGCCAGGTGAAGGGCGCGATGCCGCCGGCGACCTTGAGGCCGAGCTGCGGGCGGCTGCCATCCGGGCTGGAGGCGGCAAGGTCGATGCGGGCGCCTTCGGGCGGGAAGGCGAGCTTCAGCCCAGGCGTCGCCAGCGCCGCCACGGTCTTCGGAACATCCTGGCGCAGATGCCGCAAGGGCGGCGGCAAGGTCGCGCTGGTCGCCGCGATCGTGCCGGGCGGCTGCAGGAAGGGGCGTGGATCGTGGCCGATGCGGGCGAAGGCGTCGAACAGGATCGGCGCGGCGACCGCACGCCCGATGAGGCCGGGCACCGCGCCATTATCGGCGCGGCCGACCCAGACGCCGATCGTGTGCTTGCGGTCGAAGCCGACCGCCCAGGCGTCGCGATAACCATAGGAAGTGCCGGTCTTGTAGGCGAGCCGGCCGGGCGCGGCATTGAGCGGCGGCGGCGCGCCGAGCAGCGTGTCCGCGACATACCAGGCGGCCACCGGCTCGACGAGGCGCAGCGCGGTCGCTGCCGGATCGACCTCCGCGGTGACCTTGAGCGGCACGACCTCACCGCCACGGGCGAGACCGACATAGAGCCGCGTCAGGTCGGAGAGCGTGATCCCGAGGCCGCCGAGGCCGATGGCGAGGCCCGGCGCGCCGCTCTCCTTGGGCATGGCGATGGCGGCGCCGGTGTCCTTCAGCCGCGACAGGAAGCGCTGCGGCCCGAGTGCCGAGAGCAGCTCGACCGCCGGCAGGTTGAGCGAGAGCTGCAGGGCTTTGCGGGCGCTGACCATGCCCTGGAAGCCGAGGTCGAAATTCTCGGGGACATAGAGTCCGTAGCGGGTTGGCCGATCCTCCAGCATGGTCTCGGGATGGGCGAGGCCATTGTCGAAGGCGAGCGCGTAGACGAACGGCTTCAGGGCCGAGCCCGGCGAGCGCAGCGCCTGCGTCAAATCGAGCGAGCCGGCGCGCCCGGCGTCGAAATAGTCGACCCCGCCGACCGAGGCGCGAATCTCGCCGGTCTCGTTGTCGGCGACGAGGATGGCGATCGAGAGCTGCGGCCCCTGGCCGATGGCGCGCTCGCGGGCAAGCTGTTCGAGGCTCGCCTGCCAGCGGGCATCGAGGCTGAGGCGGTGGCTCCTCTGCGTCGGAGCCTCGGCCACGACCTGCTCGGCGGTATGCGGCGCCAATGCCGGGAAGGGCCGCCGTGCCGTCGGCACGGGCTCCTCTCGCGCCGACGCGGCCTCGTCCGGCGTGACGAGGCCGGCAGCTTCGACCCGAGCGAGCACGCGCTCCCGGGCTTTTCGCGCGGCTTCCGGAAAGCGGTCGGGCCGGCGCAGCTCCGGCGATTGCGGCAGGGCCACGAGCAGTGCCGCCTCGGCGGTGGAGAGCCGTTTCGGCTCCTTGCCGAAATAGGCGAAGCTCGCGGCGCGCACGCCCTCGAGATTGCCGCCGAACGGGGCGAGCGTCAGGTAGAGGTCGAGGATCTCAGTCTTGTTGAAGCGCCGTTCCAGTTCGACGGCGCGCACCGCCTGACGCAGCTTTGCCGAGAGCGAGCGCTCCTGGCGCGGTTCGAGCAGGCGCGCCACCTGCATGGAGAGCGTCTAGCCGCCGGAGACGATGCGGCCATTGGCCAGCATCTGGCCGGCGGCGCGCAGCATGCCTTGCGGGTCGATGCCGGCATGGCTGTCGAAGCGCTTGTCCTCATAGGCTTTCAGCATGGAAAGATAGCGCGGATCGACATCGGCGGCGCCGACCGGCAGCTTCCAGCGGCCATCGGCCGTAACGAACGGGCGCAGCAGCTTGCCTTCGCGGTCGAGCACGACGGTCGAGCGGTCGCTGGCGGCGGCGAGGTCGAGCGGCGGCAGGGTCGCGGCGTACCAGAGAAGGGCGGTGGCCGCTGCGGCGACGGCGAGGGCGCCCGCCCCGGTGTAGGCTAGGCGGCGGGGCCAAGCGCGCTTCCCTTCTCCCCTCGGGGGAGAAGGTGTCTGCGAAGCAGACGGATGAGGGCCGTGCGACTGGGTGAGCTGGTCGTAGGCTTGCGCCTCGCTTCCCTCATCCGTCAGCGCTTCGCGCTGCCACCTTCTCCCCCGAGGGGAGAAGGCAGAGGGGTCCCGCTCGTCCGGTCGCGCCTTCACGGCGTCACCTCGCCGAGGTGATGTCGACCGTGCCGAAACCGGTGCGGCCGAAGCGGTCGGGACGATACATGTCCTCGATCACCGCTGCCGGCTGGACATAGCGGCCGGGCGAGACGGCCCGGGCGATATAGGCGACGGTGAAGGAGAGCGGCTGGCCGCTGCCGCCGCTGCGCTCGAAGGCGGCGACATAGCGATCGTCGCGCGCCTCGGTGTGAACCGGAGAGACCTCCTGCTTCAGCCAGTCGAGTCCTGCGACCGAGGCGCCCTCGGTCAGGTTGGCGTTCTCGATCTCGAGCCCGGCCGGCACGGGATCGACCAGCAGCAGACGGCCATAGCGCGCCGCCGGCTCGGTGACCTTGAGCGTGACGACATAGCGCTCGTTCTGGCGCAGCCGCGACGGATCGACCCGCTCGCCCTTCATGGTGAAGAGCGTGCGCTCGAGCGCAAAGCCCTGGTTCAGCGCCGGCTCGGGCGTCGAGGGAATGCCGGAAACCGTGATGACGGCATTGGCCGAGGCGGTGCCGGGATTGCCGACGACCAGGGGCTTGGCCTCCAGGGCGGCGGCCGGAACCGTCCGGTAGAAGGCACCCTTGCGCTCGCTGCCGTCGATGGTCAGCGTCATGCCCTCGGCCTCGCGCGCCATCGCCGCGGCGGCCATCGCCATCCACATGTTCTCCTGCGTCGAGGTGTAGCGCGAAGACTGGCGGGCGTTCTCGACGATGCCGCTGGCGCGGGCGAGATCGGCGCGCTCGCCATTGCTCTCGGCGATCAAAGCGAGGAGCGCCGCCCCGTCGCGCAGGCGCGAGCCGTAATCGGCGCGCGAGAGCCCGTCATCGCCGGCCTGCTGCAAACGGCCGAGCGCGCTGGCGAAGGCAGCGCCGCCGCGGGTGCGGTCGCCGAGCAGGGCGAGGGCCGCGCCGATCTGGCCGCGCGCCAACGGCGAGGCGAAGTCGGCGAGCTTGTTGTCGGCGAGATAGCGCAGATCGCCCATCACCGGGCGGCCGTTGCGGGCGAGCACGTAGAGGGCATAGGCGATGCCCGCCGCCTCCTCCTTGTTGATCTCGCTGGTGTTGACGACCTGGTTGCGCAGCCGGTCGAGCGCCAGGTTGAAGGCGATCTGCGGCACGGCGAACTGGCGCTCGCGGGCCCGGGTCAGGAAGTCGGTGACGAAGGCGTCGAGCCACAGGTCCTCGCCGCCGACGCTCCACAGGCCGAAGGAGCCGTTGCCGCCCTGGCGGGCGAGCACGCGCTCGATCGCGGCGTTGACGCGCTCGTCGGCATTGCCGTCGAGCGCCAGCTGCTCCATCGAGGCGAGCCGGTTGACCACGAGCAGCGGCAAGGCCCGGCTGATCGTCTGCTCGGTGCAGCCATAGGGGTAGCGGTCGAGCGCCTTGAGGATCGCCGGCACGTCGAGAGCGGCGACCGGCGAGACCGAGACCGAGACGGCGCCGGAATCCGGCACGAGGTCGGCGAAGAGGTCGGAGGAGACAGTCAGCGAACCGCCCCCCGGGATCGGCCGCACGATCCGGCGCGCGATCGTCTGCGTCGAGGGCTGCACGCGGACAGCGAGGTTCTGGACCGTGCCGATGCCGTTCGGGCCGGTGACCTTGACGTCGAAGCTCGCCCGGCCGAGGCCGGCGGCAGTGACGGGGATGGTCAGCGAGCCTTTCGCCCCGGCGGCGAGCGTCATGCTGCGGCGGGTCGCGTCGGCGGCGACGACGACCGGGCCCCTGACGTCGAGGTCGACGAGGTAGGAACCGGCCGGTCCCTCGACATTGTCGATCTGGAGATGGAAGCGCGACTGGTCGCCGAGCGCCAGGAAGCGCGGCAGCGTCGCCTGCGCCACGAGCTGGTCGCGCACGAAGACGTCGGTGCTGGCCTGGCCGGTGCGGCCGGCCGACCAGGCGACGGCCATGACCCGGACCGAGCCGTTGAAGGCCGGCATCTCGAAGTCGATCTTGGCGGTGCCGTCGGGGCCGAGCTTGACCACGCCGGAATAGCGCGCCAGCGGCTCCTGCGTCGGCGCCTCGCCATTGAGCTGCGGGGCGGCGTCGCCGCCGGAGCGGATCGCGCCGCGCACGCCCTGCATGCCGTCGATCAGGTAGCCGTAGAGATCGCGCAACTCATGACCGAGCTGGCGCTGGCCGAAGAAGAACCTGCTCGGATCGGGGCTCTCGAAGCGCGTGAGGTTGAGAATGCCGACATCGACCGCCGCGACCGTGACGAAGGCCTCCTCGCCGGCGCGCGCGCCAGTCACCTTGACCGGCAGCGACAGCGTCGTGAGCGGGCGCACGAGGTTCGGCGCGCCAAGATCGATGGCGAGGTTGCGCTCGTCCTTGCCGACGCTGAACCAGGTCAGGCCGATGGCGCGGCCGGGCATGCGCTGCGCGGCGGCGTCCATCGGGCGATGGGCGAGGACGACGAGATAGGCGCTGGCGCCCCAGTCGGCTTTCGCCGGCAGGCTGACCGTGGTGCCGGAGGGCGAGACGTCGACGGTGCGGATCTCGCTGATGCGGTCGCCGAGCACGGCGAGCGTGGCTTTTCCGGTGAAGCGCGCGGTCAGGCGGACCTGCATGTTCTCGCCATCGGCATAGGCCGCCTTGTCGAGCGCGACGTCGAGCACGTCGGGGGTATCGGCGGTCTTGTCGGTCTCGTAGCCGACGCTGAAGGAGACGCTGGTCTCGGTTGCGTCGGCGCCGTCGGCGCTGACGTCGAGCCGGTAATTGCCCCATTGCACGGGAGCCGCGATCCGGGCCGGCGCGTTCTCGGTCACCGCGATCTCACCATCACTGACGCGGCGCGTCGACTTCACGCCCTCATAGTTCCAGCGGCCGTCCTGGTAGAACCACTGATAGTTGCGGGTGACCTTGGAGAGCGTCCATTTCAGGCCCTGGCGACCGAGCCGGCGGCCGTCGCCATTGGCCATGATCACGTCGAAATTCGCGGTCTGGCCGTTGCCGAGCTCGCCATCCTTGAAGGCTTTTCGCACGCCGATGGCGGCGCCCTTGGGCACGATCGGCAGCGTCACCGAGCGGGCGATGGCGCGCCCGCCGGGCTCGCCGACGCGGACGGTCAACTCGACTTCGAGCGGGCGGTTGGCCTCCGGTTCGGCGACGGGGTTGACGGTGGTGACCTTGCCATTGGCATCGGTCTTGGCCGTGTCCTCGAACTCCGACTGCTGCGGCTCAAAAGCCTCGTCGGTGAGGCCGACCTCGTAGCCGGAAAAGCCGGGGATCGCGCTCTGGCCGGCGGCACGCACCGTCATCGAGCCGGTGACGTCGAGATCGGAGCCGGGCGCGCCGTAGAGATAGCGGGCGGTGACGTCGATCTCGGCCGGCTCGCCAGCCTGCAGGACCGGCTTCTTCGGCGCGAGCGTCAATTCCAGCCGCTCTGGGACATAGTCCTCGACGAGGAAGGAGACCTCGCCGATCGCGGCGCCCTTCGGGTCGGAATAGGCCTGGACGCGCCAGGTGCCGGTCTGGGCGCCGGAGATCAGCGGAATCGAATGGGCTCGGCCGCCGGCGCCCTGGTCCTCGACCTGGCGGCGGCGGTATTCGACGCCGTCGGGCCGCTTGACCACCAAGGTGAGCGGCAGGCCGGCGACGGCGGCGCCCTTGGCGTCGCGCAGCAGGGAGGTCAGGTAGACTGTCTCGCCGGAGCGATAGACGCCGCGCTCGGTATAGAGGAAGGCGTCGAGACCGACGGGCGCGACGCGGCCCTTCACGCCACGGTCGGAAAGATCGAACGCCGTCTGCTTGAGGTCGAGGAAGCCGTAATCCTCGGCCAGCGTCGCGGTGACGAGGCCAGGCGCATTGCCGCCCTGGCCCTTGCCGAGGGCGGCGTCGAAGCGGGCATAGCCGTTGCGGTCGGAGCGAACCGTCGCCAGCACCTCGTTGTTGCGGGCGATCAGCCGCAGTTCGGCATTGGCGACGGGGGCGGCGTCGGCGAGCGAGCGCACCAGCACATGCACGCCGTCGGGGCCGGAGAACGAGGTCAGGCCGAGATCGGAGACGACGAACCATTGCGTCGCCTTGGTCGAGCCGTCGTCATAGTCGCCGTCCGAGGAGGAGGCAGACTGCACGCCGGCCGGCTTGGCGAACATCACATAGATGCCGGGCTGGAGCCGGCCGACGGCCTCGAGCACCGGGAAGGCGGTGGTGACGTCCTTGTTGAGCTCGGACTTCACGTCCATCTGGCCGGACCAGACCTTGGCGCCCTTGTCGGCGGCGATCTGACCGGCGTTGTAGCTGCCGAGCTGGCTGAGGAAATCCTCGGAATGGACCGAGTTGATCAGATTGCGGTCGCCGATGCGCATGACCTCGAGGTCGAGCTTGTCGGCATTGACCGAAACCACCGGCACGCCCTGCTGGCCGGTGCGCGGCAGCACGTAGTTCTTGCCGGTGAAGCGCACGGAAGGCGCGCGATCGCGGACATAGACCTCGTAATCGGCCGATTTCAGCAGCTTCTCGTCGGGCAAGGCCGAGGGCACGCCCTGGCGGATGACGAAGCCGTAGCGCTCGCCATGGCGCAGGCCGTCGACGCAGAGCTGGCGGTCCTCGGCGCTGACCGCAAAATCGCCCTTGCCGGTGACGGCGACATAAGGCGCGAAGTCGATGCGGCCGCGGGCCAGCGGTTCCGAGAATTCGAAGCAGGCGCGCGGGCTCGCCGCATCGGAATCGGTCTTGTTGCCGGTCAGGCGGAAGCCGCGCTGGGCGCGCAGCGCCTCGTAATCGGTGCGCAGCGGGGCATTGTCGGCGATGTCGAGGCTGAGCCGGTAGCTGGTCAGGGCCGGCCGCCAGAGCTCGTTCTTCTCGAAGACGCGAGCGAGGACGCCGAGCGAGGTCGCCTCGTCGGCACGCGAGGTCGAGCGCTGATAGGCAAGGTAGGCGGCGCTGACGGCCCGTTCGCGCAGTTCGTAGCGCTCGCGATAATCGCGCGGCTCGATGCCGCTCGCGGCCTGCGCCATCAGCCGCCAGCCGGCGGGGTTGGCCGGTTCGGCGATCGCGGCGGCGTTGGCGAGCGGCAGCGCCGTGCGGGCATCGCCGCGACCGAGCGCGGCGTTGCCATCGCGCAGCAGGATGGCGAAGGGCCGCTGGCTCGCCCCGACCTCGCGCTTCAGCCGCTCTTCCAGCCGCTGGCCGTCGCTGGCGAGATCGGGCCGGACATAGGCCTTCTGAGCCAGGGCCGGGGCCGCGGCGACAGCAAGACCGAGGATGAGGGCGACGCGGGCGAGGAGGGTCATGGCTCGGTCTCCGGAAGGCGGGCGGCAGAAGTGATGGCCGCGTCAGGCGTCGACGCGATGACGTATCGTCGCGCCGTGGCCGAAACGAGGCTATCACCGGGCCCGGCCAGCGCAACTCGCCCGGCCGGGCCAACCGGTGCGCTTGGCAGGGTCTGAGCGGTTTTCGCCGCATCGGCCTTCATTTGGCCCGTCATCGCCGCCCTGCGCCTTGCCCCCTTGCCTCCGCGGCAAGGCTCGCGCTGAATAGCCGGCCCGCAGCGATGCCTGCGTGCCTGAACGGGAGGTCGTCTTGATCAGTTTCCGGTCGATGCCCGGCCTCGTCGCGGTGCTGCTCCTCTGCCAGGGGCCGGCGCTGGCGCAACCTCGCCCCGCCGATCCGCGGCTGGCGGAGGCGACACGCATCTTCGAGGGGCTGCCCGACGCCGAACGCAAGGCGATCCAGGCCGATCTGATCTGGACCGGGCATCTCAACAGTGCCGCCACCGGCAATTTCGGCCCGCTGACCTTCCGCGCCGTCAATGGCTTCAAGGCCGGGCGCGGTGCACCGGACGGGCAATTGAGCCCGGCCGAACGGCAGGAGCTGGCCCGCCTCGCCCGCACTGCCCGCGAGGCGGCGGGTTTCGCGGTCGTCACCGACGAGCGCACCGGCGTGCGCATCGGCGTCCCGCAAAAGCTGCTGCCGAAGCGCGAGGCGACCCCGACCGGCGGCAGCCGCTGGCAGAGCGCCGACGGCAAGATCACGCTCGATGTCAGTGCCGGGCCGGCGAGCGAGCCTTTGGCGGCGGCGTTCGAACGGCAGATCGCGGTCAATCCGAACGTCCAGCGCCGCGTCACCTACAAATTGCTGCAGCCGAATTTCTTCGTCGTCGCCGGCGAGACGCCGGGTGGCAGGTTCTTCCGCCGGCAGGCGAGCGGGCCGGCCGGCCTGCGCGGCTTCTCGGTCGGCTACGACAAGACGGTGGCGGCGACCTTCGACAAGGTCGTGACCGCGATCGCCGACAGTTTCGAGCCGTTCCCGACCGGGCCGGCTCCGGTGGCGCCCTCGGCCGGCGCCGCGGTCGCTGCCGCTTCGGCCGCCACCGCATCGCCGGCGCCTGTCGCGACCGAACGCTTCGGCGTCGGGCTCGTCGTCGCCCGCGATCTGGTGCTCACGGCTCAGGCTTCGGTCGAGGCCTGCAAGGGGCTGAAGGTCGGCGCGCGGCCGGCGAAATTGCGGCTTCAGGACCAGGCGAGCCGGCTCGCGCTGCTCGACGTGCCCGGCCTGGCGGCGCAGCCGGGTCTCGGCATGCGCGAGGCGGCGCCGGCGGCTGCCGAAGCGGCGGTGGTGCTCGGCTTCGACGGCAGCGGCGCAACGCGCGCCGCGGTCGCGCTCGCCGCGGAGTTCAGGGGCGATGCCGTTCTGGCGCCGCTGCAGCCGGGCGGTGCCGGCAGCCCGGTCTTCGACCGGCAAGGGCGTCTTGCGGGGCTGATCACCGCCAACCCATCGGAAAAGTCGCTGGTCGCCGGCGTCGCGCCGCAGCGCAGCCATGCGATGGCGGGCGCCGCTGCGCTGCAAGGCGTCCTGGTCAAGGCCGAGGCCAGGCTCCCGGCTGCAGCCGGTGAAAATGCCGAGAAGAGCACCGGCGCGATCGTCGAGGCGGCCGGGAAGGCTGTCGTTTCCCTGAGCTGCGCACTCTGAAGAAAACTGCATACACTGCTGGTGCATACTGCATGCAAAACTGTTGCCTCAGCGGCCGCAATCGGCTCTGATGGCACCTGAAGATCAAGATGGCCCCGCCTGGCGCGGAGAAGTCGTCACCTTCTAAATCGATTGAAGTGGAGGAGCGCTATCGTGAGTAAAGTCAGCAGACGTTCGATTCTGAAAGGTGCTGCAGCGGCTGGCGCCGCCGGCCTGATCGTGCGGCCGGCAATCGGCCAGGCGCAATGGCCGAGCCGCCCCCTGACCATGGTCTGCCCCTGGGGCGCCGGCGGCGGCACGGACGCGACGGCGCGCATCGTCGCGCAATTGCTGGAGAAGGACCTCGGCCAGCCGGTGAACGTCGTCAACCGCACCGGCGGCTCGGGCGTGGTCGGCCATTCTGCGATCGCAACCGCGGCGCCGGACGGCTACACGATCGGCATGCTCACGGTGGAAATCACCATGATGCATCATCAGGGTCTGACCGACCTGAAGTCGACCAGCTATACCGCGCTCGGCCTGATGAACGAGGATCCTCCGGGCGTGCAGGTCAGCGCGTCGGGCCCCTACAAGGACATCAAGGGGCTGGCAGAAGCGATCAAGGCGGCTCCTCCGGGCAAGCTCAAGGCCTCGGGCACCGGCCAGGGCGGCATCTGGCATCTGGCGCTGGTCGGCTGGCTCGTCGCCATGGGCCTGAAGCCGGACCATGTCGCCTGGGTGCCGTCGAACGGCGCTGCGCCCGGCATGCAGGACCTGGCCGCGGGCGGCGTCGACATCGTCACCTGCTCGGTGCCGGAAGCGCGCGCCATGATCGATGCCGGCAAGGCGAAGTCGCTCGCCATCATGGCGACGGCGCGCAACCCGCAGTTCAAGGACGTGCCGACCCTGAACGAGACGCTCGGCATCAACTACTCGGTCGGTGCCTGGCGCGGCATCGGCGGTCCCAAGGGATTGCCGGCCGACATCCAGGCCAAGGTCACCGCTTCCCTGAAGAAGGCCTTCGACTCCAAGGAGTATCAGGACTTCATGAACTCGCGCGGCTTCGGCATGAAATTCGCCGACGGTGCCGGCTTCGCCAAGTTCATGGCTGATGGCGACGTGGCGATGGCCGCCGCGATGAAGGCGGCCGGCCTGGCCAAGGCCTGACCTGCGAAATGCCTGCGCACCGGGGCCGCCCGCCGGCGGCCCCGGTGTTCGCATCTCTCGAACCATCCATCTGCGTGGACCTGCCGTGACACCGTTGAACGACCGTATCTCCGGGGGCGCGATCGCGACCCTCGGTGCCGCCGCCTTCCTGTACGGCTCGAAACTGCCGCCGGTCCCCGGCCAGCAGGTCGGACCTGCGGCCTTTCCCGTGGTCGTGGGCGTGCTGCTCGTCATCTGCGGCACGCTGATCGTGCTCGGCGTCGGGCGGCATTTCGAGGAGGTTGCGGAGGCCGACCTCGCCAGCCATACCGCGCCCGAATATCTGGAGCCGCTGCCGGCCTGGCGGGCCTGGCTCGCGCTGCTGCCGCCGGCGCTGGTGGCCTTCTACGCGCTCGCTTCGGAGCGGCTCGGCTTCCTGCCGACGGCCGGGATCATGGTCCTGATCGCGTCGCTGGCCTTCGGCGCCAAGCCGAAGCTCGCCGTGCCGCTCGCGCTGATCGCGCCCTTCGTCATCAACCTGATCTTTCTGAAGCTGCTGCGCGTGCCCTTGCCGGGCGGCCTGCTGCCTTTCCCCTGGTGAACCGATGGACACCCTGATCCAGGCCTTCGGGCTCGTCTTCGCGCCCGACGTCATGATCGCGATCTTCGCTTCGGCGATCTATGGGCTCGTCGTCGGTTCGCTTCCCGGCCTCTCCGCCACCATGGCGACGGCACTGCTCGTTCCGATCACCTTCTACCTCTCGCCGATCGCGGCAATCGCGACGATCATCACCGCCTCGGCGATGGCGATCTTCTCCGGCGACATTCCCGGCTGCCTTCTGCGCATTCCCGGCACCCCGGCCTCGGCCGCCTATACCGACGACGCCTATGCGATGACGCGCAAGGGCGAGGCCGAGACGGCGCTCGGCATCTGCCTGTGGTTCTCGGCGCTGGGCGGCATCGCCGGCACGCTTTCGCTGATGGTGCTGGCGCCGGTGCTGGCCGAGTTCGCGCTCTCGTTCTCGACCTATGAGAATTTCTGGCTGGCCATGCTCGGGCTGATGTGCGCGACGCTGGTCGCCCGCTCGTCGCCGATCAAGGCGATCGCCGCCATGCTGCTCGGGTTGCTGATCACCTGCATCGGCATCGACAACCCCGGTGGCGTGCCGCGCTTCACCTTCGGTTCGACCGACCTTCTCGGTGGCATCGAGGTCATTCCCGCGCTGGTCGGTGTCTTCGCGCTCGCCGAAGTGATGCGGGCGCTGACCGAGCACGAGCCGCCAAAGATCCAGAACCGCCGCCTCGGCAGCATTCTGAAAGGGCAGTGGGCGCTCACCAAGAAATATCCGAAGCAGCAGGCCCGCGGCAATATCGTCGGCATCATCATCGGCGTGCTGCCCGGCGCCGGCGCCGACATGGCGGCCTGGGTCAGCTATGCGATGGCCAAGCGCTTCTCGAAGACGCCGGAGAAGTTCGGCACCGGCCATCCGGAAGGGCTGATCGAGGCCGGCGCCAGCAACAATGCCTCGCTCGCCTCCGGCTGGGTGCCGGCCCTGCTCTTCGGCATCCCCGGCGACACGATCACCGCGATTGCCATCGGCGTGCTCTACATGAAGGGGCTCAACCCCGGCCCGACCCTGTTCACCGAGCAGGCCTCGAGCATGTACGCGTTCTACATCATCTTCCTGCTCGGCAACATCATCATGATCCCGCTCGGCATCATCATGATCCGGCTGGCGAGCCGCATCGTCGGTGCGCCGCGTTCGGCGGTGATGCCGGTGATCATGGTGTTCTGCGCGGTCGGCGCTTTCGCCACCGCCGGCAACAACCTGTTCGCGGTCTGGTGCGTCGCCTTCTTCGGCTGCCTCGGCTTCGTCATGGAGAAGAACGGCTATCCGGTCGCGGCGATGGTGCTCGGCGTGGTCATGGGCACGATGGTGGAGCAGAGCCTGGTCACCTCGCTGATCAAGTCGGACGGGTCGATCCTGCCGTTCTTCAGCCGGCCGGTCTCGATGGTGCTGGCGGCGATGACGATCACCGCGTTGCTCTGGCCGGTCTTCGTCTGGACCTGGCGGCGAATGCAGACCCGGCAGGTCTCGATCGCCTGACGCCTGCTTCAGGTGCGCTCCGGCGCGGATCGGCCAGCCGGCCGAATCAGTGCTAGAGAGCGCGCATGAGCGATGCGCAGGAAGAGGGCCAGGCAGGCGGCACGGTCGACGTGCTGATCCCGCTCGGCCTCGACCAGGCCTACAGCTATGCCGTTCCGGCCGGGCTGGTGCTGGCGCCCGGCGATGTCGTGCAGGTTCCGCTCGGCCCCCGCGAGACGGTCGGCGTGGTCTGGGAGCGCGGCTCCGGCCGTGGCGGCAACCTCAAGCAGGTCACGGCCAAGCTCGACATGCCGCCGCTCGACCCGGCGCTGATGAAGCTGGTCGACTGGGTCGCCTGGTACACGCTCGCCGCCAAGGGCTCGGTGCTGGCGCTGGCGCTGCGCCGACAGCCGGATGACAGGCCCGAGCGGCCGAAGCTCGGCATCCGGCTGGCGGGCGCGCCGCCGGCCCGGCTGACCCCGGCGCGGGCCCGCGCCATCGCGGCAGCCGAAGGCGGTTTGCTGATCGGCAAGGCGGCGCTGGCGGAGATGGCCTCGGTCAGCACGGCGGTGATCGATTCCCTGGTCGATGCCGGGACCTTCTCGGTCGAAGCATTGCCGCAGGAGGCGATCGCAGCCCGGCCCGATCCGGATCACGCCCAGCCGGCGCTTTCAGAAGACCAGCAGGAGGTGGCGCAGGCGCTTGCGGCTTCCGTGCGGGCCAAGGCCTACAGCGTCGCGCTGCTCGAAGGTGTCACCGGTTCCGGCAAGACCGAGGTCTATTTCGAGGCGGTGGCGGAGGCGATCCGGCTCGGGCGCCAGAGCCTGATCCTGATGCCCGAGATCGCGCTGACCGCGCAGTTCATCGACCGGTTCGAGGCGCGTTTCGGCGTCCGGCCCGGGCTGTGGCATTCGGCGGTGAGCGGGCGCCGGCGCGAGCGCCTGCAGGCGGCGATCGCCAAGGGCGAGGCGCTGGTGGTGGCCGGCGCCCGCTCGGCCC
The DNA here is from genome assembly GCA_036676315.1 of Bradyrhizobiaceae bacterium. Lineage (GTDB taxonomy): Bacteria > Pseudomonadota > Alphaproteobacteria > Rhizobiales > Beijerinckiaceae > Allobosea. Next base: position 28,852 of record JAKFDB010000153.1, read on the forward strand.
TGTTCCTGCCCTATCGCGATCTCGGGCTGATCATCGTCGATGAGGAGCACGAGGCGGCCTACAAGCAGGAAGACGGCGTCGCCTATCACGCCCGCGACATGGCGGTGGTGCGCGGCAAGATCGAGAGTGCCCCGGTGGTGCTGGCCTCGGCGACGCCTTCGCTGGAGACCAGGGTCAATGCCGAGCGCGGGCGCTATACCCATCTCAAGCTGCCCGAGCGCTTCGGCGGGCGGCAACTGCCGGCGCTCGGCCTGGTCGACCTGCGCCGCGACAAGCCGGAGCGCGGGCGCTGGCTCTCGCGCGCGCTGGTCGAGGCCGTGCAGGCCAATATCGAGGCCAAGCAGCAATCGCTGCTCTTCCTCAACCGACGGGGCTATGCGCCTTTGACGCTGTGCCGCGATTGCGGCCACCGCTTCCAGTGCCCGAACTGCTCGGCCTGGCTGGTCGACCACCGCTTCCGCCGTGCTCTGGTCTGCCATCATTGTGGCCATGTCGAGCGCCGGCCGCATGAGTGTCCTTCCTGCCATGGAGCCGAGACGCTGGCGGCCTGCGGGCCCGGCGTCGAGCGCCTGGCCGAGGAGGTCGCGACCCTGTTCCCGCAGGCCCGCTCGATCGTGCTCTCCAGCGATTTTCCGGGCGGTACGGAACGGTTGAAGCAGGAGCTGATGGCGGTGGCGGAAGGCGAGTTCGACATCGTCATCGGCACGCAGCTCGTCGCCAAGGGCCACAATTTTCCAGGGATGACGCTGGTCGGCGTGGTCGATGCCGATCTCGGGCTGACCTCGGGCGACCCGCGCGCTGCCGAGCGCACCTTCCAGGTGCTGCGCCAGGTCACCGGCCGGGCGGGCCGGGGCGAGAAGCCGGGGCGGGCGCTGCTGCAGACGCACGATCCGACCCATCCGGTGCTGAAGGCGCTGATCTCCGGCGATCCCGAACGCTTCTATGCCGCCGAGACCGCCTCGCGCGAGGCGGCGGGCCTGCCGCCCTTCGGCCGTCTGGCGGCGCTGATCGTCTCGGCGAATTCGCAAGGGGAGGCCGAGACGCAGGCCAGGGCGCTGGCGCGCTGCGCCGAGGCACCGGCGGGTGTCGCCGTGCTCGGCCCGGCCGAGGCGCCGCTCGCCATCCTGCGCGGGCGCCACCGCATGCGCCTGATCGTGCGCACGACGCGGGAGATCGACCTCCAGGCCTATCTGCGCGCCTGGCTGAAGCGGGCGCCGCGGCCGAAAGGCTCGGTCAGGGTGGCGGTCGACGTCGACCCGCAGAGCTTCCTGTAAGGCAGGCCCGGCTATCTGACCGTGGCATTGTAGCTAAGTCTGGAGCAACCGGAGCCCCGACGATTGGTCCCGCAAAGATAGATCACATAGTTGTCTTTGCCCGTGAATCCGGGATTTGGCACGTAGATGAACGAATATTCGCCAATCTGAGATAATTTCCCGTTGTCCGGTTGCTTCATGATGACGGCCTTTTGGAAGGCTGCAAAAACATAGCGGCAACCTTTTCCGTCCATTGCTGATTCATAGGTAATCCGGTCGCTCTGGTCGACACGGTAAAGGTGTCCTTGTGTCTGGCAATTACTGGTCGCAAGCGAAGCGTTCGTAGCCACCAACAGTAAGAATATCGCCGTAACAGCCGATCTTGTCATGGGCCCATCCAATGACGGTTGCCTCTATCCTTGCGGTGGCGGGCCGCGGAATTCAACCGAGCGCTTCGCGCGAAAGCCAAGAGCGGGCGCCGCGATCGAAGGTTCGGTCGAGGAGCGGTCGACGTCGATCCGCAGAGCGCTTTGTGAGGCAGGTCATCATCTGATGGTCGCGTTGTAAGTCAGCCTGGCACAGCCGGAGCCTGCCAGAGTGGTTCCGCAGATATAGACGATAAAGCTGTCTTTCCCCTTGAAGCCTTTTTTGGGTTTGTAGAAGAAAGAGAATTCGCCAGGTTGCGACAGTTCGCCGTTCATCGGCGCCTTGACGATGACTGCCTTTTCGAGGGTCCTCGACATGTCACTATGTTGACCTCCCAGGTAACTATACCGGCAGCCATTCTCGTCCATGTGAGTTTCGAAAGCCGTCTTGCTGTTCTGATCGAGGTAAAATGGCGCGCCGCGTGTCTGGCAGTTGATCCTCGGCATCTGTGCGGACGCGATGTCCGTGCCTGCCAGGAATAGGCCTGTTCCATAAATCAGCATTCGCAGCATGACGGGTCGGCTCCGCTCGCTGAGGCTTACTTTCGGCCGAGGTCCGGATTGCAGTCAATCGCCGTGCGCGGGCGCCCGCCAGGGCGAGACGCAGGCGGGTGGCGGCGTCCAAATCTCAAAGCTTGTAGGTTGTATTTTACAACTATAGAGGGCATGTTAAGTTGAGGTCGCTCGATGGGGGATGAGCGATCATGATCACAAACACTTCGTCCGCGCCGAGATTTGCAGGCCTCGGCGTGCTCCTGTTCGCGCTCTGCGGCGCCTTGCTGGTGGCGGACCATTATTCGGACGGACGCAAGCGCTCCGTCGATGCGACGGCTTGCGAAGCCGAATTCGGCCGAGCGGCGGTGCATCCGGACGACAATAACGGCAAGCTCAGGATCGTCGGGGTCTCGCCGCCTCGCGTCGAACTCGGCGCGACGCTCTGTGTCGCCGTAGCCGGGGTTGCATCGCAGGCGCGGGCGGACGCTCCGGTTGCCGACCTTGCCAGGAAGAGCGCGGCAAAGGACGGCCGTTCGAAGTTCCTGGCGGCTGCCGAAGCGGCCCTGGCTTCGAAGCTCGAAACGGCGCAAAGGCTCGAGAACGAACAGGCCGCCGCCACGGCGGCCCAGCCTGTCGCGGCGGCCGATCGTATGCGGGCGCAGCAGGCCCGTTCGCTGGCGGAAAGCGCGGCGCGGGACGTGGCTGGCGAGGAGCAGAAGCTTCGGCAGGCTGTGGCGGAGTTCGATGCGGCGAGGAACGCTGCGGAAACCGGGGCGGCACCAGTCAAGCTGACGCTTTTCCTGAGTGGGAAGCGCGCGGACCACCTGTCCTTCGAAGCTGCGGCCAAACCGGGCATCCAGTACCTGACTTTCGAGCTCAACCCAGAGTTCGACGGCAGCGCCAAGCCGGGAAAGCTCTGGCGCGAGATCCTCGCCGGATCGACGCAGGGCGCCGGCAATGGCCAATGGAACGATCGCTACAGGAAACTCACGGTCGGATTGTCCCGCCTGGAGGGCGACAGTCCCGAGCCGATGACGCAACCATCCGTCCTTATGCTGATCTACCGGATGACGCTGGTGGGGCTCGGCGGCGCCGGCGCGGCCTGCCTGATCATCGCGCTGGTCCTGCTCGCGCGCTCGACGACCCTGTTGCGTGATCACTCCGGGCTGAGTGCGGAAGGCGTGCCGGATGCGCCTTACAGCCTTGGCCGTGCGCAGCTGGCGATGTGGGCCGTGCTGGTGTTCTTCGGCTTCATCTATATCTGGCTGACGCTCGGCCAGATGAGCGGCATCCTGAACCAGAGCGTCCTGCTGTTGCTCGGCATTTCCGCGACCACCGGGCTGGTTGCGGCGCAGATTCCGTCGCGGGCCACGGTCCCGGCTCACCCCCTGGATCCAGCGGCCGGCGAGGCTCAAGCGCCGGCTCTGGCTGACGACCGGCCCCGGACGAGCGGCTTCTTCTTCAAGGACATCCTCCATGACGGGGCCGGGCCGACGCTGCCGCGCATCCAGATGCTGGCCTGGTCGGTGCTGCTCGCCGTGATCTTCGCCTGGAACGTCCTCACCGGCTTCGTCTTCGCCGATTTCGACACGAATCTGCTGATCATGATGGGGATCGTCGGCAGCAGCTATGTTGCCTTCAAGCCGAGCGAGATCGAGGCGCCTGTTACGGCCCCCGCCGCGGCCCCTGCTGCAGTCCCCGCCCCAGCCCCAGCCGCGGCGCCTGGCCAGGCGGCGCAGCCCGTGCAGGGCGAGGCTGCGGGCTGACTCGCCGACCGCGTTGCGCGGCTGGCGCATGGGGCGCTTCCTTTGACCGCATCCAAAGCGGGCGCTACCCGATTCCGTCGGGTTGCGCCCCCCCCAATGCACATGCTAGTGCACCGCCAATCCAAGCGCGGTATGCCCTGGGAACGGGCGGGCGTGCGCTTGATCATCGCAGTGTCGGGACCATGCACTCCACCTTCGCCAGAAGGTCGCCGGAGCGGTCCCTTGGAAGAGAGAGCGGAAGCGTGGCCCAAGGCGGATCGCAGGAACAGTCCCCTGTCTCGGGTGTTGCCGGGCGCTATGCCACGGCGCTGTTCGAGCTGGCCACCGAGGCCAAGGCGGTCGACGCCGTCTCCGCCGATCTCGACTCCTTCAGTGCGATGATCGCCGAGAGCGCCGATCTGCGGCGCCTGATCGGAAGCCCGGCCTTCTCGGCGCAGGACCAGGTCGCCGCCGTCAACGCACTGCTCGCCAAGGCCGGGATCTCCGGGCTGGCCGCCAGTTTCATCGGCCTCGTCGCCAGCAAGCGCCGCCTGTTCGCGCTGCCGGGCATGATCCGCGCCTATCGCGCCAGGGTCGCCGAGGCCAAGGGCATCGTCAGCGCCGAAGTGACGCTGGCCGAGCAGCCCTCCGCCGCCCAGCTCAAGGACATCACCGCGACCCTCAAGGATGTCGCCGGTCAGGATGTCGCGCTTTCCGTGAAGATTGACCCGGCCATCGTCGGCGGACTCGTCGTCAAGATGGGCTCGCGCATGGTCGATGCCTCGCTGAAAACCAAGCTCAATTCAATTCGTCTTGCCATGAAAGAGGTCGGCTGATGGACATCCGCGCCGCTGAAATCTCCGCGATCCTGAAGACCCAGATCAGCAATTTCGGGTCCGAGGCGTCCGTCACCGAAGTCGGTCAGGTTCTCTCCGTCGGCGACGGCATCGCCCGCGTCTACGGCCTCGACAAGGTCCAGGCCGGTGAGATGGTCGAGTTCGAGTCGGGCGTGCGCGGCATGGCCCTCAACCTCGAGAGCGACAATGTCGGCGTCGTGATCTTCGGCTCCGACCGCGAGATCAAGGAAGGCCAGACGGTCAAGCGCACCGGCGCCATCGTCGACGTGCCGGTCGGCAAGGAGCTGCTCGGCCGCGTCGTCGACGCGCTCGGCAACCCGATCGACGGCAAGGGCCCGATCAAGTCCAAGACCCGTGCCCGCGTCGACGTCAAGGCGCCCGGCATCATTCCGCGCAAGTCGGTGCACGAGCCGATGGCGACCGGCCTCAAGGCGATCGACGCTCTGATCCCGATCGGCCGCGGCCAGCGCGAGCTGATCATCGGCGACCGCCAGACCGGCAAGACCGCCGTGGCGCTCGACACGATCCTGAACCAGAAGGCGATCAACGAGGGCACGGACGAGAGCCAGAAGCTCTATTGCGTCTATGTCGCGATCGGCCAGAAGCGTTCGACCGTCGCCCAGTTCGTGAAGGTGCTCGAAGAGCGCGGCGCGCTCGAGTACTCGATCATCGTGGCGGCCACCGCCTCGGATGCCGCCCCGATGCAGTTCCTGGCGCCCTTCGCCGGCTGCGCCATGGGCGAGTATTTCCGCGACAACGGCATGCACGCCGTGATCATCTATGACGACCTGTCGAAGCAGGCCGTCGCCTATCGCCAGATGTCGCTGCTGCTGCGCCGCCCGCCGGGCCGCGAAGCCTATCCCGGCGACGTGTTCTATCTGCACTCCCGCCTCCTCGAGCGCGCCGCCAAGATGGGCGACGCGGCCGGCAATGGCTCGCTGACGGCGCTGCCGGTCATCGAGACGCAGGCCAACGACGTCTCGGCCTATATCCCGACCAACGTGATCTCGATCACCGACGGCCAGATCTTCCTCGAGACGGACCTGTTCTACCAGGGCATCCGCCCGGCGGTGAACGTCGGCCTCTCGGTGTCGCGCGTCGGCTCGGCCGCCCAGACCAAGGCGACCAAGAAGGTCGCGGGCAAGATCAAGGGCGAGCTCGCCCAGTATCGCGAGATGGCGGCCTTCGCCCAGTTCGGCTCCGACCTCGACGCCGTCACGCAGCGCCTGCTCAACCGCGGCGCCCGCCTGACCGAGCTCCTGAAGCAGGGCCAGTTCTCGCCGCTGAAGATGGAAGAGCAGACGGTCGTGATCTATGCCGGCGTCAACGGCTACCTCGACCCGCTGCCGGTCAACAAGGTCCGTGCCTTCGAGGACGGGCTGCTCTCGCTGGTGCGCGGCAAGCATGCCGACCTGCTGAACGAGATCGGCAAGACGAAGGATCTTTCGGACGCGAACGCCGCGAAGCTGAAGGATATCGTCGCAGGCTACGCCAAGTCGTTCGCCTGACCATCGTTGCGAACGGGACGAGGCAATCCAGCCTCGTTCCGTCAGTCGTCTGGATTGCTTCGTCGCTGCGCATCTCGCAATGACGGGTAGGGGATAGAGATCGAATGCCCTCCCTGAAGGACCTTAGAAACCGCATCGCCTCGGTGAAGGCGACGCAGAAGATCACCAAGGCCATGCAGATGGTCGCGGCCGCGAAGCTGCGCCGGGCGCAGTCGGCGGCCGAGGCGGCGCGTCCCTATGCCGAGCGCATGGAGGCGGTTCTGGCCAAGCTCGCCGGCGGCATGTCGGGCAGCGCCGCGCCGCGCCTGATCTCCGGCACCGGCTCGGACCAGGTGCAGCTGCTGGTGGTCTGCACGGCCGAGCGCGGCCTGTGCGGCGCCTTCAACTCTTCCATCGCCCGCCTCGCCCGCGACAAGGCGAATGCGCTGAAGGCCGAAGGCAAGACCGTCAAGATCATCTGCGTCGGCAAAAAGGGTTACGACATCCTGCGCCGGCAGTTCGCGGCCGAGATCATCGAGGTGATCGACCTGCGCGCCTACAAGCAGCTCGGCTTCGCCAATGCCGAGACGATCGCGCAGAACGTGCTGGCCCGCTTCAATGGCGGCGAGTTCGACGTCGCGACGCTGTTCTTCTCGAAGTTCAAGTCGGTGATCTCCCAGATCCCGACGGCGCAGCGCATCATCCCGGCCGAGATCCCCGACGAGGCCGCCGCTACCGACGCCGTCTATGACTACGAGCCGGAAGAGAGCGAGATCCTCGAGACCCTGCTGCCGCGCAACCTGACAGTGCAGGTGCTGCGGGCGCTCCTCGAGAATGCCGCCTCCGAGCAGGGCGCGCGCATGTCGGCGATGGACTCCGCCACGCGCAATGCCGGCGAGATGATCAAGAAGCAGACGCAGCTCTACAACCGCTCGCGTCAGGCGATGATCACCAAGGAACTGATCGAAATCATCTCCGGCGCAGAAGCGCTGTAAACGCCTGAATCTGGGCCGGCTCGCCGGCCGATCCGACACGCTGAACGCGAATCCGAGGTTTTAAACCATGGCCAAAGCCGCAACCAAGACCAAGACCGCCGAGAAGCCCGCCAACACCGGTACCGGCCGCGTCGCACAGGTCATTGGCGCCGTCGTCGACGTCCAGTTCGATGGCGAGCTGCCCGAGATCCTGAACGCGCTCGAGACGCAGAACCTCGGCAACCGCCTCGTCCTCGAGGTGGCGCAGCATCTCGGCGAGAACACGGTCCGCACCATCGCCATGGACTCGACCGAAGGCCTGGTCCGCGGCCAGTCGGTCACCGACACCGGTGCGCCGATCGCGGTTCCGGTCGGCGACGAGTGCCTCGGCCGCATCATGAACGTCATCGGCGAGCCGGTCGACGAAGCCGGCCCGATCATGACCTCGACCACGCGCGGCATCCACCAGCCGGCCCCGAGCTATGCCGAGCAGGCCACGGAAGCCCAGATCCTGGTCACCGGCATCAAGGTCGTCGACCTTCTGGCGCCCTACGCCAAGGGCGGCAAGATCGGCCTGTTCGGCGGCGCCGGCGTCGGTAAGACCGTGCTGATCATGGAGCTCATCAACAACGTCGCCAAGGCCCATGGTGGCTACTCGGTGTTCGCCGGCGTCGGCGAGCGCACCCGCGAGGGCAACGACCTCTATCACGAGATGATCGAGTCGGGCGTGAACAAGAAGGGCGGCGGCGAAGGCTCCAAGTGCGCTCTCGTCTACGGCCAGATGAACGAGCCCCCGGGCGCCCGCATGCGCGTCGCGCTCTCCGGCCTGACCGTCGCGGAAGATTTCCGCGACCGTGGCCAGGACGTGCTGTTCTTCGTCGACAACATCTTCCGCTTCACGCAGGCCGGCTCGGAAGTCTCGGCGCTGCTCGGCCGCATTCCTTCGGCGGTGGGCTATCAGCCGACGCTGGCGACCGACATGGGCAACCTGCAGGAGCGCATCACCACCACCAACAAGGGCTCGATCACCTCGGTGCAGGCGATCTACGTGCCGGCCGACGACCTGACCGACCCGGCGCCTGCGACCTCCTTCGCCCACTTGGACGCCACGACCGTGCTGTCGCGTTCGATCGCGGAAAAGGGCATCTACCCGGCGGTCGACCCGCTCGACTCGACCTCGCGCATGCTCTCTGCGGCGATCGTCGGCGAGGAGCACTACAACATCGCCCGCCAGGTCCAGCAGATTCTCCAGCGCTACAAGGCGCTGCAGGACATCATCGCGATCCTCGGCATGGACGAGCTCTCGGAAGAGGACAAGATCTCGGTCGCCCGCGCCCGCAAGATCGAGCGCTTCCTGTCGCAGCCCTTCTTCGTCGCCGAAGTCTTCACCGGCTCGCCGGGCAAGCTCGTCGCCCTCGAGGACACGATCAAGGGCTTCAAGGGCCTGGTCGAGGGCAAGTACGACCACCTGCCGGAAGCGGCCTTCTACATGGTCGGCTCGATCGACGAGGCGATCGAGAAGGCGCAGCGCCTGGCCGCCGAAGCGGCGTAAGGCTTAGAAAGCCAACCGCTTTGAAAGCGTCATTCTCGGGCCTGTCCCGAGAATCTCTGGACTAGAAAACACTGGTTTCCGAGATGGCCGGGTCAAGCCCGGCCATGACGAGCCCGGGAGAGATTGCCGATGGCCACCTTCAAGTTCGAACTCGTCTCGCCGGAGCGCATCCTGTTCTCGGGTGATGTCGTCAGCGTCATCGTGCCCTCGATCGAGGGTGAGATGACGATCCTGGCCGGCCATGCGCCCCTCGTCGCGGTGCTGAAGCCGGGCATCGTGATGCTCCAGTCCGACGCCGACAACGGCAAGGAATTCTATGTTTCCGGCGGCCTCGCCGAGGTCAACGCGACGAGCCTGACCATTCTCGCCGAGCAGGCCCGCTTCATCGAGGACGTCAGCCTCGCCGTGCTGGATCAGGAAATCCTGACCGCCGAGACCCGCCATGCCGGCTCGAGCGACGAGGCCGAGCAGAAGCGCCTGGCTGACCAGCTCGTGCAGCTGCGCGAATTCCGCGGCGTCTTCGAGGATCGCAAGGCCGCCTGAGGGCGCCTGCCCGATCGATGGAATATGAAGGGCCGGGAGCTTCCTCCCGGCCCTTTTCGTTTCTCGTCCGCCGAGCTTGCGTACCGGGAAGGATCAGGCCGCGATTGCGTCCGCCAGGGCGACCACCCGCTTCGCCATCTCGGCGTGCAGGCGCTCGACCATGCGACCGTCGAGCTGGATCGCGCCCTTGTCGGCGTTCTGAGGCTGTTCGAAGGCGGAAATGATCGCGCGGGCACGCTCGAGCTCGCTTGCCTCCGGCGCAAAGGCGGCGTTGGCGGTCGCGACCTGGCCGGGATGGATCAGGGTCTTGCCGTCGAAGCCGAGATCGCGCGCCTGCTCGCATTCGGCCTTAAAGCCGGCCTCGTCCTTGATGTCGTTGTAGACGCCGTCGATGACGTCGAGGCCATGGGCCCGCGCCGCCAGGATCGCGGTGGTGAGCCAGGGCAGCATCGGTGCCCGGCCGGGCACGAAGCGGGCCCGGGTCTCCTTGGCGAGGTCGTTGGTGCCCAGCACGAAGCAGGCGAGCCGGGTCGGCGCCTCATGCGCGGCGCGGGCGATGCGCTCGCAGTCGAGGATGGCGAGCGGTGTCTCGATCATCGCCCAGATGCGGGTTTCCGGCTTGGCCCAGAGGCCGGTGAGCCGGTGGCCGATTTCGGCGAGGGTCTCGGGGGAGGAGATCTTCGGGATCAGGATCGCATCCGGGCCGGCCTCGGCCGCAGCGGCGAGATCTGCATCGAACCAGGGAGTGTCGAGCCCGTTGGTGCGGATCACCAGCTCGCGCCTGCCGTAACCGCCGGCCTTGACCGCTTCGCAGACCTGGCTGCGGGCGAGTTCCTTGGCGTCGGGCGCGACGGCGTCCTCGAGGTCGAGGATCAGCGCGTCGGCGGCGATATCGCGGGCCTTTTCGAGGGCGCGGGCATTGGAACCGGGCATGTAGAGTACGCTGCGGCGCGGACGGATATCAGTCATATTGTCTCTCCGGATTGAGGGTCGCCGGGTTCGCTGCAGTGCACAGTAGATCGCGCGGCAATGCAATGTCAGTTCTGCAAAAGATGGATGACAGGACGGTGATGGGCTGGATTGCGGGCGTCGACGGCTGCAAGGCGGGCTGGATCGCGGTCTTGCTCGACATGTCGGGGCAGGAAGCACCGTTCTTTCGCGTTTTTGCGCGCTGGAGTGACCTGCTCGCTGGCCCGCCTGTGCCAGCGCTGATCGCAGTCGACATGCCGATCGGGCTGCCGGACCGGATTACCGGTTCCGGGCGCGGGCCGGAGCAGGCGGTGCGGGCGCTGCTCGGCGAGCGGCAATCCTCGGTATTCTCGATCCCGTCGCGTGGCGCGGTCCATGCCGCTGACTACAGCGAGGTCTGCCGGTTGGCGCTTGCGACCTCCGAGCCACCGCGCAAGGTCTCGAAGCAGGGGTTCCATCTCTTTCCACGCATCCGCGAGATCGACGTGCTGCTGCGCAAGGCGCCGGATTGGCGGGAGCGCATCTTCGAGACGCATCCGGAACTGGCGTTCCGAACCATCCGCGGTGCACCGCTCGTGCATCCCAAGAAGATCAAGGGCGCCGTCAACCCTGCCGGCATGGCCGAGCGCCGCGCCTTGCTGCTCGCGGCAGGGCTTCCGGCCGAGATCGTCCATACGAAGCCGCCGCGCGGCGCCGCGGCCGACGATGCGCTGGACGCGCTGGCGGCGCTGGTCGTTGCCCGGCACATCGCCGCCGGGCGCGGAAAGCCCTTTCCCGATCCGCCGGGACGCGATAGCCACGGTCTTCCCATCGCGATCTGGAGCTTCGTGCCGGATCGGCCCGTCCTGCAGGAATCGCCCATGTCAGACCAGCCTGTGCCGCGCCCGATGATCGAGGCCGCGGCTGAACGCATCGCCGGCCATGCCCGCACCACTCCGGTGATGCGGCTCGGCACCGGCGCCTTCGGTTCGCGTGCCGATGTCTCGCTCAAGCTCGAATGCCTGCAGCATGCCGGCTCGTTCAAGACGCGCGGTGCCTTCAACAACCTGCTGTCGCTGGACGTGCCGGCCGCTGGCGTCGCGGCCGCCTCGGGCGGCAATCATGGTGCGGCCGTGGCCTATGCGGCCGGCAAGCGCGGCGTCAAGGCGACGATCTTCGTGCCGGAGATCTCGCCGGCGGCCAAGATCGAGGCGATCCGGCGCTTTGGTGCCGAGGTCCGTATTGGCGGCGCGCAATATGACGATGCGCAGGCCGCCTGCGACAAGTTCGTGGCCGAGACCGGCGCCCTCAAGATCCATCCCTTCTCGGCCAAGGAAACGGTCGCCGGCCAGGGCACGCTCGGGCGCGAATGGCAAAGCCAGGAGCCCGATCTCGACACGGTGCTCGTCGCGGTCGGCGGCGGCGGCCTGATCTCGGGTATCGCCGCCTGGTTCGCCGGCACGAGCGTCAAGGTCGTCGGCGTCGAGCCGGAGGGCTCGCGGGCGCTGCAGGCGGCGCTGGTGGCGAAGGGGCCGGTGACGGTCACCGTCGCCTCGGTCGCGGCGGATTCGCTCGGCGCCCGCAATGTCGGCCAGCTCGTCTATGACGTGTGCAAGGACGCGGTCGATCATGTCGCGCTGGTACCTGATGCGGCGATCGTGGAAGCACAGCGCGTGCTCTGGCGCGATTTCCGGCTGGCGGTCGAGCCCGGTGGTGCGGCAGCGCTCGGCGCGCTGATCAGCGGCGCCTATAAGCCGCAACCAGGCGAGCGGCTCGGCGTGCTGGTCTGCGGTGCCAATATCGATCTCACCAAGCTCGCCGAGATCACCGCGTGAGCAAGCGGGGCATCGCGAAGGGCGGCAAGGCGGTCTATGGCGCGCCGCTCGGCATTCTCATGCTGGAGGCGCGCTTTCCACGCATCCCCGGCGATATGGGCAATGCCGGCACCTGGCCCTTCCCGGTGCTCTACAAGGTCGTCTCGGGCGCGAGCCCCGAGAAGGTGGTGCTGAAGGGAGCAGCCGGGCTGCTCCCTGACTTCGTCGCGGCGGCGCAGGAGTTGGTTCGCCTTGGCGCCGAGGCGATCACCACCAATTGCGGCTTTCTTTCGCTGTTTCAGCAGGAACTCGCTGCCGCCGTAAACGTGCCGGTCGCGACCTCCTCGCTGATGCAGGTGCCCTGGGTGCAGGCGACCTTGCCGCCCGGCAAGCGCGTCGGGCTCGTCACCGTCTCGGCAGCGACCTTGACGCCGGCGCATCTTGCCGCCGTCGGCGTGCCGGCGGACACGCCGGTGACGGGGACCGAGAACGGCCGCGAATTCTTCCGTGTGCTGATCAAGGCGCAGAAGGACGACATGGACATCGATCTCGCCGAGCAGGATGTGGTCGAGGCGGCTGTGCGACTCGTCCGGGAGCATCCCGAGGTCGGCGCGATCGTGCTCGAATGCACGAACATGCCGCCCTATGCCGCCGCCGTTCAGGCGGCGACCGGGCTGCCGGTCTACGACATCTACTCGCTGATCAACTGGTTCCATGCCGGGCTGCGGCCTCGAAGCTTCGACTGAGCGGCTGGCCTGGCATGAGGTAACCAGGCCTGCCGGAAGGGCGGCAGCCCGCGCTTTCTTCTGTTCCGACGACTTTACGCCTGCCTCCGTTGCGGCGCACAATCGGCTTTCCGTAGCGAGAGCCCGCGATGCCCGAAATCACCCCCAAGACCAGCCCTGGCCGCTTCTTCGAGGATTTTCGGCTAGGCGACACGATCGTCCATGCGACGCCGCGGACCGTCACGAGTGGCGATACGGCGCTCTACACCGCGCTCTATGGCTCGCGCTTTGCGGTGCAGTCCTCCGACGCTTTCGCCAAGGGGATCGGTTATCCCGGCGCGCCGGTCGACGACCTTCTGGTCTTCCACATCGTCTTCGGCAAGACCGTGCCGGACATCTCGATCAACGCCGTCGCCAATCTCGGCTATGCCGACGGCCGCTTCCTGAAACCGGTCTATCCGGGCGACACGCTCTCGGCGACCTCGGAGGTCATCGGCCTGAAGCAGACTTCGGGCGGCGATGCCGGGATCGTCTATGTCCGTTCGATCGGCCGCAACCAGCATGGCGAGATCGTGCTGAGCTATGCCCGCTGGGTGCTGGTGCGCAAACGCAATCCCGGCACGCCGGCCGCGTTCGAGCTCGCTCCCGAACTGCCCAAGGCGGTGCTTCCGGAGGCTCTTGGCGAGAGCTGCCCGGCGCTCGCGCTCGCCGGCTATGACGATGCGCTGGCCGGTTCGCCCTTCCGCTGGGGGGACTATCAGGCTGGCGAGCGCATCGACCATGTCGACGGCATGACCGTCGAGGAGGCCGAGCACCAGATCGCGACAAGGCTCTACCAGAATACCGCGAAGGTGCATTTCGACGGCTACGGGGCGCGCGAGACCCGTTTCGGCAAGCGCCTGATCTATGGCGGCCACGTCATCAGCCTGGCGCGGGCGCTTTCCTTCAACGGGCTCGGCAACGCCTTCCACATCGCCGCGATCAATGCCGGCCGGCATGTCGCGCCGCTCTTCGCCGGCGACACGGTCTATGCCTGGAGCGAGGTGCTGGAGGCGGCCGAACTGCCGGGGCGGGAGGATGTCGGGGCGCTGCGCCTGCGCCTCGTCGCCGCCAAGAACCTGCCCTGCAACGAGCACCCGCTGAAGCTGGGCGACCAGTATGCCGAGGGTGTGATCCTCGACTTCGACTACTGGGCGCTGCTGCCGCGATAAGCCGAAGGTCCGGCCCTCATGGCGGCGCGACAAGCGTCAGCGCGACTGCGTGTCGGTGCCGGTCTTGGAGACGCTGACCTTGCCCTTGCCGTCGACCTGCGCCTCGTAGGTCAGCAGGTCGACCCGGCCTTCCTGGGCGATTGAGACGGTGAAGGACGTGGTCGAGTTCTGCTTGATCGCACTGATCCCGCCGCCGCCGATCTCCTTATAGGACCGGCTGATATCGGCGAGGATCGCCTCGATGATGCATTTGGAACGTTCGATCGCGTTCATCTGGCAGCGCTTTCCTGTGGCATGGGCGGGGGTGAGCAGGCCGAGCAGCCCGCTGAGAAGGATGATGACCATGGAAACATGTCGCGCGGGGGTTCGTGGCATGGCGGTTCGTCCAGATCGGGCGGCGGTCATTTGCGCAAGGGCCGGTGCGTGAGCATGGCGTTCGAGGCGACCTCGGCCGGGAGGCGCGGATAGATGCGCTGCAGCTTGGCCTGCCAATCGCTCGCCGCCAGCACGCGCCCCTTGCCGGACAAGGCGACCATCGCCTTGCGCCAGGGCATGGCCTGCGGCCGGCGCAGCGCCATGCCCTGGCCCATCACCGAATACTTGTCGGCATCGGCGACACCGTAGCAGTTCGAGGCATTCCTGTTGCCTCCAGGCGGGCAATGTCCCTTGCCGACATCGACATGGTCGAGGCCGAGCAGATGGCCGACCTCATGGACATGGGCACGCTGCATGATCGCACTACCTTTGCTGTCGAGGCCCTTGCGCACCAGATTCGTGTCGAGACTGTCATAGAGCGTGGAGTGCGAGCCGAACCAGTTCTCGGCCCCGTGCAGCCGGACGACGTCGATGACGTGATGATGGCCGCCGAGCCTGATCGGGCGGTCCTCGATCTTCAGCCGGCACCAGATGTTGGGGTAGTACTTGGCACCGTCCTTTTCGAACTCGTAGAGCTGGAAGTTGTTGGAGAGCCAGAATTTCCCGTCCCAGAAGCGGGTGGCGGTGGCGACGAAGTTCCGCTTCCACAGGCTCCAGGCGCCTGCCGACCATTGGACGATCCTGCGCGTCGACGCTGCGGCGTCGCCATAGTCGTGATAGGTGCCGTCCAGCGCGCCGCCGGCCGGATTGATCTGTCGGAAGCCGAGCCTCAGCGTCAGCGTGAGCTCGGCGTTGGTGTAGGGGTCGCAGCTATCCGTGTTCAGCTCGGCCTTGAACTTCCGAAGGCTCATTGCCTGTTTCATGGGTGATCCTCGTCCGTGCGAATGCGGCCCCGAGGCAGGGCGACGGGCTGCGCTTGTGCGGCTCAAGCCGGTTTTCGCTCGCGGGGCTCGCGGGCTCGCGATCCGCTTGCATAAAGTTACAGAATCTGAATTCTGTAACTTGGCTTTGCCGCTCTCGCATTGCAGCAGAGGTCGGGTTTCGTTAGAGAGCCATTCACTCTAGAACGATACCAAGAGGTCGTTCGCAGGCGAGCTTGAAGGTTCGGGAGAGTTCAACTTGGCCGAGGTCAAACCGGCGGCGCGCCCGCTTTCGCCGCATCTGCAGATTTACCGCTGGTCCTGGACCATGGCGATGTCGATCGCCCATCGTGTCACCGGCGTCGCGCTCTATGGCGGCACGCTCCTGGTCGCGCTCTGGCTCATTGCCGCGGCTTCCGGCCCGGGCGCCTATGACATGGCGCAGGCGATTGCCGGCTCGATCCTTGGCCGGCTGGTGCTGTTCGGCTACACCTTCGTGCTGCTTCACCACATGGTCGGCGGCCTGCGCCATTTCATCTGGGACACGGGCCATGGCTACGACCCGCAGACGCGGATGAACCTCGCCAAGTTTAGCGGGCTGGTCTCCGGCATCCTGACCCTGCTGGTCTGGGTCGCCGCCTACGCCGTGCGCTGAGGAAAAGCCGATGCTCTCCAACTCGTCGATGCGCACCCCGCTCGCTCGCGTCCGCGGCCTCGGCTCGGCCAAGTCCGGCACCGGGCATTTCTGGCTGCAGCGCGTCACCGCCGTCGCCAATGTCGTGCTGGCGCTGGCCTTCCTCGTCATCGTGCTCTCGCTTATCGGCAAGCCCTATGCGGCCGCCGTCGCGACGCTGGCCAATCCGCTGGTGGCGATCCTGATGCTGCTCTTCGTGGTCTCGGGCGCCGTCCACATGCGTCTCGGCATGCAGGTCATCATCGAGGACTACATCCACACAGAGGGCCTCAAGATCCTGGCCGTGATGGCCAACACCTTCTTTGCGATCGCAGTCGGCGCCGCCTGCGCCTTCGCATTGCTCAAGCTCTCTTTCGGAGGCTGAACCATGGCGATCACCCGCGCCCGCTCGGTCCCGGCCTATACCGGCCAGGCCTACCCGATCACCGACCACAACTTCGATGTCGTCGTCGTCGGCGCCGGCGGTGCCGGCTTGCGTGCCACGGTCGGCTGCTCGCAGGCCGGCCTGCGCACCGCCTGCATCAGCAAGGTCTTCCCGACGCGCTCGCACACCGTCGCGGCCCAGGGCGGCGTCGCCGCCTCGCTCGGCAATATGGGCAAGGATACCTGGCAGTGGCACATGTACGACACGGTCAAGGGGTCGGACTGGCTCGGCGACCAGGATGCGATCGAGTATCTCGTCCGCAACGCGCCGGCCGCGGTCTATGAGCTCGAGCACTGGGGCGTGCCCTTCTCGCGCACCGAGAGCGGCAAGATCTACCAGCGCCCGTTCGGCGGCATGACCACCGAGTTCGGCGAGGGCCCGCCGGCGCAGCGCACCTGCGCCGCCGCGGACCGCACCGGCCATGCCATGCTGCACACGCTCTACGGCCAGGCGCTGCGCTACAATACCGAGTTCTTCATCGAATACTTCGCCATCGACCTGATCATGGACGAGGACGGCCATTGCCGTGGCGTGATCGCGCTCAAGCTCGATGACGGCACGCTGCATCGCTTCCGCTCGCAGCAGACGATCCTGGCGACCGGCGGCTATGGCCGCTCCTATTTCTCCGCGACCTCGGCCCATACCTGCACCGGCGACGGCGGCGGCATGGTGCTGCGTGCCGGCCTGCCGCTGCAGGACATGGAGTTCGTGCAGTTCCACCCGACCGGCATCTACGGCTCGGGCTGCCTGATCACCGAGGGCGCGCGCGGCGAGGGCGGCTACCTCACCAATTCCGAGGGCGAGCGCTTCATGGAGCGCTATGCCCCCTCCGCCAAGGATCTGGCCTCGCGCGACGTCGTCTCACGCTCGATGACGATGGAAATCCGGGCCGGTCGCGGCGTCGGCAAGAACAAGGACCACATCTACCTGCATCTCGACCATCTCGATCCGAAGATCCTGCATGAGCGCCTGCCGGGTATCTCGGAGAGCGCCAAGATCTTCGCCGGCGTCGATGTCACCCGCGAGCCGATCCCGGTGATTCCGACGGTGCACTACAACATGGGCGGCATCCCCACGAACTTCCACGGCGAGGTGCTGACCAAGGTCGATGGCGACCCGGACATGGTCGTGCCCGGCCTGATGGCGATCGGCGAGGCGGCCTGCGTCTCCGTCCATGGCGCCAACCGGCTCGGCTCGAACTCGCTGATCGACCTCGTCGTCTTCGGCCGCGCCGCAGGACTGCGCTGCGCCGAGACCGTCAGGGCCGGCGAGAAGCAGCCCGAGTTGCCGGCGAACTCGGCCGATCTTTCGCTTTCGCGCCTCGACAGGTACCGCAACGCCAAGGGCGGCACGTCGACGGCGGAACTGCGCGACCGCATGCAGCGGACGATGCAGGCCAATTGCGCGGTCTACCGCACCGGCGAGACGCTGGAAGAAGGCCACAAGCTGATCCACGAGGTCTGGGGTGGCATCACCGACATCGGCACGACGGATCGCTCGCTGATCTGGAACTCGGACCTGATCGAGACGCTGGAGTTCGAGAATCTGATCACCCAGGCGGTGGTGACCATGGACTCGGCGCTGCAGCGTCCGGAGAGCCGCGGCGCCCATGCCCGCGAGGATTATCCGGACCGCGACGACAAGGGCTGGATGAAGCACACGCTTGCCTGGATCGACGACGAGAAGCGGACGGTGACGCTCGACGACCGCCCGGTGCACACCTACACGCTCTCGAACGATATCGAATACATCAAGCCCAAGGCGCGGGTGTATTGAGGACGATCTGACAGATGGCTGAATTCAATCTTCCTCAGAACTCCCGCCTGACCGAGGGCAAGGCCTGGCCGAAGCCGGCCGGCGCGGCCAAGCTGACCGAGTTCAAGGTCTATCGCTGGAATCCCGACGATACCGCCAATCCGCGTACCGACACCTATTATGTCGATCGCGAGGATTGCGGGCCGATGGTCCTCGACGCGCTGATCTGGATCAAGAACAAGGTCGACCCGACGCTGACCTTCCGCCGCTCCTGCCGCGAGGGCATCTGCGGCTCCTGCGCCATGAACATGGACGGCAAGAACGGGCTCGCCTGCACGACCGGCATCGACGAATGCGGGGCCAAGGGCAAGGTCGCGATCTACCCGCTGCCGCATATGCCGGTGGTCAAGGACCTCGTTCCGGACCTGACCCGGTTCTACGCCCAGCACGCCTCGATCGAGCCCTGGCTCAAGACGACGACGCCGGCGCCGGAAAAGGAATGGTTGCAGGCCAAGGACGACCGCGAGAAGCTCGACGGGCTCTATGAGTGCATTCTCTGCGCCTGCTGCTCGACCTCCTGCCCGAGCTATTGGTGGAATGGCGACCGCTATCTCGGTCCCGCCGCGCTGCTGCAGGCCTATCGCTGGTTGATCGACAGCCGCGACGAGGCGACCGGCGAGCGCCTCGACGATATCGAGGACCCGTTCAAGCTCTATCGCTGCCACACGATCATGAACTGCGCCAATGCCTGCCCGAAGGGGCTGAACCCCGCCAAGGCGATCGCCGAGGTGAAGAAGATGATGGTGGCGCGGCAGGTCTGAGGCGGTCTGAATTCTACTGGCGCGGCCGTCTGACGCGACGGCCTGCGCTTCCGGTGCTCACGGACTGATGTCCGCTGCGCTCCGGTGCTCGCCCGTCACACCAGCCGACTCACGCCAGCGAATTCCGACCCGCCTCCGAGCGCGATCACGTCGATGGTGTCAGAGATACCGTCCTGGCGCGTAAGGCTTCGGGTCGATCGGCGGCGTCTCGCCGCTGAACAGCGCAGCGAGCAGTTCGCCGGTCATCGGGCCGGTCGAGAAGCCGAGATGCTGGTTGCCGAAGGCGAGCCAGAGCCCGTCATGCCGGGGCGCGGCGCCGATCATCGGCAGTGAATCCGGTAAGGTCGGCCGCGCTCCGCGCCAGGTCTTGCCGATGACCGCTCCCAGCGGAAAGGCTTCGCGGGCGCTCTGCGTGGCGCTGTCGATCTGGCGCAGCCGGTCGGGCGCATCGCGCTGGCTGAGATCGACGCCGCTGGTGATGCGGTAGCCTTCCTCCATCGGCGTCATGAAGTAGGCGCCATCGACGTCGTAGACTGGCCGGTTCAGGCGGGCGCCATCCTCCGGCGCGAGATGGCGATGGTAGCCGCGCTCGACATCGAGCTTCGGGTCGAGGCCGAGCGGGCGCAGCAGATCGGCGCTCCAGGGGCCCAGCGCGACCACGACATCGCTCGCCTCATGGAAGCCCCGTGCCGCCTGGACCCGCCAGAGCGCGCCTTCGCGCCGGAGCGCGCCGACCTCGTCCTGGACGAGACGGCCGCCCCGCGCCACGAACAAGGCGGCATAGGCGGCGGTGACGGCGCCGGGCGAGTCGACCGAGGCATTGGCCGAGACGAACAGGCCGGTCGGGAAGATCGGGTTCAGCGACGGTTCGAGCGCCGAGATGCCCTGCCGGTCGAGAATCTCGGATTCGATGCCATAGGCGGTGAACAGGACCTGCTCGGCGCGGGCGGCTTCGAGCCCGGCGACGCTGCGCCAGAGCTTGAGGGTACCGGTCTCGCGCAGGCGGTCGCTGATGCCGGCCTGCTGCATCAGCGCCCGGTGGCGCGTGACTGCGGTGGAGGTCAGCCCGTCCATCGCCGCGATCCGGGCCGAGGCCTGCGAGCGCCGGGCCTCCCAGAGGAAGCGCAGCATCCAGCCGGGACTGGCGAGCGCGCGGCGCCAGTCGAGATGCAGGGCCGGGTGGCGGTTGCCGAGATAGCCCGGCAGCTTGGCGTAGAGCCCGGGATTGTTGAGCGGCACCAGCGAGGAGCGGCCGATCACTCCGGCATTGCCATAGGAGGTTTCGCGGCCGGGCTCTCTCCGGTCGAGCAGCGTCACGGCGAGGCCACGCTGCTGCAGGGCGAGCGCGCAGGAGACGCCGACGATGCCGGCGCCGAGGACGAGGACTGTGCGGCTCACGCGATCAGTTCCGTGCTGGTTGCCGGCTGCTGCAGCCAGTGGTCGAGGAAGGCGTCGAGCCAGCTCCGGATGGCGGGGTCGTACTGATACCAGCCGTCGAGATGCTGCTGGCGCAGCTGCGCGCCCGGCATCAGCGTGCGCTCATGCCCGCGCACCGACCAGCGGCACATCATCGCCGGCGTCACCTCGGGATGGAACTGGATACCATAGGCATTGTCGCCGGCGCGGATCGCCTGCACCGGGAAATCGCCGCCGGTGGCAAGGCATTCGGCACCATTGGGGCAGTCGAAGCCTTCGCGGTGCCATTGATAGACCGTGCCGGGCCAGGCGAAGCCGGCGTCCTGCGCGTGGCTCCTGCCAGCTTCGGTCTGGGCGAGCTGGTAATAGCCGATTTCGGCCCGGCCTTGCGGATGCGTGTAGACGGTGCCGCCGAGATGCCGGGTCAGCATCTGGGCTCCGAGGCAAATGCCGAGAAAGGCCGCCTTCTCCTTGAGGCAGACCCCGATCCAGTCGATCTCGGCCTTGACGAAGTCGTCGGGGTCGTTGGCGCTCATCGGGCCGCCGAAGATCACCGCGCCGGCATGCTCCTGCATGGTCTGCGGCAGCGGCTCGCCGAAGCGCGGCTTGCGGATGTCGAGCGCATATCCACGCTCGACCAGCAGGCGTCCGACGCGGCCGGCGGTCGAGTGCTCCTGATGCAGCACGATCAGGACAGGTTTCCTGGGCGGAGTCAGGCGGTCGAGGCGCGTGCGGAGCCGGCGCCGGGTCGGGAAGCGGAAGGACTGGTCGTTCATCGCGGCGGTCGGTCGCGCCCCCGGAACTCTCGGCATGCCTGCTGGCGCCGAAGAATGCGGTCACGAGCCGCCATCGGCAAGCGGATTATGCGGCATGACGGGAATGGCCGCGCCCCGCATGGCGCATGCGGAATGCAATCTGGTGAACCTGTTTACCAGAAATACAACCACCGGCCGTATTCTGCGTTGACAGCCGGGCCGCGCTCAGGCAATGAGAATGAACGTTCATTCTCATTTTTTGGCCGAGCCTTGTCGTACGCAGCAGACCCGCATCCGGCCGAACGCGGCCTCTCCGAGCGCCATGTCCGCATTCTCGATGCGGCGGAGCATGTCTTCGCGCGCGCCGGATTCCACGCCGCCACGATGAACGACGTTGCGGTCGAAGCCGGGATGAGCCCCGGCAACCTCTATCGCTACTTCCCATCGAAGGACGCGATCGTCGCCGGCATCGCCGAGCGCGACCGCAGCGAGATCGCCGCCGACTTCGCCGAGCTCGACCCGGCCAAGGGCGGGCTGCTCGACCAGCTCGAGGAGCTTGGGCGCCTGCATCTGGTGAACAAGCCGCGCGAGAAATCGGTGATCGCCCTGCAGATCTGGGCGGAGGCGACCCGCAATCCCGAGATGGCGCAGATGTGCGCCGGCATCGACGGCACGGTCGAGCAGGGGCTGGCGGCGGCGGTGGCTGTCGCCCGCGAGAATGGCGAGCTGCCCGTCAATCTCGATCAAGCGCGCTTCCTGCAGGCGATCTTCATGATGGCCGACGGTTTCTTCTGCCGGCGCGCCGTCGACCCCGATTTCGACGCCGCTGCTGGCGCCGAGACCCTCTTCGCCGCGATGCGCGGGCTGGCGCAGGTCATGCTGCTGCCGCCGGCATCGGACGAGCAACCATGAACGCGCAGAGAGCCGCCGCTATGTCTTCCTCCCGCAAGAGCCTCGTCGTGCTGTCGTTCCTCGCTGCCGCCGGGCTGCCATCGGCCGGCCTGGCCCAGACGCCGGCAGCCGCAGCCATTCAGCAGCCCTCCGCCGGCCCGGCGATCACCGTGACATCAGCCAGGCGCGGCGAGATCGTCCAGAGCGTCGTCGTCTCGGGCTCGATGATCGCCCGCGACGAGATCATGGTGGCGCCCGAGATCGATGGCTCCGTGATCACCGAATTGCTGGCGGAAGAGGGGGATCGCGTCGCCGCCGGCCAGGTGCTGGCGCGGCTGTCGCGCATAACGCTCGAGGTGCAGCGCAGCCAGAACCAGGCCCAGATCCAGCGCGCCGAGGCGGGCGTCGACCAGGCCAAGGCGCAGATCGTCGAGGCCGAGGCCAATCTCGTCCAGGCCAACAATGCCTTCGACCGGACCAAGGCGCTGCGCGACAACGGCAATGCCAGCCTGGAGACCTTCGACCAGCGCTCTGCCGCCGCCCGTTCGGCGCAGGCTCGGGTGAACTCGGCCAAGCAGGCTCTGGCGATCATGACTGCCGATCTTGCTCTGGCGAAGGCTCAGGGCCAGGATATCGAGGTCAGGCTGGCGCGCACCGAGATCAAGACGCCGAAGGCCGGCATCGTCAGCCGCCGCAATGCCCGGCTCGGCGCCATGGCGACGATGGCGGCGGCCGAGCCGCTGTTCAGGGTCATCGCCGATGGTGCCGTCGAGCTCGAGGCCGAGGTGGCCGAGGTCGAGCTTCCCAGCCTGAAGCTCGGCCAGAGGGTGGCGGTGACGCCGGCCGGGGCGACGCAGGCGCTGGAAGGCGAGATCCGGCTGATCGCCCCTGAGGTCGACAAGGCCTCCCGGCTCGGGCGCGTCCGCATCGCGCTCAAGGGCAATCCGCCGGTGGCGATCGGCTCCTTCGCGCGCGGCGTGATCGAAACCGGCCGCAAGAACAACGTGGTTCTGCCGCTTTCGGCGCTCACCTACACGCGCGCCGGTGCCACGGTGCAGGCGGTCAAGGACGGCAAGGTCACGACCAAGAAGGTCGAGCTCGGCCTGATCGGCGATGGCCGCGCCGAGATCGTCTCCGGTCTCGCCGAGGGCGAGAGCGTGGTGGCGCGCGCCGGCACCTTCGTGCGCGACGGCGACGTGATCACGCCTGTCGCGACGAACTGACGGGGCCGGGCATGAACATCAACTTCTCCGCCTGGTCGATCCGCAAGCCGGTTCCGTCGATCCTGCTCTTCGTCGTGCTCTGCGTGCTCGGCCTGCTTTCGTTCTCGAAGCTGCCGGTGACGCGCTTCCCGAACATCGACGTGCCGCTGGTCTCGGTGACGGTGACGCAGTCCGGCGCCGCGCCGGCCGAGCTCGAGAGTCAGGTCAGCAAGCGCGTCGAGGACGCGGTCGCCAACATCACCGGCGTCAAGCATGTGATGTCGACGCTGACCGATGGCTCCTCGGCGACGATCATCGAGTTCCGGCTCGAGACCGATACCGACCGGGCGGTCAACGACGTCAAGGACGCCATCGCCAAGATCAGGGCCGATTTGCCGCGCCAGATCGACGAGCCGGTGATCCAGCGCATCGATGTCGAGGGCCAGTCGATCCTGACCTATGGCGCGTCCTCCGCCGGCATGACGCTGGAGCAGCTCTCCTGGCATGTCGACGATGTCGTCGCGCGCGAATTGCAGGGGTTGAAGGGCGTCGGCCGGGTCGAGCGCTATGGCGGCGTCGACCGCGAGATCAGGATCTCGCTGGATCCCGACCGGCTGCTGGCGCTCGGCACCACCGCCGGCGAGGTCAACCGCCAGATCCGCGCCACCAATGTCGACCTCGCCGGCGGGCGCGGCGAGGTCGGCGGCCAGGAGCAGGCGATCCGCACGCTTGCCGGCGCGCGCACCATCGCCGAGCTGGCCGAGAGCAAGATCCAGCTCACCGGCGGGCGCGAGGTCCGGTTGAAGGAACTCGGCCGCGTCGAGGATTCGAATTCGGAGCCGCGCGCCTTCGGCCGGCTCGACAAGCAGCCGGTGGTCAGCTTCGCGGTGTTCCGCTCCAAGGGCTCGAGCGAGCTTTCGGTCAAGGATGTCGTTCAGGCCAAGCTCGACGAGCTCAACAAGCGCTTTCCCGAGATCGCGCTGAAGCCGATCGACGATGCCGTCGCCTACACCCACGGCAACTACAAGGCGGCGATGGAGACGCTGCTGGAAGGCGCGGCGCTGGCGGTGCTCGTCGTCTTCCTGTTCCTGCGCAACTGGCGCGCCACGCTGATCACCGCGGTCGCCCTGCCGCTCTCCGCCATCCCGACCTTCTGGGCGATGGAGCTGATGGGCTTCTCGCTCAACCTGGTCAGCCTGCTCGGCATCACGCTGGTCACCGGCATCCTGGTCGACGACGCCATCGTCGAGATCGAGAACATCGTCCGGCATATGAAGATGGGCAAATCGCCCTATCGCGCCGCGATGGAAGCGGCCGACGAGATCGGCCTCGCGGTCATCGCGATCACCTTGACCATCGTCGCGATCTTCGCGCCGGTCTCGTTCATGGGCGGTGTCGCAGGGCAATATTTCCGCCAGTTCGGGCTCACCGTCGCGGTCGCCGTGCTGTTTTCGCTCCTGGTCGCACGATTGATCACGCCGATGATGGCGGCCTATCTGATGAAGCCGGTGAAGCATCACGACGCCAAGGACGGCTTCGTCATGCGCGGCTATGTCTGGCTGCTGAAGACGACGCTCAAGGTCCGCTATCTGACGCTGCTGATCGGCTTCGGCTTCCTCTGGGGCTCGATCCAGGCGACCTCGCTGCTGCCGACCGGCTTCATCCCCGACGAGGACACGGCGCGCGTCGTCGCCAGCGTCGAACTGCCGCCCGGCTCGACGCTGGAGGACACCCGCGTCACCTCCGACAAGATCGTCGACAAGCTGCGCGAGATCCCCGAGGTGACCCGCGTCTTCGTGCTCGGCGGGGCGTCGCCGACCGGCCAGCGCGAGGTCCGCCGTGCCGCGGTCTTCATCATGCTGACGCCGAAGGCCGAGCGCGCCATCCCGCAGAAGGAGCTCAAGGTCACCATCGCCGAGAAGCTCGCCTCGGTGCCCGATGTCCGCGCCTGGTACGTCAACGAGCGCGGCGAGCGCGAAATGGCGTTCTCGATCCTGTCCAAGGACGGGGCGGCGCTCGACGAGGCGGTGGCGAAGATCGAGGCGCGGATGCGTAAGGTCGACGGCTATCTCAACGTCGCCACCGCGGGCTCGCTGAGCCGGCCGGAGATGCGCGTCACGCCGAAGCTCGAGCAGGCCGCCAATCTCGGCGTCACCCCCGAGGCGATCTCGGAGGCGATCCGGGTCGCGACCATCGGCGACATCGGCGCCAACCTCGCCAAGTTCAACGCCGGCGACCGGCTGGTGCCGATCCGCGTCCAGCTCGACGAGGCCGCCCGCACCGACATCCGCAACATCGCGGCGCTGCGCGTCACCAACACGGCCGGCGTCTCGATCCCGCTCACCGCGGTCGCCGAGATCGGCTTCGGCGAGGGGCCGTCCTCGATCGACCGCTATGACCGCGTCCGCCGCGCCGCCATCGGCGCCGACCTGAAGCGCGGCTTCGAGCTCGGCACGGCGCAGGAGACCTTCAACAAGATCGTCGAGGAGGTTGGCCTGCCCGAGGGCGTGCGCATCGCGGCGACCGGCGACGCCGAGATCCAGGGCGAGGTCGTGCAGGGCTTCATCACCGCGATGACGACCGGGCTGATGCTGGTGCTCGCCGTGCTGATCCTGCTGTTCGGCTCGGTCTTCCAGCCGATCACCATCCTGCTTTCGCTGCCGCTTTCCTTCGGCGGCGTGGTCATCGCCCTGCTCGCCACGCAGAATCCGGTGTCGATGCCGGTCTATATCGGCCTGCTCATGCTGATGGGCATCGTCACCAAGAACGCGATCATGCTGGTCGATTTCGCGGTCGAGGAAGTGGCGCGCGGCAAAGACCGGATGACGGCGCTGATCGAATCCGGCCGCAAGCGGGCGCGGCCGATCGTGATGACGACGATCGCCATGGCCGCCGGCATGCTGCCCTCCGCCTATGGCGTCGGCGATGGCGGCGAGTTCCGCGCGCCGATGGCGATCGCGGTGATCGGCGGGCTGATCGTCTCGACCGTGCTCAGCCTCGTCTTCGTGCCGTCCTTCTACACGGTGATGGACGATCTCGGGCGCCTGCTGAGCTGGGCCTTCGGCCGCTTCTTCAGCAAGCCTGAGGACGAGTCGACCTGGGAAGCGATCCACGATCCCGAGCAGACACCGGGCGAAGCCAGCGCCAAGGCGATGACCGGCAAGCTGATTCCGCCACGGCTCGCGGCGGAATAGCGGATCGCGACCGCCGCCCACGCAAATCCGTCATGGCCCGGCCGCCTTCCCTGGTGGCCGGGCTTTTTCTTGCGCAGTCAGCGCGCGCCGCGACCGTCGTCGCTGATCGCCCAAGCGCTTCAGTTCTTGTCCAGCGAGAGGTCGAGGTTCTGCCCCTGGCCGGGCTTGCTGCCGCGCAGCGTCAGCGCGATGCCGTCCTGCTGGCGGCTGATCGTCAGGGTCGCGGGCGGGTTGGGCCGGACGCTCTCCGCCGTCTCGGTGAAGGCGAGGGTCAGCCGCTGGCCCTGCCGCGCGCCGGAAAGGTCCGCCACCGTTCCCGTGCTCTCCCTGAAAGCGCCGTCATAGCGCCCGGTCTTCGGATCGTGGCGCAGCTCGATCCTGATCGTGGCGCTGAAGACGGCGGCGGTCCGGCAAGTGCCGTTCAGGCTCAGCCGGAAGCCCTGGTGGTCGCCATTGAACTCGCAGTTCAGCGAACGGCTGGATCCGCCGGCATTCTCGAGGGTGCCGGTGCCGCTGAAGCGGCCCTCGAATGAACCAAGGAAAGCCGCCTCACCGCCGGCAGCCTCCTGCTCGGCCAGGCCCGGTTGCGCCAGAACCAGCAGCGCCATTGCGGCGAAGGCCTTCGCGGTATGGTGAGGTCTCATGGTTGCTCCTCCTGCCGGCTAAACGTCGGAGGAGGCGTTTTGATCGATCGGCGCAGGAAATTTGCTTGGAAAGTTCGGGCGACGCGACGCAACCGCCCTGTCCCGCAGCTGTGCCTGCGGCCGCCAAAGGCCTGCGCGAGCAGGGCTACCAGGCCAAGGTCGCCCAGGCGGCGGAGTAGCTCACGTCACGGTCGGCTCCGCTTCTGTCGCCCCCGCATCTGCTGCGCCCTTGCGCTCCAGCGCGCAGCGATAGGCCTCGGTCAATTCGTCGAGCACCGACCGTTCTGGCTGCGGTGCGCCGAGATGGAGGAAGCGCAGCTCCTCCATGAACTTCTCCCAGAGGGCTGGCCCGCCCTCGGCGAGCAACTCGGCGCGGATCGACATCTCCGGCGTCACCGGCAGGTAGCGCCGGCCCCAGTCGGCCATCGCGGCGAAGACCGGTACCAGCGAAATCCCCATCTCGGTCAGGCTGTAGATGCCCTTCTGCTTGTGGGAGGCGTCGTCACGGCGCGAGATCAGCCCGTTTTCGAGCAGGCGCTTCAGCCGGTCGGCGAGGATGTTCGAGGCGATGCCTTCGTCCGATTTCGCCAGAAGCTCGCGGAAATGCCGGCGGTTGCCGAACATCATGTCGCGCAGGACGATGAGGCTCCAGCGATCGCCCAGGATTTCGAGCGTCAGGTTGATCGGGCAACCCGAGCGGCCGGTCTCTTTCATACGCATCTCCAAAACCGCTTGCATTCTACAATCGGTTTCGCTAGGAAGCCAACTGCT
The DNA here is from genome assembly GCA_036676315.1 of Bradyrhizobiaceae bacterium. Taxonomy (GTDB): domain Bacteria; phylum Pseudomonadota; class Alphaproteobacteria; order Rhizobiales; family Beijerinckiaceae; genus Allobosea. Next base: position 56,683 of record JAKFDB010000153.1, read on the forward strand.
TGCAAATTGCAATCGGTTTTGAAGGTGCAACGCGGCACCCGCATGGAGGATGTGATGGCCAAGGTGATCGCCTGGAATCTCGTCACGCTGGACGGCTATTTCGAGGGTACGGAGAAGTGGGATCTCTCATTCCACAATGAGGGCTGGGGGGAGGAGATGGAGGCGCTGAGCAAGGAGTTCGGCGCGCGTGCCCAGCTGCTCGTCTTCGGCCGCGTCACCCATGACGGCATGAAGGCCCATTGGACAACGGCCGAGGAGGGGGAGATCAAGCGCTTCATGAACGCGTTGCCCAAGCTCGTCGCTTCGCGCAGCGTTGCAAGCTCCGACTGGAACAACACCCGCGTCACCGCCGATATCGCCGGCGAGATCGCTGCCTTGCGCGCCGCACCGGGCAAGGACATCTTCATCTTCGGCAGCGCCGAACTGGTCGATGCTCTTCTGCAGCAGAACCAGATCGACGAAATGATGCTCGCGATCGTGCCAGTGCGGCTCGGCGCGGGCACGCCGTTCTTCAAGGCAGGCCGCGAGCGGCAGAAGTTCGAGCTGTTGGAAACCCGCCCACTGACGAACGGGACAGTAATCCTACGCTACGGGACGGCGAACTGACAGGGTAGCTGGCCGCTGCGGAAGGGCGTCTACCCCTTCCGGACCATCAGCACCGCCGCCAGGATCGCGATGCCGCCAAAGGCCTGCGCGGGCGAGGGCTGCTCGGCGAAGATCGCCCAGGCGGCGAGCACCGAGACCAGTGCCGGCCAGACCATCACCAGGGAGGCGGCGTTGGCGCCGTAATGGCCGAGCGCCAGCGTGATCAGGCCCTGGCCCATCGCATGGGAGATCAGACCGAGCGCGGCGACCGCGAGCCAGCCGGTCAGGGTCTGCGGCAGGATGGTCTCGCCGAGAGCGAGCGCGGCAACGATGCAGAACAGGGCGCAGATCGCGCTCGAGATCAGGCCGATGCGGCCGGCGGCGGCGCGGTTGCGGGCCCGGCGGACGGCGAGGATATAGGCGGCGTAGGAGAAGGCGGCGCCGATGGCGAGCGTGTCGCCGAGCAGGGAGCCGGAAGCGGGCGTGATGGCCGCGCCCGAGAGTTTCGGCAGCACCAGCATGCCGGCACCGCCGAGCGCCAGCAGCAGCGCCCCGAGGATGCGCCGCGTCGGCTTCTCGCCGAAGACGAGCCAGCCGCCGAGGATCACCCCGACCGGCGAGAGATTGCCGAGCAGCGAGGCGTTGGCGATCGTCGTGTAGCCGAGCGAGGCGTTGTAGAGCACGACGTCGACGCCAAAGGCGAGGCCGGCGAGCACGATCGGCCAGAGCGCACCGGACCTGACGCCCGCTGTCCCGGCGCCGCGGTCCTCCAGCGCCATCCAGGCGCCGAGCACCGGCAGCGCGAACAGCATGCGCCAGAAGCCGGCGGCCGCCGGGCCGACATCGGAAAAGCGCACGAAGATGCCGGAGAAGCCGATGCAGGTGGCGCCCAGCATCAGGATGAGGAACATGCCGAGCGCCGGCGAGGCCGGGCGATCGGTGAGGGTGAGGCCGGGGGCGGACATCGTGCGGCTTTCGAATTGGACGCGTCGAGCCCTCATCCTGAGGAGCGCCGCAGGCGCGTCTCGAAGGATGCTTCAGATGGTTCCGGAACCTGCTGGAGCATCCTTCGAGACGCCGCTATCGCGGCTCCTCAGGATGAGGGCTGTGATTGTTGCCGCTGATATAGGGCGCTTCCTTCAATCGGAAAAACGGATTATTCTGATTCATCTATTGGCGTTTCCGATGGAGACCGACATGTCCACCCATCTCGATCTCGATGCGCTCGCCATGCTGGTCGCAGTCGCCGAAACCGGCGGCTTCACCGCGGCCGGACAGCGGCTCGGGCGGACGCAGTCGGCGATCTCCGGCCGCATCCAGGATCTCGAGGCGACGCTCGGCCGGCAATTGCTGCAGCGCTCGCGTCGCGGCGTCACCCCGACCGAGGCGGGCGAACGGCTGCTCGCACATGCGCGCCGCCTGCTCGCGGTCGAATGCGAGGCGCGGGCCGAGCTTGCCGGCGACAAGGCCTCGGGCCGCCTGCGCATCGGCGTGCCCGATGATTATGTCGACGCCTATCTGCGGCCGCTGATCATGCGCTTCTCGGCCGAGCACCCGCGCGTCGAACTCGAAGTGCATTGCGAGCTCTCGAAACGGATCGAGCCGGCGGTCGCGGCCGGCGAGCTCGACCTGGCGGTGATCACGCAGGATCCGGGGCGGCCCAAGGGCGAGCGTCTCAGGCGCGAGCCGCTGGTCTGGGTGGCGGGGCGCGGACACCGGCCCGAGCTCGAGGAGACCTTGCCGCTCGGCCTGTTCAACGAGGGCTGCCGGGCCCGGCCGCGCATCCTGGCGGCGCTCGAGGCCGCCGGGCGGCCGCACCGGCTGGTGTTCTCCTCCTCGCACATGGCGGGCCTGCTCTCGGCGGTCGAGGCGGGCTTGTGCGTCACCGCGATCACCGAGAGCGCCGTGCCGGCGACGCTACGCCGCCTCGGGCCGGCCGATGGCCTGCCGGTCCTGTTCGAGCTCTCGGTCGCGCTGGTGATCGCGCCGCAGGCCGGGCTGGCGGCACGGCATTTCGCGCAAGCGCTGCGCGAGGCGATGACCGCGCCGAAGCTGGCGGCTTGAATGACGAGCGTCATGCTCGGGCGAAGACCCGAGCATCTCCTTCCGGAGAAGGTATCGGTCGACCCCTTCTCGTCCTGAGATTCTCGGGTCAGCGCTGCGCGCTGCCCGAGAATGACGGAGAATGCTATTCCGCTGCCTGCGGCTTCAGCACGCCGCGACGGATCTGGTCTTCCTCGATCGACTCGAAGAGGGCGCGGAAATTGCCCTCGCCGAAGCCGTCATCGCCCTTGCGCTGGATGAACTCGAAGAAGATCGGCCCGACCACCGTGGCGGAGAAGATCTGCAGCAGCACCTTGCTCATCCGGCCCTCCTTGGAGCCGATGGCGACCGCGCCCTCGCCGTCGATCAGGATGCCGTTCTGCTTCAACCGGGCGACCGGCTCGCCATGGTTCGGCACACGGGCGTCGACCTTCTCGTAATAGGTCGCCGGCGGCGCGGGCATGAAAGGCAGGCCGTTGGCGCGCAGCTTCTCGACGCTTTCGTAGATGTCGCGGGCGCCGAGCGCAACATGCTGGATGCCCTCGCCCTTGTACTGGCGCAGGTACTCCTCGATCTGGCTCTTGTCGTCGAGCGACTCGTTGATCGGGATGCGGATCTTGCCGCAGGGCGAGGTCAGGGCGCGCGAGATCAGCCCGGTCAGCTTGCCCTCGATGTTGAAGAAGCGGATCTCGCGGAAGTTGAAGAGGTCGCCATACCAGCCGGCCCAATGGTCCATGCGGCCGCGCATGACATTGTGGGTGAGGTGGTCGAGATAATACATGCCGGCCTGCTCGGGATGCGGGTCGCGTTCGCCGAGCCATTCGAAATCGACCTCCCAGATCGAACCCTTCTCGCCATAGCGCTCGACGAAATAGAGCAGCGAGCCGCCAATGCCCTTGACCGCCGGGATGGAAAGCTCGCCCGGACCGACCCTGGTCTCATAGGGCTCGGCGCCGAGCGAGACGGCACGTTCGAAGGCGTGCTTCGCGTCGACGACGCGGAAGGCCATGGCGCAGGCGCAGGGGCCGTGTGCGGCGGCGAAGCCCTGGGCAAAGGAATCCGGCTCGGCGTTGACGACGAAGTTGACGTCGCCCTGGCGATAGAGGGTCACGTTCTTGGAGCGGTGCTTCGCCACCTTGGTGAAGCCCATCGTCTCGAAGAGTTCGCCGAGCTTCTCCGGCTCGGGATGGGCATATTCGACGAACTCGAAGCCATCGGTGCCCATCGGGTTGGCGTCGGAAATGGCGGGTGGGGCGGTATCGTGCGGGAACGGGCCCATGGCATCCTCCTGCTGGGTCGATCTGGATGGAACATGGTCGCGCATCGGTGAGGCGATGATCTTGCAAAATCCGGCGATCCTGCGCTCTATTTGCACGAACTGTGCGGAACCAAGGGAAAGCGCTCACGAAATGCCCGCCCTCGACGCTTTCGACTGGCGCCTGCTCGAAGCGCTGCAGCAGGATGCCTCGCTGACCAATGGCGCTCTGGCGGAGAAGGTCGGGCTGTCGGCGAGCCAGGTCTCGCGGCGACGCCAGCGGCTGGAGCAGGAGGGCGTGATCCGCGGCTATCGCGCCCTGATCGATCCGGAGGCGATCGGGCTTGCCGTCACCGTCTTCATCCATGTCGCGCTGAACACCCATTCGCGCGACAATGCCCGGCGCTTCCGTGATCTGGTGAAGCTCACGCCGGCTGTGCTCGAGGCCCATGCCCTGACCGGCGAAGCCGACTACATGCTCAAGGTCGCGGTCGGCGATCTCAAGGAATTGTCGCGGCTGGTGAACGAGATCCTGCTGCCGCATGAGAGCGTCGCGCGGGTGCGCTCGGAGATCGCGCTCGAGACGCTGAAGGAGCCCGGCCTGCTGCCGCTTCGGCTGGGGTGAGCGCCCGGTGAAACGGCCCCTTCCACCGGCGCGGCGGCGCGCTATAAAGCTTCCATGGTCATTCTCAATCGCATCTACACGCGCACCGGCGACGACGGCACCACGGCACTCGCCACCGGGGCGCGGCGGCCGAAATTCGACCTGCGGATCGCCGCCTACGGCACCACCGACGAGACCAATGCCTGCATCGGCATGGCGCGGCTGCATTGCGCCGGCGAGGACGCGGCGGTCGATGCGATGCTGGGCCGTATCCAGAACGATCTGTTCGACCTCGGCGCCGAGCTCGCCTCGCCCGATACCGGCGAGAAGCTGGAATGGGAGCCGCTGCGGATCGTGCAGGCGCAGGTCGACCGGCTCGAGGCCGAGATCGACGCGCTGAACAAGGGGCTTGGCACGCTGCGCTCCTTCGTCCTGCCCGGCGGCACGCCGGCCGCCGCCCATCTGCATCTGGCACGCACGGTCAGCCGGCGGGCGGAGCGGCTGATGGTCGAGCTTGCCGGCATCGAGGGAGAAATTGTCGCGCCGCCGGCGCTGAAATTCATCAACCGCCTTTCCGACTTCCTGTTCGTCGCCTCCCGTTATCTCAACGCCAGGGCGGGGGGCGACGTGCTCTGGACGCCTGGCCAGAACCGATAAGGCCGGGGCCATGTTCGTGCCGCTGCATGACGGCGTGCCGCTGCGCTTTTTGCGCGTCCCCTATGTCACCTATGGGCTGATCAGCCTGTGCATCGCGACCCGGATCGCCATCCACTTCTGGACCAATGAGGCGACCGAGGTTGCGGTGCTCGCCGGCTTCGGGACGATTCCCTCCGTGCTGTTCGGCGAGGCGAGGCTCCCGGACGAACTGCTCAAGGCGCCGGCATGGCTGACGCTGATGACCGGCATCGTGCTCCATGCCAGCTTCGCGCATCTCTTCGGCAACATGCTGTTCCTCTGGGTCTTCGGCGACAATGTCGAGGATGCGATGGGGCATGCACGCTTCCTCGCCTTCTTCGTGCTCTGCGGCATGGCCGGGGCGATGCTGCATGCGCTGATGAACCCCGAATCGGAACAGCCGCTGGTCGGCGCTTCCGGCGCGATCTCCGGCGTGATCGCCTCCTATCTGATCCTCTACCCGCGCGTGCGGGTCTGGGGCCTCGCCTTCAAATGGATCCCGTTGCGGATTCCGGCGATGTTTGCGCTCGGTGCCTGGATCCTGTTCCAGCTGCTCTCGGCGCTGTTCGACCAGCAGGGAGCCGTCGGCTGGTGGGCGCATCTGGGCGGGCTCGGCGCGGGCGCGGCGCTGACGCCGCTCATGGTCCGGCGCGGTCTGCCGCTCTTTGGCCGACCGGCATGAACCGGGCGCGACCTTCGCGACGTTGACAACGGCAAATCCCCGTCGTTACGGTCCCCGCGCATTCCAGCCGCGGGCCGCGATGCCGAACTGCCGCGATTTCGCTCGGCACCGGTTCACGGTCCATCTCTCCCGAACGGTGAAGCGCCCATGAAGATCCTCGTGCCTGTCAAGCGGGTTGTCGACTACAACGTGAAGATCCGCGTGAAGGCGGACGGCTCGGGAGTCGAGCTGGCCAACGTCAAGATGTCGATGAATCCTTTCGACGAAATCGCCGTCGAGGAGGCCCTGCGGCTGAAGGAAGCCGGCAAGGCGACCGAGGTGGTGGTGGTCTCGATCGGCCCGGCACAGGCGGCGGAGACGATCCGCACCGGCCTCGCCATGGGCGCCGATCGCGGCATCCTGGTCAAGGTCGAGGGCACGGTCGAGCCGCTGGCCGTCGCCAAGATCCTGAAGAAGCTGGTCGAGCAGGAGACGCCGGAGCTCGTCATCCTCGGCAAGCAGGCGATCGACGACGACGCCAACCAGACCGGCCAGATGCTGGCCGCGCTGCTGGGCTGGCCGCAGGGCACCTTCGCCTCGAAGGTCACGGTCGGCGACGGTTCGGTCGACGTGATACGCGAGGTCGATGGCGGCCTGCAGACCGTCGGGCTGAAGCTGCCGGCGATCGTCACCACCGATCTGCGCCTCAACGAGCCGCGCTACGCTTCGCTGCCGAACATCATGAAGGCGAAGAAGAAGCCGCTCGACGAGACCACGGCGGAGACGCTCGGAGTTGACGTGTCGCCGCGTCTGAAAGTGCTGAACACGCGCGAACCGGCAGGACGTTCGGCCGGCGTCAAGGTCGGCTCGGTCGCCGAACTTGTGTCCAAGCTGAAGAACGAAGCGGGAGTGCTCTGAACCATGACGACGCTGCTGCTCGCCAAGCACGACAACAAGGCCCTCAACGAGGCCTCCCGCAAGGCCCTGACCGCCGCCAAGGCGCTCGGCGCCCCGGTGCATGTCCTGGTCGCCGGCCACAACGCCAAGGGCGTTGCCGAAGCGGTCGCCAAGCTCGACGGTGTCGAGAAGGTGCTGCATGCCGAGAACGCTGCCTATGAGCACCGTCTCGCCGAACCGCTGGCGGCGCTGATCGTCTCGCTCGCCGGTTCCTATGACGCGCTGGTCGCGCCGGGCACCACGACCGGCAAGAACGTGATGCCACGCGTCGCCGCCCTGCTCGACGTGATGCAGGTCTCGGAAGTGACCAAGGTCGTCTCGGCCGACACCTTCGAGCGCCCGATCTATGCCGGCAACGCCATCCAGACCGTGCAGAGCGGCGATGCCAAGAAGGTCATCACCGTGCGCGGCGCCTCCTTCCAGGCCACCGCCGACGGCTCGGCCACGGCCCCGATCGAGAGCGTCGCTGCGGTCGAAGACACCGGCATTTCGAGCTTCAAGGGCGAGGAGGTCGCCAAGTCCGACCGTCCGGAGCTCGCCTCGGCCAAGATCATCGTCTCCGGCGGGCGCGCGCTCGCCTCGGCGGAGAACTTCAGCAAGGTGATCGAGCCGGTCGCGGACCGTCTCGGGGCGGCGATGGGCGCCTCGCGCGCCGCGGTCGACGCCGGCTACGCGCCGAACGACTGGCAGGTCGGCCAGACCGGCAAGGTCGTGGCGCCGGACCTCTATGTCGCGGTCGGCATTTCCGGCGCGATCCAGCATCTCGCCGGCATGAAGGACTCCAAGGTGATCGTCGCGATCAACAAGGACGAGGAGGCCCCGATCTTCCAGGTCGCCGATTACGGCCTGGTCGGCGATCTCTTCACCATCATGCCGGAGCTCGAGGCCGAGCTCGCCAAGATCGGAAAATAGGCCGTTCCGTGGGCCGCGGTTCAGCGGCCCGCACCAGAGCAGAATGCGAACGGGCCGAACCGCTTTTTCGCATCCTGCTCTAACTCTATGTTGGGAGATGGGTCAGGCTTTCGGGCGGCGGCGCTGCGCTGTTCCCCTGAAGGCATCCAGCTCCAGCCACCGGGAAACAGAAGCGTCACATGGACCAAGAGATCAGGACGATCGGCATCATCGGCGCCGGGCAGATGGGCAACGGCATCGCCCATGTGGCGTCGGTCGCCGGGTTCGAGGTCAAGCTGCACGACGTCGCCGAGGACCGCATCAAGGCGGCGCTGGCGACGATCGACGGCAACATGGCCCGGCAGGTCTCGAAGGGGGCCATCGCCGACGAGATCCGTCGCGACGCCATGTCGCGGATTTCCGCGGCCCCCTCGCTCGAGGGCCTTTCCGCCTGCGACCTGGTGATCGAGGCCGCGACCGAGAGCGAGGAGGTCAAGCGCAAGATCTTCACCTCGGTCTGCCCCTATCTGCGGCCGGACGCGCTGCTCGCCTCCAACACCTCGTCGATCTCGATCACGCGGCTCGCCGCCGCGACCGACCGGCCGGAGCGCTTCATCGGCATCCATTTCATGAATCCGGTGCCGCTGATGCAGCTCGTCGAGCTGATCCGCGGCATCGCTACCGATGACCACACCTTCGAGCTCGCCAAGGACTTCGTCGCAAGGCTGCACAAGACGGCCTCGGTCTCCGAGGACTTCCCGGCCTTCATCGTCAACCGCATCCTGCTGCCGATGATCAACGAGGCGGTCTACACGCTCTATGAGGGCGTCGGCTCGGTCGAGGCCATCGACACGGCGATGCGGCTCGGCGCCAATCACCCGATGGGCCCGCTCCAGCTCGCCGACTTCATCGGCCTCGACACCTGCCTCTCGGTGATGCAGGTGCTCCATGACGGGCTGGCGGATTCGAAGTATCGGCCTTGCCCGCTGCTGGTGAAATATGTCGAGGCCGGCTGGCTCGGCCGCAAGACCAAGCGCGGCTTTTACGATTACCGCGGCGAGAAGCCGGTACCGACCCGCTGAGATCCGCACGTCGTGCTCGGCTTTGAGCCGAGCATCTCGGAAGCCTGTCCCTTCTTCCGCACGAAATTCCCGGGCCTGCGCGGAGCTTATCCTTGGGCCGACCGAAGGTCGGACCCGAGGGCTCCGCCCGGGAATGACGGCTGACGCCTACGCATGGCGCCGCAACATCGCGGCTTCACAATCCTGTCGTCTCGCGCTTACATTGTCGGGCTACGGGATTCGTCCGGCTGAACAAGCGGAGGCGCGATACGGGTGACGGCGCATGTAATGCATCCGATGGCTTCGCCGGACGGCTGTCCGGCTTTGGTGCTCAACGCCGATTTCCGGCCGCTGAGCTATTATCCCCTGTCGTTGTGGAGCTGGCAGGACGCGATCAAGGCGGTCTTCATGGACCGGGTCAACATCGTCTCGGAATACGACACGGTGGTGCGCAGCCCGAGCTTCAACATGAAGCTGCCCTCGGTGGTTTCGCTCAAGACCTATATCAAGCCGTCGCGTACCCCGGCCTTCACCCGCTTCAACGTCTTCCTGCGCGATCGCTTCGCCTGCCAGTACTGCCTGACACGCGACGAGCTGACCTTCGACCACGTCATCCCGCGCTCCAAGGGGGGCATGACGACCTGGGAGAACGTCGTCGCCGCCTGCTCCCCCTGCAATCTGCGCAAGGGCGACAAGATGCCGAACGCCGTCGGCATGCTGCCGATGCAAAAGCCGTTCGCCCCGTCGATCAACGACCTGCACCGCAACGGCAAGCTGTTCCCGCCGAACTATCTGCACGAGAGCTGGCTGGACTATCTCTACTGGGATTCCGAGCTCGAGCCCTGAGAGCGGCTCTCGGTTCTACCAGCGCCGCCGCTTGACGCGACCGCCTGCGCTTCCGGTGCTCACGGACCGCAGTCCGCTGCGCTCCGGTTCTCGGCGATCACGCCAATCGACTCACGCCGGCGAACCGCCAGCCACTCTCAGCGCGCTCTTGAGGCCGACCAGCGCCGCGACCAGCAGCGCCAGCGAAGCCAGCGCGTTCCAGCCGGCGAGCGAGAGGCCGAGGAAGCGCCAGGCCGCCTCGGTGCAGGAGACCACCCGCGTCGTCTGGAGCTGGTTCATGAAGTCCTGCATGCCGGCCGCAACCGGCGCGGCCGCGCCGCCGCAATCGCTCGGCCCGGCGAACCAGCCCCATTCGACGCCGGAATGGTAGATGCCGAGGCCGGTGCTCCAGGCCATCAGCAAGGCGAGGCCGGCCAGCGCGACGAGCTGCGTGCGCGGCGAGCGGGCGAGAAGCAGCGCGACGGCGGCAAGCCCGATCGCGGCATAATGCGGAACGCGCTGCTCGAGACAGAGCTTGCAGGGGCGCAGCAGCACCACGAGCTCGAAGAACCAGGCGCCGGCGATCAAGGCGAGGCTAGCGAGGCCGACCAGGGCGATGACGCGGCGTGGGCTGGCGAAGGCTTGGGCGAGGGGCGTGCGGGTCATGGGTCGCTCAGCAGGAGAGAAGCTGGCCGGAGCCTGTCAGCAGCTTGAGGCCGAAATAGAGCAGGATCAGCACGGCGGCACCGCCGAGCGCGATCAGCTTGAGGCGCCTCTCGATGAAATGGCGGATCGCCGGGCCATGGCGGCGCAGCAGGAAGGCGAGGGCGAAGAAGCGCGCGCCGCGGGCCAGCACGCAGGAGATGACGAAGAAGCCGAGCCCGATATGGACGGCGCCGGCGAGGATCGTCACCACCTTGATCGGCGGCAGATGGGCGAGCCCGGAAGTGGTCAGCAGCAGCAGGGTGGTGTCGGGGCCGGCGCAGGCGCGCAGTGCCTCGAAGGCGGCGAGCTTGCCGTAGAAGGCAAGAACGGGCCGGGCCAGCGCATCGAAGGCGAAATAGCCCAGCGCATAGCCGGCGATGCCGCCAAGCGTCGAAAACACCGTCGCGACCAGGGCGTAGCGATAAGCCTGCCGCGGCCGCGCCAGCGCCATCGGCACGAACAGGACATCGGCCGGGATCAGGAAGAACGAGCTTTCGACGAAGGCGACGAGGGCGAGCCAGAGCTGGGCGGCCGGCCGCGCGGCGAGGGACAGGGTCCAGAGATAGAGGCGCTGGAAGGCACCTAGCTTTTCGAGCGGAGGCACCGCAGCGGCAGGCGTTTTCGCGGAAGCCATGCTCCAGCCTTCTCTCGACGACGGCGTTCGGCGCAGCGGCGAATCCGCCGGATGCGGTGCGCCCCTAGCTATCCGCCTGCGCCGGCCGCGTCCATGCCGGCATGCATTTCGAAAAAGCTGCTCACGCGAGATTGACCGGGCCGGACCGACCGCTATAGTCCGCGCCGCCCGTAAGGGGCCCCTGTGGCGGAATTGGTAGACGCGCTCGACTCAAAATCGAGTTCCGCAAGGAGTGCTGGTTCGATTCCGGCCAGGGGCACCAAGTCCAAGAGGATTTTTCATCTTAATCTCAGGCGCTTAGGCCTTCACTGGTTGCTCTCGTGGTGATACACGAGGTGATACAGCGTGCCTAAAATCATCCTAGACCTCGGGTTTCTCAAGGTGTCTGCAAGCTTCCTTCAGCGCCGCAAGAGTGGGCGATTCTACTACTACCGGCGCATTCCTGAGGACATCAGGAGCCATTATGGCCACAAGCGCTTCCGGCTTGAGAGCCTAAAAACCACCGATGAACGGCTTGCACATTTTTTCAAGATGCCGAATCCGCCCGCCTGTTAACCATGACGCGGCGTGCTTGGCCTGCATTGAGAGTAATTTCTACCCGATAGCTGCGGCTACAATGCGCAGATCCTGCAATCCCGCCGGCAGGAAAGGGTATTCCGCTCCGAAAGACGGAAGTCAGGAGTCGTGGAACAAGTGCTTCGCGGAGCAGGCGTCGCGGAATTCAGCCGTCGGTAGAGCGATCGCTTCAGGTTGGCTCGCTCGGGCGAAAGGCGGGCCTGCTGCATCGTGGCGAGCCTTGCCGAGCACGTCTTGCTGTCGTGCGGCAGCTAGAGGACGGAAATGCCCATATCGCCTCGTTCCGGCGCTGCTTTGTGATTCCTGTCGGAGCGCGACCGGGGGCTTCGATAGTCAGGGGGCAGCCGTCAGAATCCCTTCTGCAACTCGCGAGGCGGCTGGCTAGCGTCTGGGCAGCCGGGATGCTGCTAGGCGAAGGTCAACACCGCGGCCATGGCGATGACGATCAGGACGAGGCCGCTGACCAGCATCGGCACCAGCGTGCTGTCGCTCTGGGCAGGGGATTGATCGCCTTGCTGAATGCCCCGTCCCGGAAGGTGCGCGGCGGGCGAATTCGGCGTGGCGAGGACTTCCTGTCGTGCTCGGTCGATCATTGCTGGGGCAGCCCTGAAGAGACATTCCACTACCGGCTTCTAGGTCATAAAAGATGTATTGTAAATGTTTCATTTAGCGCACCGCGTGAGCCGCCCGGGGCCGGGCCGCTACGATCGCGGTTGGGCAGGCGTCGCTATCCGGGCTCGCCGGCAATCACGCCCTTGCGGAAGAGGAAGCAGCCATAGGGGCGGGGGTCGCCGACCTGGACCACGGCAAAGCCTGCTTTTGCGGCCTCGTAGAAGGCGAAGCGCTCGATCCCGGCGAGCGGCAGGGAGCTCCCCTTGGCCCGGTCGAGCTCGGCCTGGACCTCGGCCTGCACCGTGGGAATCGCCGCGGCATCACCGGCCACCAGCATGCGGCGGGCCGGCTGCGGCTCGAAATCGTCGATCGGCAGCACCGAGAGAATGGCGCGGGCAGCACGGGCCATGCTCAGCCCCGGCAGGCGGATCAGCTTGCCGCTCGCCGTTGCGCACGCGATCCGCTCTGCCGGGTGGTTGGCGTCGACGAGGGCGAGGTCGTCGCCATGGCCCATGGCGGCGAGCACCCAGAGCAGGTCGGCGGAGAGCACGGGGTCGAGATTCCTGAGCATGTCACTGGCGTCCGCGCTGCGAGAGATAGAGCCTTCGAGCATTGCCGCCGAGGATGGCCTCGCGCTGCGGCCCCGGAAGGCCGGCGAGCAGGGCATCGGCGGCGCCGAACCATTGCGCATAGCTCGCCCGCAGCGTCACCACCGGCCAGTCGCTGCCCCAGATCAGGCGCCCGGGCCCGAAGGCCGCAAGCAGATGCTCGACGACCGGCCGCAGCGTCGCCAGCGTCCAGTCCGTGCGGGCTTCGGTGACCAGCCCCGAGAGCTTGCAGAAGACCTTCGGGTGCGCCGCGAGCGCCGTCATCCCGGCGCGCCAGGCAGAGAGCTCGCCCCGGACGAGATCGGGCTTGGCGCCATGGTCGATGACGACCGCGAGCCCGGGATGACGCGCGAGCACCTGCAGCATCGGCGCGATATGGCGCGGCTTCAGCAGAGCGTCGAAGACGAGGCCGTGCTCCGCCATGGCGTGAAAGGCCGGTGCCAGGGCGGGGCGCGCCAGCCAGCCCTCCTCGGCGATGTCGTGCACCATCGGCCGCAGGCCCAGCAACAGATCGTTGCCGGCAAGGAGCGCGATGCGCTCGGCGCTGTCACCGGCATCGAAATCGGTCCAGCCGACGACGCCGGCGACGAAGGGCGTGTTCGCCGCGAGGTCGAGCAAGAAGGCTGTCTCGGCCTCGGTCGGCGCGGCCTGGACGAGGATGGTGTGGCAGATGCCGTGGCGGGCGAGCAGCGGCTCGAGGTCGGCCGGGCTGAAATCGCGATGGATCGGCCCGAGTGCCGGCGTCAGCCAGCCATAGTCGCCGCGGGCGAGCGTCCAGAAATGCTGGTGGGCGTCGATCCGCATCAGCTGCCCCCCGGAACCGGAACATCGGCGCCGAGCAGGCCGAGCGATTTGAGCTCCGCCCAGAGCGCCGGCGGAATCGGAGCTGCGAGCTCGGCGATCTGGTCGGCGACCTCGGCGGCAGTGACCGCGCCCATGACCAGGCTCGAAACCGCGGGGTGGCCGAGCGGGAATTGCAGCGCCGCCCGGCGCAGCGGCACGCCATGGCGGGCGCAGACGGCCTCGATCGCAGCGACGCGGGCGAGGATTTCCGGCGGGGCCGGCTGATAATTGTAGCGGGCACCGGATACCGGCCCGGTCGCCAGAATGCCGGAATTGAAGACGCCGCCGAGCATCAGCCCGATGCCCTTCTCCAAGGCGAGCGGCATGAAGGAGGCGAGCGCGGGCTGTTCGAGCAGGGAGTAGCGCCCGGCGAGCAGCATGGCGTCGAAATCGCCGGCGCGGGCGAAGCGCTCGCACATCTCGGCTTCATTGACGCCGACGCCGATTGCCTTCACGGCTCCGGCGGAACGCAGCCTGTCGAGCGCGCGATAGGCGCCGTCCATCGCCTCGCCGAAGCGGGCCTCGATCTGCCCGGCGCCATGGGTCCAGACGTCGACATCATGGATCAGGACGATGTCGAGATGGTCGACGCCGAGGCGCAGCGCCGACTGCTCGAGCGAGCGCATCGCGCCGTCATGGGAATAGTCGAAGCGCATGCCGTGCGGCAGGCCGCCGCGATAGCCCGAGCCATCGCCGCGCCCGGCGAACGGCTCCGCGACGCGGCCGACCTTGGTCGAGAGCATGACGTCCCTGCGGCCGGAGCGGCGCAGGGCTGCGCCGATGCGATGCTCGGAAAGGCCGTGACCGTAGAGCGGCGAGGTGTCGATTAGGCTGATGCCGGCGGCGAGCGCCGCCTCGACAGTCGCGATGGCCGTCGCCTCGTCGAGATGCGCGTAGAGATCGCCCAGCGGAGCGCCGCCGAAGCCGAGTGCGCTCGGCTCCAGCCCGGAGCGGCCAAGCGGTCTGGAGGGGAGCGTCGGAACCGTCATGCGCGCTAGCCGTCTGCTGGAAGTTCAGCACTATGTGCACGCCAACATGTCAGCTTGCAACCGGGTTTGAACCGGATTAGCGTCGCGGCCTCGGCATGGGCCTGCTCCGTTCGGACGCGGCCTGCCGGCATTGGATCAAAGGGCCCGAAGCGGCCTTCTCATGTCCACAGGGAGGACGACCATGACCGACAGCATTCTGAAGCCGACCCGGCGCGCCCTGCTGCGCGGCGCCGCTGCGCTCGGCGCCACCGGGGCGGTCGCTTCGCCGCTGGTGCTGCGCGAGGCGCACGCGCAGGCCGCGTTCAACTGGAAGCGCTTCTCGGGCACGACCATCGACGTGCTGCTGGTCAAGAATCCGCGCTCCGACCTGATGCAGGCGGCGGAGAAGGAGTTCACCGAGCTCACCGGCATCAAGGTCTCGGCCGAGCAGGTGCCGGAGCAGCAGCAGCGCCAGAAGGCGGTGATCGAGTTCGCCTCCGGCAAGCCGAGCTTCGACGTCAGCGGCATCTCGCTGCATGTGCAGAAGCGCATGGCGGCCAAGGGCAAGTGGTTCGAGGATCTGCGGCCCTATATCGCCGATGCCTCGCTGACTTCTCCGGATTTCGACTTCGCCGATTTCGGCGCCGGCCCGGTCGCCTATGCCCGCCAGGCCGACGGATCACTCGATACCATCCCGTTCTTCGTCGACTACTGGATGGTCTACTACAACAAGGAGCTCTTCGACGCGAAGGGTGTTGCCTATCCCAAGTCGATGGAGGAGATGGCGACCGTCGCGGCCAAGCTGCACGACCCCGCCAAGGGCATCGCCGGCTTCGTCTCGCGCGGCCTGAAGAACGCCAACGTCCCGGTCTGGGCCAGCCTCGTGCTCGGCCAGGGCATCGAGACCACTTCGGCCGACGGCAAGCTGCTGACCGACACGCCGGAAGCGGTCTGGGCCGGCGAGCTCTACAAGAAGCTCAACAAGGAGACCGGCCCGGTTGGCCAGGTCGGCTTCAACTGGAACGAGTGCCAGACCACCTTCATGCAGGGCCGGGCCGCGATGTGGCTCGACGGCATCGGCTTCGCCACGCCGCTGGAGGATCCCAGCAAGTCGCGCATCGTCGGCAAGGTCGGCTATGGCGTCACCCCGCCGGGGCCGAAGGCGCATCATGCCGGCATGTTTGCCGACGGCATGGGCATCTCGCGCGGCTCGCAGAAGAAGCAGGCCGCCTGGCTCTATCTGCAGTTCATGACCAACAAGGCCAATCAGATCGCGATGCTGAAGGCCGGCGCCGGCGCGCCCGGCCGCGCCTCGGCCTATCTCGACAAGGAGACGATCGCGTCTTCGAAGTTCGGGGCGCAGTATTTCGAGTGCCTGCTGAACTCGGCCAAGATCGCGCGCGCGGCACTGCCGCAGATCGTGCCGGTGACCGAGTTCCGCGACGTCTTCGGGGTGGCGCTGACCAATGCGATCGGCGGCGCCGATGTCGCGGCCGAGCTGAAGAAGGCGACCGAAGCCTTCGCGCCGGTGCTGCTGAAGAGCGAGCAGGGCTGAGGCGTTTCAATCCGCGTCATGGCCGGGCTTGACCCGGCCATCTCGTGACCAATTTGCACTTTTCAAGAGATGCTCGGGTCAAGCCCGAGCATGACGGTTCCAAGCATGACCAATACTGCCGCCCTGCCAGCCGATAAGCTCGCGAACCCGGCGCCTGCCGCGACGGCGGATTCGAAGGACTTCACGCCGCGCTACTGGCTGTTCTCGCTGCCGGCGGTGCTGCTCATCCTCGGCGTGATCGTCTTCCCCTGGCTGTTCACGCTCTACATGTCGACCCAGGACTGGAAGATCGGCGGCGGGCCGGAATTCGTCGGCCTGCAGAACTATGCCGAGCTGCTGCGCGATGCGCGCTTCCTCGAATCGATGGCGCACACCTTCTATTTCACCGTGCTCGCCGTGGTCCTGCCGATCTTCTTCGGAACCGCCGCGGCTCTGGTGTTCCATCGCGAATTCCCGTTCCGCGGCGTGCTGCGCACGATCTTCGTGATGCCGATGATGGCGACGCCGGTCGCGGTCGCGCTGGTCTGGACGATGATGTTCCATCCCCAGCTCGGCGTGCTGAACTATCTGCTCTCGCTGGTCGGCATCGGCCCGCAGCCCTGGGTCTACGACCCCAACACCGTGATCCCGACGCTGATCCTGGTCGAGGTCTGGCACTGGACGCCGCTGGTCATGCTGATCGTGCTCGGCGGCCTGGCCGGCCTGCCGCGCGAGCCCTATGAATCCGCGCTGATCGACGGCGCCAATGACTGGCACATGTTCCGGCACATCACGCTGCCGCTGGTCTGGCCGTTCATCATGGTGGCGATCGTGATCCGCACCATTGATGCGCTGAAGGTCTTCGACACGATCTTCGTGATCACCCAGGGCGGGCCGGGCACGGCCTCGGAGACGCTCAACATCTTCCTCTATCTGCAGGCCTTCCAGTTCTACAAGATCGGCTACGCCTCGGCCGTGGTGGTGATCTTCTTCGTGATCATCATCATGCTCTCGCTGCTGCTGCTCTATGCGCGCCAGAAGTCGAAGTGGAACGCGTGATGGCAAAGCGTTTCACACCCTCAGCCCTCATCCTGAGGAGCCGTTCCGCCAGGGACGGCGTCTCGAAGGATGCTTCAGGAGGCTCCCGAGACATCTCGACCATCCTTCGAGACGCGCCTGCGGCGCTCCTCAGGATGAGGGCTGAGGGACCGGGGAGGACGACTCGATGAAGCGGCTCGCCAAAAAGCTCGGCTTCTACGCCTCGGTCTTCGTGCTGGTCTCGCCGGCGGTGCTGGTCTTCCTCTGGATGATCTCGCTCTCGTTCAAGAACGAGCTCGACAACACCGCCTTCCCGCCGGTCTTCATCCCGAACCCGCCGACGCTGAAGAACTATCTCGACGTCTTCGAGAAGAACAATTTCGCGCTCTATCTCTGGAACTCGATCCTGGTCACCGGCGGGGCGGTGCTGATCGGCCTGCTCGTCGGTGTCCCGGCCGGCTACGGCATCGCGCGCGGCAAGGCCAACAAGTTCGCGATCCTGATCCTGATCGCGCGGATGACCCCGGCGCTGTCCTATCTGATCCCGCTCTTCCTGCTGTTCCAGATGACCGGGCTGGTCGGGACGATCACCGCGCTCGTCATCACCCATCTGGTGATCACCATCCCGATCATCGTCTGGATCATGATCGGGTACTTCGAGAACGTCCCCATGGAGCTCGAGGACGCCGCGCGCATCGACGGCGCCACGACCTGGCAGGCCTTCCGCCATGTCGCGCTGCCGCTGGCCCGGCCCGGCATCGTCGTCGGCGGCATCCTCGCCTTCATCTTCTCCTGGAACAATTTCATCTTCTCGGTGGTGCTCGGCGGCAAGGCGAGCCGGACGCTGCCCTCGGCCGTCTACAACTCGCTGACCTTCGAGCAGATCTCCTGGGGGCCGCTCGCTGCGGCCGCACTGCTGGTGACGCTGCCGGTGCTGCTTTTGACCGTGCTCGCCCAGCGCGAGATCGTCGCCGGGCTCTCCGCCGGAGGGCTCAAGGACGGCTGATTCGCTTGCAGCGGCGCTATCTGCGTACTAACCTGTTTCTAACATGTCAGTCTAACACGCTTCGGGAAAGACGATCTCCATGGCCCTCGACCCCAACCGTTTCGGCCTCTCCTGCGCCATCACCACGCCGATGCGGGAGGGCGGTGCCGTCGACCTGCCGCGGCTCGTCCACCATGCCCGCCACGTCCTGGCGAATGGCTGCGACTCTGTCACCCTGTTCGGCACGACCGGCGAAGGCGCGGCCCTCGGTGGCCCGGCGCGCACCGCCATGCTCGGCGCGCTGGTCGGGGCCGGCATCGATCCGGCAAGGCAGATCTATGCCGGCGTTGCCGCTTCCTCGCTGCATGAGGCGGTCGAGCAGGCGCAGACGGCGCTGAACATCGGAGCGAAGGGCCTCCTGGTCGCGCCGCCCTTCTACTTCAAGGGCGTTGGCGACGAGGGGCTCTATGCCTGGTTCTCGCAGTTCTTCGAGAAACTCGGCCCGGCCGCGCGCAATGCGATCCTCTACCACATCCCTTCGGTGACGGCGGTCGACATCTCGGTCGGCCTGGTCGAGCGGCTGAAGAAGGCGTTTCCCGGCGTCGTCACGGGCGTCAAGGATTCCTCCGGCGACTACCCGACGACCGAGGCCTTCCTGAAGGCGCATGGCGAGCTCGCCATCCTGGTCGGCGACGAGCGCCTGCTGGCCCGGGCGGTCAGGGCCGGCGCGCAGGGCTCGATCTGCGGTGTCGCCAATCTGGTGCCGCAGCTGCTGCGGCCGATGGTCTATGAGGGCGCCGAGAACCCGGTTGTGAATGCGCTGGTCGACGAGATCTGTTCCTATCCGGTGCTGGCGGCGGTGAAGGCGCTGGTCGGCCATCTCCATGGCGATGCCAGTTATGGCGCGATGCGGCCGCCTCTGACGGCGCTCGACGAAGGTCAACGCAAGCGCCTCTTCGCAGCCTTCGACCAGATCAGCCGCGCCAAGGCGGCGTAAAGGGGGAGAAGATGAGCCAGCCCGAGCCGGAACGCGAAGGCGAGCCGCTGAAACTCAGGGAGCGGGCCTATGCCAGCTTCACCGAGCGGCTGCTCGCGCGTGAGATCAAGCCCGGGCAGTTCGTCACCCAGCGCGAGCTCGTCGCCATGACCGGCTTCCCGCTCGGCGCCATCCGCGAACTGATCCCGCGGCTGGAGGCGGAGGGGTTGATCAAGACGGTGCCGCAGCGCGGCATGCAGGTCGCCCATGTCGATCTCGACCTGATCCGCAACGCCTTCCAGTTCCGGCTCTTCCTCGAGAAGGAGGCGACGGCGGCCTATACCCGCAATGCCAGCGACGCCGAGATCGCCGAACAGCGCGAGCGCCACGAGGCGATCGTGCGCCGGGCCGAGGCCGGCGAAGAGGGGCAGGCGCTGATCGAGGAGGCCGAGGATGTCGACCGGCTGATGCACGAGGCGATCATCGACCATCTCGACAACGACATCGTCTCGAAGGCCTTCCGCGTCACCTGGCTGAAGATCCGGCTGATCCGCCAATATGAGACGCGTATCCACAACAGCATCATCGTGCCGGTGATGCAGGACCATCTCAAGATCATCGCGGCGATCGAAACGCGCGATCCGGACGCCGCTGCGGCGGCGATGGGCGAGCATATCGGCAACGCCCGCGCGCGGGCGATGAGCTACTGAACCGAACCACAAGGCCGGAAAACGGCTGTTTAGAGGGAGAGGACCAAAGCGCTGATCCCAAGCCCCCATCCTGAGGAGCCGCGTCAGCGGCGTCTCGAAGGATGTTCCAGGAGGCTCCTGAACCATCTGGAGCATCCTTCGAGACGCGATCTGCGATCGCTCCTCAGGATGAGGGCTTGAGGTGAGGTGCCGGTCTCATAACGGGAGGGAGAAGACCATGACGAAACTGACCAAGCGCGCCTTTCTCGCCGGCTCGACCGCGGCCGGCGCCGCAATCGCAATGCCCAGCGTGCTGCGCGCGCAGGCGACCGTGCTGCGCTGGGGCGAGATGCTGCCGACCACCCATCCGCAGGTGCAGATGGTCGAGCGCATCGCCAAGGAAGTGAAGGAGAAGACCGGAGGCCGCGTCGACATCCAGTCCTTCCCTGCGGGCCAGCTTGGCTCGGGCAAGGACATGATGGAATCGGTCGCCTCAGGTGCGCTGACCATGACGACGGACGGGGCCGCGGCGCTGGGCTCCTTCCTGCCGCAGCTCTCCGTGGTCGAGGCGCCCTATCTCTGGCGCGACCCGGCGCATATGGCCAAGGTTGCCAAGGCCCCGGTCTTCACCCAGATGAACGACGAGCTCACCAAGAAGCGCGGCATGCGCATGGCCGCGGTGACCTATTACGGCAAGCGCCATCTCACCACCGGCTCGAAGGCGGTCAAGAGCGCCGCCGATGTCGTCGGCCTGAAGCTGCGGGTGCCGCCGGTCGACACTTTCCGGGCGATGGTCGAGGCCTGGGGCGCCAAGGCGACGCCGGTCAACTTCAACGAGCTCTATCTGGCGCTGAGCCAGGGGGCGGTCGACGGCCAGGAGAATCCGCTGCCGACGATCCACAGCGCCAAGCTGCAGGAGGTGCAGAAGCACCTGATCCTGACGGGACACATCATCACGCCGCGCCTGATCATCGTGAACCAGGACTTCTGGAAGGGGCTGAAGGAAGCCGACCGGACGATCCTCGAAACCGCCATCGCCAATGGCACCGCCTGGCAGGATGCCGAACTCACGAGCCAGGAGGGCAGCCTGGTCGCGACGCTGAAGGCCGCGGGCATGAGCGTCACCGAGCCTGATCTCGAGAGCTTCAGCAAGCCGGTGCTGGCGAGCCTGCCGAAGCAGTTCGAGGGCAAATGGGGCAAGGGCACCTGGGACGCGCTCGCGGCGCTGTGAGCGGCTCGAACAGGCAGCCGAGATTGGCGCGGGGAACCCTCTCCTGGAAGGAGAGGGCAGGGTGAGGTGTGGGCCCTGCGACCAGTTCTGCGATCGCTCGCCGCGCGATTTGGTTCAAGCCTACGTTTCCAGTCCGAACACCTCACCCCTGCCCCTCTCCTTCCAGGAGAGGGGTTCCCCGCGGCTCGAGGCCCCAATGGCAATGAAATCTCTCGTCGCCCTCTCAGACCGCTTCGTGCGTGCCTCGGCCGTCGTCCTGCTGCTGGCGCTGCTCGTCGCGGTCCTGCTCGGTGTCGCCTCGCGCCAGCTCAACGCGCCGCTGGCCTGGACCGACGAACTCGCCCAGTACCTCTTGGTCTGGACCGGGTTCACCGGCTGGATCATTGCGGCGCGGCGGCGCTCGCATATCCGGATCACGGTCTTCGCCGAGATGCTGCCGAAGCCGGCGGGCCGGCTGCTCGAGATCGTGACGCAAGCGTCGATCATCGTCTTCGCAGCCGTCCTGATCCGCTACTCCTTCGGGCTGATCGAGCGGACCTGGGATGTCGAATCGATCGCATTGCCGGTCAGTTCGGCCGCGCTCTACGTGGTCATGCCGCTCGCCGGGCTGGCGCTGATCCTGCAGGCCCTGGCCGAGATCGGCGACGTGCTCGCCGGCCGCAAGATCGAAGCCGCCGAACCGGGGACGCAGCCGCTATGACGACGCTGATGCTCCAGATCCTGCCGCTCTGGTTCGCGGCTCTGCTGATCGGCGTGCCGCTCTTCGTCTCGATGGGGCTGGCGGCGATCGCCTTCGCCTTCTTCGGCGGCTTCCCGCTCGGCATCGTGCCGCAGAAGATCGCGCAATCCGCCAATTCCTTCCCGCTGCTGGCCGCGCCGCTGTTCATCCTGATGGGCAACATCATGAACTCGGCGGGGATCACCGACCGGATTTTTGCCTTCGCGACCGCTTGCGTCGGCTTCATGCGCGGCGGGCTCTGCCACGCCAACATCCTCGCCAGCGTGATCTTCGCCGGCATGTCGGGTTCGGCGGTGGCCGATGCCGGCGGCGTCGGCACGCTCGAGATCAAGGCGATGCAGGACGAGGGCTACGATCCCGAGACGGCGGCGGCGATCACCGCGGCTTCCGCCACGATCGGGCCGATCATCCCGCCTTCGCTGCCGATGGTGATCTATGGCGTTTCGGCGGACGTCTCGATCGGAGGGCTCTTCCTCGCCGGCGTCATTCCGGGCCTGCTGATGGCCGGGGCGCTGATGGCGATGGTGGTCTACGTCGCCAGGAAGCGCGACCTGCCGCGCCATCCCTTCCCGGGCATGGCGAAGCTCTGGATCGCCTACAAGGAGGCGCATTGGGCGCTGATGACGCCGGTGATCCTGTTCGGCGGCATGATGGCCGGCATCTTCACGCCGACGGAAGCCGCCGCGGTTGCGACCGCTTATGCCCTCGTGCTCGGCCTGTTCGTCTATCGCAGCTTCTCGCTCGACGATCTGCCTGAGCTCGTCGTGCAGACGGTCGAGACCACCGGCGTGGTGCTCGCGCTGGTGATGGCGGCGGCGGCACTCGGCTGGTGCCTGTCGATCTCGCGCATCCCGCAGACGGTTGGGCCGATGCTGGTCGACCTCGCCGGCAATCCGCTGATGTTCCTCCTGATCGTCAACCTGCTGCTGCTCTTCGTCGGCTGCTTCATGGAAGCGCTGGCGGCGATGCTGATCCTGATCCCGATCCTGACGCCGGCGGCAGCGCAGTTCGGCATCGATCCGATCCAGTTCGGGCTGATCTTCGTGCTCAACCTGATGATCGGCACGATCACGCCGCCGGTCGGCGTCGTTCTGTTCGTCACTGCGAAGATCGCGAAGATCAGTTTCGAGGCGATGTCGCGGGCGATCGTGCCCTGGCTGATCCCGCTGCTGGCTGTGCTGGCCGCGATCACGCTGTGGCCGCCATTGACGACCTGGCTGCCGAACCTCGTGCTCGGCAAGTGATCGGGGAAGGCGGCGGGCCGGACCTCGGTGTTCCGCAGCCCGCTTGCCGACGCCGGCAAGATTGGCTCTTCTCGCAGTAATCGCGCCGCCGGGCAGCTTTCATGCCCCGCAGCGGAACGCATCATCGGGAGGAACGGTTGCAGTTGCAGGAAGCCGCCTATCTGGCCGGGTTGCACGCGCTTTGGGACAAGGCCTGGCCACCGGAATTGCCGCGCAAGCCGCATTACCCGCTCGGCGAGATCGCGATCAGCGAGCATCTCAGGGAATGGGCGCGGCGCCAGCCCGGCAAGCCCGCCTGCATCTTCTACGGCACCGAGATCAGCTATGCCGAGCTCGACGATCTGAGCGACCGGTTCGCCGCGCTGCTGCACCAGCATGGTGTGCGCCGCGGCGACCGGGTCGCGGTCTTCCTGCCGAACTGCCCGCAATTCATGATCGCCTTCTTCGGCATCCTGAAGCTCGGTTGCGTGCATGTGCCGGTGAACCCGCTCTTCCGCGAGGCCGAGCTCGCCTATGAGCTCAACGACACCGGCGCCGAAGTCGTCATCTGCCTCGACTCCCTGCTGCCGTTGCTGCGGGCGGTGCGGGCGCAGACCGCGCTGCGGGCCGTGTTCGTCACAGGCTTCGCCGATTTCATGCCGGCCGAGCCGAGTTTTCCGGCGCCCGCGGCGATGCGGCAGCCGCGCCTGCCGGCCGGCGAGGGCGAAATCGAGCTCATGCCAGCGCTGGCAGCGGTTCCCGAGCCCGCCCCGGCGGTCGTGCCCGACCTCGATGCCGTCGCGGCGCTGAACTATACCGGCGGCACCACCGGCATGCCCAAGGGCTGCGTCCATACGCAAGCCGACATGCTCTACACCGCGGCGACCAGCCTCGCGACCAGCTTCGCGCTGACGCCCGACGATGTCGTCGTCAACTTCGTGCCGATCTTCTGGATCGCCGGCGAGGATGCCGGGCTGCTCTTCCCGATCGTTGCAGGGGCGACCACCGTGCTGATGGCGCGCTGGGATGCGGTCGGCTTCATGGCGGCGGTCGAACGCTACAGAGCGAGCTTTTCCTATCTGCTGGTCGACAACACCGTCGAGATTCTCGAGCACGAACGGATGCGCGACTTCGACCTCTCCTCGCTGAAGCGGGTGCGGGTCTCGTCCTTCGTCAAGAAGCTCAACCCGGATTTCCGCAGCCGCTGGCGGGCGCTCACCGGCGGCACCATGGTCGAGGCCGCCTGGGGCATGACCGAAACGCATACGATGGACAGTTTCAGCGTCGGCATGCAGCAGGACGACTTCGACCTCAACTCGCAGCCGGTCTTCGTCGGCCTGCCGCAGGCCGGCACCGAGTTCAAGATCTGCGATTTCGAGAGCGGCACGCTGAAGCCGCTCGGCGAGGAGGGCGAGATCTGCGTGCGCTCACCCTCCCTGATGAGGGGCTACTGGAACAAGCCGGAAGCGACCGCCGAAGCGATCCGCGGCGGCTTCCTGCACACCGGCGACATCGGCGTCCTCGACAGCGAGGGCTATCTGCACTTCCTCGGCCGGCGCAAGGAAATGCTCAAGGTCAAGGGCATGAGCGTCTTCCCGGCCGAGATCGAGGCCCTGCTCGGCCAGCATCCGGCGATCGCCGGCTCCGGCGTGATCGGCCGCGAGGATGCCGAACGCGGCCAGGTCCCGGTCGCCTATATCTGCCTCAACCCGGCCGCGGCCGAGCAGCCGGACGAGGCTGCGCTGACTGCCTGGTGCAAGGCGCGCATGGCCGCCTACAAGGTGCCGGAGATCCGCATCGTCGCCGCCCTGCCGATGACCGCGACCGGCAAGGTCAAGAAGGAGGAGCTGCGCACGCTGTGAATGCGGGCCGGCCCCTCGCGCCACGCCCGATGACCGCGGCGGGCGCGCATGCCACCATGGCGGCAGAGATCGCCCGGAGACCGATAATGACTGCCGAACCGCGCCGCGCCGAAGCCTATCGCACGCAGAACTGGAACCTGACCAAGCCCGCGGCGCGCGGCCGGGGCGGCATCGTCGTTTCGCAGAACCATGAGGCGGCGGCGGCCGGCGCCGCGATCCTCGAAGCCGGCGGCAATGCCGCCGATGCGGCGGTCGCGGCCGCCTTTGCTTTGGCGGCGGTCGAGCCCTGGAACAGCGGGTTAGGGGGCATCGGCTTCGGCGTTGTGCTCAAGGCCGGCGAGAGCAGAGCCCAGGTCGTCGATTTCGGCCCGGTCGCGCCGCGTCGGGCCGATCCTGCCGACTACCCGCTGACCGGCGAGATGAAGCTCGATTTCTTCGCCTGGCCGGGGGTGGTCGGCGACCGCAACATCCACGGCCCGCTTTCCTTCTGCATTCCGTCCTCCGTTGCCGGCTACGCCAAGCTGAAGGACAGCTTCGGCACGAAGATGCCGGTCGCCGAGCTGCTCGCCCCGGCGATCGCTCTGGCGAAGCGCGGGCTGGCGCAGGACTGGTATGCGACGCTGAAGATCGCTTCCTCAGCCTCGGTCTTGCGGCTCTATCAGGAAAGCGCCCGGATCTACCTGCCGGACGGCCTGCCGCCGGTGCCGCCCTATCAGGGTGTGCCGGGCTTCCGGCCGCTCGGCAATCTCGCGGCGACGCTGGAGCATCTGGCCAAAGCCGGGCTCGACGATTTCTATCGCGGCGAGCTGGCGGCGAGGCTCGCGGCCGACATCGCCGCTGCCGGCGGCGTCGTCGATGCGCAGGACCTGGCCGCTTGCGAGGCGAGCCTGCGCGAGGCGCCGGTGATCGACTGGCGCGGCACGCATCATATCCATACAGCCGGCGGGCTGACGGCGGCGCCGACCCTGCAGGCCGTGATCGAGGGCATGGCGGCGAGCCCGCCGCCCGCCGGCGCCCCGGATGCTCAGTGGTTCGCCAGGCTCTCGCAGGTGATGCGCCAGGCCTATTCCAGCCGGCTCGAAGGCCTCGGCGCGGCGCAGATGGCCAAGGAGCCAAGTGAGACCTGCACGACCCATCTCACCGTGGTCGATGGCGAGGGCAATCTCGTCGCCCTGACCACGACGCTGCTCTCCTCGATGGGCAGCCGCTACGTCCTGCCCGATACCGGCGTGCTGATGAACAACGGCATGATGTGGTTCGATCCGCGCCCGGGCAGCGCCAATGCGATCGCGCCGGGCGCCCGCCCGCTCTGCAATATGTGTCCGGTGGTGGTGACGCCGGCCGATGGCGGCTGGCCGCGCCATGCGGCGGGAGCGTCGGGCGGACGGCGCATCCTGCCGAGCGTCTACCAGATGCTCGCCTTCACGCTCGATTGCGGGATGGGCCTCGAGGATGCGGCGCATCAGCCGCGTATCGACGTCTCCGGCCCGGACGGCACCAGCGCCGATGCGCGCCTGCCCGAGGAAACGCTGGATGCGCTCGCGGCTGCCGGGCCGCTGAGCGTCGTCGAGCATGGCGTGCTGCCGCTCAACTTCGCCTGCCCGAACATCATCCGGGCGGAGAAGGGCGAGGCGGAAGGCATCAGCGACGCCGCCTCGCCCTGGTCGGCGGCGGTGGCGGCGGGCTGAAGAGAGAACCCCTCTCCTGGAAGGAGAGGGGCAGGGGTGAGGTGTTCGGACTGGAAACGCTGGCTTGAACCCAACCGCGCGGTGAGTGCACGCGGAACTGGTCCAGCGGCCTACACCTCACCCTACCCTCTCCTTACAGGAGAGGGTTCCCGCGCTTCACTGTCACGCTCCGAGACCTTGGATCACACCCGCTTCAGCCCCCAGGGATAGGGCGCCGAGCCCGGCAGCATGCCGGTCAGGTCCTTGCGGTAGGCGGTCTTGATGACGAACTGGCCGAGCGGGATCGTGGCGCATTCCTCCAGTGCCAGCCGGCCCAGTGTCACAGCCGCCTTTTTCTGCGCGGCCTCGTCGGGCGCGTAGAGCCATTCCTCGGCCAGTTCCTCCGCCTTGGCGCTGGTCCACCAGCCGAACCAGCCCTTCTCGCCCGGGCCGCGAACGAGATTGGAGAGGGCAGGGTTGCCCCAGCCGACCGCGGCGCCGGTGGTGTGGAAGATGCTCCAGCCGCCCTTCTCGACCGGCTCGCGGCTGTTGCGGCGCTGGATCACCGTGCCCCAGTCGCTCGCCATCATCTCGACATTCATGCCGATTGATTTGAGCAACTCGTAGGTGACGTCGCCGAGCGGGCCGATATCGGGGAAGTCGGTCGGGTTGATGATGACGACCTTCTCGCCCTTGTAGCCGGAGTCCTTCAGCGCCGCCTTGGCCTTGTCGAGGCTCTGCGGCATCAGGTCCTCGAGCTCGCCGGTGTAATAGGGCGTGCCGCGCCACCAGAGGTTCCGGCAGACCTGCCAGGCTGTGGTGTCGTCGCCCTGGGAGGCGCGCATATAATCCTCCTGGTTGACCGCAAGGCGAACCGCGGCGCGGACCTTCGGATTGTTGAAGGGCGGCTGGAGATGGTTCAGCCGCATGATCGAGCCGCGGCCGTTCTTGTCGATGACCTCGCGGGTGATCTCGGTGCTCCTCGCGAGCAAGGGCTGGAGATCGGCGAGTGGGCGCTCCCACCAGTCGATCTCGCCCTTGGTCAGGGCGGCGGCGGCGGTTGCCGGGTCGGGCAGGATCGGCCATTCGATGCGCTTGAAATGGGCGACCTTGCCGCCGGCATTGCGGCTCGGCGGCTCGCTGCGCGGCTTGTAGGCCTCGTTCTTCTCGTAGACGACGCGGCTGCCGGTGACATATTCGCCGGCGACGAATTTGTAGGGGCCGGAGCCGGTCATCTCGGTGACCTGCTTGGTGGCGTCGGTCTGCGCCAGCCGCTCGGGCATGATGAAGGGCGGGTTGTCGGCCTTGGCGAGGCAGTCGAGCATCATCGGGAAGGGCCGGGTGAGCTTGATCTCGATGGTGCGCTCGTCCGGGGCGCCCCAGGCCTCGACGGCCTTGATCAGGAGCTGGCCGTAGGGGTCGCGCTGGCACCAGCGCTTCAGGCTCTGGATGCAGTCGGCCGGCCGCACGGGCTGGCCGTCATGGAAGGCGAGGCCTTCGCGCAGCTTGATCTTCCAGGTCTTGCCATCGGCCGAGATCTCATGGCCTTCCGCCATCTGCGGCTGCGGCTTCAGGTCGAGATCGCCGCCATAGAGCGTGTCGTAGACGTAATAGCCATGGTTGTTGGTGACGGTCGCCGTCGTCCAGATCGGATCGAGCGAGGTCAGGTTGGCTTGCGGGGCCATCTTCAGCACGGTGCTGCTCGCCCCCTGGGCCAGAGCTTCTCGCATGACAGCCGGCGCGAACAGCGCGGCTGCCGCCGTGCCCTGCAGGAATTGACGGCGCTTCATCCTATTCTCCCCTTTTTATGATTGTGGTGGCGGTGGTTCGGTCGAAAATCGTTCCTAGTCGAAGCCGAGGAAGTTCGGGCTGTCCTGCAATCTCGGCGCGACCTTGAGCTTGGCGATATCCGGCATCGGGCGGGCGGTGAGCGGATCGCCGGCCAAGAGTGCCTCCAGCGCGGCCGCGACCGCAAGCACCTTGGCGTCGCCGCCGCGCGGACCGACGATCTGCAGGCCGAAGGGCATGCCGTTGCGGTCGAGTCCGACCGGCAGCGAGATCGCGGGGTGGCCGACGATGGTCACCGCATAGGCCGTGGCGAGCCAGTGAAAGTAAGTCCGCGTCGGCTTGCCGTCGATCTCGGCCGGGTAGAGCTCGGACCAGGGGCGCGGGGAGAGCGTCATCGCCGGCGAGAGGATGACATCGTAATCGGCGAAGAAGCGCTGCCAGGCATTGTAGATCACGGTCTGCTGCTTCAGCGCCCGGGTGATGTCGAGCGCGCCATAGCGCAGGCCTTCCTCGACATTGGCGCGGACATTGGGACCGACCTTTTCCGGCGTGTCGCGCACCCGCTCATATTGCCCGGCGAGGAAATTGACGGCGCGCAGCACCTCGAAGCTCTCATCGGTGCCGCGGCAATCGGGGCTCGCTTCGTCGGCGCGGGCGAAGACTTTGCTGAAGCGCCCGACCTTGTCGGCGAAGACCTCGCGGATGTGTTTTTCAGTCGGTGCGAAGCCGAAATCGGGGGTGATCGCGACTTTCAGCGAGGCGAGGCTGCAAGGCTCCGGGCGGGCGAAATCCTCCGGCCGCCGCACCTGCCTGCCATGGATCGTCGTCGCCAGCGGGTCGCAGGCGTCGTCGCCGACCATGGCCCCGAGCAGCAGGCAGAGATCGGGTACGGTGCGCGCCATCGGGCCGAGCACCGAGAGCGGGTTCCAGCCGAGCGCGCGCTTGTCGCTCGGCACCAGCCCCGGCGAGGGCCGGAAGCCGACGATGCCGTTGAAGGCGGCCGGGTTGCGCAGCGAGCCGCCGGTATCCGAGCCGGTGGCGATCGGCACCATATTGGTCGCCAGCGCCACGCCCGAGCCGCCCGAGGAGCCGGCGGCGGAGCGGGAGGGGTCGAAGGGATTGCCGGTGACGCCGTAGACGGCGTTGCGGGTGTTGGCGCCGGCGCCCCATTCCGGCGTGTTGGTCTTGCCGACGATGACCGCGCCGGCCTTGCGGACCGAGGCGACGATGCCCTGGTCCGCGGTCGGGACATGGTTGGCGAAGAGCTGGCTGCCATAGGTGGTGCGCAGGCCGGCGACGTCTTCCAGATCCTTGATGCCGATCGGCAGGCCGTGCAGCGCCGGCAGGGCATCGCCGCGCATGGTCGCGGCATCGGCGGCCCTGGCGGTGGCGCGAGCGCGCTCGTCGTCGCGCGCCACCATGGCGTTGACGGCAGGATCGACGGCGTCGATGCGGGAAAGGCAGCTTTCGAGCAGTTCGCCGGCCGAGAGCTTCTTCTCGCCGATCAGGCGGCGGGCCGTCACGGCATCGAGATCGCAGGGTTCGGTCATGGCGGTCGGCTCCGGCACGGCAGGGGCGGGTCGTCTGCGGACCCATTGCCTCCAGTCGAAGCGGCCTGACCCTCCGCGTCAAGCCTTACCTGCCGCAGAGGCCCCCCGCGCCGGTTGCGGCGGTTCAACGAGCTCTCATCCTTCGAGAGGCGAT
This sequence comes from Bradyrhizobiaceae bacterium, assembly GCA_036676315.1. Taxonomy (GTDB): domain Bacteria; phylum Pseudomonadota; class Alphaproteobacteria; order Rhizobiales; family Beijerinckiaceae; genus Allobosea. The sequence goes on from JAKFDB010000153.1 coordinate 86,622, forward strand.
CCTGAGGATCGCTCCTCAGGATGAGGGCTGAGGGAGTTTTCGCCGTAGCCTCAGATGTGCAGGGCGTGGCCGAGCGTCTTCAGCGCCGCCTCCTGGAAAGCCTCGCCCAGCGTCGGATGGGCGTGGATCGTGCCGGCGACGTCCTCGAGCCTTGCGCCCATCTCGATGGCGAGGCCGAACGCTGCGGAGAGCTCCGACACACCTTGCCCGACCGCCTGGATGCCGAGGACGAGGTGGTTGTCGGCCCGGGCGACGATGCGCACGAAGCCGGCCTCGCCATGGCGGGTCATGGCGCGGCCATTGGCCTGGAAGGGGAACTGGCCGAGCTTCACTTCGAAGCCGGCAGCCTTGGCCTCCGCCGGCGAGAGACCGGCCGATACGATCTCGGGATCGGTGAAGCAGATCGCCGGGATCGCGGCCTTGTCCCAGGCGCGCTTCTCGCCGGCGACGATCTCGGCGACCATCTCGCCCTGCGCCATGGCGCGGTGGGCCAGCATCGGCTCGCCGGTGACGTCGCCGATGGCGTAGATGCCGCGCATCGAGGTCTCGCAGCGCTCGCCGATGCGGATGAAGCGACCATCCATGTCGAGGACGAGTTCGTCCAGGCCGAGACCGGCGGTCATCGGCGTCCGGCCGACTGTGACCAGGATCTTGTCGGCGGCTAAGGTCCGCTCCTTGCCGTCGGCGGTCTCGATGCGCAGCCCGTCGCCCTTGGCGGTCGGGCCGAGCGCCTTGGCCCCGAGCAGGACCTCGACGCCGAGCGCCGACAGGCTCTTGGCGACCGGCGCAGTCAGTTCCTCGTCATAGAGCGGCAGGATGCCTGCTTGAGCCTCGACGACGGTGACCTTGCTGCCGAGCTTGGCGAAGGCGGTGCCGAGCTCGAGCCCGATATAGCCGCCGCCGACGACGACGAGACGCTTCGGCAGTTCGGTCAGCGCCAATGCGCCGGTCGAAGAGATCACGTCGCCGCCAAAGGGCAGGAAGGGCAGCTCGACCGGGCTCGACCCGGTGGCGATGACGATCGCCTCGGCCCGGACGGTGCGGGGGCCGGTCTCGGTCTCGACGGTCACGGTCTTGCCGTCGCGGAAGCGGGCGCGGCCATGCAGGATCTTGACCTTGGCCTTGCGCAGCAGGCCGGCGACGCCGTTGTTCAGGCGCTGGACGATGCCGTCCTTCCAGGCCACGGCCTGCTTCAGGTCGAGCGCGGGCGCGGAGACGGTGAGGCCGAACGGCGTCTTGCCGGCGGCGGCCTGCGTCGCCTTTTCGAATTCCTCGGCGACATGGATCATTGCCTTGGAGGGGATGCAGCCGACATTGAGGCAGCTGCCGCCGAGCTTGGTGCTCTCGACGATGACGGTGTCGATGCCGAGCTGGCCGGCGCGGATGGCGCAGACATAGCCGCCGGGCCCGGCGCCGATGATGAGCAGCTTGCAGGTGATCTCGGTCATAGCCTGATCTCGGTCATGCGAAGTCCTCGCCACCAACGGTCGTAATCTCGCGCCCGAACCGCCTCGTCATCCCGGCTGGAGCGAAGCGGAATGCCGGGATCCATCGTAGGACGCGGCGCCCTTCGATGGATCCCGGAGCGGCGCCGCTGGCGCGGCTTGTCCGGGATGACGCGGTGTGGATCGCGGTCATGACCGTCAAAGATCCACGAACAGCGTCGCTGGCGTCTCCAGCAACTGCTTGAGGCGCTGCACGAAGACGGCCGCGTCCCAGCCATCGACGACGCGGTGGTCGAAGCTGGAGGAGAGGTTCATCATCTTGCGCGGCACGAAGGTCGCGCCGTCCCAGACCGGGCGCACCACCATCTTGTTGACGCCGACGATGGCGACCTCGGGATGGTTGATCACCGGGGTGGTGGCGATGCCGCCGAGCGCGCCGAGCGAGGTGATGGTGATGGTCGAGCCGGTGAGCTCGTCGCGCGTTGCCGAGCCGTCGCGGGCACGCTCGGCGAGGCGGGTCAATTCGAGGGCGCAGCCCCAGAGGTCTCGCGCCTCGGCATGCTTGACCACCGGCACGATCAGGCCCGACGGGGTCTGCGTCGCGATGCCGATATGGATGCCGGCATGCTGGTGGACGATGCCGGCCTCGTCTTCGTAGAGCGCGTTCAGCGCCGGCTGCTCACCGAGCGCCTTGACCATGGCCCGCATCAGGAAAGGCAACAGCGTCAGCTTCGGCCGTTCCGCGGTTGGCTTCCTGTTGAGCGCGGCGCGGAGATCCTCGAGGGCGGAGACGTCGACCTCCTCGACGATGGTGATGTGCGGGATGCGGGACTTCGACAGCGCCATCTTCTCGGCGATGCGCCGGCGCAGCCCGACGACCTTGACGTCGGTCACCGCCGTCTTCGGGACGAGTCCGCCAGCGGCCGGAGCCTCCGGGCCGCGCTGGATGAAGGCGTCGATATCCTCATGGGTGACGCGGCCGGCCGGGCCGGAGCCCTGGACCTGGCGCAGGTCGATGCCGGCCTCACGCGCCTTCAGCCTGACGGCCGGCGAGGCCAGCGGCTTCTCGCCGACGGGACGACGGGGAGCGGGCGTGGCGAGGACCGGTGCCGGCCGGGCCGGCGCGGGCTTCGGCGTCGGCATTGCCTTGGGCGGGGCAGGTTCGGACGGGGCTGCGACGTCGGGGGCCGCCTTGGCAGCCTGCACCGCGGGCTTGGCTTTCGGTGCTTCCGCCGGCTTCTCGGCTGCAGCGGGTTCCTCGGCAGCGCCGCCGTCGCCGGCGACCTTGAGCTTGACCAGCGCCGAGCCGATCGCGACCGTGTCGCCGATCTCGGCGCCGACCCAGGTGACCTCGCCCTCGACCGGGGAGGGGATCTCGACCGTCGCCTTGTCGGTCATCACCGCGGCGAGCAGATCGTCCTCGCGGACGATGTCGCCGACCTTGACGTGCCACTCGACCAGCTCCGCCTCGGCGATGCCCTCGCCGACATCGGGCAGCTTGATGATGCGCTCGGCCATCAACGGCTCTCCATGATCTCGCGCAGCGCGGCGCCGACGCGGCCGGGGCCGGGGAAGTAGGCCCATTCCTGGGCATGCGGGTAGGGCGTGTCCCAGCCGGTGACGCGCACGACCGGCGCCTCGAGATGGTAGAAGCAGTGCTCCTGCACCAGCGCCGCCAGCTCCGCACCGAAGCCCGAGGTCAGTGTCGCCTCGTGCAGGACGATGCAGCGGCCGGTCTTCGAGACCGAGGCGACGATCGCGTCGAGATCGAGCGGCAGCAAAGTGCGCAGGTCGATGATCTCGGCATCGACCCCGGTCTCCTCGGTGGCCGCCTGCGCGACATGGACCATGGTGCCGTAGGTGACGATGGTGACGGCCGCGCCCTCGCGGCGGATCGCGGCCTTGCCGAGCGGGATGGTGTAATGCCCCTCGTCGACCTCGCCGAGCTCGTGCTTCGACCAGGGTGTGACCGGGCGGTCGTGATGGCCGTCGAAGGGGCCGTTATAGAGCCGCTTCGGCTCGAGGAAGATCACCGGGTCGGGATCCTCGATCGCGGCGATCAGCAGACCCTTGGCGTCGCGCGGGTTGGACGGCACCACGGTCTTCAGGCCGGAGACGTGGGTGAACAGGGCTTCCGGGCTCTGGCTGTGGGTCTGGCCGCCGAAGATGCCGCCGCCGGTCGGCATGCGGATCACCATCGGGCAGGTGAAGTCGCCGGCCGAACGATAGCGCAGGCGCGCCGCCTCGGAGACGATCTGGTCATAGGCCGGATACATGTAGTCGGCGAACTGGATCTCGACGCAGGGGCGCAGGCCATAGGCCGCCATGCCGACCGCGGTGCCGACGATGCCGAGTTCGCTGATCGGCGCATCGAAGCAGCGGTTGACGCCGTATTTCTGCTGCAGGCCATGGGTGCAGCGGAAGACGCCGCCGAAGAAGCCGACATCCTCGCCATAGACGACGACATTGTCGTCGCGGCCCATCGAGACGTCGAGGGCCGAGCGGATCGCCTCGATCATGGTCATGCGGGCCATGGTCAGCGAGCTCCAATGATGAGACGGGAAGACCGCTTCGTCATGGTCGGGCTTGTCCCGACCATCCACGTCTTCAGTCGTCGAGGCCGGTGTTCAAGACGTGGATGCTCGTCACAAGGACCAGCATGACGGAGAGGGAGACGATGCGAAGAAGCCATGCTCACACCCCGATCTGCTGGCGCTGGCGGCGCAGATGCGGCGGCAGCTCGGCATAGACGTCCTCGAACATGTCGCGCGAGGAGGGCTTGCCGCCGGCATGCAGCGTCCCGAAGCTCTCGGCTTCCTTCTGCGCGGCGATGACGGTCGCCATGATCTCGGCCTCGGCCTGCTTGTGGCGCTCCTCGGTCCAGGCGCCGATCGCGATCAGATGGTGCTTCAGCCGGACGATGGGGTCGCCGAGCGGCCAGTCGTCGGATTCATGCTTGGGCCGGTAGGCGGAAGGGTCGTCCGAGGTCGAATGGGCGCCGGCGCGATAGGTGACGTATTCGACCAGCGTCGGCCCAAGATTGCGGCGGGCGCGCTCGATCGCCCATTGCGCGACGGCATAGGTCGCAAGGTAGTCGTTGCCATCGACGCGAAGCGCCGGGATGCCGAAGCCGAGGCCGCGGGCGGCGAAGGTGCCGGAGCCGCCGCGCGCAATGCCCTGGAAGGTCGAGATCGCCCACTGGTTGTTGACGACGTTGAGGACGACGGGGGCCTTGTAGGTCGAGGCGAAGACGAGGGCGGCGTGGAAATCAGATTCCGCTGTCGAACCGTCGCCGACCCAGGCGGCGGCGATGCGATTGTCGCCCTTGATCGCCGAGGCCATGGCCCAGCCGACGGCCTGGATGTACTGCGTGGTGAGATTGCCCGAGATCGAGAAGAAGCCGTGCTCCTTGGAGGAGTACATCACCGGCAATTGCCGGCCCTTCATCGGATCGCGCTCGTTCGAGTAGATCTGGCACATCATCTCGACGAGCGGGTAATCGTGCGCGATCAGCAGCCCGGCCTGGCGATAGGTCGGGAAGTTCATGTCGCCTTTGCCGAGCGCGATGCGGAAGGCGCAACTCACCGCCTCCTCGCCGGTGTGCTGCATGTAGAACGAGGTCTTGCCCTGGCGCTGCGCCATCTGCATGCGGGCATCGAAGGCGCGCAGCGTCAGCATATGGCGCAGACCGCGGATCAGATCGTCCTTGGAGAGATCCGGGACCCAGGGGCCGACCGCCTCGCCCTCGCGGTCGAGCACGCGGATGATCGAATAGGCGAGGTCGCGGATTTCCCTGGGGTCGACATCGACCGGCGGGCGCTGCACCGAGCCGGCCTTGGGGATCACGACATGCGAGAAATCGGGCTTCTCGCCGGGACGACTGGCCGGAACGGGAACATGGAACCGAAGCGGTGAGGGGTCTGTCATGTCCACGCTCCCTAGGCTCTCGCTTTGCCCAGCATTCCGCCATGCGACCCTCGCCGCAAGGCATGTCTGCGGGGGCACCTGTCGAGGCGCCGTCGTTGTTCAGGCATGGTAGGGTGGTGCATCGTCGATTTCTTGCCGAAATGGCCTTGAGATTCGACTCTGGTCGGATAATTATTCTGTCATCCTGGCATAGTGCGGAAAATTCACCCGATGGTAGTCAAGGCGCGGCGCAGCGAGGAACTCGACCAGATCGACCGACGCATCCTCTCGGCGCTGAACGAGGACGGCCGGCTGACGATCAATGCCCTGGCCGAGAAGGTCGGCTTGTCGCCCTCGCCGTGCTGGACGCGGGTGAAGCGGCTCGAGGAGAGCGGCGCGATCGAGAAATACGTCGCAGTGCTGAACCACCGCGCGCTCGGGCTCGACAATGTCGTCTTCATCGAGATCACGCTCGACAAACATGACGACAAGCTGCTCGACCGCTTCGGCGAGGCGCTGGCGCGGATTCCCGAGGTGGTCGAGGCCTATCTCGTCACCGGCGACTATGACTATCTGGTCAAGGCCGTGGTCAGCGGCACCGAGCACTATGAGCGCTTCCTGCGCGAGAAGATCTACCGCCTGCCGGGGATGCGGCAATCGCGCACGACCTTCGGGCTGCGCGCCCTGAAGCGGGCGATCTCGGTCGACCCGCTGCAGATCGCGCCGGTTTAGCCGTCATTCCGGGGCGCTGCGAAGCGGCGAGCCCGGAACCCATGACCACGACATCGTTCCAGATCGTCATGCTCGCCCTTGTGGCGAGCATCCACGTCTTGAACACCGCATCGCAGGAAGGAAGACGTGGATGGTGGGGACAAGCCCGACCATGACGGGGAGGTCGTGTTCATGGGTTCCGGGCTCGGGCCTTCGGCCTGCCCCGGAATGACAGCTTGCTCCCGGCCAGGCATCAGGTCGGGATCGAAATCGCCGTGCTGTAGGGTGATCGGCGCTAGCCTCGTACCGGCGTGCGCGCCTCAGGCCCATTCGCCCTTGCGGAAGACCGCGACGCGGCTGCCGTCGGGCTTGATGCCGTCGATGTCGACCTCGCCGGAGCCGATCATCCAGTCGATATGGATCAGGCTCTTGTTGCCGCCCTGTGCCGCGATCTCTTCGGGCGTCAGCTTGCTGCCGTCGACGAAGCACTTCGAATAGCACTGGCCGAGCGCGATATGGCAGGAGGCGTTCTCGTCGAACAGCGTGTTGTAGAACAGGATGCCGCTCTGCGAGATCGGCGAGGAGTTCGGCACCAGCGCGACTTCGCCGAGACGGCGGGCGCCCTCGTCGGTGTCGAGCACCCGGTTGAGCACCTCTTCGCCGCGCGAGGCCTTCGCCTCGACGATCCGGCCTTCCGCGAAACGGACCTGGATGTCGTCGATCAGCGTGCCCTGATAGGAGAGCGGCTTGGTCGAGCTGACATGGCCTTCGACCCGGCGCGCATGCGGGGTGGTGAAGACCTCTTCGGTCGGGATGTTGGCATTGCAGGTGACGCCGTTCTTGGCGGTCGAGGCGCCGCCCTGCCATTCGTGACCATCGGCGAGGCCGACCGTCAGATCGGTGCCGGGGCCGGTGAAGTGCAGGGCGGAGAAGCGCTGGCCGTTCAGCCATTTCGTGCGCTGGGCGAGGATCGCATTATGGGCTGCCCAGGCGGCGACTGGGTCGTCTCGGTCGACGCGCGAGGCGGCGAAGATCGCCTCGGCGAGGCGCGCGACGGCGATCTCCTCGGCATCGTCCTTGAAGACCTGGCGGGCCCAGGCGGCACCGGGAAAGGCGACGATGTTCCAGTTGATGTCGAAATTGGCGATCTTCTCCAGCGCCGGCTGATAGGCGATCGAGTTCGCCTTGTTGGCGCGGGCGACCTTGCCCGGGTCCTGCGCCGAGAGCAGCATCGGGTCGTCGCCGACGATGGCGAGGCGGGCGGTGTTGGCGGCGAAGGCCTTGGCGGCGCCTTCGTGCAGCCAGTTGGCGGCGCGGTCGAAGCTTCCATCCTTGCCGAAGCGATAGCGCGCCAGGGTCAACTCCTCGTCGGAGAAGATCGGCGTGACCAGGCCGGCACCGGCCTTGTAGGCGTGCTCGGCGATGCGGCGCACCAGCGGCAGCGCCGCCAGCGGCGCGGTCAGGAAGAGATCCTGCCCCTCCTGCAGGTTGAGGCCGACCTTGACGGCGACCTGCGCCAGCCGGTCGAGCTTGACCGGATCGATGGCGGGGACGTGCTTGTTCATGAGAGAGCCCGGGTCAGATTCGAGATGAGGCGAGCATTGCTGGCGCAAATCGCCGGGAGGTCAACCTCGTCTGCGGCCCCGGCCCCTGAACTCCGTCGCGGATGCAGCCGGTCGTCTCGGCTCGGGATACCCGCTCAGCGTGGCGCGGGACGGGTGCGCTTCGCCTTGGCCGGGTCGCTCTGCCAGTCGGCGACCGACATGGTGACGAGGTCGAAATAGTCGCGCGTCGTCGCGTAGCCATGGCCGCCCATGCGGCCGACGGCGTCGAGCTCGGCAGGGTCGACATAGTGCTTCACCGGGTCGACCGTGCCGGGGCGGAAATGCGCGTAGACGACTTCGCCGAGGATGATCTCGCGCGAATTGCCGATGCCGAGCGTGGTGTGATGCCGGCATTCGAAGGCCGCGGGCGCCTGGCCGATCCAGGGGCAGGGCACCTTGACGCCGGGCATCGCGGTCAGCCCCGCTTGCGCCAGTTCGTCAATGCCGGGCTCGAACGGGACGGCGCAGACATTCATGCCTTCGAGCAGGGCGTCGGAGACGATGTTGACGGTGAAGGCGAGGGTTTCGCGGACATTGCGTCCGGTGTCCTTCTGGCCTCCGGCGGGGCGGTATTCGACGCCGAGCGCCAGGATCGCGGGATCGGCGGAAAGGCAATTGAAGAAGCTGAACGGGGCGGCGTTGACGACGCCGTTGGCATCGATCGAAGTCACCAGCGCGATCGGCCGCGGCACGACGGCGCCGATCAGGAGCTTGTAGCGCTCGCGCGGCGTGAGCTGCGCGAAATCGAAGGTGATCGCCGGCTCCGGTACGAGGGCGGCCCGGTCCTGCCTCGGCATCTCAGTCACGGCGGGTTCAATCCTTCGCTCAAGGCATAGGGTGCGAGCACCTCGCGGATGTCGCGTTCGGCGCGCGGCGTCAGCAGGGCGCGGGTGACGACGGCCTGGAGATGGTGGTCCATCAGATGCGCGGCGCGGGCGGCGTCGCCGGCTCGCAGCGCCTCGATCAGCTGCCGATGCTCGGAGACGGCGCATTCGGAGGAATGCGGCCGGCCATAGATGGCGAGGATCAGCGAGCAGCGCGAGGAGGCTTCCTGGACATAGCGCAGCAGCAGGGCGTTGCCGGTCATCTCGGCGAGCTTGATGTGGAACTCGCCGGAGAGCCGGATCGATTCCGGCCCGTCCTGGCCATGGGCCTTCTCCTCCTGGCGGACATGGGCCTCGAGCTCACTCGCCTGGGCGGCGCTGAGCCGCCCGGCAAGGCTCTCGGCAACCAGCCTTTCGAGACCGCGGCGCACGTCGAAGACGTCGCGCGCCTCCTCCAGCGTCGGATAGGCGACCGAGGCGCCGCGATTGGGCTTGAGCTCGACCAGCCCTTCGACCGCGAGCCGCCCGAAGGCCTCGCGCACCAGAGTGCGGCTGACGCCGAGCTGCTCGCCGATCGAATCCTCCGGCAGCTTCATGCCGGGCTTCAGGGCCTGCTCGATGATGGCGCGCCGAAGCGCCCGGTAGACGGATTGCGCGCGCAATCCCGGAGTCCGCGGCTCGCCCATTCCGGCCTTCCCTCGTCCTGACCTGACCTTGTCCGGGGCAGTCAATGTCACGAGCGTCGGCTCCGTACCAGTTTCCACTTGTCATCAATAATCGCATACAATACGATCTCTCAATCGTATGCAAGTTTGATGATTAATCGTACACGAGATGGCGCGAAAAGCGCCACGGCGACCAAAGAGGCGGCACGACGAACCATGGCGGGCCTGCACGGGCCGGCCTCTGCAAACGAAAAAAAGGGGAGAGCTCGATGAAGAAGGCCTGGATGCTGGCGGCCGTCGCTGCCCTGGCGCTCAACGGCGCTGTTGAAGCCAAGACCCTGAAATGGGGGTCTGCCCGCGAGATCGCCTCGCTCGACCCCTATTCCTATGGCGATACCTTCACGCTTTCCGTCCTCAACCATGTCTACGAAGGACTGGTGCGCTATACCGGCGACCTCAAGATCGAGCCGGCACTGGCGGAATCCTGGGAGACGATGTCGCCGACGGTCTGGCGCTTCAAGCTGCGCCAGGGGGTGAAGTTCCACAACGGCAACCCGTTCACCGCCGATGACGTGATCGCCTCGCTCGAGCGCGTCACCCACGAGACTTCGCCGCTGAAGGGCAACCTCCCCGCCTATAAGAGCGCAAAGAAGATCGACGACTTCACCGTCGAGATGGAGGTCAACGGCCCGTATCCGCTGCTGCTCAACGACCTGACCAACATCTACATCTTCGACAAGGAATGGATGGAGGCCAACAACTCGCTGCTGCCGACCGATTCCGGCAAGGGCGTGAAGGGCTATGCCACCGACAATGCCAACGGCACCGGGCCGTTCCAGGTGGAGTCGCGCCGGGTCGACGCGAAGACGGTCTTCGCCAAGAATCCGAACTGGTGGGACAAGCCCAAGCACAACATCGACAAGATCGAGTTCGCGCCGATCACCTCCGCCTCGACCCGCGTCGCGGCGCTGCTCTCGGGCGAGATCGACTTCACCAATGTCGCCCCGTTGCAGGATCTGCCGCGGCTTCAGGCCTCGCCCGAGGTCAAGGTGCTGCAGACCAATGAATTGCGATCGGTCTTCTTCGCCTTCAACCTCAAGGATGCGCTGTTCGAGAGCGATGTGAAGGACAAGAACCCGCTGAAGGATGTCCGGGTGCGCGAGGCGCTCTACCGCGCCATCGACATCGATGCGGTGCAGAAGCGGGCGATGCGCGGGCTCTCGCGCAATACCGGGGCGCTCGTCGCTCCCGCCATCCCCGGCTACGAGCCGTCGCAGGACGCACGCCTGCCCTTCGATCTCGACGGCGCCAAGAAGCTGCTGGCGGCGGCAGGATACCCGAACGGCTTCTCCTTCCAGATGAACTGCCAGAGCGACTCGCTGGTCAACGAGGAGGAGTTCTGTCAGGCGGTCGCCTCGATGTGGTCGCGCGCCGGCCTGAAGCCCAATCTCACCCTCGCGCCGCGCAGCCAGCAGACTCCGAAGCGCGTCAGGGGCGATTTCGACGTGATCTCCTTCGGCTGGGCCAATGAGCCGATGATCGACGCCTATTCGCTGCTGGTGCAGGTGCTGCGCTCGAAGAGCGGTACCGGCGGCGTGTTCAACTGGGGCAATTGGGGCGATTCCCGCATCGACGCGCTGATCGACAAGGCCGGCGTCGAGCTCGACAACGAGAAGCGCATCCCGATGATGATGGAGGCCCTGAAGATCGCCAAGGCCGAGCACTTGTTCATCCCGCTGCACCAGCAGCCGATGGCCTGGGCGATGCGCAATACGGTGGCCTCGACCGTGCAGGCCTCGGACAACAAGCCACGGCTGTGGCTGACCATGATGAAGTGAACGATCCAGGCGTCATGGCCGGGCTTGACCCGGCCATCTCGGAAACCAGCGCCTTCTCGTCCTGAGATTCTCGGGCCTTCGCTTTGCTGCGCCCGAGAATGACGGCGGGGAGACAGGAGCAACCGATGCCGGCCTTCCTCTTCAAGCGATTGCTCAACGCGGCCGGCGTCATGCTCGCGGTGGCGTTCCTCGCCTTCCTGATCTTCCGCTTCGTCGGCGACCCCGTCGAATTGATGCTGAACGAGCAGGCGAGCCAGGCGCAGCGCGACGAGCTGCGCCTGCGGCTCGGGCTCGACAAGGGCTTCTTCCTGCAGTTCGCGACCTTCGTCGGCAATGCCCTGCGCGGCGATTTCGGCATCTCCTACCGCAACCAGCAGGAGGTGTTCACCCTGATCGCCGAGCGCTTCCCGGCGACGTTCGAACTGGTGCTGGTCGCGACCTTCCTGTCCTTGGCAATCGGCATCCCGCTCGGCGTCTACACCGCGATCAAGCGCGAGAGCCTGCTCGCCCGTGCGCTGGAATTCATTTCGGTGCTCGGCGTCTCCCTGCCGAGCTTTGCACTCGGCATCCTGTTCATCCTGGTCTTCTCGGTGACGCTGCAATGGCTGCCGGCCTTCGGCCGCGGCGAGGTCGTGCAGATCGGCTGGTGGAGCACCGGCCTGCTCACCGCTTCGGGACGCAAGGCGCTGATCCTGCCGGGGATCACGCTCTCGCTCTTCCAGATCACCCTCGTGATGCGGCTGGTGCGGGCCGAGATGCTGGAGACGATGCGGACCGACTTCATCCGCTTCGCCCGGGCACGCGGCCTGCCGTCGCGCAGCGTCTATTTCCGCCACGCGCTGCGCAACTGCCTGATGCCGGTGATTACGGTGACCGGCCTGCAGATCGGCAACCTGATCGCCTTCGCTCTGGTCACCGAGACGGTGTTCCAGTGGCCGGGCATGGGCCTGCTCTTCGTCCAGGCGGTGACCTTCGTCGATATCCCGGTGATGGCGGCCTATCTGATCGTCGTCTCCTTCATCTTCGTCTCGCTGAACACGCTGGTCGACCTGACCTATGCCTGGGTCGACCCGCGCCTGCGCGAGGATTCGATCGCGGGAGCCGCCAATGCCCGCTGAGAGCGTCGCCCGGCCCGGCCTGATCCGCCGCTTTCTCGACAGCGACATCGGCTGGAGCTTCCGCAAGACGCCGGCCGCCTGGCTCTCGGCGCTGGTGCTGTCGCTGCTGTTCGCCAGCGCCTTCCTGGCGCCGCTGATCGCGCCGCAGAACCCGCATGATCTCGCCCAGGTCTTCATCGACAAAGCCGAGATCCCGCCGATATGGAACAAGGACGGCGAGTGGCCCTTCCTGCTCGGCACCGATCCGCAGGGCCGCGACGTGCTTTCGGCCATCCTCTACGGCACCCGCGTCTCGCTGATCATCGGGCTCGCCGCCGTGCTGGTCTCGATGAGCATCGGCGTCACCATCGGCCTCGTCGCCGGCTTCTATGGCGGGCGCATCGACAATCTGCTGATGCGCTTCGGCGATACGGTTCTGTCGATCCCGACGCTGCTGATGGCGATCCTGGTCTCGGCGATCTTCCGCGAATTGCTGCCGCCGGGGCTGCGCGAGCCCTTCGCCGCCGTGGTGCTGGTGGTCTCGATCGCACTCACCAACTGGGTGCTTTATGCCCGGACCGTCCGCGCCTCGACCATGGTCGAGCGGCGCAAGGAGTACGTGCTCGCCGCGCGCATCATCAAGGTGCCGGCGACGCGGATCATGCGTCGGCACATCCTGCCCAACACGCTGACGCCGGTGCTGGTCGCGGCGACGCTCAATCTCGGTCTCGCCATCCTCTCGGAAGCGACTTTGTCCTTCCTCGGTGTCGGCATGCCGATCACCCAGCCCTCGCTTGGGACGCTGATCCGCATCGGCAACCAGTACCTGTTCTCGGGCTCGTGGTGGCTCGTCGTCTTCCCCTCGCTGCAGCTCGGCCTGATCGTGCTCTCGGTCAACCTGCTCGGCGACTGGCTGCGCGACGCGCTGAACCCGAGGCTGAGGTGAAGATGCGCATGAACCACCGCGTCATTCTCGGGCGCAGCGAAGCGAAGACCCGAGAGTCTCATGACGAGTGGGCGCTGGTTTCCGAGATGGTCGGGTCATGCCCGACCATGACGACCGATAATGAGAGGAAACGCCTGCGATGACCGTCTCCCTGCTGCTGCGCAATGTCCGGCCCTATGCCGGGGCCTCGACCGACCTGCTGATCGCGGACGGCAAGATCGCCAGGGTCGGCCCGAACCTCGCCGCGCCGGAAGGCGTCGCGGTCGAGGACGGCAAGGGCGAGATCGTCATCCCGGGCCTGGTCGAGGCCCACACCCATCTCGACAAGAGCCTCTGGGGCCAGCCCTGGTACGTCAACGAGGTCGGCCCGAGGCTGCTCGACAAGATCGACAATGAGCGCATGAGCAAGAAGCGGCTCGACATCGATCCGGCCCGTCAGGCGGCCCGCCAGAGCATCCAGTCCTCGCTGATGGGATCGACCCATATCCGCAGCCATGTCGATGTCGACACCGAGCACGGGATGTGGGGCGTCGAGGGCGTGATGAAGACCCGCGACGAGTACCGCGACATCGTCGACATCGAGCTCGTCGCCTTCCCGCAATCGGGCCTGCTGCGCCGGCCGGGAACGCTCGAGCTGATGGAACAGGCGATGGCCGCCGGTTGCGAGGTCGTCGGCGGGCTCGATCCCTGCACGATCGACCGCGACCCGAAGGGGCATCTCGACGCGGTGTTCGCGCTTTGCCAGCGCCATGGCAAGCCGCTCGACATCCATCTGCATGAGCCCGGCGAGGTCGGCGCCTTCTCGATGGACATGATCATCGAGCGGACGCGCGCGCTCGGCATGAAGGGCAAGGTCACGGTCAGCCACGCCTTCTGCCTCGGCACGCCTGATCCCGCCTTGATCGAGCCCCTGATCGAGCAGCTTGCCGAGCTCGACATCGCCATCATGACCACGGCGCCGGCGAGCCGACCGGCGCCGCCGGTGAAGAAGCTGCTGCAGGCCGGAATCCGGGTCTGCTCGGGCTCCGACGGCATCCGCGACACCTGGGGCCCCTATGGCAATGCCGACATGCTGGAGCGGGCGATGTTCATCGGCCTGCGCAACAACTTCCGCCGCGACGACGAGCTCCGGCTCGGGCTCGACGTCTGCACCACGGAAGGCGCCAAGGTGATGGAGATCGCGGGCTACGGGCTCTCGGAAGGCTGCACCGCCGATCTCGTGATCCTGCCCGGCGAGACCGTGGCGGAAGCGATCGTGACCCGCTCGCCGAGGCGCCGCGTGATCAAGCGCGGCAAGATCGTCGCGCGCGACGGCGTTTCGGTCAGGGCTGCCCCGTGACCTTGCAAGCCGCAAAGCGCCCGCAGGGCCGTATCCTGCTGACCGCGCGCTGGCTCGTCGGGCACGCGCAGGGGCGGCATCTCCTCTACGAGAACGGCGAGATCGTCTTCGAGGATGGCGAGGTGATCTTCACCGGCCATCGCTTCCCGGGCGAGGTCGCGCGCCGGATCGACTATGGCAATGCGCTGATCGGGCCGGGCTTCGTCGATCTCGACGCGCTCTCCGACCTCGACACCACGATCCTCGCCTATGACAACCAGCCGGCCTGGAAGAAGGGCCGGGTCTGGCCGCGCAGCTATCTCGAGGCCGGCCCCTACGAGATGTATTCGCGCGAGGAGCTGGCCTTCCAGAAAAAGCACGCCTTCGCGACGCTGATCCGCAACGGCATCACCACGGCGCTGCCGATCGCCTCGCTGTTCTACAGGGCCTGGGGCGAGACGCCGGAGGAGTTCGAGGATGCGGCAGAGGCCGCTGTGGCGCTGGGGCTGCGGGCCTATCTCGGACCGGGCTATCGCACTGGTAACCAGCTGGTCGAGCCCGATGGGCGCATCGTCACCCATTACGACGAGGAACGCGGCCTTGCCGAGCTCGATGCCGCGATCGACTTCTGCCGGGCGCATGAGGGTGCGGCCGGCGGGCTGATCCGGACCATGCTGGCGCCGGACCGGATCGAGACCTCGACCGCCGAACTCCTGCGCCGCACGGCGGCGGCCGGGCGCGAGCTCGATGTGCCGGTCCGCCTGCACTGCTGCCAGTCGAAGATCGAATACGATCTCGTCCTCGCCCAGCACGGCATGAGTCCGCCGGAATGGCTGGAGAGCCTCGGCTTCCTCAACGAGCGCTGCCTCCTGCCGCATGGAACCTTTGTCTCCGGCAGCCGGCATGTCGCGCGGCCGGGGCGCGACCTCGAGATCATCGGCGATGCCGGGGCGGCGATCGTGCACTGCCCGCTGGTCTCCGGCCGGCACGGCAACACGATCGACCATTTCGGCCGCTATCGCGAGATGGGCCTTAGGACCGGCATGGGCACCGACACCAGCCCGCCCGACATGATCATGAACCTGCAGGTCGGGATGATCCTGGCGCGGACCATGGCGGGGAGCGCCGGCGCGGTGCGCAGCGAGGATTATTACGATGCGGCCACGATCGGCGGGGCCGATGCGCTTCGCCGGCCCGATCTCGGCCGGCTTCAGCCGGGTTCCCGTGCCGACATCACCGTCTTCGACCTCGACCGGCCGCATCTCGGCCAGATCATCGATCCGATCCAGACCATGCTGCTTTCCGGCCATGGCCGCGATTTTGCGAGCGTCATCATCGACGGGCGCTTCGTGATGGAGGATCGGATGATCGCCGGCATCGACGAGGCCACGGACAAGCGCCGGGCGCAAGCGCAGTTCGAGGGACTGATGGCGCGCTATCCACAGCGTACCCATGGCCACCCCCCGGCGAGCGAGATCTTCTCGACAAGCTACCCGGTCGAGCGACGGGAGGACGCCGCGTGAACGCCCAGCCGGCGCTGCTTTCGGTGCAGGATCTGCGCATCGTCTTCGACGGGCGGCGCGGACCCCTGACGGCGCTCGACGGCGTCTCCTTCGAGATCGCGCCGGGCGAGATTTTGGGCGTCGTCGGCGAGTCCGGCGCCGGCAAGTCGCTGACCGGAACGGCGGTGATCGGCCTGCTCGATCCGCCCGGCCGGCTCGCCGGCGGCGAGATCAGGCTGTCGGGCCAGCGCATCGACAATCTGCCGGCCGAGGCGATGCGCAAATTGCGCGGCCGCCGCATCGGCGCGATCTTCCAGGATCCGCTGACCTCGCTGCATCCGCTGCTGACGGTCGGCGAGCAACTGGTCGAGACGATCACGACACATCTGCCGGTCGGCCAGGCGGAGGCGCGCAAGCGCGCGCTCGACCTCTTGAAAGAGGTCGGCATTCCGGCGGCCGAAAGCCGGATCGACCATTATCCGCACCAGTTCTCCGGCGGCATGCGCCAGCGCGTGGTGATCGCGCTCGCGCTCTGCGCCGAGCCCGAGTTGATCATCGCCGACGAGCCGACGACGGCGCTCGACGTCTCGATCCAGGCGCAGATCACGACGCTGCTGAAGCGGCTCTGCCGCGAGCACGGCACCGCGATCATGCTGGTGACGCACGATATGGGCGTGATCGCCGAGACCGCCGACCGGGTGGCGGTGATGTATGCCGGGCGCGTCGTCGAGATCGGTCCGGTCGAGGAGGTGACGCGCCGGCCGCGCCACCCCTACACGGCCGGGCTGATGGCCTCGATCCCGAGCGTCCATCGCCGCAATGCCGAGCTCAACCAGATCGACGGCTCGATGCCGCGATTGAACGCCATTCCGTCAGGCTGCGCCTTCAATCCGCGCTGCGGCCAGGCCACCGGCTTCTGCCGTGAGCACCGGCCGGAGCTGCCGCGCTCCGGCCATGCCGTCGCCTGCCATTTCCCGTTGCGGGAGGCCGCGCATGGCTGAAGCGCAAACCATCCTCGAGGTTGTTTCCGCCTCGTGCCGCTTCGACGTCTCGGCGCCGGCCCTGTCGCGGCTGTTCTCGCATGAGCCGCGCCGCATCCTGCGCGCGGTCGAGAATGTCTCCTTCAGCGTCGCACGCGGCACGACTTTCAGTATCGTCGGCGAATCCGGCTGCGGAAAGTCGACGCTGGCGCGCATGGTCGTCGGCTTGCAGCGCCCGACCGAGGGCATGCTGCAGTTCCGCGACATCCTTCGCGCCGACGGCACCGTCGGCCCGCCGCGGGTGCAGATGATCTTCCAGGACCCTTACGCCTCGCTCAATCCGCGCTGGCGCGTCGGCGACATCGTCGCCGAGCCGATCCGCGAACTGAAGCTGCGCAAGGACGAGGCGGAAACCGCAAATCGCGTCGGCGACCTGCTCGAGATCGTCGGGTTGTCACGCGCCGATGCGAGTCGTTTCCCGCATGAATTCTCCGGCGGCCAGCGCCAGCGCATCTCGATTGCCCGGGCGCTCGCCACCGAGGCCGACTTCCTGGTCTGCGACGAGCCGACCTCGGCACTCGACGTCTCGGTCCAGGCGCAGATCCTCAATCTGATGGTCCGGCTGCAGAAGGAATTCGGGCTGACCTATCTCTTCATCAGCCACAACCTCTCGGTGGTCCGGCACATGTCGGACCATCTCGCCATCATGTATCTCGGCCGCTTCGTCGAGAGCGGGCCGGCGGAAGAGGTCTTTGCCCGGCCGCGCCATCCCTATACGCGGCTGCTTCTCGACACGATTCCCGATGTCGAGAAGCCGAACCGCGAGCGCCGGCCGCTATCGGGCGAGGTGCCGAGCCCGATCGCGCCGCCGCCGGGCTGCGCCTTCCATCCGCGCTGCGCGATTGCGGTCGAGCGCTGCCGCAGCGAGCGGCCGGAGCTGCGCAGCGAGGCCGCCCTGCAGATCGCCTGCCATCTCGCCTGAGCCGACGGAGGGCTCAGAGCCCGAGCGCGCAGCCATCCTTGCGCGGGTCGGAGCCACCGGTCAGCGTGCCCTTTTCCCAGTCGATCCAGATGGCCTGGGCGCCGCCCATCGGCGTCTTCGGTGGCTGGACGTCGAAGCCGCGCGCGGCAAGCGCCGGCCCGACACTTTCGCGCAAGCGGCCTTCGACCTCGACCGTCGCCGTGCCCGGCAGCGGGAAGAGGCGCGGCAGGTCGATGGCCTCCTGCAGATCGAGCCCATGGTCGAACAGTTTTGCCAGGAAATGGGCATGACCCATCGCCTGGTAATGCCCGCCCATCACGCCGAAAGGCATCACCACGCGGCCGTTCTCCGCGACCATGCCGGGGATGATGGTGTGCATCGGGCGCTTGCGCGGGGCGATCGCGTTCGGATGGCCCTGCTTCAAGACAAAGCTCTGGCCGCGATTATGGAAGAGCACGCCCGATTTCCTGGTCATCAGCCCGCTGCCATAGGGCGAGAAGATCGAGTTGATGAAGCTGACGGCGTTGCGGTCCTTGTCGACGACGCAGATGTAGACGGTGTCGCTGTGCTCGGCCCCGCCGGGGATGACCGGCAGCGGATCGGTGGCGCGGGCCGGGTCGATCGCCGCGGCGAGCTCGTCGGCGAGCTTGTCGGAAAGCAGCAATTCCACCGGCACCTGCGCCTGCGCCATGTCGGCGACGAGCCGGTCGCGCGCCGCATAGGCGAGGCGCGTCGCTTCGAGCTCGATATGCAGGTTCTCGACCGCGAGCGGGCCGCCCTTGGGCTGGAAGCGCTCGAGGATCTTCATGATCATCAGCGCGATGATGCCCTGGCCGTTGGGCGGGCATTCATAGACCGTGCGGCCGCGGAAGTTCGTGCTAATCGGCTTGACGTATTCGCCCTGCGCCGCAGCGAAATCCTCGCGGCTGTGCAGGCCGCCGGCCGCATTGAGATGGGCGACCATCTCGCTTGCGATCTCGCCGCGATAGAAGACCTCCGGCCCCTCGCGGCCAATCGCCTCCAGCGTCGCTGCGAGGCCGGGCTGATACTGGACCGTGCCCGCCTGCGGCGGCTGCCCATCGACCAGGAAGGTCGCGGCGGCGTTGGCGTCGCGGATCAGCGTGTCATGCTGGGCGGCAAGATCATAGGCGACGCGCGGGGTGATGGCGTAGCCCTCGCGTGCCAGTGCGATCGCCGGCTGGAAGATCTCCGAGAGCGGCAGCTTGCCATGGTCCTTGACGAGGCGGGCCCAGGCCTCGACCGCGCCGGGCACCGTGACGGCATGCGGCGAATGCCGCTCCAGCGTGGTGATGCCGGCCTTGGCGTACCAGTCGAGGGTCGCGGCTGCGGGCGTCCTTCCCGAGCCGTTATAGGCGAGGATGTCGGTGCTGCCGCCTTGCGAATAGAGCATGAAGCAGTCGCCGCCGATGCCGGTCGAGCCGGCTTCGACGACGCATTGCACGGCGCAGGCCGCGACTGCCGCATCCATGGCGTTGCCGTCGGCGCGTAGGATGTCGAGCGCCGCCAACGTCGCTGCCGGGTGCGAGGTTGCCGCCATCGCATTGCGGCTGATGGCGAGGGAACGCCCGGGAAGCTCGAAATCGCGCATGGAGAGAGGCTTTCGTTCAGCGTCGCCGGCGCCGCGGCCGGCTATGGGAGGAGCCGGCGCGGCGAGGGATGCCGCACCGGTCGGGAGGTGGAAGAGCCTCAGCCCTTGCGCAGATTGGTGAAGACCGGGACGCCGTTCAGCATGCCGGTCAGGTTCTTGCGGTAGGCGACGGGCTGGAGGTACTGGCCGGCGGGCACATAGGGCACGTCCTGCATGGCCTGGAGCTGGATCTCCTGCGCGATCGCCTTCTGGCCGGCGAGGTCCGGAGCATCGAGCCAGCGGGCCCGCAGCGCCTCGATCGCCGGGCTGTCGGGCCAGCCGGGGCTGCCCTTGGCGCCGTTGCCGCGCAGCGGCGAGCTCGTCGCCGGCGAGCCGAGATCGAGGCCCGACCAGTAGGTGATGTAGCAGCTCCAGCCGCCCTGCTCGACCGGGCTGCGATTGCTGATGCGCTGCAGCACGGTGCCCCAGTCGGTGGCGACGAAATCGAGATTGGCGCCGATCCGCCGCAGCGCGTCGGCCGCGACCTCGGCGGCGAGCGCGATGCGCGGCACGTCCTGGCCGGAGAGGAAGACCACGCGCTCGCCCTTGTAGCCGGCGGCTTCCAGCTCCTGCTTGAGCTTGCCGAAGTCCTTCGGCGCCTTCAGCGCCTCGATGCCGGCTTCGGAAGCCATCGCCGAATTGCTCGGGAAGAAGCCGATGCTGCCGCGCTCGACCTCAGGGTCGCCGCCGCAGACGGCATTCATGCAGTCGTTCTGGTCGATCGCCTTGAGGATGACGCGGCGGATGGCGGGGTTGTTGAAGGGCGGCTGGAGATGGTTGAGGCGCAATTGCCCGGCCATGCCACTGCGATCCTTGACCTCCACGACGATGTTCGGATCCTTCCGCAGCAGCGGTAGGAGGTCGATGATCGGCTGCTCGACCCAGTCGACGGCGCCGGTCTGCAGGGCCGAGATCGCGGTCGCCGGATCAGGCATCACATTGAATTCGATCCGGTCGAGAAAAGGCGTGCGCGGGCCGGCGGTGAAGCTCGGGGTACCGCTCGGGCGCGGCACATAGCCGTCATGGCGCGCATAGACATGGCGGGCGCCGGCGATGCGCTCGGCCGTGAGGTAGCGATAGGGGCCGCTGCCGATCGCCTCGGGGATCTGCTTGAACGGGTCGGTCTGCGCCAGTCGCTCCGGCATGATCGCGGCGACGAGCGCGCTCGGGCGGGCGAGCGCGGCCGGCAATTGCGGGAACGGTCGGCGCAGGCGGAAGAGGATGGTGCGGTCGTCGGGAGCGGACAGCTCCTCGGTCGCGGCCATCAGCGCCTGGCCGAAGGTGTCGCGAGCGCCCCAGCGCCGGATCGAGGCGACGGCGTCGCGGGCCAGGACCTTGCTGCCGTCATGAAAGACGAGGCCGGGCCTGAGCGTCAGCGTCCAGCGCCTGCCGTCGTCCTCGACGACATGGCCCTCGACCATTTGCGGCTGCGGCTGGAACTGGTCGTCGAGGCCGTAGAGCGTGTCCCAGACGAGGAGGGCGTGGGTGCGGGTCGAGTAACCGTTGGTCCAGATCGGATCGATGATCGCGACATCGGAATAGGGCACGAAGCGCAGGGTCTTGCTGTCCTGCGCGCGGGCGATCAGCGGTGCCGGGGGCAGGAAGGCCGTGGCTGCGGAGGCTTTCAGGAACTGGCGTCGATCCATGGTGATCCCCTGTTCTGGTTGTCGTCCCCGGGATTTTCCCCGGCGGTGCCTTCTGCGGGCTGTTTGAGTTCTTCGATGCGTCAGGCGGGACCGGACGCGGGCGGCTGCGCCGGCCGGTGCGGGCGCGGGCCGGTCGTCAGATGGCTGGCGTTGCGCAGGAATTCGGCGAGGCGCGGCGCGGTGCGCATGACGTGGTCGCGCATCACCGTCTCGGCATGGCTGGCGTCGCCGCTGCGGATCGCCGCGACGATCTCGTTCTGGCGCTGGGTTGCGGTGGTCGGATGCGCGACATGGTGGAGCCAGATGCGCATATAGGGCTCGACGGCGATGTGCAGCGCCGCGATCTGGGCGACGAGCTTGGGCCGCCCGCTCAGCCCGCAGATATAGGCGTGAAAGGCCTGGTGCGCGGCGAGCCAGGCATCCCCGCCGGTTTCGCCCGCTCGCTGCATCCGGGAAAGATGGCCATCGAGCTCGGCCAGCACGCCGGCGTCGATGCGCGGCATGGCGAGGCGGACGGCGAGCCCCTCCAGCACCGAGCGGATCTCGAAGGCCTCAAAGATCTCGTCGACGGTCAGGCCGGCGACGACGCAGCCGCGATTGGGGCGGATGACGACGAGGCCTTCATTGGCGAGGCGCTGGAAAGCCTCGCGCACCGGCATCCGGCTCATCGCCAGCTCCTGTGCGATGGCTTCGGGGATCAGGCGCTCGCCGGGCTGGTAGCGGCCGCCGCGGATGCCGGCGAGGATCGCGAGATAGGCCTCCTCCGGTGCCGTTCCGGCCGCCGGTACCCGTCCGAAAGCCATGGCCGCCACCTTTCCCGTCCTTCCCAGGCGCGGCACGCCTTCGCCGGTCGGGTCCGCATTCTGTCGGACTGTATCCACTGATACAATCCTGCAAGGCGGACGGGACGAGGTCAAGCTCGGGAGCGTGGACCGGCGACGAACCGAAATGCTTCCACCGGTCTCCGGCCGGCCCGGCAAGATTCGATTGAAAACCCCGCGGCTGGAGGCCAGATAGCAGGGATGGGTCTTGCGCCCATCGCTGCGATCGCCCTCCCGGCGGTCACCGCACCGGATTCGGTGAGGACAAGGGGCTGCTGAATGTCGCTGCCGGACGATACCCATGCCAGGCCGGCTGAAGCCGCCGAAGAGACCTATGATCTTTCCGAGCAGGTTGGCTTCATCCTGAGGCAGGCGGTCCAGCGCCATGTCTCGCTGTTCAACGAGATCATGGGCCCCGAACTGACGCCGACGCAGTGGGCGGTGCTGTCGCGGCTCTATCTCGAAGGTGGCAGCTCGCAGAACCTGCTCGGGCGCCAGACCGCCATGGACGCGGCGACGATCAAGGGCGTCGTCGACCGGCTGATCAAGCGCCAGCTGGTGCAGACGACCGCCGATCCCGATGACGGGCGCCGTGTCATCGTGCAGCTCACCGAGGCGGGGCGCGCCTATACCCGCGAATTGATGCCGAAGGCCGAGACCGTCACCAAGGTGACGCTGGCGCCATTGGCGACGAGCCAGCGGGCGACACTGGTGGCCTTGCTGAAGCAGCTGCGCTGAAGGGCGGGCTGAGCGGGCGGCTCGCGAGCACTTCGTATTTCATCTGGCGCGGTCGGCCCGGGCGACCGTAGGGAGACCCGGGACCCATTCCTGAACCTTTCCGATAGAGGCTCAGGAATGGATCCCGGATCGGCGCCGCTCACGCGGCTTGTCCGGGATGACCCGTCCATGGAGTCCGTCTACCGGATCACGAAGCACTCGCTGCTCTCCGCCAGCGCGCTCGCTTCCTCGAGGTCGCTCGAGGCGCTGGCGTGGATGGCGAAGAGCGGATCGCCGATCGCGACCTTGTCGCCGACACCACGGCGCAGGTCGATGCCGGCAGCCTTGTCGAAGGGGGCGCCGGCGCGCCTCGCGATACCGGCTACGGCCCAGCCGTCGATCTCCGTGACCGTGCCGGCCTGTTCGGCCCGCACCGTGTGGACGAGCAGGCCCGGGGCGACGGGCGGGACGCGGCGCCCCTGTGCGTCGACGATGCGCTCGAAGGCGGTGCGCGCGGCGCCGGAACGCAGCAGCGCCTCGGCGCGCTCGCGCCCGGCCTCGACCGAGCCGAGTGCCGGATCCCAGGCCAGGATGCGGCCGGCGAAGAACAGCGCCTTGGCGACGAGGTCGGCCGGCGCCTGCGGGTCGTTGTCGAGGGCCCAGGCGACATCCCGGCATTCCAGCGCCGGGCCGATGCCGCGGCCGATCGGCCGGCTGCCATCGGTCGGGAAGGCCTCGACGACGAGGCCGAGCCCGCGGCCGACCGTCTCGAACAGGGCGGCGAGCTCGGCCGCTTCTGCCTCCGTCTTCAGCTTGGCACGCGCGCCATAGGGCAGGTCGACGATCACATGGGTCGAGCCCGCCGTCAGCTTCTTCGACAGGATCGAGGCCACCGACCAGCGATTGGAATCAATGCCGAGCGGCCTTGTGATCGCGTTCATCACGTCGTCGACGACGGAATGGTTCAGGCGGCCGTTCCAGGCGATGCAGGCACGGGCCTTCTCGACACAGGCCCGCAGCTCGGCCGGGGTGAGCTCGACATCGGCGAGCGCCTCCATCGCGTCGGCGGTGCCGGCCGCTGAGGTGATGGCGCGCGACGAGGTTTTTGGCATCAGGAAGGCGCCGTGCGCCGCGACGATCGGCACGACGATCAGCGTGATGCGGCTGCCGGGGATGCCGCCCATCGAATGCTTGTCGACGACGATCTTGTCCGGCCAGGTGATCTGCTGCGCAAAGCGGGTGCGGACACGGGCGAGCGAGACGACCTCGTCGTCGCTGAGCTTCTGCGTCGCGGCGACGAGGAAGGCCGCGACCTCGCCATCGGGATAGCGGGATTCGACGATGTCGCGGATCAGCGTGTGGTACTGCGCCTCCGAGAGCGCGCCGCCCTGGATCTTGCTGGTCAGTGCGGCGCGGCTTTCCGGCGAGGGCGTGCGCCGGATCGAGACTTCCGTGCCCTCGGCCAGGCCGAGCTCGGCGAAGGCCTCGCTGGAGAGGCCGATCTCGTCGGGCGCGAGTGCGGAAGGCAGGTCCGCGACCTGGATGTCCGAGCGGATGCTGGCGCCGGCACCGGAGATCTCGATCCGCCCGGGGCCGAGATAGTCGAAGCCGTTGACGAACTCGCCCTTGGCCGGCAGCCAGGCGCAATGGGCGCGGCCGGCGAAGACCGGCAGACGGCGCAGGCGCAGGCTGTTGGCGGCCGATTCCACCGCGGCGACGAAGCGTTCGACGCCGGTTTCCGGGCTCTGGTCATTGCAGACGCTGACCGTGCGGATTCCGGCCGGCCAGGGTTCGACCTTGCGGGCGAGCCGGTTCTCGATGGCGCTGCCCTGCTCGCGGCCGCGCCCGGCGATGCGGGCGGCGAGGATCTCGGCCGGCGCGGTGACATCGACGACGACGAGGCGCGGCAGCCGCTTCGCCAGTTCGGCGATGACGGTGCGCGAGCCATTGGCGATGACGTGGCGACCGCTCTCGATCGCGGTCATCAGGGCCCGGGGCAGGCCATAGCGCAGGCCATGGGCGCCCCAGGTGATCAGGAAGTCGCCGGCGGTCTCGCGGGCATCGAACTGCGCCTCGCTCGCCGCTTCATGCGCCTCGCCGGGCGAGCCGGCGGGGCGGGTGACGACGCGCCGGGCAAAGACATAGCGCCCGGTCGGCTCCAGGACTTGCCTGGCGCCGTCGATCAAGGTGTCCTTGCCGCCGCCGCTGGGGCCGACGACGAAGAAGAACGTGCCGGCCCGCATCGGAAGATCAGGCTTCGTCGAGGCCGATATCGACCGCCGGAGCCGACTGGGTGATCTTGCTGGTCGAGATATAGTCGACGCCAGTCTCGGCGATCGGCCGGATGGTCTCGAAGCGGATGCCGCCCGAGGCCTCGGTCTTGGCGCGCCCGGCGATCAGGGCGACGGCCTTGGTCATGTCGGCGACCGACATGTTGTCGAACATGATCACGTCGGCGCCGGCCTTGACGGCCTCCTCGACCTGCTCGAGCCGGTCGCATTCGACCTCGAGCTTGGTCAGCACGGGCAGCTTCTTGCGGGCGCGCTCGACCGCGGCCGAGATGCTGCCGCAGACGGCGATGTGGTTGTCCTTGATCATCACGCCGTTATCGAGGCCGAGGCGATGATTGAGGCCGCCGCCGCAGCTCACGGCGTGCTTTTCCATCATGCGCAGGCCGGGCGTGGTCTTGCGGGTGTCGATCAGCCGCGCCTTGGTGCCGGCGATGGCGGCGACGTAGCGGGCGGTCTCGACGGCGATGCCGGAGAGGCGCTGGGCGATGTTGAGCGCGGTGCGCTCGGCGGTCAGCACGCTGCGGGCGGCGCCCTCGACCTCGATCAGGATCGCGCCCTTCTCGACCTTGTCGCCGTCCTTGACGAGCAGCTTCACCGAGAGCTCGGGATCGTAGCGCTTGAAGACGCGGGCCGCGACCTCGACGCCGGCGACGATCATCGGCTCACGCGCGTTCATGTGGAACTTGCCGGTCTCATTGGGCTCGATCATGACCTGCACGGTCAGGTCGCAGGCGCCGATGTCCTCGGCCAGCCAGATATCGATCAGGCGATCCGTAACAAAGCTGTCGTACATCGAAACCCCTCCTCGGGCGGTGATCGCCTTGAACCATTTCCAGCGGGATCGGTGTGTCGGTCCGCGAGAATTTTTATTTGTATACGAATAATAACAGTCGAATTTTCGGCCTGTCAATCGCAGCTGGATAGCGACAACGGGGCGCCGCGTCTCGCAGTATGTGTCGGGATTTTCGTCGAGGCCTTACTGCCGCGGCGGCGGACACCGGCCCGCTGGGGCCGCGCGTTGCCCTGAAAGCCCGGCATCCGCGCCCGGCTGGCCGGCCGGTTCGCGGAGCGCTATCTTGACAGGCTGGCGACCATGCGCCACCATCATTTGTATACAAATGATTTAGCCGCGAGCGACGGCGAGGGTTGACGATGAGCCTGGAGGAAGCGACCGCGACCGCCGACGACAAGATCCGCTGCGATGCCTGTCCGGTCATGTGCTTTATCAAGCCCGGCGCGGTCGGCGCCTGCGATCGCTATGGCAATGCCGACGGCAACCTCGTCCGGGTCGACCCGCATGTGGTGCTCGACCGCACGATCAGCCATGGCGGCGAGCTGGTTTCCTTCGCCGGCCCGCGCGAATGGGATGGCGACATCCTGCAGCAGCCCGGGACCTTCGTGACCGCGATCGGCGCCGGCACGACCTATCCGGACTACAAGCCCGCGCCCTTCATCGTCTCGTCCGAGGTCGACGGCGTCGACATGGTCACGGTCGTGACCGAGGGCATCTTCAGCTATTGCGGCGTCAAGGTGAAGATCGACACCGACCGCTTCCTCGGGCCGGAGACGGCGACGGTCCGCGCCGAGGGCGAGGCGATCGGCCATGTCACCTCAGGCGAGTACGGCTCGCAGATGCTCTCGCTCGGCGGCGTCCACCATCTGACCGGCGGCTCGAAGAAGGAGGGGCGCGTCACCTGCGACGCGCTGCTCCAGCTCAGCAATGGCAAGGCGGTGGAGCTCACCATCGACGGCGGCGAGACGGTGATCGTGCAGGCGGGCAAGCCGCCGATCGTCAACGGCGTCGCGGAAAGCCGGATGCGCGTCGGCTGCGGTTCGGCGACGATCGGCATCTTCGCCAAGCAATGGCATGGCAAGGTCGACGAGGTCGTCGTCGTCGACGACCACATCACCGGCGTGCTCTCCGAACACCAGGCCGGCAAGCTGCTCGGCATGCCGGCGACCGGCCTGAAGATGAAGGGGAGGCGCTCGACGCCCGGGCGCTATTTCCAGGTGGCGCAGCCGGGCACCGGCTGGGGCGGCACCAATATCAGCGATCCGCTGACGATCCTCGGGCCCTTCGACCCCAAGGTCGCCTATCCCGGCTTGCGGCTGCTGATGGTCTCGACCACCGGCGAGCATGCCGCCTATTACGAGCTCGACGAGGCCCTGCAGCCGGTCGAGATGACGATGCCGGAGCGGTTGGTCGAGCCGGTCGAGCGCATCGCCGAGAATTGCGAGCCGGCACTCTCGACCGTGCTGTTCATCGGCGGCGCCGGCGGTTCGCTGCGCGCCGGCGTGACCGAGAACCCGGTCCGGCTGACGCGCTCGGTCAAGGATGCGCTGACCTATGTCACCTGCGGCGGCGCGCCGGTCTATATCTGGCCGGGCGGCGGCATCACCTTCATGGTCGACGTCACCCGTCTGCCGGAGAACGCCTTCGGCTATGTGCCGACGCCGGCGCTGGTCGCACCGCTCGAGTTCACGATGAAGCTCTCCGATTACCGCGAGCTCGGCGGGCATATGGACTATGTCCGGCCGCTCTCCGAGCTGGCTGCCGATGGCCGGCTGAAGCTGCCGCAGCGGCTGGACAATCCCTGGCCGCTGGCGCCGGAGCGGATGCGCCGCTCGCACGGGTAGAGGGTGTCATGAATACTGCCCTTGCGGTGAAGAGCGCGGGGAACCCTTCTCCCGTGTGGGAGAAGGGCAGGGATGAGGGCCCGCCCTTTCCGCAGAAGGCACAACGGCGCCACATCGCCATTCTTATCGGCGGCAGTCCCTCACCCCTGCCCCTCTCCCATCCGGGAGAGGGGTTCCCCGCGACTGTCCGATCCTTCGTCGCTTGCTGGAAAGGCGAGCACAACGCCGCGATTCCGCGCCCGAACCGAAGGCCGGAGTAGTGCGCTTCGAAGCCCCCATCGCGCGCCTGCTGCCGGACGGCAAGCGCCTGCTGCTGCAGCAGGGGCCGATCGATCTCGTCGTCGAGGCCACCGGCCCGGCCGAGGCTGTCGCGACGGCCTACCGGGCGGCGATGCAGCGCTTCGACGGGCTGCTCGCGGAACTTTGCGAGGAACTCGCCTTGCTGCGCTCGCCGGTGCGGGCGAACAGCCCGGTGCCGGCCGGCCCGGTCGCCCGGTGCATGCACGCGGCGGTCGCTCCCTTCGCCGCCGAGATCTTCATCACGCCGATGGCGGCGGTTGCGGGCTCGGTTGCCGAGGAGATCCTCGGGGTGATGGTCGCGGCCGCTCCTCTCACCCGCGCCTATGTCAACAATGGCGGCGACATCGCCCTGCATCTTGCGCCCGGCGAGCAGTTCCGCATCGGCCTGGTCGAGCGACCGGACCGGCCCAGCCTCTTTGCGACCGCCAGCATCGCCGCCGCCGACCCGGTGCGCGGCATCGCCACCTCAGGCTATCCCGGCCGCAGTTTTTCGCGCGGGATCGCCGAGGCCGTGACCGTGCTCGCCGCCACCGCCGCCATGGCCGATGCGGCTGCGACCGTGATCGCCAATGCGATCGACCTGCCGGGACACCCGGCCGTGGAACGCCTGCCGGCCGATGCAGTCCAGGCGGATAGCGATCTCGGCGCGCTTCTCGTCACCCGCAATGTCGCCCCGCTGACGCAGGCCGAGATCGAGACAGCGCTCGCGGGCGGCCTCGCAGCGGCGCAGCGCCTGCGCGGGGCAGGCCTGATCGTCGCGGCCGCCATGCATCTTCAGGGCGTGAGCCGCACGCTGGCCACGCCTATGATCCTTCAAGAATAACCTTAAGAGGAGACTTGCCCGTGTCTGAGATCGCTGTGCGAAAGTATTCCGTGACCGTGGAAGAGATCTTTCATGAGGGTGGGCCCGCCGTGGCCACGCCGCTGAAGCGCGGCGCTGCGGTGGCGGTGATCGCCAACCCTTATGCTGGCCGCTATGTCGAGGACATCCAGGGCTTCATGGAAGATCTCAAGCCGCTGGGCCTGGCGCTGGCGCAGCGGCTGCTCGCGGCGATGGGCGGCGATGTGAAGGCGATCGAAGGTTATGGCAAGGGCGCCATCGTCGGCGCCGCCGGCGAGCTCGAGCACGGTGCGCTCTGGCATGTGCCGGGCGGCTACGCCATGCGCGAACTGCTCGGCGACGCCAAGTCGATCGTGCCCTCGACCAAGAAGGTCGGTGGTCCGGGGACACGGCTCGACATCCCGGTCACGCATGTCAACGCATCCTATGTCCGCAGCCATTTCGACGCCTTCGAGATCGGCGTCACCGACGCGCCGAAGGCGGACGAATTGCTGTTCGCGCTGGTGATGACGACGGGCTCGCGCATCCATGCCCGCGTCGGCGGGCTGAAGGCCAGCGAGATCAAGGGCGAGGATGGGCTGAGATGAAGGCTGCGATCCGCAAGATCGTCACCATCCTCGACGAGACCCATTCCGAGATGGGGCGAACGGTCGAGCCGGCGATCCGCCGCGCCGCGGCCGTCGCCGTGATCGCCAATCCCTTCGCGGGCCGCTACCAGGACGACCTCTCCGAGCTGATCGAGATCGGCGAGGAGCTCGGCGACCTGCTCGGGCGCCATGCACTGAAGGCGCTCGGCATCGAGGGCGACGCCGTGCAGGGCTATGGCAAGGCCGCCGCCGTCGGCGAGGACGGCGAGTTCGAGCATGCGGCCGCGATCCTGCATCCGAAGCTCGGCGCGCCCCTTCGCAAGCTGCTCGGCAAGGCGCCGGCGCTGATCCCGTCCTCGAAGAAGCGCGGCTCGCTCGGCGTCGTCCTCGACATCCCGCTCGGCCACAAGGCCGGCGCCTATGTCCGCAGCCATTTCGACGGCATGGAGGTGCGGATTCCGGACGCGCCGCGCGCCGGCGAGATCGTCGTCGCGGTCGCGCTGACCAGTGGCGGGCGCCCGCTGCCGCGCGTCGGCGGCCTGACCCATGCCGAGGTCAAGGGCGAGGATGGGCTG
>JAKFDB010000154.1:0-118157 GCA_036676315.1 Bradyrhizobiaceae bacterium
CGTCCGGCCGGTGGAAGGCCAGGAGCGGCAGCGGTGCCTTCGCGCCCTTGAAGGCGCCGGGCAGGATCTCATCGCCCATGCGATCGGGCGAGCCGAACGGCCAGGCTATGCCGGTGATGGCGCCAGCGTCGTCGACCGAGACGGAAGCCTTCAGCTCGAGCGCGATCATGCCGGCTCTTCCTCCTGCTCGCGGGCAGGAGCGGCCGGCGTGGTGTTCGGGTTGAGGAATGCTTCGCCGCCGGCGTAGGGCGGCCGGTTCTCCATCGCGCGGACCTCGTTGGGGTTGAGGATCCTGCTGCTGATGGCGGAGGCGTAGGCGGCGAAGCGCGCGGCGATCTCGGCTTGAACGAGGGCGTCGACGGTGAATTCCGGGACGAGCGTCGCCTGCTCCTCCGGTGTGAGCAGCCGGGAGATTGCACCGGTCCAAAGCTTCAGCCGCGGAAGCAGCGTAAAGGTGAGGAACGATTGCGCCATGCTCTCGGCGTTGCCCCATGTGGCGCGGCCATAATCGAAGATGAGAACGGGCGGCACGCCGAGCGCGCGGGCCATTTCGGTCACCTGAAAGCCGCGCAGCTCGAGGAACTGTAAATCGACGCTGTTGAACGTGAGCGGCGTGAACGAGATTCCGTCTTCGAGGATCGCCGTGGCGCCGGAGTTGTCGCCGGCATGCGCCTTGGACCAGGACGCTTTGAGCCGAGCGATCACCGGCTCTTTCAGGGCCCCCTTCGCCTGCAGCACACCGGAGGGCCTGCCGCCGTTGGCGAAGATGCGGCCGGCGTGGCCTTCCATGGCGCGGTACAGGCCGATGGCTTCGCGCGCCTGCTTGATCGGGCAGACGCCACCGATGTTGGGGATGTGAAGGATGTCGGACCAGGGATAGGCCCGCTGGCCGCCACCCCTTTGTGAGACGAGATAGCGCGGCTCGCCACTCTGATCGGTCTCGATCGAGACGGTGGCCGGCGCCAGGCGGACCAGCTCAGCGATGCGCCCGCCGTCCACGCGGTTCGCCAGGGCGAAGGCGCCAGCATCGTTCAGGAGCGAATCACGCTCCAGCGTCATCAGGAATTCGGCGGCGCTGGTCCAGCCGTTCGGCCGGCCGCTCAGCAGCTTTTCGAGGGGGTGATCGGCGCGCTCTTTGCCGCCATCCTCCAGCCGCCGGTAGAGGTGCAGCGGCAGGCAGCCCAACGTCTCCGATCGCACCGCCACGCCGCGGGCGACTGGCGCGGACTCCAGCGCCTTCAGCGGCGTGACGGCGATGGCAGAGGACGTGGCGCCCGCGGCAGCGAAAAACTCCGCCAGAGCCTCAAGGCTCTTTGCGTCCTCTGCCGAATGATCCTTGCGCGTGAAAGGCCACATGCGGAAGGATATGCGTCAATCTGCCAAAATGAGCAATTAACGTGCAATAATATGCAATTACGCCGCAGAATATGGCGACGCGCGAACGCATCCGATCGCGAGGCGAACATTTCAGGGGAAGAGATGGGGTTTCGTGTTGCGGCGATGTTGCGTGGAGGCGCCGCCGCCCCCTCGTAAGCCGTTGAAATCAATGGAACCGTGTTGCGTGTCGATGCAACACGAAATCACGCTCTGTTCCTGCCTAGGCGGGCGGCTTATGTATCTGATTTCATTGCAAACTTCGCTGGCGTCCCGGAAGGGATTCGAACCCCTGACCTACGGTTTAGGAAACCGTTGCTCTATCCTGCTGAGCTACCGGGACGCACGCGATTGCGTTTAGCATAAAGCGCATGCGGGTGAAGCCTTCCTTTATCGTGTTTGCGGGGCTGGCTGCGATTTCCGCAGCGCCGCGGGCAGCTGCTGCCGACGGCTGCCTCGTCCCCGAGGAAACCCGCAAGGTTCGGCTGGCCGGGCTCGACCGCCATGGCGATCTCGTTCTGGACGACGGCACCGTCATCCGCCTGGCCGGTCTCGCCCCGCGTCAGGACGAGACGGAGCGCGAACGGCTTTCGGCAGCGCTCCGGCCCTGGCTCGGCCAGGACTTCGAGCTCGCCGACCTCGGCAGCACCGACCGCTGGGGCCGGCTCCCGGCGCGACTGCAGGTCCCGTCCGAGCCTGCGAGAGAGACGGCCGGCCGCGACCTCACCGCCCTCCTTCTGGCGGCAGGGGCGGCGCTGCGCCTGCCCGAAGCCGGCCTCGACGGCTGCAACGAACTCTGGCGGGCGGCCGAAGCCGGGCATATCGCCAAAACGGCCTCCGACCGTGCCGTTTCCGCCACGCCTGCGACAAACCTTGGTTCGGCCGGCCTGCCCGTGATCGACGGCCACGATCCCGCCGCGATGAAGGCGCAGGCGGGCCGGATCGTGCTGGTTGAGGGGCGCATCGCGGCAGTTGGCGAACGGGCGCAGCGAACCTATCTCAACTTTACGCGCCGTCGCGGTGCGGGCGGCAGTATCGTGCTGTCGCGGACATTGTGGCAGGAACTGCAGCGCGCCGGCTGGACCGCATCCGCGCTGACCGGTAAACGCGTGCGCGTACGCGGCGTGATCGAGGGGCGCGATGGTCTCCTCATCGCGGTCGAGACACGCGCCGCCCTGGAGATGGTCGACTAGGTTGATGCAGGCAATGCAGCGATATCGACAGCCCGCCCGGGGGCGCCTCGTCGCCATGGCGCTGCCGGCCCTGCTGCTGGCCGCCTGTTTCGGCGATCAGAATTCCCTGCTGCCGCCGCTCGACCAGCCCGGCGGCGAGGCGGCGCCGCGTGTCGCCAGTCTGCAGCGCGGCACCGATCGCGAGCATCTGCGCCTGCTCCAGGCCTTCGGTGGCGAGTACCGCGCCGGCAATGTCCGCGCCGTGCTCGATGAGATCGTCACCCGCCTCGCCAAGGCCAGCGATGGCCAGATCGGCAATTACGAGATCACCATCCTGAACTCGCCGATCGTCAACGCCTTCGCGCTGCCGACCGGGCGCCTCTACGTCACCCGCGGCCTGCTCGCCCTCGCCAACGACACATCCGAGATCGCCTCGGTGATGGCGCATGAGATCGCCCATGTCACTGCGCGCCACGCCACCGAGCGGGCGGAGATGGAGCTCGAATCGGCTCTCGTCAGCCAGGTCGTGGCTCAGGTGCTGAACGATCCGACCACCGGGGCGGCGGTACAGGCCAGCTCGAAGCTCTCGCTCGCGAAGTTCTCGCGCCAGCAGGAACTGCTCGCCGACCAGATCAGCGTGCGCAACATCGCCAAGGCCGGTTACGATCCTTACGGTGCCGGCCGCTTCCTCGGCTCGCTCGGCCGCAACACCGCCTTCCGCGCCGGCCGCCAGGGCGGCGGCGACAAGAAGCTCGACATCCTTTCCAGCCACCCTTCGACGCCCGAGCGCGTCGCAGCCGTCACCTCGGGTGCCCGCCAGATCGGCGCACCTGGTATCGGCGAGCGCGAGGCCGGGCGCTGGCTGACCGCGATCGACGGCATCGCCTTCGGTGACGACCCCTCCGGCGGCGTGGTCCGGGGCCGGCGTTATCTCAACAGCGCGCTGCGCATCGCCTTCACCGCGCCGGAAGGCTTCGAGCTCGAAGCGGCGCGCGAGATGGTGGTCGGCGTCAGCGGCGACGGCGCCCAGGCGCTGCGCTTCGATTCTGTTGCGCTGAAGTCGGGCCAGACGCTCGAATCCTATGTCGGCTCCGGCTGGATCGACGGCGTCACCACCGGCGAGGTCGAGTCCGTGACGATCGGCGGGTTGCCGGCCGCGGTCACCACCGGCAAGGGCACCGACTGGCGCTTCCGGCTGGCGGCGATCCAGGCCGGCCAGCGCGTCTATCGCTTCATCCTGGCCGCCAAGGGCGAAACCGATCCCGAGCGCGGCATGCGGGCGGTGCTCGACGGCTTCCGCAACCTGACCCCGGCCGAAGCCCAGTCGGTCAAGCCGATGCAGATCCGGCTGGTCAGCGCCGCCGAGGGCGACACGCCGACGACGCTCGCCGAGCGGATGGCGACGCATGACCGGCCGCAGGAACTCTTCCTGATCCTGAACGGGCTCGAGCGCGGCAGCAGGCTGACGCCCGGCCAGCGTTACAAGATCGTGACCGAATAGCCCCGCACTGGGCGGCCGGCGCCTCTGACCAGCCACTCCGCTTCGTGCTAGCCTCCCGGTGAACGGCTGCCTTCGTCAGTCGGGTAGCAATCGCTGCGCCTCGACCGGGTTGGCGGAAACGGCAAGATGGCGGCGCAAAGCCGCCCGATCAGGGAGGCGACCATGGCGCTCGACCGCCGCATCGTCGAACTCTACGACGAATACACCCATAAGCCGCTCGACCGGCGCAGCTTCATGAACCGGCTGATCATGCTCGCCGGCTCGGCCGCGGCGGCGGAAGCTGCACTCGCGCTGCTCGAGCCGAACTACGCGCAGGCCCAGCAAATTCCGCCCGACGATGCCCGGCTCGAGGCGACGCGCGTTGCGGAGACCGTCAACGGCGTCGCATTGAAGGGCTATCTGGTTGCGCCGAAGGCAGCCGCCAAGCGCGGCGGCGTCCTCGTCATCCATGAGAATCGCGGCCTGAACCCGCATATCGAGGATGTCACCCGCCGCATGGCGCTGGCCGGGTTCACTGCGCTCGGCCTCGATTTCCTGAACCCGCTCGGCGGCACGCCGGCCGATCCCGACGCCGCCCGCGCCCTCTTCGCGCAGCTCAAGCCGGACGATGTCGTGGCCCAGGGACGGGCGGCCCTCGCCCTGCTCGCGGCCCGTCCGGACGCCACCGGCAAGGTCGGCGCGGTCGGTTTCTGCTGGGGCGGCGGTGTCGTCAACGACCTCGCCGTCGCGGCTCCCGAGCTCACTGCCGGCGTGGTCTTCTATGGCCGCTCGCCCGAGCTTTCGCGCGTGCCGCAGATCAAGGCGCGCCTGCTGCTCCAGCACGCGGCACGCGATACCCGGCTGGTCGAGGGGCTGCCGGCCTATGAGGCAGCCTTGAAGGCCGCCAATATCCGCTACCAGGCCATCGTCTATCCGGATGTCGACCACGCCTTCCACAACGACACCAGCGCCGAGCGCTACAACGCCGCGGCCGCCAAACTCGCCTGGGAGCGCACCGTCGCCTTCCTTGCCACCGAAACCGGGGCGGCCTGAAACGAAAGAACCCGGCGGGTGAGCCGCCGGGTTCGGAATAAAGCCGCTACAGGCAGGCAGCGCTCAGGCTGCCTCTTCCTGCAGGTCGTCGTTGTCGCCTTCGCTATCCGCATCGCCCTCGACCGCATCGGCCTTGCCGGTGCGGCGCGGCGACTTGGCGAGCTGGGTCTCGATCTTCTTCAGCGCTTCGGTCTCGGTGATCTCGTCGACGGCCGCGATCTCGCGGGTCATCCGGTCGATCGCCGCTTCATAGAGCTGGCGCTCGGAATAGGACTGCTCGGGCTGCGCCTCGGAGCGGTAGAGATCGCGCACCACCTCGGCGATGGCGACGAGATCGCCCGAATTGATCTTGGCCTCATATTCCTGGGCGCGGCGCGACCACATGGTGCGCTTGACCCGGGCGCGGCCGGTCAGCGTCGTCAGCGCCTTGCCGACGATCTCGCCATCGGCGAGCTTGCGCAGGCCGACGCTCGCCGCCTTGGCGGTCGGAACGCGCAGGGTCATCTTGTCCTTGGCGAAGCTGACGACGAACAGCTCAAGTTTGAAGCCAGCAACCTCCTGCTCCTCGATCGCCGTGATCTGACCGACGCCATGGGACGGATAGACGACGAACTCGCCAGTCTTGAAACCCAGGCGCACAACAGCTTTCTTCGCAGTGGTCATGCCGTTTCAACTCCTCATCGGTCCGCAATATGCGGAGACGCGACTTTCAGTCGCTGGTCGGGATAACCAGCGACACTCTGCCGGACGCGCGGGCTGCGACTTGGTAAAGTCATCTCCCGGCGCGACACGCTCCCTCAGCCGATTGTTTCTTGCTGGCCACCAGACACGAAGGCTGCACCGCTCCGGACCTGGTGCCGGTAGCTTTGCTGGCTGCGTCTAAGGGGGCGCCCCGTTTATGAATTCTCGCAGGGGCAGGCGGAACGAACTCGACTGTGGCAAATGGATACCACAAAAAACGCGCCGAATCAAAGGTAAACGGTTTTTGGCCGCGCCTACAGGCCTTGTGGGTCCGCGATAGTCAGCCGCGCCGGCACCCTGCCCCAGGGGCAGGTTCAGTCGCCTTCGCCGGGGTTGGGCGAGAAATGCGCGTCGAGTTTGCCGGCCACGCCGTCGAACTCCTTGGCGTCTGCCGGCGCGTCCTTCTTCTGCGTGATGTTCGGCCAGCTCGAGGCATATTTTCCGTTGAGCTGCAGCCAGCTGTCGAGGCCGGGCTCGGTATCGGGCTTGATCGCCTCGGCCGGGCATTCCGGCTCGCAGACGCCGCAATCGATGCACTCGTCGGGATGGATGACGAGCATGTTCTCGCCTTCATAGAAGCAGTCTACCGGACAGACTTCGACGCAATCCATGTACTTGCACTTGATGCAATTCTCGGTGACCACATAGGTCATGGCGCTGTCCTTCCGATCGACCGGCGCATCCTTAGAACCGGGCGGGAGAGTGTTTCAAGGCCTGAGTTCGGCCGGAAACGAGATAGAAATTCTGCCGAAACGGGCGTTTCGGAACATTCTTCGCAGGCCGCGCCAACGCCGACCGCGCCATCCTCGCGATCTATCCCTTCGGCTCCCCTGGCGCAAGCGACGCATCGCCGCGCTGATCGCCGCCGAGAACCTCGTAGAGCGTCTGGGCCTGCTCGTAGGAGCCGCGGCGCTCGCCGAGCGCGCGCAGCTTCACGACCAGCGTCGCATGCGGCAAGGCCAGCGTCAGGACGTCGCCGAGCTTGAGCCCGAGCGCCGGGTTCTCGACCCGCTTGCCTGCAACCCGGACATGCCCGTCCTCCACCAGCCGCACGGCGGCGGGGCGGTTGCGTGCGAAGCGCGCGAACCAGAGCCATTTGTCGAGACGCTGCCGGTCTTCGCGCAATCGGACCTCGTGCCTTGGCGCCTCAGCTCTTGCGCTCGTCGCGGCCTTCGAGCTGCTCCTTCAGGGCGAGCAGCTTGGCGAAGGGTGAATCCGGATCCGGCTGGCGCTCCGCAGGGCGCGGCTTGGCCGGCGCCTGGAAGCGTTCCTTGCCACGCTCGTCCCGGCGCGGACCTGCGCCCGGCCGGCCTTCATTGCGCTTGAACTCCGGCCGCGGACCACGTTCGGGCCGGTTGCCGGCTTCCGGCCGGCCGCCACGCCCCTGCCGCTCCGGCGCGCCGCCGGCGGCTTCGGCAGCGGGAGCCTGCCCGCCTGCCGCCGGCCGCTGACCGTTCCAGCCGCCTTCGCGCCAGCGGTTGCGATTCGGCCGCGGGCTACCCTCCGGGCGCGGCCCGCTTCCGGCTTCACC
This sequence comes from Bradyrhizobiaceae bacterium, assembly GCA_036676315.1. Classification (GTDB taxonomy): domain Bacteria; phylum Pseudomonadota; class Alphaproteobacteria; order Rhizobiales; family Beijerinckiaceae; genus Allobosea. The sequence continues at coordinate 7,352 of JAKFDB010000154.1, forward strand.
GGCAGGTGCGGCCTCACTTTGGGCACCGGGGCGACGGTCATGGCGGCGCCCGCGAGCGCCCTGCTCCGGCCGCCTTCCGCCCTGATGACGGTGCGGACGCCAGATCTCGACCAGCTCCGGCTCGGCCGGCTTCGCAGCCTCGCCGACAGGCTCAGCTGCCTCGGAAACCTCCGAAGCCGCGGCTTCGGCCACCGGTTCGGCGACTGGATCGGCCAGCGCCGACATCGCATCGGCCGGAACCGGCTCGGCCATGACGGTCGGCTCTGCCTCGACGGCAGGTTCGGCAACCGGCGCAGCCTCGCTGTCCGGCGTTGCCGCCAACTCGACCTCGGTGAGAACCGGCGCATCGGGCGTTTCGGCAGCGGCTGCGTCAGGCGCCTCGCCCTCGCTGACCGGCTCGCCCGCCGAAGCCTCGGCATTCAGCGCTTCGAGGTTCTCGGCCGCAACTTCGTCCCCGTCCGAAGGCGGGACATCGGCTTCGGCGGCAGGTGCCGCCACGATCGGCTCCGGCGTCGCCGCGAGCGGCACCGTGATCGCCGGGCCCGGACGCTTGACCGAGACATAACCGAGCGAGCGCAGGATCGAGGCGAAATCCTCGCCGGCACAGCCGACGAGCGAGGTCATTGCACCGGTTGCGACGAAACCGTCCTGATCGGCGGCGCCCACCGGCGGCTGGCCGAGCGTGACGCCGGGACGATAGGCGATGGCCGGGCGAATCAGATCGGCCAGGCGCTCGAGGATGTCGACGCGCACCGCCCGCTCGCCGCAGACGCGATAGCCGGCAGCGCGATAGAGGCCCTTGGGCACGTCCTTGTTGGCCGGGAACGAGGTCCGGCCCGACGAGGCCAGATGGGCGATGTCGTCGAGCCCGCTCAGCTCGGGCCCGCCATGTTTCAGCGCCCAGAGCTGGGCGGCGAGCGCCCGCGGTGCCGGCTTCAGCAGGGCCGGCACATAGAGGTGGAAAGCACCGAAGCGGATTCCGAGCTGGCGCAGGCCGGCACGGCCCTCCTGATCCAGCGCCTTCATCTCGTCGCCGACCTTGGCGCGTTCGAGCACGCCCAGCGCCTCGGCCGCCTGGAAAGCGATGCCGCGGGCGATGCCGGTGAGGCTCGTAGCCTCCTCGAGCACCTGCAGCGGCCCGAGCAGCTTGGTGATGTGATTCTTCAGCCAGAGCGTCAGCCGCCCTTCGACCTGCTCGCGAGCCGGCCCGGTCAGATGTTCCTCGACCAGCAGGCGCAGGCGCGGCTCCAGGACTTTCTCGCCGGCGACGAGACGCGCCACCGGCTCGCCGATCCAGCGAATGAAGCCGTCATGCGACAGGACGAACGCCTCGTCGCCGGCGAGCACGACGCGCGACGCGCGCGCCTCCATCTCGCTGGCGAGCGCCTTCATCGCTGCGGCGTTCAGCGCCTTGGCTTCCGGGCCGCCCGCCTTGGGATCCGCCGTGAAGCGGAATCCTTGCAGCAACCCGACATGCTGGCCCTCGACGAGCACGTCGCCCGCCGCAGTGACCTCAGCTTCCAACATCGCATTCTCCCGCAGGCGACGCATCAATACGCTCGTACGCCGATCGACGAAACGGCTGGCGAGCCTTTCGTGTAAAGCGTCCGACAGCTTGTCCTCTACAAGACGCGCCATCCCCTGCCAATGCTCTGGATCGGGCAACCAGTCAGGACGGTTGGCAACGAAGGTCCAGGTCCGGACCTGCGCGATGCGGGCAGACAGGGTATCGATCTCGCCATCCGTGCGGTCGAGCGCATCGAGCTGGACCCGGTACCAGTCCGGATCGAGCCGGCCGTGCCGCATCAATCTCAGATACAGCATCGTCGCCAGATCCGCATGCTGCATCGGCGCGATCTTGCGATAATCAGGCAGGCCGCAGACTTCCCAGAGCCGCTCGACCGCCGGCTTCCCCTTCGCCAGCCTGGCGATGTCGGGATCGCGCGCCAGAATCTCCAGCGTCGTCATGTCCTCGGCGATCAGCGCCCGGGTCAGGCCCTGCTCCTGCGGCTGCTGGTTGAGGCTGTCGAGCAGCCCCTGGACCGAGCGCAGGTCGAGATCGGAATTGCGCCACTGCAGCTGGCGGACCGGCTCGAACCGGTGATTCTCGATCGCCTCGACCAGTTCGGCATCGAAGGGCGGCGCCCGCCCGGTCGTACCGAAGGTGCCGTCGCGCAGATGGCGGCCGGCCCGGCCGGCGATCTGGCCGAACTCGGCCGGATTCAGCTTGCGGAAATGATGACCGTCGAACTTGCTGTCGCCGGCGAAGGCGATGTGGTCGACATCGAGGTTGAGTCCCATGCCGATCGCATCGGTGGCGACGAGATAGTCGACATCGCCGGACTGGTAGATCTCGACCTGCGCATTGCGCGTACGCGGCGAGAGCGCGCCGAGCACCACCGCCGCCCCGCCCTTCTGCCGGCGGATCAGCTCGGCGATGGCGTAGACCTCCTCGGCCGAGAAGGCGACGATGGCCGAGCGGCGCGGCAGGCGGGTGATCTTGCGGTCGCCGGCGAAGGAGAGGTTCGACAGGCGCGGCCGCGTCACCACATTGGCGCCGGGGATGAGGTGCTCGACGAGGGGCCGCATCGTGCCGGCGCCGATCAGCATCGTCTCGGCCCGGCCGCGATGGTTGAGCAGCCGATCACTGAAGACATGGCCTCGGTCGAGATCGGCGGCGAGCTGGATCTCGTCGACCGCGACGAAATCGACGGCGATGTCACGCGGCATCGCCTCGACCGTGCAGACCCAGAAGCGCGGCCGCTGCGGTTTGATCTTCTCCTCGCCGGTGACGAGAGCGACCGCTTCCGGCCCGACCCGGTCGACCACACGCTGATAGACCTCGCGCGCCAGCAGGCGCAGCGGCAGGCCGATCATGCCCGTCGGATGCGCGATCATGCGCTCGATGGCGAGATGGGTCTTGCCGGTATTGGTGGGACCGAGGACCGCCGTGACACCACGTGCGCGGACCGAAGGCGGAAGAGAGCGAGGCGACATCAAAACGCTGGAACTTCCTGCGGCTGAGGCGACCGGCACGGCGGCGCGAAGCGGCCGGGGAGCCGGCCCAGACCTATCGCTTCATGGCGCCTGCGGGCAAGCCGTTTAGTGAACAGAACGAGTCCGGAACGAAGCAGGCCCGAATCGCTGACTCCGACAGAATCGGGTTTCGTTCACGGCGAGATATCGTCTGGCCGAGGGCCGCGACCACCATATCTGGAATCGCCTGAGCATGCTGGCCGCCCTCCGGCTCGGCAGCGCGTCAGCAGCGCCATTCCCGTCAGATAGGAACGCCCGGCCCTCTCTACGAGGGGTGAGCGACAGTCCGGGCCTCAACCAGCCGCGAAGAAATCGGCGAAGACCTCGGCCGCCTCGTCCGGCGCCTCGACATGGACGAAATGGCCGGCGCTTTCGCAGAAGCTCACCACCGCATCGTCAAAATGCTCGGGGATGAAGGCCGCCCATTCCGATTTCAGGACCGGGTCGTGCCGGCCCCAATGCACCCGGGTCGGCTGATGGATGTTGACCGAGGGCGCCGGATGGCCGTCGATCGCGGCAAGGCGGGCTGCGTTCTGGCTGCGATACCAGTCGAAGCCGCCGCGCAGATTGCCGGGCTTCAGGAAGTTGTCGATCCAGAGCTCGAAGGCCGGTGCGAAGGCGTCCTTGCGATGGCACCAATGGGTCAGGAAGTGCCCGAAATAGAGCGCGCAGGCCTCGCGGCTCAGGCCGACCATCTGTTCGGCCAGCGCGAGCTGGTGATAGGACTGGTACCAGATCTCGTTGACATGGCCGTCCCGGACCCACGCAGTGCCGACGCTCGGCGTCGGGCAGTTGAAGAACAGCAGCCGCTCGACCCGCTGCGGATGGCGCCGCGCCAGCCCCTGGGCGACATAGGCGCCGACATCGTGGCCGACGACGCCGACCGGCCCGAGATCCAGCGCTTCCAGCAAGGCGGCGATGTCGTCGGCATGGCTGTTGGCCCCGACATCGCTGCGCGGCGCGGGCGCCTTGGCGCTGTCGCCGAAGCCGCGCAGATCCGGCGCGACCAGCCGGAACTCGCCATGCAGGCGGTTCATCAGCGGCAGCCAGGTCATCCAGAATTCCGGCCAGCCATGCAGCAGCAGAACCGTCGGGCCGTCGCCGACTTCGGCGACATGCAGGATGGTGTCGCGCACCGCCACGTCGCGGCGCCGCAATCCGGGAGGCAAGGCAAAATCGCCGGGCATGTCCGCTCCAACGTCGAATCGCGGCGTGAGGCTAGCGCTCCAGCGGTCGATGCGGCAATGCCGCCACCGCAAGGCTCGCCATATACTGACGTTAGGTCAAGGAAATCGAGCCCGGAAGCCGGGCCGGAGTCGGCCCGTCGGCGTGCTCAGTTGCGCGAGGTCGCCGCGGTAATGCCCGGATCGACCTTGAAGCGCGAGGCCTCGATCACCGCCGTGCCGATCATCGTCTTCACCGAGATTCGCACCGGCAGCATCATGCCCGTGCCCGCGATCGGGGCGAGCCAGGTGCTGATTTCCTTGTTCTCGGCCATGAACTTGGTGCTCGGCCGCAGCGCCCGGTGGCCGGAGATCGGCACATAGCGCGCCTGGCAGATCGAGACCGGGCCACTATAGCCGTCGAGCTGGACCTCGCGGGTACCGGCATAGCTCAGCTTGATGTCGTAGCGCGCCGCGCCGTCGAAGATCGGCAGGGTCCGGTTGCAGGCCGCGGCGCCGGAATTCCTGCCGCCCTCGACCGGCATCAGGAAGGCGCTGATCGGGTCCATCACATTGCGGCGATGAGCCTCGCTGATCGGCACCCGGTCGGGCTTGGAATCGATCGGCGGCTCGATCTCGACCGCCTGCACGGCATTGCGATCGAGCGCCATGCGCACGGTGCGGCTTTCGCTGCTGCTCGCCGAGGAAACCGCGAAGGTCGCCGGCGAGAGCCTGCCGGCGTTGAGATTGCCGGTGGCGGCACCGGAACCGCGCCCGCCGGTGAAGCCGCCGACCAGGCCGGTCAGCTTGGCCGTCACGTCGAGCTTGTAGCGGCTGCCCTCGATGTCGCCGCTCAGGCTGGCCTTGCCGAAGCTCATGCCGAGCAGGGAGACGTCATAGGCTGCGTCGAGCGAGGCGGCGCCGGCAGGAATCACGCCCGCAAGCAAGACAGCCGCCAGGGAAAGCCCGGGCAGGGACGGCGTGAGGGCGGGCTTCATTTCGATGCTCCGGGCGGCGCGACCGTTCGACAGCTCGCATGCACTGCGAATCGGTCCGAATCGTGACCTGATTAACGGAGTCTGACGACAGGAGGTTACCGAGATGTTTCCAGCCGTCCGATCCGCACCTCGCCTTGACGGACGCTCGAGGCTTGGCTATAGACCCGCCACTTCAATTTGACTTCCGGTGCTCGCCTGCCGGCACGTCGCGTGTCGGCGTTTTTCGTTGGCGTCCTGGAAAGCTTGGGAACGATATCATGGCCCGCCGTTGCGAACTGACCGGGAAAGCCACCCTGACCGGCCACCTCGTCAGCCACTCGAACCGCAAGACCAAGACGGTCTTCCGGCCGAACTTGGTCAACGTCACCCTGCAGTCCGACACGCTCGGCCGCTCGGTTCGCCTGCGCGTCTCGGCCAATGCCCTGCGCACGGTCGATCATCGTGGCGGGCTCGACGCCTTCCTCGTCAAGGCTCCGGCCGGTGAGCTCTCGCCGGGCGCGCTGACGCTGAAGCGCGACATCGAGAAGAAGCTCGCCGCCAACTGAGCGGGCTTTTCCCTCGGGATTGAACGAAGCGGCCGAAAGGCCGCTTTTTTCGTTTGCGCTGTGCTCGTCATTCTCGGGCGAAGCGCAGCGCAGACCCGAGAATGACGAGAAGGCGCTGATAGGAGCCTCCTCCTGCCTGAGATGCCCGGGGCAGGCCCGGGCATGACGCCGGAGATCAGACCAGCTCGAACTCGAGCAGCAGCGTCCGCTGCAGGAACGAGAAATTATCGTCCGAGATCAGGGTGACGATGCTCCGCCCGTTCTCCTGGTGGACGGCCATCCCTTCCATGTTGTCGATCTCCTGGCCGAGGTCCGCCTCGATCAGGATCGGCCCGTCGAGCCGCGCGCCCGGCCGCAGCGAAGCGCCGGGGATCCGGCGGATGCGCATGCCGACGCCGCGCAACGGCCGGTACCAGCGCTCCAGCAGCAGAAGGTCGCCACCGGGCAGGAAGGCGAGATCGGTGATGTCGTAGCCATTGCGGCGGATGACCTGGAAGCTGCCGGGCTGGCGCCCGCCGATGATGAAGCCGGTCGTCGGCTCGTCCTCGCCCCCCGAGCGCTCCGAGATCGCGACGAGCGCGCCGGCCAGCGGCTGGCCGGCCGGAACGATGCCGAGCGCCTCCAGCCCGCGATTGCTCGGCAGGCGCTTCGCGATGGTCGGCACCGGCACGATCCGTGCCCGCGCCTCGCTGCCCTGGCGGGCCCAGTCGAAGCGCAGGATGTCATGGGTGCGTTCGACGGTGAGATAGGCGACGCCATCCTGGATCGCCAAGGCTTCGGTGTCGTAGTAGCGCGAGCGGTAGAGCGGGCGCCCCGAGGCCCCGAGCACCGGTGCAAGCTCGGCCTGCTCCAGCCCGGCCAGGCGGCCGTCGCGCCGCACGACCCGCGCCGTCAGCCAGGTCCCCTTGTCGCTGACCGCAACCAGTTGCCCGCCATCAGGCGAACGCCAGAGGCCGGAGAAGCCGCCGAAGCGCGGATGGCTGCCGGTGAGCACCAGCCCGCCGCGGAAGACGAGCTGGCCGAAACGCGTCTTCGTCGGATTGCCCGGCTCGAAAGCGGAGAACGGCCGGGCCGAGACGCTGACCGGGCCGCCACCGGGCTCGATCGCCTGGGCGCGAGCGGGCGACACCAGCGCCGCCGCGCCGAGGCCGGCGACGAACGCACGCCTGGTCTGCATCATTGCAGGCGGCGCGAGACGCGCGCGCCTGTGGCGGCGCCGGAATCCTCTTCGAACAATTCCGCCAGCTTCTCGGTCATCACGCCGCCGAGCTCCTCGGCATCGACGATGGTGACGGCGCGGCGGTAATAGCGGGTGACGTCGTGGCCGATGCCGATAGCGATCAGCTCGACCGGCGAGCGCGTCTCGATCTCGGCGATGATGTGGCGCAGATGCCGCTCGAGATAGCTGCCGGCATTGACCGAAAGCGTCGAATCGTCGACCGGCGCGCCGTCCGAGATCACCATCAGGATCTTGCGCTGCTCGGGCCGCGCCAGCAGGCGCTTATGGGCCCAGTCCAGCGCCTCGCCGTCGATGTTCTCCTTGAGCAGCCCCTCGCGCATCATCAGCCCGAGATTTTTCCGCGCCCGGCGCCACGGGGCGTCCGCCGCCTTGTAGATGATGTGCCGGAGATCGTTGAGGCGGCCGGGATTCGCCGGCTTGCCCGATTGCAGCCAGGTCTCGCGCGACAGCCCGCCCTTCCAGGCCCGCGTGGTGAAGCCGAGCAGCTCGACCTTGACGCCGCAGCGCTCGAGCGTGCGGGCCAGGATGTCGGCGCAGGTCGCGGCGACCGTGATCGGCCGGCCGCGCATCGAGCCGGAATTGTCGATCAGCAGCGTCACCACCGTGTCGCGGAAATTCGTGTCCGATTCCTGCCGGAAGGAGAGCGGCTGGAACGGGTCGATGATGATCCGCGGCAGGCGCGAGGGATCGAGCGCACCCTCCTCCAGATCGAACTGCCAGGATCGGTTCTGCTGCGCCATCAGGCGCCGCTGCAGCCGGTTGGCAAGCCGGGCGACGACGCCCTGCAGATGCGCCAATTGCTTGTCGAGATAGGCGCGCAGGCGCGTCAGCTCCTCGGCGTCGCAGAGTTCCTCGGCCGTGACCGTCTCGTCGAACTTGACCGTATAGGCCTTGTAGTCGGTCTGCGGGCGGTCATTGGCGCGGCTGTCGCGCGGGCGCGGTGCCTCGCCGGCCTCCTCGGATTCGGAGCTGTCATCCTCCTCGTCCCAATCGCCCGCCGGTGCGTCGGCGGCTTCGGAAGCCCCCTCCTGCAGTTCCTCGGCGGCGTCGTCGCTCACCTCGGTCTCGGAACGCTCGCCCTGGCTCTCCTGCTCGGCCTCGCCTTCCTGCTGCTCCTGGTCCTCGGAGGACTGGTCCTTGTCGTCCTCGTCCTCCTCGTCGTCCTGCCCCTGGCTGGTCTGCTCGGCCATGTCGAGCGAAGCCAGCATGTCGCGGACCGTGCGGGAAAAGGCACGCTGGTCCTCAACCGATTTGGCAAGCCGGTCGAGATCGGCCCCGGCCTTGCTCTCGACATCCTCGCGCCAGAGATCGACGAGCTTCTGCGCCGCCTTTGGCGGCTTCAGGCCGGTCAGGCGCTCGCGCACCATCAGCGCCAGCGCATCCTCGAGCGGCGCATCGGCCCGGTCGGTGATCTCCTCATAGCGCCCGCCGCGGTGATAGCGGTCCTCGAGCATGGCGCCGATATTGCCGGCCATGCCGCTCATCCGGCGCGAACCGACGCATTCGACCCGGGCCTGCTCGACGGCGTCGAACACCGCCCGGGCGGCATCGCCCTCGGGCGCGGCGCGGCGGTGGACCGAGGCGTCGTGGCAGGCGAGCCGCAGCGCCATCGAATCGGCATGGCCACGCAGGATCGCGACGTCCTGAGCGGTGAGCTTGCGCGGCGGCTCCGGCAGGCGGGCGCGCTCGCCGACGAGCGAGGGTTTGTCGGCGGCGAAGACGATCTCCATCTCCGGCTTGCGCGCGATCGCCTTCATCGCGCCGGCGACCGCCCGCTTCAACGGTTCGGCCGGCGCTTCCTTGGGCTGCCCGGGTTTGCGGTTGGAGATGCTCATAGCGCCTTCGTGAAATGATGGAACGTCTGGCCGGCGACCGGATAGTTCTCCATCCGGCCGCATTCGCGATAGCCCATGCGGGCATAGAAGCCCGGAGCCTGAATGCTCATCGTACCGAGATAGACGCCGCGTGCGCCATAGTCCCGCGCCGCCTGCTCGGCCATGGCCAAAAGCGCCTCGCCGTGCCCGCCGCCGCGATGGCCCTCGTCGATCCAGAACAGGTCGACATAGAGCCATTCCCATTTCAGCTCGCCGACGAGGCCGCCAACCAAGACGCCGGCCTCGTCGCGCAGGCTCAGCGCCAGAGGCTGGGTATTGCGCGGCCCGACCCTGGCCTCGTTATGCGCGGCGAGGCCGCGCAGCACGGCCGCGCGCGTCGCGGCGAAATCCGCCTCGCGCTGGGTCGTGGCCCGCTTGCTGTCGGCGGCGATGCTCACCGGGGTGCTCCTCAGCGCGCCCGCCCGTCATACATCGTCGAACTCAGCTCGGTCGGCTCGACGCCGGCGAGGCAGCGCGCGTTAATCGCAACCGTCGGCGTGCCATCCGGGGCGTTGGCGCGCGCGAAGGATTCGATGCCGCAGTCCTCGCAGAACAGATGCTGGATCTTCTGCGAGTTGAAGCGGTACTCCGTCAGCGCCTCCTCGCCCTTGGTCAGGGTGAAGCTGGTCGCCGGGGTGAAGGCCAGGACCGAGCCGCGGCGCTGGCAGTAGGAGCAGTTGCAGGTGATCGTCCGCGAGAGGTCCGCCTCGACCTCATAGGCGACCCGCCCGCAGTGACAGCTTCCTTCATACCGGGCCATGGCCGGCCTCCTGCTAGTTGAGCAAGTCTGATCGCAAAAGTGGTTCCCACTTTTGCGGAACCTGCTTCAGCTCAGAACGACGTTGACCGCGCTCTCCGGCAGGTCCTTGCCGAAGGAGCGCTGGAAGAACTCGGCCACCAGCGCCCGCTCCATCTCGTCGCACTTGTTGAGGAAGGTGACGCGGAAGGCGAAGCCGACATCGCCGCCGAAGATCGCCGCGTTCTCGGCCCAGGTGATCACCGTACGCGGGCTCATCACGGTCGAGAGATCGCCGTTCATGAAGGCGTTGCGGGTCAGGTCGGCGACGCGGACCATCTTGTTGACCGTGTCCTTGCCCTCGGGCGAGGTCTGGTAGTGCTTCGACTTGGCGAGGACGATCGCGACCTCGTTGTCATGCGGCAGATAGTTCAGCGTGGTGACGATCGACCAGCGGTCCATCTGGCCCTGGTTGATCTGCTGGGTGCCGTGATAGAGGCCCGAGGTATCGCCGAGGCCGACCGTGTTGGCGGTGGCGAACAGCCGGAAGGCGGGGTGCGGGCGGATGACGCGCTTCTGGTCGAGCAGCGTCAGCTTGCCCGACTGTTCCAGCACGCGCTGGATCACGAACATCACGTCCGGGCGGCCGGCATCGTACTCGTCGAATACCAGCGCGATGTTGTTCTGCAGCGCCCAGGGCAGGATGCCATCCTGGAACTCGGTGATCTGCTTGCCTTCCTTCAGCACGATCGCGTCCTTGCCGACGAGATCGAGGCGGGAGACATGGCTGTCGAGGTTGACGCGCACGCAGGGCCAGTTCAGCCGGGCCGCGACCTGCTCGATATGGGTCGACTTACCGGTGCCGTGATAGCCCGAGATCATGACGCGGCGATTATGGGCGAAGCCGGCCAGGATCGCGATCGTGGTGTCGCGGTCGAAGCGGTAATCCGCGTCGAAGTCGGGCACGTGCGCCTCGGGCTTGGAATAGGCCGGAACTTCCAGATCGCTGTCGATGCCGAAGACCTGACGAACCGACAGTTTCATATCCGGCATGCCGGGGGCGGCGGTAGGCGCTGCTGTCATCATTCTTCTCCGGGCGCAGGACAGGCCCGGCAAACACCCGGTGTCCTGGAGCCGACCGAAAGGGAGGCGTGTCAAACTTCATTAGAGCGAAAGCGCCGTAGCGGCAATTCGCATGAGGTATTCGCGGCAGGCATGCCGGCGCATTGCCGGCGCGCATTCGTGCACAGGCTAGAGCCGCCTGGCCTGAAGCTGCGCCACTGCCGCGACGGCTCCGGCCGCCCCATCGAGGTCGACCGGGAATGGTGCCGGCCGACCCGCCTCCAACGCCAGAGCGATGGCGGCGACCAGCGCCTCCGGGCCGGCTTCAGGACGCACAACGCGCGCCAGTCCTGCCCGTTCCAGGGCGACCGCCCGAATCGCCTGCTCGGTCTCGTTGCCGGCGTCGAAGGGCGCGACCAGCGCCGGCCGGCGCGCCTGCACCAGGTCGAGCACCGTGTTGTAGCCGGCAAGGCTGAGGCTGAGCGCGCAGCCGGCCAGCAAGGCGGGGAAATCCGGCCGGGCACGTTCGACGATGGAATTACCCGGCGCTTGCCGCGCAAGTTCGGCGAACTCGGCTTCCGGCGCGCCCTGGCCGACGAGGATGCGCCAGCGCCGCGCCGGCATCAGCCGGGCGCCGGCAAGCGCGAGCCGGAAGAGCGGCAGCCCCGCGGCCGAGCCACCGCCCGAGACGAGTATCTCGCCGGTGTCGTCGAGGGCCGGAGCCTGTGCTGCCGGCGCCGCGAGGTAGCCGGTATAGGTCAGCCTTTCCGCGATGGCCGGGGTCACCGGCCAGGAGGCTTCGAGCGGCAGGAAGCCGCGGTCGCCATGGACCAGCACGCCGTCGAACAGCGCGACGATACGCCGCTCCGCTTCCGCCAGGCGCTCGGGGCGCTGCGGGGTGACCAGCACGTCGCGGATCGAGGACAGGACCAGCGCTTCCGGCCTCTCCACCCGAGCCGCCTCGATCAGGGCCAGGAACTCGCCGGCAAGCTGGCGCCGGCCGAAGGGAAAATGCTCGGTGATGACGATGTCGGGCCGGAGCTCCCGCGCCAGCGCAGCCAACTCCGCCAGGCGCGCCGACAGGCGCTCCGGCGTCGCCGGTACACGCGCCTCGTCGAGCAGGTTGTGAAAATCCGTGCCCTCGACGCGCACCAGCGGCAATTGCACCAGCCGATAGCCGCTCTCCACCTTGCCATCCGGCATGCCGCCGCTGGCGAGCGTCACCTCGTATCCGGCCTGGGCCAGCGCCAGTGCCAGATGCCGGGCCCGCACCAGATGGCCGATGCCGAGCAGATGGGTCACGGCGATCAGGACGCGCCCGCTCATGGCGCCGGCTCGCGATCGACCTCCGACAGCAGGGCGGCGTGGATGCGCGCCAGCCCTGCCTGCGCCGAGAAATCCGCGTGGAGGCGCGCATGGGCGGCCGCGCCCAGCGCCTCGCGACGTTCCGGATTCACCGCCAATGCCGCGAGAGCCGCTGCCAGTGCCGCGACGTCGCCCGGCACGACCAGAAGCCCGTCCTGCTCATGGCGCACGAATTCGGGGATGCCGGCGAAATCGGTCGCGACGATCGCCAGCCCCTGGCTCGCCGCCTCCATCACCACATTGGGCAGGCCGTCGCGGTCGCCGTCACCGGCCTGTTTCGAGGGCAGCACGAAGATGTCGGCCTCGCGCAGCGCGGCGACGACACCATCCTGGGCGAGTGCCCCCTGCCAGTCGATGCGGCCGGCGAGGCCGAGCGCATCCGCCTGGGCCTTCAGCGCCGCGAGCCTCTCGCCGCCGCCGATATGAACGAGGCGCCAGGCGAGGTTGGCCGGCAAGGCGGCGAGCGCGTTCAGCAGGTCGTCGAAGCCTTTTTTCTCGACCGCCCTGCCGATGCTGACGAAGCGCACCGGCTCACCAGCATTCGTGCCGTCGCGCGCCGCTCGTTCCGGCGGCGGCGGGAAACGGGCGAGGTCGAGGCCGTGATAGAGCAGCGCGATCTTGCCGGGTTGGTCTGCCAGCCGCGCCAGCTCGGCATGGCCGTCGCGGGTGCAGGTCACGCCCCAGCGGGCATCCGCGATCTTCTCGCGCTTTTCCCAGTCGGGCGTCGTCCAGATGTCCTTGGCATGCGCCGAGAACGACCATGTCAGCCCGCGGCTCAGCGCGGCATAGCGGATCACCGAAGCCGGCGTGTGCAGATAGTGGACGTGCAGGTGCCGCGTGCCATCAGGCAGTTCGCGCGCCATCACGCAGGCCTGGCCGAGCCGGCGCAGGCGATTGCGCGTCGGGTCGCGGGCGAGATCGCGCAGGAAGACGCCGAGCAGGGGCAGGATAGAGGGCCGCAGCAGCACTCTTCCCAGTCCCCGCAGGACGCGCAGTGGCTCGTCACGCAGATATTCGGGGAGATAGTGCAGCGGCGCCGCGATCTCCTTATGCATCAGGTGACGCGCCGCGTCGGTCGGATGGCGCAAGGACCAGATCGCAAAGGACAGGCCGAGCCGCTGCAGCCCGAGCAATTCCTGCGCGATGAAGGTCTCCGACAGGCGCGGATAGCCTTTCATCGCGACGACGAGTGCCGGCCCTGCCGGCTTCCCGGTATTCATTTGCGGCCGATCAGCATGAAACGGGTGTAGTTTCTGGTCGGCAGTGCCCCGGCGAACCGCAGCTCCGCCAGCCCTGCCTGTTCCTTGAAGGCCTCCAGCGAGCAAACGCAGCTGCGATGGTCCGGCTCGCGAAAGTAGTCGTTCGATTGCAGCACCAGCGGCAGGCCGGCAGGCAGGCTCGCCAGCCAGCCGGGCACATCCTCGAGATGCTCGCAGCTGGTGTTGACGACGAGTCCGGCCCGCCCGCCCGCGGGAGCCGCGAAATCGAGCCCCGTCATGTCCGCCGTGACGGCGCGAAAACGCCCGGAAGCGACGTGACGGTGGTTCAGGGTCTCGGCCGTCTGCGCGCAGCACGGATCGAGATCGAGGCTGACCACCTGCGAGACCGACAGCCGCTCATCCGCCAGCAGCATCGCACCGAGAATGCCGTGCCAGGCGCCGAGCACCCAGACCGGCCCGTCAGGCTGCGGCATCACCTCGGCCAGACTGTCGACCAGCCAGCGCTTCGAGGCGATCTGCTTATGGTTGAAGGCGATCGAGAGGTCGTCCGGCGCGCCCTTCCCGACGAGCCGCGCCAGATCGGCGACGATCGGGTGACCGGTCAGGGCTGCGACCCCGCGCAGGATGTCGTAGAGAGCGTCGGCGGGCTGCGCGCTGGTCATGCAGGCGATCGGAAAGGGACCGGAATGGCGAAGGGGACGGAATGCGCCGGACCATATTCACAGTCGCCGGCAAAGGCCAGCGCACCGGCGCGCGGCACGCGGCTGCCGCACCTCTCCGGCAGCGCGGCCGAATTGCGCCAGGTCCTGGCAGCCCATGCGCTGCGTGGCTGCGAGCATATCGTCGAGATCGGTGGCGCCGGGCTGCCGATCACGGCCTTTCTGACGCATCGCCCCGGCTCGGTGACCGTGATCGACCCGAAGATCCCGGCCTTTGCCGAGGAGACCCTGAACGGTGCGCCCTGCCGCGTCCGCCACCTCGCCGCGAAGCTGCAGCAGGTCGATCTCGATCCGGCCGCCGGCCGCCTTGGTCTGGTTCTGCTCGGCCTCTCGCTGAAGCCCTATGGCGGAGTGCCGGCGCTCGGCGACGGCCTGCTCGCCCTGGCGCGGCGGGCCGACGTGCTGGTGATCGACTACGCCCTCGAGCTGGAGCGCGCGCTCGGCCAGATCGACCCGCTCCTCGAAGCCCGTGACGAGCCGCCCGCAATCGATGTCGAGCTCAAGCTCAACGACCCGGCCCTTGCGGAGGCGGGCTATAATCGCCGGCGCTTCCTCGTCTTCGACAGGGCTTGACAGCCCGGCTCTCCGGCCAACCCTCAGCCAGCCGTGTCGTCGGCCTCGGTCTTGGCAATGCGCTTCTCGCGTGACGCATCCTCGGGCTTGTCGGCGGGCGCCGGTTCCGGCAAGCCGCCGAAGCCATAGACCTGCACCGGCTTGTCGCGGCCCTTGATCGCGATCTTGTAGGCAATCATGCCGGCGTAGCTGCGGCCTGTCGCCGTGACCGTCTCCGCCGAGACGATGATGTCGGACAGGAGCCGGCGCGTCGCCGCTTCAAGCTGGCTTGCGATCATCACCGTCTCGCCGACCGTGATCTCGCGCCTGCCCATGCTCTCGTTCTCGACGGCGCCGACGATCGCCTGGCCGCCATGGATGCCGATGCCGATGCGCAGTGGCAGCGGCAGCGCGGTCGCATATTCGCGGTTGAGCGCCTCGACCGCCCGCACCATGTCGCCGGCGGCGGCGATCGCCGCGGCACCGGCGCGGCCGGGGGTGGTCTCGAGGCCGAAGACCGCCATCAGCCCGTCGCCATAGATCGCCTCGATGCGCCCGCCATGCGCGGCGATGGCCTGAGACATCTCGTCATAGAAGCGGTTGAGCAGGGTGATCAGCTCGTGCGGAAGCTGGCGCTGCGACAGGGCCGTGAAAGCGCGCAGATCCGCGACCATCACGGTGAGCCCCTTCTTGGCGATGCCGGAATCCGGATCGAGGGCGCCGGCCGGCCCGGCCCCGCGCTGCCTCGCCGCGAGCAGGATCTGGACCTGCAGGTCGTGCTTGGGCCGGATCTGGCAGGCGAGGCGGACGCGATCGCCGGCCGAGATGCGGCGCAGCAGCCGTGCCTCGTTCGGCCCGGGCGGCGGCAGGTCGTCGGCCCCGTCGAGCACCAGCACGCGGCAGGTCGCGCAGCGCGCCCGGCCGCCGCACAGCGCCGCATGCGGGATGCCGAAGCGCCGGAACATCTCGAGCAGCGTGAAGCCGGGCACGACCTTGCGCACGCCATGGCCGACGAAGCGCACGGTGATGGCGCCGACCGCCCGCGCCCTCACCTCACGGACCGCGACGAAAAGCACGAAGCCGCCGACGAGACCGAAGAAGGCCCGCTTCGCCCAGGTGACGTGCATGTTGAACGAATCGACCTGCTGCGTCGTGTAGAGCTCCGGCGGCAGCGCCATGATCCTCGCCTCGCGGCCGGCGACGACGAAGCCGATCAGCGCCAGCAGCGGCACCAGAATGGCGGCGAGCAGGAACGGGTCGCGCCAGCGCACATAGGCGTCGCGGGTCCGGAAGGTGAAATGCAGGCCGATGACCCCATGGCTCCAGACCAGGAGCAGGAGGATGCTCTGCGACAGCGCCAGGCTCGGCCAGAGCCGGCGCAGCACGGCGTGATAGCTTTCATCCTGCGCGAACAGGGCGCCCTGGATCCGCGTCGCGACGATGTGGTCGATCAGGAACAGCGGGATCGCGACGCCGAGCGCGATCTGCAGCACCTCGCGCAGCGGCATGCGGAAGGTCCGGCGCTGCGCCACCCGCAACAGGGCAAAGACCGGGTGGACGATCAGCGCGCCATAGAGCAGGACCGTTCCCGGCTTGCTGTGCCAGAACCAGTAACGCCAGCCCTGCACCGCCTCCATGGCCGAAATGCCGAAAATCCCCATGGCGTGGTTGAGGAAATGCGTGGTCGCAAAGACCATCAGGATGCAGCCCGAGGCGAAGCGGACGTCCCGGCTCCAGGAATTGACCTGCTCTAGGCCCGAGGCGCCGGCCCGGCCGCCCGGAGCAGATGGACCCGAAGTCGGGATCGAGCTCATCGGTGTCCTCGCCAGATCACTGCTTCTTCTCGTCGCGCAGGACGGCACCGGCAAGCCGGTACAGCCGCGAGGCAAGATCGCGCGACAGCGCCACGGCAAATTCGGGAATGCTGTCGAGCAATTCGAAGAATAGCTCGCGCGGCAGCCGCAGCATCGAGACATCGGTCTTGGCGCTGATCCTGCCGACCGAGGCCTCGTTGCAGAGCAGCGCGACGTCGCCGACGATGCTGCCCGTCGCCAGGCGGAATGATCGCTGATGGCTGTCGGCATGCGCGTGCGAGATCTCGAGCTCGCCTTCGAGGACGCAGTAGACCTCCTGCGGCCGCTGCCCTTCTTCGGTGATCACCGAGCCGGCCGGGAACTGGCGCCGCTCGCCCATCAGTGCCAGCAGCTTCAGGCGCGACGCCGGCAGGCTGCGGAACAGCGGGATCGACTTCAGGTGGCTGATATCGCTCTCGAGCGTCATGTCCTCGCCTCGATCCGCTCGGCGCCATCCGCCGGCGGCGCAGCGTCGTCCTCGGCTTCGCTTGCGGCTTCATCCTCGCCGGGAAGCAGGCCGGCCGGCCCGCGGAAGACCACCCTCTCGGAGATATCGGCAGCCAGGGCCGTGTCGGTCAAGAGCAGGAACAGGGTCTGCTCCCGACAATAGGCGACGAGACGCGACACCAGCCCGGCCGGGTCGCTGCTCGCGGCAAGAAAACCGTCGAGATCGAGCACCAGGATGTCGGGCCGCTTGATCAGGGCCTGGGCCAACGGCACCATCAGCCGCAGCCGCAGCGGCAGATGACGGCCCCGCGGCCCGACATCGGTGTCGAGCCCGAGACGATAGGCCGCGGCATCGAGCCCGGCCCGCGACAGGGCCGTACGCACGATCTCGGCGACCTTCTCCCCGGCATCGGCACCGAAGCCGAGACGGCCGAAGAACAGGTTGTCGCGCACGCTGGCGCCGTGGATGACGTCATCGGGGTCGTAGAACTCGACTTCCTCGGCGCTTTCCCCCGGCAGGTAAGTCTTGAAGGTCTGGCGCGCGCGCAGGATACGGCGCTGCAAGGAGGCATCGAGCAGGTTCAGCCGATGCTTCGGCTCGATATAGCCGAGCGCCAGCCCCATCACCTCGCGCTGCGTCGTCGGATCGAGCGGCCCGCGGATGTCGTGCCGGCGCAGCGCCTCGGCGAGTTCGTTCAGCTTTTCGAGGTCGAGATCGCCGCCGAAGCCGTAGCGTGCGAACAGCGCCTGGCCCTGTGCCACGCCGGCGAAGATCTCGACCAGGGTGTTGACGATACGGGCGCCGATCTCGGCCAGCGGCTCCTCGAGCGACTCCGCCTGGAGCACCGAGCGCGCATAGCGATCGTCGAGCAGGAGCTCCGCCGGCCGGCGGCCATTGCGCACCGCGCCGAAGACGAGGTTTTCCGCGATCGTCGCATTGGCGTTGTAGCGCTCGGGGTCGAAGGTCTCGATCAGCCCGCCGAGTTTCGATTTGGCGAGTTCGGCGGTGACCACCTGGCGCGCCTCGACGATGCGCTCGGCGGCGTTCTCCGGCAGCGGTGCGATGACCTTGGCATCGAGGCCGAGCTCGTAGATCTCGTCGGAGCAGCCGAGCATTTCGAGCACGGTCAGGAGATGCGCCTCCAGCGCCTCGGCGCCGTCCAGCCCGATGCCCTCGTAATCGTTCCAGTCGGCCGAGAAGGGCAGCGGCGTGTTGCCGGAACGCAGCGCCTCGATGAAGCGGCGATGCTCGTCCTGATCGACCGCCCGATCCGGCTTGATCGTCGGGCGGTGGCGCTTCAGCGGCAGCAGCACATTGTCGCGCAGCCTGCCGTTGATGATCTCGATCTCCGGACCGGCATAGCCGATGATATGGCTGGCGCTCTCGACGCTGAAGCTGCTCAGTGGCCGGCCGTCGATGAGCACACGCCCGTCATAGCCCATGCTCTGGCGGCCGATGATGCGGCCCAGCGTGTCGCGCCCACCGCCCGCAGGGCCGATCAGCGCGATGCAGCCGGGGCGCTTGACCGAAAGGGAGAGCGGCAGCAGCAGCGGCTGGCCGCGATTATCCGACATCTCGAGCTTGTCGAGCCGGACCTCGCCCTTCTTCGGCAGGCTGGTGACGCCGTCCTTCTCCTCGAGCTCCAGCGTCTCGCGCGGATTGAACTGGGCGATCACCTGCTCGTACTTGATCATCACGTCGTTGCGCTGCTGATCCCAGTCGATCAGTTCCTTGACCGGCGGCGGCAGGTCCCGATAGGCCGCGATCACGGCGACGAGCTGACCGATGTCGAGCCGGCCGTGCAGCGCAAAGAAGCCGCCGATGGCGTAGAAGAAGAACGGCGTGATCTGCGCCAGCAGGTTGTTCAGGAACTTGACCGCGAACTTGCGCTTGTAGAGGGCGTAGCGGATGTCGAACAGCGTGCCGAGCCGGCCGGCGATGTCGGACTGGACATAGGAGGTCGCGCCATGGCCCTGGATGGTCGGGCCGGCATCGACGATCTCGCCGATCCGCCCGGCGAGCTGGCGCGAGGCGATCTGGCGTTCGCGGCCGAGACGCAGCTGTTCCCGCCGCAGGATCGGGATGATGATCGCCTGCATCAGCACGATCAGCAGCGCGATCGAGCCGAGCCAGACGCTCTGCATCATGATGAAGACGAGCGCCGTCAGGGCCTGGCTGAGCAGGAAGGCCGGCTGGATGAAGGCGTCGCCGACGAAGCTGCCGATCGGCTCGACCTCGTCCTTGATCATGCTCGCCACCTCGGCCGGCTTGGCCGCGCGGATGTCCTCCGGCCGGAAGCGCATGAGCTGGGCGAACAGATCGTAGCGCATGCGCCGCAGCATGCGCTCGCCGAGAATCCCCTTGCGCAGGTTGATGACGTATTTGAAGCCGCCATTGATCAGCACGAGGACGAGGAAATAGGAGCTCAGCGCCAGCAGCAGGCCTTGCTGGCTGACCTGAAGCCCGTCGAAGATCGGAAAGCTGCCACCGCCCAGGAAATCCGGCAGGTGCAGGGTCCAGTCGAAGACGGTCACCGTCGTCGTGCCGCCCCGGAAGGCGGCGCCCTGGATGGCGTCGTTGACGATGCGCTTGGGTACGTCGAACGAGGCCCAGTTGAACGGGATCGAGACGAGGATGATCAGCAGAACGACGATCTGCTCGGCACGGCTCTTCTGCCAGACGTAACGGAAGAGGCTTGTCTCCAAGGGGCGATTCCGTCCTCAGGCCGCAAGCGCCGGAATCCGGCACCGGCGCAGGGTCCCATATGTGGGCAGTTCTCGCCGCCGCGCAATGCGCCTACAGCCGGCGCCGGGACTCGACAAGAACCGGCATTTCAAGTTCGGTCGCTGTGGGAGACCCGCCCCCGCGGGTTGGACAGCCGGTCGCGATCATTTCGTTCGTCGGCCACGTTGCGCCGACGTCATCGAGGCAGGACAATGTCCGCGGGAATGACGAGGCGGATGCCGACGCCGGGGATGGATGCAATGCGTCGGCAGGACGAAGTTTCCGGTCGCGGAGCGGCCGGAAGCGTCGGCCGGCAACCAAACAGGGGATACGGCGTTCGCCGCTCATGGATATTCTTGAGATCAACGACCTGCGCATCGGCTTCACCGTCCACGGCCTCGCTCGCGATGTCGTGAAGGGCGTCTCCTTCCGGATCCCGGCCGGCAAGACGGTGGCGCTCGTCGGCGAATCCGGCTCGGGCAAGTCGGTGATCTCGCAGGCGATCATGGGGCTGCTGCCGCGAGCCGGCGCCGTCACCGGCGGCGAGATCCTGTTCCGGGACCCGCAGGGCCCGGCGACGCCGATCGACATCGCCTCGCTACCCGCCGAGGGCAAGGAGATCCGGGCCCTGCGCGGCGGGCGGATCGGCATGATCTTCCAGGAGCCGATGTCCTCGCTCTCGCCGGTCCACACCATCGGCAACCAGATCGAGGAGGCCCTGCTCCTGCATCGGCCGATGCCGAAGGCGCAGGCCCGGGACCTGATCACGGCGATGCTGAAGCGCGTCGGCTTCAAGGACCCAGTGCGCGCTTACAGCTTCTATCCCTTCGAGCTCTCGGGCGGCCTGCGCCAGCGCGCCATGCTCGCCATGGCGCTGATCTGCGAGCCGGCCCTGCTGATCGCCGACGAGCCGACGACCGCGCTCGACGTCACCATCCAGGCCCAGGTGCTCGACCTGATGCGCGACCTGCAGGCCGAGATGGGCATGGCAATCCTGCTCATCACACATGATCTCGGCGTCGTCGCCAACATGGCCGACGAGGTCGTGGTGATCTACCATGGCGAGATCATGGAAAGCGGCACCGCCGAGGACATCTTCCGCCGTCCCGAGCACCCTTATCTCAAGGCGCTGCTCAACGCCTCGCCGCATTTCGACATGCAGGAGGGCGAGCGGCTGGTGGCGCTGCGCGAGGCCCGCCCGCGCGCCCCGGTCGCGCCGAAGGCACAACAGCCGCCGCGCGCCGCCGGCACGCAGGACGAGCCGCTGCTGGCGGTGCGCCATCTGCGCAAGACCTACACCACCGGCACGAGCCGCTTCTTCGGCAAGGGCACCAAGTCGACGGTGCTGGCGGTCGACGATGTCAGCTTCGACATCATGCGTGGCGAATGCCTCGGCCTCGTCGGCGAGAGCGGTTGCGGCAAGACCACGGTCAGCAAGCTGATCATGCGGGCGATCACCGCCGATTCCGGCGAGGTCAGCTTCGACGACGGCCGCGAGCGCGTCGACGTACTCGGGCTGAAAGGCGACGCGCTACGCGACTTCCGGCCCCGGATCCAGATGATCTTCCAGGACCCGGTCTCCTCGCTCTCGCCGCGGATGACGGTGATGAACATCCTGCGCGAGCCGCTCGCCATCCATGAACGCGGCGACGGCGCCGGGCAGAAAGCGCGGGTCAAGGCGCTGATGGAGGATGTCGGGATGGATCCGCGCTTCCTCAATCGCTATCCGCATTCCTTCTCCGGCGGCCAGCGCCAGCGCATCGGCATCGCCCGGGCGCTGGCGCTCGATCCCGACCTGATCATCTGCGACGAGCCGGTCTCGGCGCTCGATGTCTCGGTCCAGGCCCAGGTCCTCAACCTGCTCAAGGACCTGCAGGCCGAACGAGGGCTGACCTTCCTGTTCATCTCGCACAATCTCGCCGTGGTGAACTACATGGCCGACCGCATCGCGGTGATGGCCAATGGCCGCATCGTCGAACTCGCGCCACGCCACACGCTGTTCAGCGCGCCGGTGCATCCCTACACCAAGGCGTTGCTGAAATCGGTGCCCTTCGCCGACCTCGACCGCAAGCTCGACTTCAAGCTGGCGGCGCCCGGCGGCGCCTCCGACATGCGCCACTGGCCGGCCTGCTTCAGGCCGGAGGGCGCCGGCGACCGGCTCACCCATCTCGATCTCGGCTCCGGCCATCTCGTGCTCGCCCGGCAAGGCGCTGACGTCCGGGAGCTGGCTTGATGAGGACCCGGCGCGCAAGAACCCTGCTGCTCGCGGCACTGGCCGCGCTGGCCGCTCCGTTTGCCGGCTCCGCCTGTGCCGAGGCTTTCATCGACAGCCCCGTCCTTGCCGCCAGCGTCGCGGCCGGAAAGCTGCCGCCGATCGAACAGCGGCTGCCCGAGAAGCCACGGGTCATCGACGTCGCGGCGATGGGGCGCGAGCCCGGCCGCCATGGCGGCACGATGCGGATGCTGATGGGCGACCAGCGCGACATCCGCATGATGACGCTCTACGGCTACACCCGCCTCGTCATCTATGACGAAAAGCTCGAGCTCACGCCCGATTTGCTCGAGGCCGTCGAGGTCGAGCGCGGCCGTGTCTTCACCTTGCGGCTGCGTCCCGGCCATCGCTGGTCCGACGGCCATCCCTTCACCGCCGAGGATTTCCGCTACTGGTGGGAGGACGTCGCCAACAACAAGCGGCTCTCGCCGGGCGGGCCGCCGCAGGCCATGGTCATCGCCGACGAGAAGGCGAAGTTCGAGGTCATCGACGAGCGGACGGTGCGCTATTCCTGGTCGCGGCCGAACCCGGTCTTCCTGCCGGCGCTGGCCGGAGCCCAGCCGCTCTACATCGCCATGCCGGCGCATTATCTGCGGCAGTTCCACGAGCGCTATGCCGACAAGGAGGCGCTGGCCCAGAAGGTGCGGGAGGTCCGCGTCAAGGACTGGGGCGCGCTGCATGAGCGCTTCTCGCGCCAGTACCGCCCGGAGAACCCGGACCTGCCGACGCTCGACCCGTGGCGCAATACCACCTCGATCCCGGCCGAGCAGTTCAGCTTCGTCCGAAATCCCTATTTCCACCGCGTCGACGAGAAGGGGCGGCAGCTGCCCTATGTCGACGAGGTCACCATGACCATCGGCACCGCCTCGCTGATCCCGGCCAAGACCGCCGCCGGCGAGAGCGATCTGCAGGCACGCTATCTGCGCTTCGACAACTACACCTTCCTGAAGGAAGCCTCGAAGCGGATGAATTTCGACGTCAAGCTCTGGAAGCGCGCCGAAGGCGCCTATTTCGCCCTGATGCCGAACCTGAACGCGGTCGACCCTGCCTGGCGCGAGCTCAACCGCAGCCAGCGCTGGCGCCGCGCGCTCTCGCTTTCGATCAACCGCAAGGACGTCAACCGGGTCATTTTCTTCGGTCTCGCCAAGGAGAGCAGCAACACCGCCTTGCCCGAAAGCCCGCTGCACGACCGGGAACTGGCGGATATGTGGATGAAGCACGACGTCGCCGAGGCCAACCGCCTGCTCGACGAGATCGGGCTCGGCAAGCGCGATTCCCAGGGCATCCGGCTGTTCCCCGACGGAAGGCGCCTGGAATTCAACATCGAGACCGCCGGTGCCTCGACCGAGGAGACCGACATCCTCGACCTGCTGAAGGAGGATTTCCGCGCCATCGGCCTGAAGATGCACCCGCGCTCCTCGCAGCTCGATGTCTTCCGCCGCCGCATCCTCGCCGGCCAGACGGTGATGTCGGTCTGGACCGGCATGGACAATGCTCTGGTCGCCGCCGAGATGGAGCCGGACGCGCTCGCCCCGACATCGTCGAGCCAGTTCAACTGGCCGCGCTGGGGCCAGTTCTACGAAACCGGAGGGCGCGAGGGCGAAGCGCCCGATCTGCAGGCGGCCAGGGAACTGGTCGAGCTCTACGTCGCCTGGCGCCAGTCGGCGACGCATGACGAACGCCGGGTGATCTGGCAAAGGATGCTCAGGATCAACGCCGAGCAGCTCTTCTCGATCGGCGTGGTCAACGCCACGCTGCAACCCGTCGTCGTTTCCAGGAACCTGCGCAACGTTCCGGAGCAGGGTCTGTACAGCTTCGAGCCCGGAGCTTTCTTCGGCCGCTATCTGCCGGACACCTTCTGGTTCGCCGACGGGCCGGCGGCAAAGCGGGGGCCGTGAAACCGTGCTGCTGAACTACATCTTCAAGCGCATCCTGGTAATGATCCCGACGCTGCTGATCACCAGCGCGCTGATCTTCACGGTCATCAACCTGCCGGAGGGCGACTATTTCGAGACCATGGTCGCGGAGATGCAGGCCCAGGGCGAGAAGGCGGACATGAGCCGCGTCGAGTTCCTGAAGAAGGAATACGGTTTCGACAAGCCGCCGATCGAGCGTTACTTCTGGTGGGTCACCGGCCTCCTGCGCGGCGACATGGGCTACTCCTTCGAGTACCAGCTCCCGGTCCGCGACATCGTCGGCGACCGCCTGTTCCTGACCATGGTGGTGTCGTTCTTCACCATCATCTTCACCTGGATCGTCGCCTTCCCGATCGGCATCTATTCGGCGACGCATCAGTACAGCTGGGGCGATTACGGGCTCAGCTTCATCGGGCTGATCGGGCTGGCCGTGCCGCATTTCCTGCTGGCGCTGATCTTCCTCTATTTCGCCAATGTCTGGTTCGGCACCTCGATCGGCGGGCTCGTCGACCCGCAATATCTCAACCAGCCGATGAGTTGGGCCAAGTTCAGATCGGTGCTGGAGCACCTCTGGATCCCGGTGATCATCATCGGCGCCGGCGGCACTGCCGGGATGATCCGCTCGGTGCGCGCCAACCTGCTCGACGAGCTCCAGAAGCAGTATTACGTCACCGCCCGCGCCAAGGGGCTGCCGCCGGGCAAGGCGCTGCGCAAATACCCGCTGCGCATGTCGCTGAACTTCTTCGTCTCCGATATCGGCGACATCCTGCCCTCGATCGTCTCCGGCGCCGAGATCGTCGCGATCGTGCTCTCGCTGCAGACCACCGGCCCGCTGCTGATAAGGGCCTTGCAGAGCCAGGACATGTATCTCGCCGGCTCGTTCCTGATGTTCCTGTCTTTCCTGACGGTGATCGGCGTATTGATCTCCGACATCGCGCTCGCGATCCTCGACCCACGCATCCGCCTGCAGGGAACGGCGACCAAGTGACGACATCGCCGCCCCCCACCTCCGACCCTGCCGCGCTGCCGCACCGCTGGTCGACCGCGCCGTTCGAACCCTATGCCGTCGAGAAGATGTCGCCGGAGCAGGAGCGCGTCTATCTCGCCTCCCAGCTGCAGCTGATGTGGTGGAAGTTCCGCCGGCACAAGCTCGCGGTGATCTCCGGCGTCGTCATCCTGGTGATGTATGCCTCGATCGTGATCTGCGAGTTCCTCGCGCCCTATCACTACACGACCCGCGACACCGATTTCATCCGGGCGCCGCCGCAGCAGGTCCATCTCTTCCACGAAGGCACCTTCCTCGGCCCCTTCGTCTATCCCTATACCCAGCGCCTCAACATGGAGAACCTGAAGCGCGAATACGACATCGACACCACGAGGCCCCAGCAGATCCGTTTCTTCTGCCGCGGGGACGGCTACTATTTCTGGGGGCTGGTTCCGGGCAACCTGCACCTGTTCTGCCCGCCCGAGGGCGGCACGCTCTTCCTGCTCGGCACCGACCGGCTCGGCCGCGACATGTTCTCGCGCATTCTCTATGGCGGACGCATCTCGCTGACCATCGGCCTGCTCGGCGTCATGGTCTCCTTCGTGCTCGGCGTCGTCATGGGCGGCATCGCCGGCTATTACGGCGGCAAGGTCGACCTGCTCGTCCAGCGCCTGATCGAGATCGTGCAGTCGCTGCCGCATATCCCGCTCTGGCTGGCTTTGGGCGCGATCATGCCGGCCTCCTGGAGTCCGATCCTGGTCTATTTCGGCATCACCGTGATCCTCGGCCTGATGGACTGGACCGGGCTGGCGCGCGCCGTACGCTCCAAACTGCTCTCGCTGCGCGAGGAGGACTATGTCGTCGCCGCCCAGCTGATGGGCGCCAAGCCCGCCCGCATCATCGGCCTGCACCTCGTGCCGGGCTTCATGAGCCATCTGATCGCCGCCGCGACCATCACCGTGCCCAAGACCATTCTCGGCGAGACGGCGCTCTCCTTCCTCGGCCTCGGCCTGCGCCCGCCCATCACCAGCTGGGGCGTGCTGCTCAACGAGGCCCAGAACATCAACGTGGTGGCGCTCTATCCCTGGCTGCTCTATCCGTGCGTCCCCGTCATCGTCATCATCCTCGCCTTCAATTTCCTCGGCGACGGTTTGCGCGATGCGGCCGACCCCTATCGCTGAGCGCGGCCGCGCTGCCGGATTGCCTTTCATGCCTGCGCTGAAGATCGCTTTCCACACGCCGCTCAACCGGTATGGCGATGGCGCCATTTCCGGCGACCGGCGCATGGCCTGGCAGCTTGTCACGCTGCTCGAACGGCTCGGCCACCATGTCGAGATCGTACCGTCCGAGCGCAGCTTCATGCGCGAGCCCGACAAGGCGCAGCTCGCCGCCAATCAGGCGAACGCGCGGGAGGTGGTCGAGCAGCTCGCCCGTGCCTGGCAGGCCCCTGCCGCCCGGCCGGACCTGTTCTTCACCTATCACTGCCACTACCGCGCCCCGGACCTGATCGGCCCCGCCCTCGCCCAGCGCTTCGACCTGCCCTATGTCCTGACCGAGGACAGCGACGCGCCGAAGCGCTTCGAGGGCCCCTGGGCGCCGGCGGCGGCGCTGGCGCGCGCCGCGATCCTGCGCGCCGATCTGCATTTCTGCATGACGCCGCGCGATCGCGAGGGGCTGGCGAAGCTCATCCCCGATGCGGGCCGGCTGGTCGACCTGCCGCCCTTCCTGCTCGCCGATGGCGAGATCCCCGCCCGATCCGGCCCGGCGCGACAAGCGGGCGAGCCCGTCCGCCTGATCGTCGTCGCGATGATGCGCAAGGGGACGAAGGAGAACAGCTATTTCGCCCTGGCTCGCAGCCTCGCGCGGATCGCAGACCAGCCCTGGAGCCTGACGCTGATCGGCGACGGCCCCCAGCGCACCGCCGTCGAGGCCGCTTTCGCCGGCTTCGCCCCGGATCGGCTGCGCTGGCTCGGCCGGCGCAGCAATGCCGAAACCCAGGCCGAGCTCGCCGCCCACGACCTCTTTGTCTGGCCGGGCCTCAACGAGGCCTATGGTCTGGTCTATCTGGAAGCGCAGGCAGCGGGCCTTCCCGTCGCGGCGCTCGCGAGCGGCGGCGTGCCCGCCGTGGTCGAGCCCGGCCGGACCGGGCTGCTCGCCCCGAACCATGACGAGACGGCCCTAGCCGATGCAATCGCGACCCTGATCGCGCAGCCCGCCCTGCGCGAGCGCCTCGGCGCCGCCGCCCGGGTTTTCGCCCGCGAGGAGCGCAATGGCGAAGCCGCCTGCGCCATACTCGGCCAGGCCCTGGAAACCACGATGCGCCGCCGCCACTCCCAGCGCTGCAAGGCAAGCCGATGAGCGCTGAGGCTGACTGGCCGGCGCTGCTCGCCGAACTCGACCGCTGGGCTCTCGCTGGCCGGCGCATCGCGTTCTGGCTGCGCGACGACGATGCCGTCGCCCCCGGCGCCCAGCTCGACAAGCTCGCCGCGCTGAGCGAGCGCTTCGCGGCACCGGTGCTGCTGGCGGCGATCCCGCTGCTCGCCGAGGAGGCGCTGGCACGGCGGCTCGAAAATGCCCCTTTGCTCTTCCCCTGCCAGCACGGCGTCCGGCACGCCAACCACGCGCCGGCCGCGCAGAAAAAGACCGAAGTCGGCAACCACCGGCCGAAAGATGAGGTTCTCGCCGAGATCGCGGCGGGCTGGCAGCGCCTGCGCGAGCTTTTCGGCGCCCGCGCCCTGCCGGTCTTCGTGCCGCCCTGGAACCGGATCGACCCGGGCATCGCCGAAGCCCTACCCGGCCTCGGCCTCACCGGCCTGTCCTGCTTCCGCAAGTTCACGCTCGGCTCGCAGGCCGGCCCGGTGCTGGTCAACAGCGACCTCGACCTGATCGACTGGCATCAGGGCCGTGTCGGACGGCGCGACGACGACCTGCTCACCGAAATGCTCGGCCTGCTTGCCGCCCGGCGCGAAGAGACGGGCCACACGACCAATTTCGGCCTGCTGCTCCACCATCGCGACCATGACGCGACCACCTGGGCCTTTCTCGAGACGCTGCTGGCGCGGATCAGCGGGCATGCCGCCATCAATTTTGTGACGCCGCCGGCGCTGTTTGCGCTGCCGGTGGACTTGGAGCGCGCCTCCGGCGGCGCTATGGTCGCTGGCAGTATCGATGCGTTCTCCGCCCCCAGGAGGCCGTCTGACCTTCCAGCAGAGGACGCGACGCGGCATGTCCCTCAGCCTCATCGACGATAGCGGGACGCGTCGCCCGCCAGCCAGCCCCCATGCGCCGCGGGTGCTGATCTACAGCCACGACACCTTCGGCCTCGGCCATATCCGCCGCTGCCGCGCGATCGCCAATTCGCTGGTCGCGAGCTACCCTCATATATCAGTGATCATCGTCTCCGGTTCGTCGGTGATCTCGAGCTTCCAGTTCGGTGACGGCGTCGACTATGTCCGCATCCCCGGCATCGAGAAGCAGAGCGACGGCCGCTATTCGCCGCACCACCTCAATCTCGATCTTAGCGACACGATCCGCCTGCGCACCGATATCATCAAGCAGGTCGCGCTCTCCTTCGACCCCGACGTGGTGATCGTCGACAAGGAGCCGCTCGGGCTGCGCGGCGAATTGCTGCCCTCGCTGGAGATCCTGCGCCGCCGCGGCGCGCGCATTATTCTGGGACTGCGCGACGTGCTCGACGAGCCGGGCAAGCTGCACGAGGAATGGCGTCAGAGCGGCGCGATCGATGCCCTCGCCCATATCTACGACGACATCTTCGTCTATGGGCTGGAGAGCGTCTACAATCCGCTCGTCGGCCTGCCCAACCAGCATCTTTTCGCCGGCAAGGTACGCTATACCGGCTATCTCAAGCGGGCCGTGCCCTCGCCGATGCCGCCGAACCGGCACCCGCGGATCACCAAGGGTCCCTTCATCCTGGTGACGCCCGGCGGCGGCGGCGACGGCGCCGGCGTGATCGACTGGGTGATCTCCGCCTATGAGGCCGACGCGACGATCGAATTGCCGGCGCTGATCGTCTTCGGCCCGTTCATGTCGCGCGAGAAGCGCAAGGAATTCACCGACCGCATCGCCCGCCTGCCCAAGCTGGAGAGCATCGGCTTCGAGCCGCGCCTCGAGCTCCTGATGAACCGGGCCCACTGCGTCGTCGCCATGGGCGGCTACAATACGTTCTGCGAGATCCTCTCCTTCGACAAGCCGGCGCTGATCGTGCCGCGCGTCCGGCCGCGGCTGGAGCAGGCGATCCGCGCCGAGCGCGCCGACAACCTGCGCCTGATCGACGTGCTGCACGACCCCACCCAGAACGGCGAGGGCCAGCGCGACCCGCTGCAGATGGCCCGGGCGCTGCATGCCCTGCCCAAGCGCCTGCCGCCCTCGCAGGCCTTCCTGCCGAGCCTGCTCGACGGGTTGCCGGCCATCAGTCGGGCGCTCGCCGACGACCTTTCGGCCCCGATCCGCGGTCGCGCGATCGCCCAGAACGCGATGGCGGCCGGCTGATCGCAACAGGCGAGAGCCCTCTGCAAACTCCCGCATGGCGTGATGGACAAGTAGATTCCAGCTCATAATATATCAGAACCTGATCGCTCGGAGGCCGCCCGCCATGACGCAGATCCTGTTCCGCAACTTCGCCATGCTGGAGCCTGCTCACGGGGAATTGCGCGGCGGCCATGAGATCCTGGTCGAGGGCGAGCTGATCCGCGAGGTTTCGGACAAGCCGATCAAGGCCGGCAAGGCCCAGGTGATCGACTGCGGCGGACGCACCTTGATGCCCGGGCTGATCGACAGCCACGTCCATGTCTTCCTCTCGGAGGTCTATATCCGGACGATGGAAAACATGCCGCTGACGCTGATGACGGCACGGGCGGTCAGGCTGATGAAGGGCATGCTCGACCGCGGCTTCACCAGCGTGCGCGACACCGGCGGCGCCGATTGGGGCATCAAGGAAGCGGTCGAGAAGGGCGATGTCGCCGGGCCGCGCCTGTTCATCGCCGGCGCCGCGATCGGCCCGACCGGTGGCCACAGCGATCCGCGCCGGCGCACCGATTTCGGCGCCCGCTGCCATTGCTGCAACGCCATGGCCTATACGATGAACATCTCCGACGGGGTCTCCTCGGTGATCAAGTCGACGCGCGAGCAGATGCGGCTCGGCGCCGACCACATCAAGATCATGATGTCGGGCGGCGTCGCCTCTCCCTACGATCCGCTCGATTCGATGCAGTTCACGGTCGAGGAAGTCACCGCGGCCGTGACCGAGGCCAAGGCCTTCGGCCGCTATGTCTGCGCCCATGCCTATACGCCCGAGGCGATCACGCGCGCCGCCCAATGCGGCGTGCGCGCCATCGAGCACGGCAACCTGATCGACGAGGCCTCAGCCAAGCTGATGGCTGAGAACAACATGTTCCTCACCGCCAACCTCGTCGCCTATTACGCGATGAAGGAACGCGCCGCCGAATTCGGCATGACCGGCGACATGCTGGCCAAGAACGACCTCGTCATCGATGGCGGCCTGCGCTCGCTCGAGATCTGCAAGCGCGCCGGCGTGCCCGTCGCCTATGGCTCGGACCTGCTCGGCCAGCTCCAGGTCGACCAGTCGCGCGAGTTCCTGCTGCGCCGCGAGGTGCTCTCGCCGATCGAAATCATTCGCTCGGCGACGACGGTCGGCGCGCAATTGCTGCGCATGGAAGGCAAGCTCGGCACGCTCCATGCAGGGGCCTTCGCCGACATCATCCTGATCGATGGTGACCCGCTGAAGGATCTCGGCGTATTCCAGGACCAGGGCGCGAAGCTGCCGGTGATCATGAAGGGCGGCGCCTTCTACAAGAACACGCTGCATTGAGGAGCAAGGTCCGCCGATGACAGGGATGCCCGCTTGACCGCCGCCCGCCTGAGCCCCGGCCGCATTGCGCTCAATGGCGCGGCCATGCTCTCGCTCGGTTTCATCCTCCTGCCCCTGATCTTCGTCACCTGGCTCGCCTTCTTCCGGCAGGAGATTCCCTCCTTCCCGCCGGAAGGCTACTCGCTGCGCTGGTTTGCGGCGGCGGCCAACAACAAGGCCTTCGTCGACGGTTTCGTGCTCAGCCTCCAGGTCGGGGTGCTGGCGACGCTGATTGGCCTCGCGCTCGGCGTCCCCGCCAGCCTCGCCCTCGTCCGGCATCGCATCGTGCTCGGGCCGGCGCTCAACACCTTCCTGCTGCTGCCGCTGGTGATGCCCGGCATCGTGCTCGGCACGGCGATCTACGTCTTCCAGATCGAGACCGAGATCGCCACCGGCCTGCCGGTGCTGGGCTCAGCTGGCGGCCTCGTCGCGGCCCACACTCTCGTCGTCATTCCCTGGGTGGTGAAGCTCGTCACCGCGAGCCTCGTCGGCTTCGACCGCACCATCGAGGAGGCGGCGCAGAATCTCGGCGCCGGCCCCTGGAAGACCTTCTGGCGCATCACCTTGCCGAGCATCCGGCCGGGCCTCGTCGCCGCCGGCCTGTTCGGCTTCGTCACCTCCTTCGGCAATCTGGAGATGAGCCTCTTCCTGGTCGGCCCGGGGCGGATCACCCTGCCGATCGCGATCCTGCAATATCTCGAATGGAAGATCGATCCGGCCGTCGCCGCTGCTTCCGTCATCCAGATCGTCCTGATCGGAGCGGCGATGATCGTCACCGACCGTTACGTCAAGCTGAGCCGGGTCGTCTGATGGCACGTCTTTCGATCGACCATCTCCGCAAGACCTATGGCGAGTTCCACGCGGTCGACGATTTCAGCATCGACATCGCCGATGGCGAGTTCCTGGTGCTGCTCGGCCCCTCCGGCTGCGGCAAGACCACGACCTTGCGCATGGTCGCCGGCTTCATCCAGCCGACAGCCGGCAAGATCACCATCGGCGAGCGCGACGTCACCGGTCTGCCGCCCTGGAAGCGCAATTGCGGGCTGGTCTTCCAGAGCTATGCGCTGTTCCCGCATATGAGCGTCGCCGATAACGTCGCTTTCGGCCTGGAGATGCGCAAGATGGCCCCGGCCGAGCGCGCGCCGCGCGTCGCCGAGGCGCTGCGCCTCGTCCAGCTCACCGGTTTCGACGCCCGCTATCCGCGCCAGCTCTCCGGTGGCCAGCAGCAGCGCGTCGCGCTGGCCCGGGCGCTCGCCATGCAGCCCGACGTGCTGCTGCTCGACGAGCCGCTCTCCAATCTCGACGCCAAACTGCGCCAGGAAGTCCGTGTCGAGATCCGCGACCTGCAGCGCAAGCTCGGCCTGACCACCATCATGGTGACCCACGACCAGGAGGAAGCCCTGACCATGGCCGACCGGCTGGTGGTGATGGAGAAGGGCAAGGTCCGCCAGATCGGCACCCAGCGCGAACTCTACGAGAAGCCGGCCGACCGCTTCGTCGCCGGCTTCATCGGCCGCAGCGCCTTCCTCGATGGCGAGATCGCGGCGCCCGGCCGCTTCCGCAGCAAGGGCGGGCTCGAGATCGGCTGCAACGCTCCCGCGAGCGGCCCGGCGACGCTGGCGCTGCGGCCCGAACGCCTCGCCATCGGCGCCGAGGCGGAAGGCTGCGCCAACCGCTTTCCGGCCCGGGTCGAGCACGTTTCCTATCTCGGCGCGCTGCTCGACATCGATGTCCGGCTGACCGAGCATGATCGCATGCTGCTGCAGTTGCCGAACCGTCAGGGCATGGCCGAACCGAAACCGGGAGACACGATCACGATAGGCTGGGCCGAAGACGCCGGGCTCGTCTATCCGCGCGAGAGCTGAGGCATGGCTTCGGAAGGCGGCGACCGCTTTTCGGGCCAGGCGATGCCCCAACTCTTCCGGCAGGCGTCCAACAGGGGAGAAAAAACATGAAGACGATCGACAGACGCGATGTCCTCAAAGGCCTGGCCGCCGGGACCACGGCCGTGGCGTTCGGCAGCCCTGCCTTTGCGCAGTCCGGCGGCAAGGTCGTGGTCGGCACCTGGGGCGGCGACTATGCCCGCCTGCTGACCAAGAACATCGAGGAACCGCTGCTCAAGCCCAAGGGCATCGAGATCCTGCAGGACCAGGCGGCGGACTCGCCGCGGCGCGCCAAGATGGTCGCCGAGCGGCGCCTGCCGCGCGGCACCACCGACATCCAGGGCCTGTCATCCGCCAACATGTTCGAGATGAACGAGGCCGGTGTCGTCGAGCAGCTCGACTACGCCAAGATCCCCAATGCCAAGAACCTGATGCCGACGATGAAATATCCATACGGCATCGGGCAGATCTATTCTGGCAAGGTGGTGGTCTACAATCCCAAGCTGATCAACCCGGCCCCGACCAGCTTCAAGGATGCCTTCGATCCCAAGCACGGCAACAAGATCGGCATCATCGACATCCAGTATCTCTATGTGATCATGGCCGCCTCGATGGCCGCGACCGGCGGCGCCAGCATGATCGATTTCGAGGGCGCCAAGAAGGTGCTGCTCGAGGCCAAGCAGGCCGGCGCCCGCGTCTATCCGACCAACGAGGCCTTCGCCCAGGCGCTGAAGACCGAGGAGATCGGCATCGGCGTGATGTGGAAGGCCCGCGCCGTGCAATGGCAGAATGCCGGCATCGCCTGCGAATCGGCGGCGCCGAGCGAGGGCATCCCGCTCTATATTTCGGGCTTCTCGATCCCCAAGAACGCGCCGAACAAGGAAAACGCCTACCTCTATATGAACGCCATGCTCGAGAAGAGCGCCCAGGAGGCCTTCGCGGTCGACATGGGCTATAACGGCACGGTGACCGGCCTGACCGTCGCGCCCGACCTGCAGAAGCGGATCGGCTTCACCGCCGAGGAGGAAAAACGCCTCAAGGACCTCGACTACGGCTACCTCGCCAAGAACGACGCGGCGATGAAGGAGTGGTGGGACAAGGTCTTCAAGGCGTGAGGAGGCTCGCAAGCGCGTCATTCTCGGGCGCAGCGAAGCGCAGACCTGAGAATCTCCTGACGATTAGGGCGTCCCACATCGGCGCTTTCTCGTCCGGAGATGCTCGGGTCAAGCCCGAGCATGACGGGCCGCTGCCATGAGCATGACCGCCCCCGAACCCGTCGCGGGCGCCCGCACCAGCCTCGCCGGCATGCTCGTGCTGCCGGCGACGATCCTGGTCGCGATCGGCCTGATCGGCCCGGTCGCGATCCTGTTCCGCTATTCGCTGAACCAGTTCATCCCCGGCCAGTTCATGGTCGACGGGCTGACGGTCGAGAACTACGTCAAGTTCTTCACCGACGCCTATTATCTCAACGTGCTGCTGCGCACGATCCGCGTCGCGGTGATTTGCACCCTGGCCTGCCTGATCATGGGCTTCCCGCTCGCCTATGTGCTGGCGCGCACCCAGAGCCGCTTCAAGAACCTGCTGGTCATGCTGGTGGTGCTGCCGCTCTTCGTCGGCAATGCCGTGCGCGCCGCCGGCTGGATGACCGCCTTCGGCAACAAGGGGGCCTTCAACGCCTCGCTGATCGGCCTCGGCCTGATCGACCGGCCGATCGAGATCATGTTCACCGAGAATGCCGTGCTGATCGGCATCGTCGCGGTCAACCTGCCCTTCATGGTGCTGACCTTGCAGAGCGTGATCGAGGGCATCGACCGCAATGTCGAGGAAGCCGCCTTCAGCCTCGGCGCCGGCCCGGCAGCGATGTTCCGCCGCGTGCTCTGGCCGCTCGCCTTGCCCGGCATCCTCGCCGGCACGATCCTGACCTTCATCCTGGCGATGAACGCCTATGCCACGCCGGTGCTGCTCGGCGGCCCGAAATTCCAGATGATGGGGCCGCTGGTCTATGGCCAGTTCGCCCAGCAGAACAACTGGCCCTTCGGCGGCGCCATCTCCTTCATCCTGATGACGGCAACGCTGTTGCTGACCATCGCCGCCAACCTGATCGTGCAACGACGCTATCGCTGAACTGTGGCGCTTCGCCGCCGTCATCCGGCTGGCCAAGCACCCGACACGGGACTAAACCCTGCCGATGAGCTTCTCGTCCGCCCTCACCCCCGTCGCGATCGGCGCCGTCGCGCTGGTGCTGCTGCTCGGCCTGATCAACATGCTGCGCGGCGGCAGCGCCGGCACCTCGCAGAAGCTGATGCGACTGCGCGTCGTCCTGCAATTCGTCGCGATCCTGGTGATTCTCGGCGTGGCATGGTGGCGCAGCGGCTGACGCCGGCACGGGGACGACCCCCTGGTCGTCACAATGCGGCCACCACTCTCTGCGCTTCACTAGCTTGCAATCTGATCAAGAGAACACCCCACCCGCCATGTTTCGCGTCGCGTCGATCGCCGTTGCCTTCTCCCTTCTTGCCGCGCCCGCGCTGGCGCAGGGCGAAAGCAACGTCTCCCGCGCGCTGGGCTATGCGCCGGCCAGCGCGCCGCCTTCCCCGGCCTGGGAAGCCCGCTTCGGTGCCGGTGCAGCCAATCCGGGTGGACGCGAGAGCGGCCTTTTGAATTTCGGCGCGGAACTTCTGACCCCGCGTATCGCCACCCTGAGCGACCGCATCGCCAATGCCTTCGTGCCGCGTTTCCATCTCGGCTCGAGCCTCAATCTCAACGGCACGCAATACGCCTATGCCGGCGCCACCTGGACCATCGACCTCTCGCAGGCGCTGTTCGTCGAAGCCAGCCTCGGGGCAGCGCTGAACAACGGCAAGACCAATGGCGTCGTGCCCGAAAACCGGCTGAACCTCGGCTGCAACACCGGCGCGCGCGGCGCAGCCTCGCTCGGCTATCGCCTGAGCGATCGCTGGAGCCTGATCGCGACGCTGGAGCATTTCAGCACGGCGGGCTGTTCCGACAATCTCGCCGCTGGCACCGGCAATCCGCGCGGCCCGTCGAACTTCGGCGCGCGCCTCGGCTATAGCTTCTGAACGCGCAGCCGGGTGCGCATCCGACCCCGCCGGGTCCTCGTGCCGTGATCGCTCTTCCCGTCGCCGGCCTGACGCTCCGCTGATTGCTGCGGCGCACCCGCTTCCCGATCGGGAAAATCCGTCCACCCGCCTGTCAATCGACGCCGAGATGGCGGAGAACAAGGCGCTGGGCACAACCGGCGGCGACGAGCGAGGCGACGATGAAACTGCACGGCTATTTCCGCAGCTCGGCGGCCTGGCGGGTGCGCATCGCGCTGAATCTCAAGGGCCTCGCCGTCACGCAGGTCTCGCATCATCTGCGCCATGGCGAGCAGCGGGCGCCTGACTACCTGGCCCTGAATCCACAAGGGCTGGTGCCGGTGCTCGAGCTCGACGACGGCGGCGTCCTGACCCAGTCGCTCGCCATCATCGAATGGCTCGACGAAACCTATCCGCAGCCGCCGCTCCTGCCGGCGACGCCCTTGGAACGGGCGCGCGTGCGCGCCTTTTCCCAGATCATCGCCTGCGACACCCATCCGGTGCAGAACCTCAAAGTGCTGAACCGGGTGCGCGAGCTCGGCCATGACAGCAACGCCGTCCTGGCCTGGGCCGCCGGGGTCAATGTCGACGGGCTTTCGGCCTGCGAGCAATTGGCTGCGAAGACCGCCGGGCCGTTCTGCTTCGGCGAGACGCCGAGCCTTGCCGATCTCTGCCTGGTGCCGCAGCTCGGCAATGCCCGCCGCTTCAAGGTCGATGTCACGCAGTTCCCGCGCCTGCTCAAGGCCGAGGCCGCAGCACGCGCCCTCCCCGCCTTCCACGATGCAGAGCCGGAGCGCCAGGCCGACGCGGAGTGACGCGACGCTCCGACAAGCTGCGACCCGGCTGGCTCGATCGCCGGTCACAGCTGGGGCGCCGCGCCGTGGACCTCACCAGCGCCGATAAGGACCCCAGCCTGCGCCATAGAAGCCCGGGCCATAGAAGCCGGAAGCCTCGAGCCGGCTGCGACGCGCCGCCGAACGGTCGAGGTCGACCTCCATCAGGCAGTTGGCGAACGGATCCGAGCCCGGGCGGAAGCCATAGGACCGGCAGCGCCCCTCATCGGCGGCGCGCTGCTCGGCGGGCGTGATGCAGCCGCCGAGCGAAGCCGCCAGGATCAATCCAACGCACCATCTCGCCCGCATGTCGGTTCTCCGCCCTTGGCCGGAAACGCCGGAATAGGGCGCGAAAACGGCCATTTCACGTCAGCTACCACGCAAGCGAAGCCGATTCCACCGCCGTTGCAGCAGAATTTCGGCCGCGCCTCAAAGCGAGGTCGCGATCCGCCCGACCTCGGCGAGCACCGCTTCGCGCTCGGCGCCCGAGCCCCCGGCCTCGGAATAGTAGGCGGTCACGATGATCGCCGCCCGGCCCGGCGGCCAGATCACGCCGATGTCGTTGGTGACCTGGTTGGCCCCGGTCCCGGTCTTGTCGCCGATGCGCCAGCCCTGAGGCACGCCGGCGCGCAACCGTTTGCCGCCGGTCTTGTTGGCCACCAGCCAGGCCGTGAGCTGCTGGCGCGAGGCCGGCTGGAGCGCGCCGCCGAGCACGGTCTGGCGCAGCAGGCCAGCCATCGCGATCGGCGTCGTGGTGTCGCGCGGATCGCCCGGCCGGGCCTCGTTCAGCTCAGGCTCCTTTCGGTCGAGCCGCGAGACCTCATCGCCGAGCGAGCGCATATGCGCGGTCAGCGCCGCTGGCCCGCCGAAGGAGGCGAGCAGCAGGTTCGCCGCGGTGTTGTCGCTCAGCGTCATCGTCGCCTCGCAAAGTTCCGCGACGGTCATGCCCCGGCCGACATGCTTCTCGGTCACCGGCGAGTAAGGCACGAGATCGGCCTTCACATAGGGGATACGGCGCTCAAGGCTCTCCTCGCCGCGGTCGACCCGCGCCAGAACGAAGGCGGCAAGGGCGAATTTGAAGGTGCTCGCCATGGCGAAGCGCTCACCGCCGCGATGCGCGACGACCCGGCCGGTGGCGCTGTCGAGGATCGCGACGCCGAGCCGCCCGCCATGGCGCCGGTCGAGCGCAAACAGCGCCTTGCGCATTTCCTCTTCGCTCTGCTGGGCCACCGCAGGCAGGCCGCGCAGCACGGGCCCGGCAAGCAGGGAGCCGATCAGCAGGTCACGGCGTCGGATCATCGTGTTTCTCCATGGGCAAGCCGTCGCGGCCGGGCATCGCCGCGGCCGGGGCAGTGGAAACGGGCATGGCGGATACGCCGGAGGCGGCGCTGGCAGGCTGGTATGCGCCTCGCTTGTCGCCGTTCTCGCCGCAGATTTGCCCTATCGCAAACGATGATATCTCTGAGCTGCCATTAGTTTTCTTGAGGTCTTCCCATGCTCCGGCCGCATCTGCCGCTGAACGCGCTGCGCGCTTTCGAGGCCGCCGCCCGCCATCTCAGCTTCACCCGCGCCGCGATCGAGCTCTGCGTCACGCCGGCCGCGCTCAGCCATCAGGTGAAGGGGCTGGAGGAACGGCTCGGTGCCGAATTGTTCCGCCGCCTGCCGCGCGGGCTCTCGCTCACCGACGAGGGCCAGGCCCTGCTGCCGACCTTGCGCGAGAGCTTCGACCGCATCGCCGGGATGCTAGAGCGTTTCGAGGCCGGCCGCACGGTCGAGGTGCTCAATGTCGGCGCGGTCGGCACTTTCGCACTGGGCTGGCTGCTGCCGCGCCTTGCCGCCTTCCGCCGGGCGCACCCCGCCATCGATTTGCGCCTGACCACCAACAATAATCGCGTCGACCTCGCCGCCGAGGGACTCGACTATGCCCTGCGCTTCGGCAGCGGCGCCTGGCACGGCACCGCCGCCGAGCGCCTGTTCGACGCGCCGATGACGGCGGTCTGCGCGCCCTCGATTCTGCCACGTCTGCGCCGGCCTGCCGATCTCGGCAAGGAGGTGCTGCTGCGCTCCTATCGCGCCGATGAATGGAAGCTCTGGAGCGCAGCCGCCAGCATCGAGCCGCTGCTGGCCAGAGGCCCGGTCTTCGACAGCTCGATCGCGCTCGCCGAAGTCGCTGCCGCCGGCGAAGGGGTCGCGCTCGTGCCGGCATTGCTGTTCCAGCGCCATTTCGAGGCAAGCCGTCTGGCACGGCCCTTCCCGGTCGAGGTCTCGCTCGGCGGCTACTGGCTGACCTGGCTGCAATCGCGCTCGCTGACGCCGGCCATGCTCGCCTTCCGCGACTGGCTCTTTGAGGCGAGCCGGCAACCGGCGACCATTGCGGCCTGAGCCCGGAAAGCAAAACGGCCACCCCGGAGGGTGGCCGTAAGTCCTTGCGGAACAAGGAGGAAAATGGTGGGCGCGACAGGGATCGAACCTGTGACCCCTACGATGTCAACGTAGTGCTCTCCCGCTGAGCTACGCGCCCTTTTCGCCCGAAGGCTCCAGGAACGACACCGGCCCGGGGGCGACGTCGTTGCGAGTGAGGGGGCTATACCGACTCGCAAGCGACCTTGCAAGGCGCTTCGTCGGCTTGTTTCGACGAAGCGTTCCGGCAGCCCCGGATCAGGCCGCCAGCAACTTCTCGACCTCGTTCACCAGCTCGCGCAGGTGGAACGGCTTGGAGAGCACTTTTGCGTCCTTCGGCGTCTGCGAATCCGGGTTGAGCGCCACGGCCGCAAAGCCGGTGATGAACATCACCTTGATGTCGGGATCGAGCTCGGTGGCGCGCCGCGCCAGCTCGATACCGTCCATTTCGGGCATCACGATATCGGTCAGCAGCAGTTCGAACGGTTCCTCGCGCAGCCGGTTATAGGCCGAGAGTCCGTTGTCGAAGGAGGCGACGTCGTAGCCGGCGTTCTGCAGCGCCTTGACCAGGAAGCGGCGCATGTCGTTGTCGTCTTCGGCGAGGAGAATCTTCGTCATGGCGCCTGCATCGTCCGTCTTGTTGCGCTGACGCGCGTCCGGCGCAGCCTTGAGCCGCACCTGATTCGCTCGCCTCGTCATCCCTTGGAGCCAAGCCGGCCGTCCCGCCGCCCCGGGCGTCGCCGATCCCGGCCTGCGCCAGCGGCTCTAGCACCAACTCGCGCCCTCCAGGGTCATGCGTTTCTATTTGCGCCCATTACAGTAAACAACCCATGAACGCGGACAATCCTCGCGATCGCAGCCGGTCTCTTCAACCCCGGCCCGCTTTGTGCTTCAGTCGCCCGACATGATGTCGCCAGTCGAAAACCCCGCCCCGCATCCCGAGAGCGTGATCGCCGAGATCGAGCGCCCGTTCACCCTTTTCCAACCTGCCCTGCAGGTCGTGCCGGTCGTGGTCGACGTGCCCCATGCCGGCCGGCGCTATCCCGCCGCCTTCGTCGACGGTTCGCGGCTGCCGCTGCGCTCGCTTCGGCGCTCGGAAGACGCCTATGTCGACCTGCTCTTCCGCCACGCCGTCGCCCTCGGCGCGCCACTCCTCGTCGCCGAATTCCCGCGCGCCTTTCTCGACGTCAACCGCGAGCCCTTCGAGCTCGACCCGCGCATGTTCGAAGGCCGCCTGCCCGGTTTTGCCAACACCCGCTCGCTGCGCGTCGCCGGCGGTCTCGGCACCATCCCGCGCATCGTCGGCGATGCTCATGAGATCTATCCCGGGCGCATTCCGGTCGAGGTCGCGATGACCAGGATCGAGGAGCTCTACCGGCCCTACCATGCCGGCCTGCGCCATCTGGTGAACCGGACCCAGGCTGCCTTCGGCACCTGCATCCTGGTCGACGCCCATTCGATGCCCTCGACCGGGCTCGACCGCGAAGGTGTCGCCAAGGCGGACGTCATCCTCGGCGACCGCTTCGGCACCAGCGCCGCCAGCTTCGTCGTCGAAGCCGCCGAGGAGGCCTTCCGCCGCGCCGGCCTCACGGTCACCCGCAACCGCCCCTATGCCGGCGGCTTCATCACCGAGCATTACGGGGCGCCTGGTGCCGGCGTGCATGCGCTGCAGATCGAGGTCAACCGCGCCCTCTATATGGACGAGGCGACGCTCGAACCCAATGCCGGCTTCGCTGGTCTGCAGCAGGTGATCAGCGCTGCCATGGCGGAGAGCTTCGCCCGCTGGAGCGGCTGGATCGACGACTGGCGGCAGGCGGCCGAATAGGCGCGACGCTACGGCAGCGGACAAGAAAAAGGGCCGCGCACGGATGTGGCGGCCCAAGTCTAGGGAGGAAACGCCCAAGGAGGG
The DNA here is from genome assembly GCA_036676315.1 of Bradyrhizobiaceae bacterium. Lineage (GTDB taxonomy): Bacteria > Pseudomonadota > Alphaproteobacteria > Rhizobiales > Beijerinckiaceae > Allobosea. The sequence goes on from JAKFDB010000154.1 coordinate 48,070, forward strand.
CAATGAAGGTTTGAGGTCATCTCCCCTTCGCAGTGCACAATAGACATTGCACCGCAAAAACGCAAGCCCACAGCAGAGAATTTGCGAGGGCATGCGTCAGGCGCAGATCGCCGCGCCGCACCGCAATCGGTCTTGTCTTCTCGCCTCGCCGCCAGCATGAAGGCAGCAGGCGGCGCCCGGCCCCGTTTCGCTGGCCGGAGACACGGGGAACCTGGAATGAGCGCGATCGATTTCACGGAGTTCGTCGCCAAGCTCGCCACCTCCTCGGGACAGGCTATCCTCCCCTTCTTCCGAGCCATGCACGCGACCGAGGACAAGTCGGCCGGCGGCGTGTTCGATCCCGTCACCGAGGCCGACCGCGCCGGCGAGGCGACGATGCGCAACCTGATCAAGCACAGCTTTCCGGAACATGGCGTGCTCGGCGAAGAGTTCGGCACCGAGAATGCCGATGCCGAATATGTCTGGGTGCTCGATCCGATCGACGGCACCCGCGCCTTCATCTCCGGCATTCCGGTCTGGGGCACGCTGATCGGGCTGACGCGCCAGGGCGTGCCGGTCTACGGCATGATGAACCAGCCCTTCACCGGCGAGCGCTTCTCCGGCGACGGCCGCAAGGCCCGCTATGAGGGCCCCGGCGGCCCACGCGAGCTGCACACCCGCCAGACCGCGAATCTCGCCGAGGCGACGCTGATGACGACGAGCCCGCAGCTCTTCGCCGGCGCCGAGAAGCAAGCCTATGGCCGCGTCGAAAGCGCGGTGCGGATGGCCCGCTATGGCTGCGACTGCTACGCCTATTGCATGCTTGCCGCCGGCCATATCGACCTGGTGATCGAGAGCGGGCTGAAGCCCTACGACATCGTCGCGCTGATCCCGATCGTCGAGGGCGCCGGCGGCATCGTCACCTCATGGAGCGGCGGCAGCGCCGCCGAGGGCGGCACGATCCTCGCCGCCGGCAACAAGGCCCTGCACCAGGCCGCGCTCGCTTTGCTCGCCGGCTGAGACGGACGCGGTCAGCTCCTCGCCAGGAATGAAGGCGTCGAAAGCCGCCCAGAACTGCGCCCTGATCGCGTCGCTCTCCATCAGGATCTCGTGGCGCGCCGTCGGCAGCACCAGCGCCGAACCGGTCTTGAGCCGGGCGGCGAAGCGCTCGATCGCCGGCGTCGACACCACCGGATCGCGCCCGGCCGCGATCACCAGCGTCGGCACGCGCACCTCGAGGGCCGCGCGCGGCGCGCTCAGCCGATCCATCAGCTCGAAGGCGGCGCGAATCCAGCCGACGCTCGGATCGCCGATGGCGAGCTCGCGCGCCGCCGCCGAGAGCGCCGCATTGCGGGCGTAGCGTACCGGATCGCCGGTCAGCCGGTTGCCGTCGAACGGCTTGGTGCCGATCGCCGTCTCGCCGCCGCCGGGCACGAAAGCCTTGCCGAAGCCGAGCCAGTAGAGCACGAAGGCCAGAACCCGGGCCGCACGCGGGCGCCCGATCATGCTGATCCCGAGCATCGGCGCCAGCGCGACCAGCCTTGCGACCGGCAAGGCGCCGCGCCGCGCCGCATCGAGGCAGAGCGCCGCGCCCATCGAATGCGCCAGGACAAAATGCGGCGCCGGCAGCCGCGCCTGCAGCTCGGCGATGGCCAGAGCAAGGTCGCGCTCGTAATGCCGGAGGCGCCCGACATGGCCGCGCCGCGGCCGGTCGGTGAAGCGCTGCGAGCCACCCTGCCCGCGCCAGTCGAAGGCGAGCACATGAAAGCCGCGCCGCCGCAGCTCCGCGATGGTCTCGCTGTAGCGTTCGATGAATTCGGCCCGTCCCTGCGCGATCAGCACGGTGCCCTTTTCCGGCCTGACGGTCGGATGCCAGCTGGCGAAACGCAGCCGCGCGCCATCGCCGGTCTGCGCGGACCAGACCTTGCCATGGCCGGGCACAGGATAGCCGGCGTCGTGGAAGAGTTCGGCTTCGGCCATCGGCGCGTCCAGCAGGCGGATGAGCTGCTTATGCCCCTGCGACGGGGGTCTTGAAAAGCCCGAAACCCTCCCCCAGATCATTCCTGCGCAGGCCGGAACCGGCTGCGCGACACCAAACCGAGGCCCGCGCTCATGACGAGGCGGGCTGACCGATCTGTCGCTTCCTCTGGAGGACAACCATGCGTTCCTACGATCTTTCCCCGCTCTATCGCTCGACCGTCGGCTTCGACCGCCTGTTTTCGCTGCTCGACCAGGCCACCAGCGTCGACAACGCGCCGAGCTATCCGCCCTACAATATCGAGCGCACCGCCGAGAACGCCTATCGCATCTCGATCGCGGTTGCCGGCTTCGGTGACTCCGACCTCTCGATCGAGAGCAAGGAGAACGCTCTGACCGTCCGCGGCGAAAAGAAAGCCGCCGAAGGGGCAGACAAGCGCGAGGTCCTGCATCAGGGCATCGCCGCGCGCGCCTTCGAGCGTCGCTTCCAGCTCGCCGACTATGTGCAGGTGACCGGCGCCAGCCTCGAAAACGGCCTGCTCCATATCGACCTCGTCCGCGAGATCCCCGAGGCCAAGAAGCCGCGCCTGATTCCGATCGGTGCGCAGGGTGCCAAGGTGATCGAGGCCAAGGTCGCGACCAAGCAGGCGGCGTAAGCGCCAGCGGCGCAGACAGCGCCGGGCTGAAATGAAGAGGGCCTCCCCGGGCGACCGGGGAGGCCCTTTCTCTGTGCGGTGCCGCCGCCAAAGCGCGGCGGCGCGACACGGCCCTCAGTTCAGCGGCGTGACCGGCGGCATGCCCTCGGCCTTCGGGGCTTCCGCCTTGGTGCCCTCGATCTGCACCGGCGGCACGGTGGTATCCGGCGTCGGGATGCCGCTCGGATGGGCGCGGGCGAGCGGTGGCGCCAGCTCCGGCCCGTCGGCATTGCGGACATCCTGCGGATTGACCAGCTTCGGCTTGCCGATGTCCCTGGGTGCCACAGCCGGAACCGCGACCGGTTTTGCCGGGGTCGCAGCCGGGGCAGGCGCTGCCGGCGAAGGCGGCGCCACGGTCGCCGGCGCACTTGCCTCGGCAGGAGGCTTGAGCTCGGGGGGGCGCGCCGGCGGGCGCGGCAGCAGGCGCTTCTGCACCGGAGCATCGGGCTGAGGATCGAGCCGCGCGCTGCGCGCCGGCGCTCCCAGCACGATCCGGTCGATCAGCTCGCCGCTATAGCGGTCGAGGATCAGCCGGACCCTGACGCCATCGCGGCCGGTTCCGTCGACGACATAGGAGGAGCGTGTCGTCACCGTGCGATCGACCCGGCTCAGCCCGAATTCGCGTGCCGCGATGCGCCCGATCGACCGCTGCGGGATCGCGGCGGGGGGCAGCGGCGCATAGTCGTAGCGCCGGTCATAGCCGTAATCGCGATCATAGCCTCGGCTGTAATAGGCATAGCCACCGCCGTAATCGTCGAGCTGGGCCAGCGCCGGACCGGCCGAAACGGCTGCCGCCGCTGCGACAGCCAAACCGGCGAGGTGGCGGCGCAAGCTTTGCGGGCCCCGCTTGGGCGAAGCGAAAAATGCCATGATCCAGTCCTTGTGCGGCAGAATCTCCGGCTTCAGTTCTCGGTAAGGATTGCGGCGCGCTTGCGGCACGAATCCGGTCGCATTCCAGTGTTTCCGGGGTTTTCAGGCCTCGCCGATGACCGCCACCAACCGCTCGACCTCCTCCGCCCGTGTCGCGAAGGAGCAGACGAAGCGCCCGACGATTTCGCCCGGTGCCAGGCCCTGCCCTTCCGGCAGCGCCGATTCCGACCAGGCGAGGAATTGCACGCCGCGCGCCTTGAGATGCTCCCGCATGGCCTCCGGCAGCACGAGGAAGACTTCGTTCGCCTCGCAGGGCCAGGCCAGCCGCACCTTGCCCAGCGCCGCAATGCCGCGGGCCAGCCTGGCCGCCATGGCGTTGGCATGGTCGGCGAGATCGAGCCAATGGCCGTTCGCCAGCAGCCCCTCGAACTGGGCGCCGATCAATCGACCCTTGGAAAGGGTGTGGCCGGCGCGCTTGCGCCGCCAGGGCGCCTCCGCCGCTGCGGCCGGGTCGAAGAACACCACCGCCTCGGCTGCCCAGGCGCCGTTCTTGGTGCCGCCGAAGGAGAGCACGTCGACGCCCGCCTGCCAGGTGATCTCGGCCGGCGTGCAGCGCAGGCGCGCGACCGCATTGGCGAAGCGTGCTCCGTCCATGTGCAGCTTCAGCCCGCGCGGCGCGATCGCCGCCTTCAGCGCCGCGACCTCGTCGGGCTGGTAGACTAGGCCGCACTCGGTCGCCTGCGTGATCGAAAGCGCCTGTGCCTGCACCTGGTGCAGCGAGTCCGGCCGCATCCGTGCCAGCTGCCGCGCCACCGTCTCGGGCTGCAGCTTGTTGCCGGCTCCCGGCAGGCCGACGATCTTGGCGCCGTCGGCGAAGAACTCCGGCGCGCCGCATTCATCGTCGGCGACATGGCTCTCGTGATGGCTCAGCACCGCCCCCCAGGGCCGCACCAGGCTGGCGAGCGCCAGCGCGTTCGCCGCCGTGCCGCTGGCGACGAGGAAGACCGCGACTTCCCGCTCGAACAGCTCGGCGAACAGGCTCTCGACCCGCTTCGTCCAGGCATCGTTGCCATAGGCGGCGGCGAGCCCGTCATTCGCCGCCACCATTGCTTGCAGGACCGGGGCGCTCGCCCCGGCGAGATTGTCGCTGATGAAATTCATGGCACCATTTCGCAAAGCCAGTTCGGTCGCTTTTGTCGGGGATCGTCCTGCGTCGCGCCATCGCCTCTGCGCCGCGCGGCCATGCCGTCATCGCAGTTCGCCATAATGGCTCGCGGACAACATCCGGGCTGGCCCGAGCCGGCCAATGATGTGAAAATGTCCAGGCCTCTCGACAATTCGCAATAATATTTCGGTGCGATGCAAAAACGACCCTTGTGCGCAGATTGGAATTCTGGCAAGTTCGAGACGTTAGGACAGTGATGCTGTCCCATTTTCCAAGAAGCGGCCGCCGGCGAGCTTGACCGGGCGACCGCGAAACGATGGAGCGGAGCATGACGGAAGGCATGGCCAATATCGCCGAAGCCATCCGTGCGCGCGCCGCCCGTAAAACGTCGGCCTGACCAGGCGCGACTGGGCCTAGCAGCCCACGCGCCTGCGGAGGGCGCGGGCGCGGGACCATCAGGCGCAAGCGACCTTCAAAAGACGAAACCGGCCCGATCCTGGCTCTGAAAGAGAAGGGCGGACCGGGTGCGGCAAGGCACCGTGTGAAATCTTGACCGGCGCTGGCGAAAGCCGGCGCCCTTCGGCAGCGGAGTTGACGATGCGCGAACGCGGCGGAGCGAACCTGGTGGCCCAGCCCCTGGTCAAAAGCGCTTTTGAGCGCTTCCCGGAAGTGCGCGACCCCGCCATGCCGGAGCGCCAGGGTCTCTACGATCCCTCCTATGAGAAGGATTCCTGCGGTGTCGGCTTCATCGCCGACATGAAGAACCGCAAGAGCCACGCCATCGTCGCGCAGGGCCTGCAGATCCTGCACAATATCGACCATCGCGGCGCGGTCGGCGCCGATCCCAAGCTCGGCGACGGCTGCGGCATCCTCACCCAGATCCCGCACCGCTTCTTCAAGGAGGAGTGCGCCAAGCTCGGCATCGACCTGCCCGAGCCCGGCCAATACGCTATCGGCCAGTTCTTCATGCCGCAGGACGCGGAGAACCGCGCCGTCTGCGAAGAGGTCGTCGCCCAGACCGTCGAGGAGGAAGGCCTGATCTTCCTCGGCTGGCGCGACGTGCCGGTCGACAACTCCGATCTCGGCGACGCCGTGAAGGAAACCGAGCCGACCCATCGCCAGCTCTTTGTCGGCCGTCCGGCCGAGATCGCCGATGAGGACGATTTCGAGCGCAAGGTCTATGTCCTCAGAAAGTCGGTCTCGAACAAGGTCTACAAGCGCCAGGACCGCGCCACAGCGACCTATTACCCGGTCTCGATGTCGGCCCGCACCATCGTCTACAAGGGCATGGTGCTGGTCACCCAGCTCGGCTCCTATTTCAAGGACCTGACCGATGAGCGCTTCGAGAGCGCGCTCGCCCTCGTCCACCAGCGCTTCGCCACCAATACCTTCCCGTCCTGGCGCCTCGCCCACCCCTACCGGATGGTCGCCCATAACGGCGAGATCAACACGCTGCGCGGCAACGTCAACTGGATGGCGGCGCGTCAGGCCTCGGTCGATTCCGAGCTCTTCGGCGCCGACATCTCGAAGCTCTGGCCGATCTCCTATGAGGGCCAGTCCGACACCGCCTGCTTCGACAATGCCCTCGAATTCCTGGTCCAGGGTGGCTATTCGCTGGCCCATGCCATGATGATGCTGGTGCCCGAGGCCTGGAACGGCAACCCGCTGATGGATGAGCAGCGCCGCGCCTTCTACGAGTACCATGCCGCGCTGATGGAGCCGTGGGACGGGCCGGCCGCGATCGCCTTCACCGATGGCCGCCAGATCGGCGCGACGCTCGACCGCAACGGCCTGCGCCCGGCGCGCTATCTCGTCACCGATGACGGGCTCGTCGTCCTCGCCTCCGAATACGGCGTGCTGCCGATTCCGGAGGAGAAGATCGTCCAGAAATGGCGTCTCCAGCCCGGCAAGATGCTGCTGATCGACCTCGATCAGGGCCGCATCATCGGCGATGACGAGATCAAGACCTCGCTCTGCATGGCCAATCCCTACAAGGACTGGCTGAAGCGCACTCAGATCGTGCTCGAGGAACTGCCGCCGGTCGAGGCGCGCGCCTCGCGCACCGATGTCGCCCTGCTCGATCGCCAGCAGGCCTTCGGCTACACTCAGGAAGACACCAAGATCCTGATGGCGCCGATGGCGGTGACCGGCCAGGAAGCCGTCGGCTCGATGGGCACGGATACGCCGATCTCGGCGCTCTCCTCGAAGTCGAAGCTGCTCTACACCTATTTCAAGCAGAACTTCGCCCAGGTCACCAACCCCGCGATCGACCCGATCCGCGAGGAGCTGGTGATGAGCCTGCTCTCGTTCATCGGGCCGCGGCCGAACATCCTCGACCTGGAAGGCACCTCGCGGCGCAAGCGCCTGGAAGTGCGCCAGCCGATCCTGACCAATGACGATCTCGAGAAGATCCGCTGCATCGGTCACTACGAGGACCGCTTCGACACCAAGACGATCGACATCACCTATCCGGCGCGCGAGGGCGCGGCCGGCATGGAAGGCGCGATCGCACGGCTCTGCGAGCGCGCCGAGGCGGCCGTCCATGGCGGCTACAACATCATCATCCTTTCCGACCGGCAGGTCGGTTCGGACCGCATCCCGATCCCGGCGCTGCTGGCGACGGCTGCCGTCCACCATCACCTGATCCGCAAGGGCCTGCGCACCTCGGTCGGCCTCGTGGTCGAATCGGGCGAGCCGCGTGAGATCCACCACTTCGCCCTGCTCGCCGGCTTCGGCGCCGAGGCGATCAACCCCTATCTCGCCTTCGAGACGCTCGAGGCGCTGCTCGAGGCCGGCGAGTTCCCGCCGGAGGTCGACCGCTACGAGATCGTCAAGCGCTTCATCAAGTCGGTCGGCAAGGGCCTGCTCAAGGTCATGTCCAAGATGGGCATCTCGACCTACCAGTCCTATTGCGGCGCGCAGATCTTCGACGCCGTCGGCCTGCGCAGCGACCTGATCGAGAAGTACTTCACCGGCACGATCTCCTCGATCGAGGGCGTCGGCCTCGCCGAGATCGCCGAGGAGAGCGTGCGCCGCCACCGCGATGCCTTCGGCGACTCGCCGATCTATCGCGATGCGCTCGATATCGGCGGCGAATACGCCTACCGCATCCGCGGCGAGGATCATGCCTGGACGCCGGAGAACATCGCGCTGCTCCAGCATGCCGTGCGCGGCAACGCCAAGGACAAGTTCAAGGCCTATTCCGAGCTGGTCAACGACCAGAGCCAGCGCTTCTCGACCATTCGCGGCCTGTTCCATCTGAAGATGGCCGAAGATCTCGGCCGTCAGCCGATCTCGATCGAGGAGGTCGAGAGCGCGGTCTCGATCGTCAAGCGCTTCTCGACCGGGGCCATGTCCTTCGGCTCGATCAGCCATGAGGCGCATTCGACGCTGGCGCTGGCGATGAACTCGATCGGCGGCAAGTCCAATACCGGCGAGGGTGGCGAGGAGCCGGAGCGCTTCGTGCCGCTGCCGGACGGGCGCTCGATGCGCTCGGCGATCAAGCAGGTCGCCTCGGGCCGCTTCGGCGTCACCACCGAGTACCTCGTCAACTCGGCGATGATGCAGATCAAGGTCTCGCAGGGCGCCAAGCCCGGCGAGGGCGGCCAGCTGCCGGGCCACAAGGTCGATGCCCGTATCGCCAAGGTCCGCCATTCGACGCCGGGCGTCGGCCTGATCTCGCCGCCGCCGCACCACGACATCTATTCGATCGAGGATCTTGCCCAGCTGATCTTCGACCTGAAGAACGTCAACCCGGCGGCCGACGTCTCGGTCAAGCTCGTCTCCGAGCTCGGCGTTGGCACGGTTGCTGCCGGCGTTGCCAAGGCGCGTGCCGACCACATCACCATCGCCGGCTATGAGGGCGGCACCGGCGCCTCGCCGCTGACCTCGATCAAGCATGCCGGCTCGCCCTGGGAGATCGGCCTCGCCGAGACCCACCAGATCCTGGTGATGAACAAGCTGCGCGGCCGCATCGCGCTGCAGGTCGACGGTGGCCTGCGCACCGGGCGCGACGTCGTCATCGGCGCGTTGCTCGGGGCCGATGAGTTCGGCTTCGCCACCGCGCCGCTGATCGCGGCCGGCTGCATCATGATGCGCAAGTGCCATCTCAACACATGCCCGGTCGGCGTCGCGACGCAGGACCCGGTGCTGCGCAAGCGCTTCAAGGGTGCCCCCGAGCACGTCGTCAACTTCTTCTTCTTCCTCGCCGAGGATGTGCGCGAGATCATGGCCGAGATGGGCGTGAAGAGCTTCGACGAGCTCGTCGGCCGCTCCGACTGGCTCGACAAGAAGCAGGCGATCAACCACTGGAAGGCCAAGGGACTCGACTTTGCCCGCATCTTCCACAAGCCGGAAGCCGGCCCAGGCGTCGCCATCCGCAATGTCGAACGTCAGGTCCACCCGATCGAGTCGGTGCTTGACCGGACCCTGATCGCCAAGGCCGGCGCCTCGCTCGACAATGGCACCCCGGTGGTGATCGAGAGCGCGATCCGCAATGTCGACCGTTCGACCGGTGCGATGATCTCGGGCGAGATCGCCAAGCGCCATGGCGGTGCCGGCCTGCCGGACGACGCAATCACGGTGAAGCTCACCGGCACCGCCGGCCAGAGCTTCGGCGCCTGGGTGGCGGCCGGGCTGACGCTCGACCTCACCGGTCAGGCCAATGACTATGTCGGCAAGGGCCTCTCCGGCGGCAAGCTGATCATCCGCCCCGATCCGAAGTCGCGTACCGTCGCCGAGAACGCCATCATCGTCGGCAACACCGTGCTCTACGGCGCGATCTCCGGCGAATGCTATTTCCGCGGCGTCGCCGGCGAGCGCTTCGCCGTGCGCAATTCCGGCGCGATCGCGGTGGTCGAGGGCACCGGCGACCATGGCTGCGAGTACATGACCGGCGGCGTCGTCGTCGTGCTCGGCCAGACCGGCCGCAACTTCGCCGCCGGCATGTCGGGCGGCATTGCCTATGTGCTCGACGAGGACAAGAGCTTCGCCAAGCGCTGCAACCTCTCCATGGTCGACCTCGAGCCGGTGCCGGAGGAGGAGGAGCTGACCCAGCGCCTCTACCACCATGGCGGCGACCTCGAGTTCAAGGGCCGCATCGACGTGATGGCGAACATGTCGGGCTACGACGCCGAGCGCCTGCACCAGCTCATTGCCAACCACCTCAAATACACCGGGTCGGCACGGGCGCAGGCGATCCTCGAGAACTGGGCCGAGTACCTGCCCAAATTCGTCAAGGTCATGCCGGTCGAGTACCGGCGCGCGCTAATGGAAATCGAGCGGGCCCAGGCCGGCGTCTCGGTCGCGGCGGAGTAAGTCGATGGGCAAGGTAACCGGTTTTCTCGAGATCGACCGTCGCGACCGGAAGTATCTTCCGGCCTCCGACCGGATCAGGAACTACAAGGAGTTCGTGATCCCGCTCGGCGCCGAGGCGACGCGCGACCAGGCCGCGCGCTGCATGAACTGCGGCATCCCGTATTGTCACAATGGCTGCCCGGTCAACAACCAGATCCCGGACTGGAACGACCTCGTCTACAACGACAAGTGGCGCGAGGCGCTCGGCAATCTGCACTCGACCAACAACTTCCCGGAGTTCACCGGCCGCGTCTGCCCCGCCCCCTGCGAGGCCTCGTGCACGCTGAACCTCGAGGACACCCCCGTCACCATCAAGTCGATCGAATGCGCGATCGTCGACAAGGGCTGGCAGGAAGGCTGGATCGTCCCCGAGCCGGCCTCGGTCAAGACGGGCAAGAAGATCGCGATCATCGGCTCCGGCCCCGCCGGCCTCGCCGCCGCGCAGCAGCTCGCCCGCGCCGGCCACGCGGTCCATGTCTATGAGCGCCAGGCCCGCGCCGGCGGCCTGCTGCGCTACGGCATTCCCGACTTCAAAATGGAGAAGTCGCATGTCGAGCGCCGCGTCAGGCAGATGGAGGCCGAGGGCGTCGTCTTCCATTACGGCGTCAATGTCGGCGTCGATATCGACCCCAAGGAACTGCTCGCGCAGTATGACGCGATCGGCCTGACCGGCGGCGCCGAGAAGCCGCGCGATCTGCCGATCGAGGGCCGCGATCTCGACGGCGTCCAGTTCGCCATGGACTTCCTGCCGCAGCAGAACCGCCGCAATGGCGGCGAGCCCGCGACCTCAGGCAATGCGAAGCCGATCCTGGCCTCCGGCAAGCATGTCGTCGTCATCGGCGGCGGCGACACCGGCTCCGACTGCATCGGCACCTCGGTGCGCCAGGGTGCGCTCTCGGTCACCCAGATCGAGATCATGCCGCAGCCGCCGGAGAAGGAGAACAAGACGCTGACCTGGCCGAACTGGCCGCTGAAGCTGCGGACCTCCTCGAGCCATGAAGAAGGCGCCGAGCGGGACTTCGCCATCGGCACGCTGAAGTTCACCGGCGAGAACGGCAAGGTGAAGCGCCTGCACTGCGCCAAGGTCGACGCCGGCTTCAAGCCGATCGCGGGCACCGAGTTCGACCTCAAGGCCGATCTCGTCCTGCTCGCCATGGGCTTCGTCTCGCCGGTGCACGAGGGCCTGCTCGCCGGGCTCGGCGTCAAGCTCGACGGGCGCGGCAATGTCGAGGCCAACATGCTGGCCTACAAGACCTCGGTGGAGAAGGTCTTCGCCGCCGGCGACATGCGCCGCGGGCAGTCCCTCGTGGTCTGGGCCATCCGGGAAGGCCGCCAGATGGCCCATTCGATCGACAAGCACCTGATGGGCGAGACCATCCTGCCGCGTTGAGCGGCGGGTCAACGGGAGCAGCCGGCCAACGGGCGTCATGCTCGGGCGAAGACCCGAGCATCTCCGGCCAAAGGAGGCTCCGTTTGGTGCCTTCGCGTCATGAGATTCTCGGGCCTGCGCTGCGCTTCGCCCGAGAATGACAGCGTATTACGCTCCGAGCAAATCGATCAGATGCGGGATCAGCGGCTCGTCGGCCGGCGGCATGGCAAGCTCGCGCAGCTTTCCGGCCCGCACCCATTTCAGCGCCTGGCCCTCGTGCGAGGCGACGCTGCCCTCCCAGCGCCGGCAGATATAGAGCGGCATCAGCAGGTGGAACTCGGGATAGGCGTGGCTGGCGAAGGTCAACGGCGCCAGGCACGCCTCCTGGACGGTGATACCGAGTTCCTCGGAGAGCTCGCGGATCAGCGCCGGCTCCGGCCGCTCGCCGGGCTCGAGCTTGCCGCCCGGGAACTCCCAGAGCCCTGCCAGCGTCTTGCCCTCGGGGCGCTGGGTGACAAGGACGCGGTTATCTGAATCGACCAGCGCGCAGGCGACGACGAGCAGCAGTTTCACGAAGCCTCATTTTCCCGAAAGGATGACCCGCACCGGCTCGGTTTCCCGGCCCGTCAGCGTCACCTCGTCATAAACCGAACCGCCCTCGCGGGAGAACGCATCCTCCTCGCCCCAGATCACCTGGGTGGTGACGAAATAGCTGCCGGGCGCCACCTTGTCGAAGGCAAAACGGCCATTCGCCTCGGCCTTGGTCGTGCGCGTGTACTCGGTATAGCGCGGATCGGGTTCCTCGCGCGGATAGCTGGCCTGGGGGATGAATTTGGCCCGGCCATAGAGCCCGGCGAAGCGCTCGCGGGCATAGGCCGTCGCCGGCACCAGCCGGACCACCTCGCCGGCCGCGTTGACGACCTGGCCCTTGGTGCGCGTGCGAAAGGCATGCCCGGCGATGACGCCCGTCCCCTGCTTGCGGATATAGGCCGCCTCCTCCGCCGAGAAGGACGAGGCCGTCGCCGTCGCCGAGCGGCGTTCGACACAGGCTCCCAGCAGGGCCACCAGGCCCAGCGCGCATGCCACTGCTTTCATCCGGCCCGTCCCCCCGCCGGCGCCGTCGTCACCAGGAAGACGCCGACGAGGATGATGCAGCCTCCGATAATCTGCCGCAACTCCAGGGTCTCGCCGAGCACGAGCACCCCCATTACGGTCGCCACCGCCGGCACGAGATAGCCGGTCATCGCCGCGCGCGTCGGCCCGGCGGCGCGGATCAGCCGCATGAAGATCGTCATTGGAATCGCAGTCGAGAGCACGCCGAGCGCCAGCATCGCCTGCCAATGCGGCTTCAGGGCCGCAAACGCCGCCCAGCCAGAGAACGTCAGCGTCAGCAGCAGCGCGCTGGAGCCGGAGACGATCTGCTGGCCGAGCGCGAGGCGGATCGGATCGCCCGCCTTGGCCGGCACGGCGCGGGTGTAGAGATTGCCGACCGCATAGGAGAGCATCACGCCGACCATGGCGAGCACGCTCAAGGCGGTACCGCTGCCCTCGACCAGCCTTGGGCCGATCAGGATCGCGACGCCGACCATGCCGACAAGAATGCCACCGAGGCGGCGCCGGCCGAGGCGCTCCTCGGCGAACAGGAAATGCGCGAACAGCGCCGTGACCAGCGGCCCCGCCGCCTGGATCATCGCTGCCGGGCCGCTGGCGAGCTGGATCAGCGCATAGGCGACGAGAACGTTCGGGAGCCAGCCATTGGTGGTGCCGAGCACCAGCCAATGGCCGATCTCGTGGCGGCGCGGCAATGGGCTCTGCCCACGCGCCAGCACGAACAGCGCCAGCGTCGAGGCGCCCAGCAGGCCGCGCCCGGCAGCGATCGCCCAGGGCGAGACATCGCCCGCCATCAGCTTGATGAACAGGAAGCTGCAGCCCCAGAAGAAGGAGCAGGCGAGAAGATTGCCGAGGACGAAGGCCCGGCTCGGGCCCGCCGCAGCAGACTGGTCAGGAGCGATAATCACCGTTGATCTCGACATAGGCCTTGGTGAGGTCACAGGTCCAGACGGTGGACTTGCCTCGGCCCAGCCCGAGATCGGTGGTGATGACGATGTGCTCGCCCTTCATGTAGTTCGAGACGGCGGCCTCATCATAGGACGGCGCCCTGGCGCCCTGCTGCGCCACCATGATCCCGCCGAAGGAGATGTCGAGCCGGTCGCGGTCGGCCGGCTCGCCGGCCTTGCCGACAGCCATGACGATGCGGCCCCAATTGGCGTCCTCGCCGGCGATCGCGGTCTTGACCAGCGGCGAGTTGGCGATCGAGAGCGCCACCTTCTTGGCCGAGCGCGATGAAGCCGCCCCCTGCACCCGGACCTCGACGAATTTGCGCGCGCCCTCGCCGTCCTTGCAGACGAGATGCGAGAGCTCGAGCAGGAGCGCGTTCAGCGCCCGCTTGAAGCCGGAGAGCCGGGCATCGGCCGGGTCGGTAATCTCCGGGACTCCCCTCGCGCGCGCCTTGCCGGTCGAGAACAGCATCAGCGTGTCGGAGGTCGAGGTGTCGCTGTCGACGGTGATCGCGTTGAAGGAGCCCTTCACGCCCTTGCCGAGCAGCGCCTGCAGCACGGGGGCGGCGATCGGCGCATCGGTGAAGACGAAGGAGAGCATCGTCGCCATGTCGGGCGCGATCATCCCGGCGCCCTTGGCGATACCGGCGATGATGACCTCGTGCCCGTCGATCTTGGCCTTGCGCGAGACCGCCTTGGGGAAGGTGTCGGTGGTCATGATCGCCTTGGCCGCGTCGAGCCAGGGACCGTCGGCGGCGCGTCCGGCGCAATCCTTCAGCACGCCCTCGAACTTGGTCGCATCGAGCGGCTCGCCGATCACGCCGGTCGAGGCGATGAAGACCTGCTCCGGCTTGCAGCCTGCGGCCTTGGCGGCGATCTTCGCCGTCAGCGCGACGGAGTCGCGGCCCTTGAGGCCGGTGAAGGCATTGGCGTTGCCGGAATTGACGACGACGGCCCGGGCCTGCCCCTGAGCCAGATTGGCCCGGCACCAGTCGACCGGGGCCGACGGGCATTTCGAGCGGGTGAAGACGCCGGCGGCCTGCGAGCCCTCGTCGAGCAGCACCAGCACCACATCGGTGCGGCCCTTGTAGCGGATGCCCGCTTCAGCCGTGGCGAAACGCACGCCCGGCACCGCCGGAACCTTGGGCTGGCGCTTCGGCGCGAGCGGGGAAACGGGAACATCCTTGCCGGCCATCGGGGCGTCTCCTCTTGAGGCGCTTCGATGTGCCGCAGCGGCGTGCGGAAAACAAGCTGGCAATGCCGGCGTGCAGGTCATGCCCGGGCCGGCTTCCGGGCATTTCGGGCATACCGTCCGGAGCGGTCAGCGAGTTTCCTTCTCCCCCAAGGGGAGAAGGAAGAGGGCCGCCTAGCCGCTCAGGGCTTCTTCGGCTCGGCCGGTGCTGCCGGGGCCGGCGCGGCGGCCGGCTGGTCGAGGCGCTCGATCTTGGCCTTGTCGCGCAGGCCGACGATGATGTCCTGCTGCGCCTTGCGCACCAGATACTGGTCAATCTGCGGCTTGACCTCGTCGAAGCTCGGCAGCGGCTTGGTCCGCTTGTCCTCGAGCTTGATGACATGCCAGCCGAACTGGCTCTTCACCGGCTCGGAAAGCTGGCCCTTCTCAAGCTTGAAGGCGACTTCGGCGAATTCCGGCACCATCCGCTCCTTGGCGAACCAGCCGAGATCGCCGCCCTCCTTGCCCGAACCCGGATCCTTGGAGAGCTCGCCGGCGACCTTGGCGAAATCCTCGCCCTTCTTCAGCCGCTCCAGCGCGGCCTTGGCCTGTGCCTCCTCCGGCACCAGGATGTGGCGGGCGCGGACTTCCTCTTCCGGCTTCAGGGTCTTGACCGTGTCCTCGAAAAGCTTTTTCGCGGCTTCCGGCGTCGCCGCCTTCTTGGACTCGGTCGTCAGGTAATCGTCGAGCAGAAGCTTGTCGCGGCTATAGGCCAGGCGCTTGGCGAATTCGGGGCCCTCACCGATCTTGGCAGCCTTGGCAGCGCGGGCGCCGAGCTTGAGATCGACCAGGAAATTGATCAGCTCCTCGCGCTTGCGCTCCTCCGGCAGCTGCGCGGTGCGCTCCCCGAGATCATCGGCCGCAAGCGCGAGCTCGCTTTCGGTGATCTCGATGCCGTCGACCTTGGCGACGACCTTGTCCTGCTGCGCGAATGCCGGCGCAGCCACGGCCAGCGCGAGGCTGAACGACAGCGTGGCGAGACGGGAAACAACCATCGGGTCAGGGCCTTTCGATGAACGGCGCGAAAACGGATCGGCTGGCTGAGTGCCAGTTGATGACGGCCTTGGCAAGGCAAAGCGAATGCACATCAACGCGACCCGGCAGCGAAGGTTCTGCGGCCTCTCGCCGCTGCCATCCTCTTGGCAGGCCAAGGCCCCGACCCCACATGCGCAGCGTCGCCCCCGATGGAACGGCAGCCTTTTCTACCGCAAGCGCGCGCTGGACCGCGCGCCCGCACGCGTCTAAACACGCGCGTGAATTCAGGATTATCCGCTTTCGGCCGTGCCCGCCTTGCCGGGTCGCGCAGCCGGGAGCGCCCATGGAAAGACCGAACATGCTTGGCGCGCTCGCAAAGAAACTCTTCGGCTCGTCTAACGACCGGCGGGTCAAGGGCTATCAGCCCCGTGTCGCCGCCATCAATGCGCTCGAAGCCGAGATTGCGCAGCTCTCCGACGAGGCGCTGAAGGCGCGCACCGAAACCTTCCGCCAGCAGATCGCCGAAGGCAAATCCCTCGACGACCTGCTCGTTCCCGCCTTCGCCACGGTGCGTGAAGTCGCCAAGCGCATCCTCGGCCAGCGGCCCTATGACGTCCAGCTCGTCGGCGGCATGGTGCTGCATGAGGGCGCCATCGCCGAGATGAAGACCGGCGAAGGCAAGACGCTGGTCGCAACCTTGCCCGTCTATCTCAACGCACTCGCCGGCAAGGGCGTGCATGTCGTCACCGTCAACGACTACCTCGCCCGCCGCGACGCCGAGTGGATGAACCGGATCTATAGTTTCCTCGGCCTCACCGTCGGCATCATCGTGCACGGCCTCGACGACGAGGAGCGCCAGCGCGCCTATGCCTGCGACATCACCTACGGCACCAACAACGAATTCGGCTTCGACTATCTGCGCGACAACATGAAATACGAGGTCGGGCAGATGAGCCAGCGCGGCCACCATTTCGCGATCGTCGACGAGGTCGACTCGATCCTGATCGACGAGGCGCGCACCCCGCTGATCATTTCGGGCCCGCTGGACGACAAGTCCGACCTCTATGTCTCGATCGACAAGGTCCTGCCCGGCCTCGTCCCGAGCGACTACGAGGTCGACGAGAAGCAGCGCACGGTGGCGCTGACCGAAGCCGGCAACGAGCACATCGAAGAGCTGCTGCGGGCGGCAGACCTGCTCAAGGAAGGCGATCTCTACGACGCCGCCAACGTCACCCTGGTGCACCATGTCAACCAGGCGCTGCGGGCCCATACGCTGTTCACCCGCGACAAGGACTACATCGTCCGCGGCGACGAGGTCGTCATCATCGACGAGTTCAGCGGCCGCATGATGCCGGGGCGGCGCTATTCCGAAGGCTTGCACCAGGCGCTGGAAGCCAAGGAGAACGTCACGGTCCAGCCCGAGAACGCGACGCTGGCCTCGATCACCTTCCAGAACTATTTCCGCCTCTACAAGAAGCTCGCCGGCATGACCGGCACCGCCGCGACAGAGGCCGACGAATTCGAGCAGATCTACAAGCTCGAAGTGATCGAGATCCCGACCAATGTCCCGGTCGCCCGTATCGACGACGATGACGAGGTCTACCGCACCTTCCCGGAGAAGGTGCAGTCGATCATCAAGGAACTGGAGCGCGCCAGCGAGCGCCTGCAGCCGGTCGTGGTCGGCACCGCCTCGATCGAGAAATCCGAGATGGTCGCCGAGATGCTGATCGCCGCCGGCTTCAAGCAGATCGACTTTACCCAGCCCGATGCGCTGGACAAGCTCTACGCCGCCGCCCGCTCGGGCAAGAGCGCCAAGCAGTTCGCCGTCCTGAATGCACGCTTCCACGAGCAGGAGGCCTTCATCGTCGCCGAGGCCGGCGTGCCCGGCGCGATCACCATCGCCACCAACATGGCCGGCCGCGGCACCGACATCAAACTCGGCGGCAATGTCGAGATGCGCGTCGCGCACGAGACCGCCAGCATGGAGGACGGGCCGGAAAAGCAGGCCCGCATCGCCGAGATCGAGGCCGAGGTCGCGCGTTTCCGCGAGATCGTGCTGAACGCCTCGGAGACCATCGAGCTCGAGCCGGCCAAGGGCTCGCGCCCGGCCAAGACCATGACCCGGCCCGGCGGCCTCTACATCATCGGCACCGAGCGGCACGAAAGCCGGCGCATCGACAACCAGCTGCGCGGCCGCGGCGGCCGCCAGGGCGACCCCGGCCGCTCGAAGTTCTTCCTGTCGCTGCAGGACGATCTGATGCGGATCTTCGGCTCCGACCGGATGGACGGCATGCTGCAGAAGCTCGGCCTCCAGGAGGGCGAGGCCATCGTCCACCCCTGGATCAACAAGGCGGTCGAGAAGGCGCAGGGCAAGGTCGAGGCGCGCAACTTCGACATCCGCAAGAACATCCTGAAATACGACGACGTCATGAACGACCAGCGCAAGGTCGTGTTCGAGCAGCGCCGCGACTTCATGCGCGAAGCGAGCGTGCGCGAGACCATCGACGACATGCGCCATGGCGTGGTCGAGGACACCGTCTCGCGTCGCATCCCCGAGGAGGCCTATCCCGAGCAGTGGGACGCGGCCGGCCTGCGCGAGGACGTCGCGACCTATCTCAACCTCGAACTGCCGATCGAGGATTGGGCCAAGGAAGAGGGCATCGCCGATGCGGAGCTGCGCGAGCGCATCCGCAAGATCGCCGACGAGGACTATGCCGCGCGCATCGAGCGCAACACCGAAGAGGTGATGACCTATGTCGAGAAGCAGGTGCTGCTGCAGACGCTCGACCATCTCTGGCGTGAGCATCTCGTCACGCTCGATCATCTGCGCCAGGTCATCGGCTGGCGCGGCTACGCCCAGCGCGACCCGCTGAACGAGTACAAGCAGGAAGCCTTCGAGCTCTTCGACGGGTTGATCGGCCGCCTGCGCGAGCAGGTCACCGGCAATCTGATGCGGATCGAAGTGCGCTTCGACGCGCCCGAAGAGGCCGGCGGTGGCTTCGATCAGGCCGGCGGCGGCCTACCCCCGCCCCCGGCCGGTTTCTTCGGCGCCCAGCCGCAGTTTGCCGCAGCGGAGGGGGATGTTGCCGTCGTCGAGCGCGACCCGGCCGATCCGTCGAGCTGGGGCAAGGTCGGCCGCAACGAGCCCTGCCCCTGCGGCTCGGGCAAGAAGTACAAGCACTGCCACGGCCAGTTCGTCTGAGTAGACGCTCCGCCGATCCAGTTTTTAGAAAAAGGGGCTCCTGCCAAAAGCGGAGCCCCTTTTTCATGCCTGGCATTCCCCGGGAGCGTCGGTGGCGGGCCGAACGCTCCCCCTCCTCCGCCTCGCGGGCTGGCGTTGCCTACGAACGGGATCGGCTGAGCGGCTCGGCGCGGCAGGCTGGCGTTGACCTAGCCTCGCCTGTGCTGCGGCAGGCGTGGCAGCAGGATGGTCAGCAACCCCAGCAGCGGCAGATAGGAGCAGACCCGGTAGACGAACGCGATGCCGTGCGCGTCGGCAAAGCCGCCCAGCAAGGCAGCGCCCAGGCCGCCGGCCCCGAAGGCGAAGCCGAAGAACATGCCGGCGATCAATCCGACCCGGCCGGGAACCAGCTCCTGCGCGAACACCACGATGGCCGAGAAGGCCGAGGCGAAGATCAGCCCGATCACGGCGCTCAGCACGCCGGTCCAGAACAGATTGGCGTAAGGCAGCAGCAGCGCGAACGGGATGACGCCGAGGATCGAGAACCAGATCACGAAGCGTGCGCCGAAACGGTCGCCGATCGGGCCGCCGGCGAAGGTTCCGACCGCCGCCGCTCCCAGGAAGAGGAACAGCATCAGCTGCGCCTCGCGGAATCCGAGCTGGAACTGCTCGATGACGTAGAAGGTGAAATAGCTTGAGATGCTCGCCATATAGACGTTCTTCGTCGCGGTCAGCAGCACCAGGATGGACAGTGCGAAGGCGACGCGCCGCCCCGGCAGCGGCAAGGTGCGACTGACGGCCGGGCGCCCGGCATGTTCCCTGCGATGGGCCGCGTACCATTGCCCGACCCGGCTCAGGACGAACACGCCCGCCATCGCGATGACCGAGAGCCAGGCGACGCTGCCCTGGCCGAACGGCAGGACGACGAAAGCCGCGAGCAGCGGCCCGAGGGCCGAACCGAGATTTCCCCCGACCTGGAACAGCGACTGGGCCAGGCCATGGCGCCCGCCCGAAGCGAGCCGCGCGACCCGTGACGCCTCGGGGTGGAAGATGGCCGAGCCGAAGCCGATCAGGCAGGCCGCCACCACCAGCGCCGCGAAATTATGGGCATTGCCGAGCAGGATCAGGCCGCCGAAGGTGCAGGCCATTCCGGCCGGCAGCGAGTAGGGCATCGGCCAGCGATCGGTCACCATGCCCACCACGGGCTGCAGCAGCGAGGCCGTGACCTGGAAGGCCATGGTCAGAAGGCCGATCTGGACGAAATCCAGGGCATAATTGGTCTTGAACAGAGGATAGAGCGACGCCAGCAGCGATTGCATGACGTCGTTCAGCAGATGGCAGAAGCTGACGGCCAGCAGAACCGACATCGCCGTTTTCTCGTAATGGGGCCGGGCCTCCTGAGGCGTCGCAACCATCCTTCTCATCTCCCGCACGCGAACCTGTCTGCGGCTCCTTCTACAGCGCTTGCCGATGACCTTCTTTCGTGTTTCGGTCGAATAACTTCGTGTTTGGGCCAATCAATGAGAAGATTGCCGCAGCAAAAGCTGGACGCCCTCAATGCCGACCACCGCCGCAATCTCGGCTGGATCGCCCGGTCGGACAGCGATGTTCTGGTCCATACGTCGGACAACCCCGCCGGATATACGATCCCGCTGCATAGCCATCGCCATATCCAGCTGCTCTGCGCCTTTTCCGGCGTCGTGCTGGTGGAGACCGAGCACGGCTGCTGGATGATCCCGCCGGGGCACGCCCTTCTTATCCCTGCCCAGCTCCTGCATTCGGTCGAGATGCTGAGCGATGTCAGCGTCAAATCGGTCTATCTCCTGCCCGGCCATGACGATCTGGCGCAGCGCATGCTGCAGGTGCTCGGCGTCACCGAACTGGCGCGTGCCCTGATCGCCGAGGCGATCCGCCTGCACGACACCCCGCCCGGCAGCCGCAAGGTCGAACTCGTCCTGGAATTGCTGACGGCGGAGATCGCCGCCCTCCCGGTTCAGCCTCTCGGCCTGCCCTTCCCGGCCGACAAGCGTCTGGCCGCCCTCTGCCGCGCCTATATGGCCGCTCCCTCGGTCAATGAGCGGCTGGACGAATGGGCCGGGAAGCTGGCGATGAGCAGGCGCACCTTCACACGCTTCTTCCAGCGCGAGACCGGGCTCAGCTTCGTCGGCTGGCGTCAGCAGGCCAGTCTTTTTGCCTGCCTGCCGAAGCTTGCGGAGGGCGCTTCCGTCACCGACATCGCCACGCTGGCGGGCTATGACAACGCCGCGGCCTTCACGACCATGTTCAAGCGAAGGCTCGGTACGGCTCCGCGCAACTACATGCGGACCTCGATGTCACGATGACCGTGACCGAACAGGCACGACAGCCCTGCCCTGCGGCTCGGGCAGAAAAGCCAGGCACCGCCACGGCGAATTCGCCTCAGACGAGGCGGGCTCAGTCCTTCGAAAAATGCACCTCGACCGAGCCCAGCGCCTCGATCTCGACCTTGACGGCGGCGCCGGCCGGGACCCATTGCGTCTTGACCAGGCTGCCGAGCAGCACGACCTCGCCGGCCCGCAGGGGCTGGCCGCGGGCCACTGCGTGAGCGGCCAGCCAGGCCAGCGCCGCGTAGGGATGGCCGAGCACGTCCGCCCCCTGGCCGGTACCGGCCTCGACGCCGTCGATCAGCGTGCGTCCGCGCAGGCTGGCGAGGTCCGGCAGTTCCCGCGGCGTCAGCTCGGTGCCGAGCACGCATCCCGCCGCGAAGAAATCATCGGCGATCAGCATCGGCGTTCCGATCGTCTGCCAGTCGACATAGCGGTCGTCGACGATCTCGATCGCCGCCATCACCGCGCCGACCGCCTGGCGCACGCTCGCTGCGGTCGGATTCACCTCGGCCAGGTCCCGCGCCAGCCGCACGGCGATCTCGCATTCGACGCCGACGCGCACGAAATCGCCATGCCGCAGCGTCGCTCCGCTGGCATGGGTGCTCCCGCCAAACAGGCCGGCGGCGCAAGGATGGTCGATGCCGAGATATTCCTGCATCACCGGCGTGGTGCAGCCGATCTTCCAGCCCGTCCGTTCGCCGAAGCGGCTGTCAGCAAGGAGATGATGCACCGCCCCCTGCACGGCATAGGCTGCACCGACATCGCCCGGCCCACTGCCGGTTGGCGGCGATGGCAAGGGGCTGCGTGCCAGCCTGGCGGCCGCAATGGTTTCGGCAATGCCGGCGATCGTGGATGCTTCAGGCAAGGCAGGCTCCCGCTGCGCGAAGCCGCAGCCTGGCACGCGCCAACTGTTCGTGGCCAGAGCATCGGACCGAAAAGTGGAATCCACTTTTCGGGAAAATCCGATGCTACGACAAAGGGCTAGATCGCCACGCGTCCGGCAGGACGCACGGCGATCTAGCCTGACGAGCCAGGCCTTCCAAAAAGGAAAGCCCGCATGAGCGGGCTTTCCGGGTGCGTCCTTTGCGAAGGCCAGCCTATTTCGGCGCGAAGATGCCGACGCTGCTGGCGGTGATGTCGAAGGAGAGTGTGCCGACCACGGTCGGGTTGCACCATTTCGAGCGGCCGGAACCCGAGACGATGCCACGCGGGTCGGCGGTCAGCGCAAAGCACTCGTTCTTCGACAGGCTGGTGTCGTGATAGCGCACATCGGCCGTCAGGTTCTTCCAGGTGTAGGAGATGCCGGCGTTCCAGTAGGTGTAGTCCGGCAGGTCGACAGGCGCCGGGAAGTAGATGCTCGCATTGGGCGTGCCGAGCCAGTAGCGGCCGAGCTCGCCGGAGACGGAGAGCCCCTCCAGGAACGGCAGATTGTACTTGGCCGTGATCGAACCGTAGGTGCCGGTCGCGCCCGTGCCGAGCCAATCCCAGGCGTAGAAGACATTGGCGCCGACGATCAGCTTGTCCTCGAAGTTGTAGGAGAGCTTGCCGTAGACCTCGGTGAAGTCGGTGTTCTTCGGCGTCCAGTAGCCGCCGGCCAGGTCGATATACTGCTTCTCGCTCGGATAATAATACTGCCAGACGCCAACATCGACCGTGACCGGGCCGAACTTCGGCCGGATACCGCCATAGAAGTCGATTTCCGCCGGCGGGCTGGTGGCGAGGTCGACATTCGAGGCATAGACGCCGGCATAGATCAGGTTGTCGTAGAACTGCAGCTCGGCGCCGCCCTGGATCGCCGGCTTGCGGTCGGTCTGCGAGATGCCGCGGAAGTTGTAGTCGGTCATGCCTTTGACGCTGACCGCGACATCGAACCAGGTGATGCTCGGCGGCAGCGGCGCCGGCGGCGGGCCCTTTCGGCTCGGCAGGTCGGAGGCCTGCGCCATGCCAGCGGCCGCCAACGAGACCGACAGCACTGCGGCGGCTGTCGCGAGCCTGCAAATATCAAAGACCATCGAAAGCTCCGTCGAAGGGTTTTATGCGCGATTCAACTCACGCATCCGCCTCGATTAGGCCTTCGACGCCTCGAAATCGGCAAGACGAGGTTTTTTGCAGGAAGCTCAACGACTAGGCAGACGAGGCCTCGCGGACCGCTAAATTGCTCAGCAAAACGCCCGCCGCCATCACTGGCGACGGGCGTGATATTTTTGCAGCAGCACCGGCCGGAGCCGATCCGGTCTTCAGCGCACCGTCGGCTGGCTCGAATAGGCGGCATCCGGCTGCTCGAGGCGCGAGGTGCGCAGGGCCGGCGAGCGGCGCGGCGGCAGCGGCGCCACCGTGCGCTGCGGCGTCTCGGGAACCACCGAGGCGATCGGTGCAGTCTCCGGCGCCTTCTGCTCGGACGAGCCGCCGAGCAGCGGCACGAAGCTCAGCGCACGCTGGTAGAAGGAGGGCTGCTCGGTGCTGGCAGCCTGAATCGGCTCGGCGGTGGCAGCGCCAGGCGAGACCTTGGCGATCTGCGTCGCGGCTTCCGCCGGCTTTGCGGCGGCGGCCGGCTTGGCCGGAGCGGCGGCGACTGCGACTGCAGCGGGCTTGGCCTCCGCCGCAGGCTGTTCGGCAGCGCCCCGCACCGCGGCGAGCACCGCGTCGTTGTCGGCCGACTCGGCCCGGACGGTCGCCTTGGCGCGGCCCTTGTCGTCGAGCACGACGACGCGCGGCCCGATCAGCGAATCGACGCGGCTGATGCCGACATCGCGAGATCCCCAAGCGACCGACTTGTTCATGGCATCGGCGCCCGACTGCGCCAGCAAGCGCTTGAAGGAGGAATGCTGGTCGCCGTCGTCATAGATCAGCTTGATCGCCGGCGTGCCCTTCGAGACCAGCGCCGCAACCTGGACGTCGTCCTGCTTGCGCTTCTGCGCAACCGCCTGCGAGATCGACGTATCGCCCGCACCATTGAAGACATAACGGCCGCCGGATACGCCGACTGCAGGCTCGTCCTTGGCGACTTCGAAATAGTCCGAGCCTTCCTTCAGGTTCTTCCAGAAGGCCATGTTCGGGTCGAGCCGGTGCTTGGCGAGGTTTTCCGGCGTCATCCGGAACGGGAAGGCCTGCATCTGCACGGCCTTCTGCCCACCATTATGGGCCTCGCGCACCAGGGCGTAGAGCTCGCCGATCTGGTCGTCGGTCATCGAGTAGCAGCCCGCCGAGGAGCAGGCGCCGTGCACCATCAGATGCGCGCCGGTGCGGCCATGCGAGCGGTCATAGGCGTTGGGATAGCCCATGTTGAACGAGACATAGAAGGACGAGTTCGGGTTCATCTGCGCCGGTGTGATGGCGTAGAAGCCTTCCGGCGCCATCCGGTCACCCTCGCGGACCTTCGGCCCGAGCTGGCCGGACCAGCGGCACATCGGGAAGGTCTTGAGCAGCACGTACTGGCCGTCCGAGCGCTTCTTCCAGACCTCGACCTCCGACTCCTTCTTGTAGGAGCGAATCAGCAGCGGCTGGCTCTTGCTCACGCCCTTTTCGGACATCAGCGCATAGGTAGCAGACGGGATCGGAATGTTGTGGCGCGCCGAACCGCGGTAGCGATCCTCTTCGCAGGCGGCCAGGGAAAGGGCGATGAGGGCCGTCAGCGCGAGATGTTTCAATGCCACGTCGTCATTCCCATCGCTCGGCCGCTCTGACCCGACCATGCATCAGGCATCGCGGCCAAATTATGCCGCTAGCCCGGATTTAGAACCGTTAGCCTTGACCGTTCCTTACCACAGCCCCCGCCGGCATGGCCATATGGTGAAAGCCCGGTAAATCCGCAGAGCCGACCCGCTTTCTCTTCAGAGCGAGCGGCCGATCGCCAGATACTTGTCCGCCCGCCGCTCGACGATCTCGTCGGGGCTGAGGCCGGCGAGATCGGAAAGCGCGGCGGCGATCGCCGCTCCGGCCCGCTCGATCGCGACCTGCGGCTCGCGATGCGCGCCCCCAGTCGGCTCGGAGACGATCCTGTCGATGACGCCGAATCTCAGCAGATCCTGGGCAGTGATCTTCATGCCCGTCGCGGCGTCCTGCGCCCGGGCCGTGTCGCGCCACAGGATCGAGGCCGCGCCCTCGGGCGAGATCACCGAATAGATCGCGTGCTCCATCATCAGCACGCGGCTCGCCGCCGCGATCGCGATGGCGCCGCCCGAGCCGCCCTCTCCGATCACCAGCGCGACGCTCGGCGTCCGCAAGGCGAGGCAAGTCTCGGTCGAGCGCGCGATGGCCTCGGCCTGGCCGCGCTCCTCGGCCTCGATGCCGGGATAGGCGCCGGCCGTGTCGATGAAGCTCAGCACCGGCAGGCCGAAGCGGTCGGCGAGCTCCATCAGGCGCACCGCCTTGCGATAGCCCTCGGGCTTGGGCATGCCGAAATTGTGCCGGATGCGGGTCTCGGTCGAGTTACCCTTCTCCTGGCCCATGACGCAGACCGGCTCGCCGCGGAAGCGGCCGAAGCCGGCGACGATGGCCTCGTCCTCGCCGAAGGCGCGGTCGCCGGCGAGCGGCGTGAACTCGTCGATCAGCCCGGCGCAATAATCGGAGAAATGCGGCCGCTGCGGGTGGCGCGCCACCAGCGTCTTCTGCCACGGCGTCAGGGCGCCATAGAGATCCTTGAGCGACTGGTTGGCCTTCGCCTCGAGCTTCCCGATCTCCTCGGTCAGCGAATACCCGTCACCCTTGGCGTCCAGCGCCCGCAGCTCATCGGCCTTGGCCTCCAGTTCGGCGACCGGCTTTTCGAAATCCAGATAGCTTCGCATCGACATCCAGTTCTGGTCCCGCATCCTGTAGGGAGACGCGTCCGCACGGCGGCGACGGTCGGGGAACCTTGGAAAAAGCGGCGGACCTTGGCCGCGCCAAGCCGCGATTGTCAACCCGGCGGCGGCGACGCACCATGTTCCCCGGTCAGGCGACGCGACGGTGTCGGCTGCGGCAACAGCACCGGACGGAAGGCGAAGCTGCGCCGCGTCGCCCGCAACGGCGCCTGGCGATAGAACTGCTTGGTGGCGTCGACGACATGGACGCCGGCGAAGGGCAGGGACAGCCCGGCGCCGATCTTTTCCCAGGCCCCGGCCGAGCGCAGGAACAGCCGCCGGCGCAATGGCGGCACATACAGTGCCTCGGCCCAATGCTCCGGCGAGAACATCGCCCGGCGCATCAGATTCTCGAGCTGCGTGCGGCTGAACGGCCGGCCATGGCCGAAGGGCGTCGTGTCCATCCGGGCCCAGAGGCCGCGTCGATTCGGCGCAATCACGATCAGCCTGCCGCCCGGGTTGAGCACGCGCGAGGCCTCCTCCAGCAGATCCTCGGGGCTCTCGGTCTCCTCGAGCGCATGCACGATCAGCACGCGATCGACCGAAGCTGTCGGCAGCGGCAGCAGCGTCGGTTCGACCAGGGCTGATGCCGAAAGCCCCTGAGAGGGCCAGTTCAGCGCGCCCTGCGCCGCCGGCATGAAGGCGATGACGCGCTCGGCCTCGCCGCCGATCAATGGCAGATAGGGCGTTGCGAAGCCCAGGCCGAGCAACCGCTGGCGCTGGCAGTGCGGCCAGAGCCGTAGCATCACCCGTCCGACCGCCTGGCGCGCCACATGCCCGAGCGGACTGGCATAGAAGGCACGCAGGTCGACGACATCGAGAGCCATGCCGACGGAGATGGCGCAGCCAGCCCGCCAACGCAAGGGCACCTGCCGCAGCACGACATTGGGCTTGGCCCGGCAAAGCCGCTATGAAGCGGCTCGATCGCCACTGCGGCAGTAACTCGCTGTCCGTCTTCGGAGCCTGCCATGCCTCTCGACATCCATGTCTTCCGCACGCTCAGCGACAATGCCGGCGCCCTGCTGCACGATCCGGAAAGCGGCGCCTGCGCCACGATCGACGTGCCCGATGCCGGCGAGGTGCTGGCCGCCGCCAGGGCCAGGGGCTGGAGAATCTCGCAGGTGCTGGTCACGCATGAGCATGCCGACCATGTCCAGGGCGTCCTGACCCTGAAGCAGGCGACCGGCGCCAAGGTCTTCGCGCCGGCGGCGGCCCGAGCCGGCGCCCCCGTCGACGTCGTGATCGGCGAAGGCGACCATGTCGCGCTCGGTGGCTATGATTTCGAGGTCTGGGCCACACCCGGTCACGCAGAGGGGCATGTCAGCCTGGTCAGCCTGAGCGCCGGCCTCGCGCTCGTCGGCGACGTCGTCTTCGTCATGGGCTGCGGCCGCGTCATGCCCGGCCGGATGGAAGCGATGTGGACCTCGCTCTCGCGCATCATGGCGCTGCCGGCCGCCACCACGCTGATCACCGGCCACGACTATACCTTGTCGAACGCCCGCTTCGCCGCGGCGATGGACCCGAGCAATCCCGAAGTCGCAGCCCGCCTCGCCGAGGCCGAGGCCGCGAAGGCCGCCGGCCGCTTCTGGGCGGTGACGACGATCGCCGAGGAGAAGGCGACGAACCCGTTCTTCCGCGCCGGCGAGGGCGCGCTCGCCGCCACGCTCGGCATCGTCGGAAAGCCGGCCGGCGAGGTCTTCGCCGCGCTGCGCGAAGCCAAGAACAGGTTCTAGAGGCAGCGATGAGCACCTTTGACGGCCTCGATGCTGCCGGGATCATCCGGCTGCTCGAGCTGAAGCCCCATCCCGAGGGCGGGCATTACCGCGAGACCTTCCGCGATCCGCAAGGGCCGGAAGGCCGCGGCTTCTCGACCGCGATCTATTATCTGCTCGACGCCGGCGAGAGCTCGCATTGGCATCGCGTCGACGCCGCCGAGATCTGGCACCATTACGCCGGTGCGCCCTTGGCGCTCAGCCTGTCGCCGGATGGCCGCGAGAGCTCGGCCCAGTATCTCGGCAAGGATCTCGCCGCCGGCCAGCGCCCGCAGGTCGTGGTGCCGGCCGGCTGCTGGCAGAGCGCGAGCACGCTCGGCGGCTGGGCCCTGGTCGGCTGCACGGTCGCGCCGGGCTTCGCCTTCTCCGCTTTCGAGATGGCCGCGCCGAACTGGCGGCCGACGGATCATTGACCATGGACAAGCCGATCATCGACCTGGCGCTGGTTCGCGCCTGCGAGAGCCGCATCATCAACGCCTGGCCGGCGCCGACCACGCTGGTCATCGACGACTGGGTGGTGCGCTTCGCCAATGGCTATTCCGGCCGCGCCAACTCGGCCTCCGCCCTGCGCGAGGGCGGGGACATGGACGACGCCACGCTGGAGCTGGTCGAGAAGCTCTATGCGGACGCCGGCCTGCCGCCGCGCATCCGCTTCACGCCGCTGGTCGCCGAGAGCGCCCGCAGGCGCTTCTCCGCGCGCGGCTACCGGATCGAGACCGCCTCCTTCGGCATGGTCGCCGAGCTCGACCGGCATCGCCATCCCGAACTTCCGGAGATGATCGCCACGCCGCGGGCGGACGCCGCCTGGATCGACGGCGTCTGCAGCCACCAGACCGGCAACAAGCGCAATCGCGAGCATCTCGCGGCGATCGTCTCCGGCATATGCCTGCCGGCCGCCTTCGCGACGCTGCTGCATGAAGGCCGGCCGGCGGCCTTTGCGATGAGCGTCGCCGAGCGCGGCATGGCCGAGATCGGCGCGGTGATCGTCGACGAGAGCCTGCGCGGGCGCGGCCTCGGCAAGAAGCTGATGCAGGGCCTGATGGGCTGGGCCGCGGCGCAGGGCTGCGCCCAGGCCTATCTGCAGGTCGACCAGAGCAACGGGCTTGCCCTCGAGATGTATCGCAGGCTCGGTTTTCGCCAGCTCTATGCCTATGAGACGCGCGTACAGGACGTCTGATCGCGCGATCACCAGCTCCGCGCTGATCCAGGGCACCGTCGTTCCGGGCCCAGGCCTTCGGCCTGCCCCGGAATGACGGCGCGGTTCCTCCTCGGCGCGATCTAGATCGCCGTGCGTCCTATCGGACGCAAAGTGGCGATCTATCTCTTTGTTGTAGCATCGGATTTTCCCGAAAAGTGGATTCCACTTTTCGGTCCGATGCTCTAACTTTCGGCGGGCTTCGCGCGCCCGCGCGCCCCCGGGCCGAAGCTCGCCACCAGCGCCCCGACCACGATCAGCACGCAGGACAGGGTGAGCAGCCAGCTCGCCGGAGCATAGCCGGCGAGCACCAGGATGATGGTCGAGAGCACGGGGGCGGCATAGGAGGCGACGCCGAGCAGGGAAACGTCGCCCTGCTTCATGCCGATGTCCCAGCAGATGAAGGCGAGACCGGTCGAACCGAGACCGAGCCCGAGCACCCCACCCCACTCGACCAGGCTCGGCGCCCACAGGGTCTGCTCGAAGGTGAGATGGCAGGCGAATGCCGCGACGGCGCAGCCGAGCATGGTGACGCCGAGGCTTTCCGAGGGAACGCCGGCGAAGCGGCGCGAGATCACGGAATAGCTTGCCCAGACGAAGGCGCCGAGCGCCGCCAGCACATGGCCGAACTGGATGCCGCCGCCGCCCGAGCCGAGGCTGCCGGAAATCAGCAGCGCCGTCGCCGCGAGCCCGATCAGGGCGCCGACGAGATGGCGCAGCTTCAGCCCGCCGCCGGGCAGCAGCGCCGCGAACAGCACGATCAGCAGCGGCCAGAGATAATGGATCAGATTGGCCTCGGCCGGCGGCGCCGTCTTGACCGCGGCATAGTAGAGCGCGGTGTCGCCGAAAGGTCCGTAGAGCCCGAGCAGGAATGAGGCCGGCGTCGGCCGCGCCAGATGCAGCCGGCCGCGCGCCGCCGCGATCGCGAGGATGAACAGGCCGCCGATCACGAAGGTCATGCCGACGAGCTGGAAGGCCGGCAGACGGCCGCTCATCGCCGTGAACAGCGCCAGCGTCGACCAGAGCAGGATGGCGACGAAGCCGGTCGCGGTGGCGGTGCGGGAGGTCATCGGATCACGGAGCTGACGAGGCGCCCCGTTAGCACCGCGCGATCTGGCTGTCGATCCTCGGCCAATGACCGTCGCGCCCGCCGGTGTCCTCCGACAGTCGCGATCGCGAACTCACCAGGTGACGCGCAGCCCGAGATTGCCGCGCACGCTGTGCCCCTTGTCGTCGCCCAGAGCCGTCACATAGCCCCCCGTCGCATAGAGGCTGACATGGGTCGAGACCTTGGCGACCAGGCCACCGCCGACCTCGAGCGAGGAGCCCTTGAACCGGGTCGGAATGACATCGGTCGCGTCGAACAGGACTTTGTCGGTGCGGCTGAAATTGTGCCAGAGATTGGCCGTGAGATAGGGTTGCAGCTCGGTGGAGCCCAGCAGGAAGCTGGTTTGCAGACGAGCACCGATCCGCCCGGTGAAACTGTCGCCATTGTCGAAGGCCACGCTCGAGAACCTGTCGCGGGTTCGATCCAGGGACAGGTGCTGCCAGATCAGTTGCGCCTGCGGTTCCAGGGTGAAGCCCGCGCCGAGCGCGATCGGATAGCCGCCTTCAAGCGAGGCGGTCACTGCCCCGCCCCCGAGATCTCCGCGAACCCCACGGTCGGAGCGCCCATAACCGTCGAGCCAGCTGTGCATCAGCACGGCGTCGACATACCATTGCGATGGGCCGATATGCGTCCAGTAGGCGCCGAGGCTCTTCGAATCGAGATCGAGCTTGCCGACCGGGCTGCGCCGCTGGCCGATGGCGAAACCGCGCATGTCGCCCTCGGCGCGGGCGTAGCCGAAGAACACGCCGAAACGGTCGCGATGGCCACTCGGCCGGTCGATGCCATAGAGATCCAGGCCGGTCTGCAGACCCCAGATGCGGCCGTCGAATTCCGGATCGACGGCTCCCGACCAGCGTTGCTCCATGCGCTCGCCGAAGATCCGTCCCCAGCCCGCGGCCAGGCTGCCTTGGCCGTCGAGCAGGCTCTGCTCGCCGCGCCGCTGATGGAAGGTGCCGATCGTCGTGATCCCGAGGCGACGGACCATCGCCGGTACCGCCGCATAGACAGCCACCTCGGGCCGGTACAGCGGGATCGGTTCCGAGCCTGGCTCCGGCAAGGGCGGCGAACCGGGCGCAGCATCCGTGTTCGAGCCGCCCGTTTCCGGAACGATCGTATTGCGCAGATACCAGCTCTGGCTGGGCCCGCCAGTGGTGCTGCCGTGGAACAGGATATATTCATAGGCGCCGGCGGCGACCGGTCCCGCCAGCGAGAAAGCGGTCGAACTCGTCGTTCCGCCATTGATCGCGTCGACGACCAGGATGCCATCGCCCGTGGTGGCGCCGCCGGGGCCGCCGACATTGGTGATTGCCAGCCGCGAAGTCCCGCTCGCCGTGCCACCGTCGACCACCAGCCGGTCGGAGGGCGAGCCGTCGCTGCCGAGATAGGTGTTGAGCCCGACGGTGCCGCCCTGCCCGAAATAGCTGGATACGGTCAGGGTGTTGCCGATGCCAGCGCCGCCGACCTGCGCCCGCCCGGCATTGGTCAGCGTGCCCGCAATCGTGAAGTTGCCCTTGCCCGCACCGGCGAAGGCCGCGATCGCGTCAGCCACCGCGATGGTGCCATTGTTCGTCACCGAGCCGGCGACGCGGCCATAGCCGCCGAGCGTCGCGCCGGCTGCGACCGTGACCGGCCCGCCGCCCGCCAGCGCCGCATCGCGGCTGGCAGCATTGCCGACGGCCAGGGTGCCCGCCGTGACCGTCGTTGCCCCGGCATAGGTGTTGACGCTGGTCAGCACGGTCGTGCCGGAGCCGTTCTGCGCGAGTGCGCCGGTGCCGGAGATCGTTCCGGCGAAGGTCACCAGATCGGAGCGGTTGAAGGCGAGCGTACCGTGGTTCGTGACATTGCCGACGATGCTGCCGCTCGTGCCGCCGGCGCCGAGCTGGAGCGTGCCCTGGGTAATGGTCGTGCCGCCGGTGTAGGTATTCGCGCCGGTCAGGATCGTCGTGCCGGCGCCGGTCTTCTCGACCGCTCCGGCGCCGCTGATCGTGCCGGCATAGGTGCCGACATCAGGCTGGGTGAAGCGCACCAGGCCGTTATTGATGACGGTCGGCGTGATACCTCGGGCCGGCCCTTCGAGAATGCCGGCCGGATCGACGGTCGTGAGCCCGGAAAAGCCGGAATTGTCGCCGGTCAGCCGCAGCGTGCCCTGCTGTACGTTGACCGTCTGCAAATCCGTCAGCGACCCACTCAGGGTCCATGTCCCGGCCTCGATCTTGTTCAGCGTCTCGAAGCCGGTGATGCCGCTGGCGTCGACCACCGAGGGGCCGCTGCCGGCGAGCACCAGCAGATCCGTGCCGTCGCCACCGGCGATTCGCTGCGTCGCCGAGACGTTGGCGTCACCGAGATTGCGCAGCGTGGCAATGTCGTCGCCCGTGCCCATGTCGATCAGGCCGCCGATCGTGCCGCCGCCCTGCCACAGGAAGGTATCGTTGCCGGTGCTCATCCGGATTTCGCCACCGATCGCCCCGCCGGTCACTGTGACGCTGTCTGTGCCGCCGCTGACGCTGATGTTGCCGCCGATAGAGCCGCCCGAGACGGTGATCGTGTCGTTGCCGAATCCGGTCACGAGATTGCCGATGATCCGGCCACCCGACATGTCGAAGATGTTGTTGTCGAGCTTCATGTCGACGCGACCGATCGTGCCGCCCGTCATCGTCGCGACATCGCCATCCTCAAAGGCGCCGACGATGGTGCCACCGGTCATCAGGAACGTATCGCGCCCGTCGCCCTGCGCCAGCGAGCCGATCGTACCGCCATTCATGATGAAGATGTCGATGCCCAAGCCTTGGCTGACGGCGCCGTTGACGGTCCCGCCGTTGATCTCGAAGCGGTCGGCGCCAACGTCGGTCGTAACACCGCCCGTTACCGTGACCGTGCTGCCGCCGGGCAGCGTGATCAGGCTGGTGCCGACGGTGTTCGTGTAGCTCGCAATGGTGCCGCCGGCGAAGGTCACCGTCTTGGTCCCGGCGCCGCCGGTGATGCCGCCGCTATAGGTGCCGCTGTTGACGGTGAGCAGGTCGTCGCCGGCCAGGAGATCGACAGGTGCCACCGTCGGATTGGGCGCGGTGCCGGCATCGCAGACCACGATGTCGTTGCCTGCCGAGGTCGCGCCGCAGCCGGCGAAAGCAGCGCCACCGCTGAGCGCGCAAGCAGCCAATGACGCCGTCGATAGCAGCGTGAGATGGCGTATCCGGATGTGTCTTGACACTCTTGCCCCTCGCTATGCCGTCGTCTGAACAATCAGCCAAACGACGCTCGCAGTGGAGCGAAGGACGGCCCGCCAAGTGCTCGTCGACTGTCGGAGCGATTCGTGCCTCGCGTCCAGCGAAGCTTGCCCAGGATGATTAAGGCAAGCTGAACGCAGGCCAAGTCTGAAACATTGGCGCCGCGGCTGGAAGGCTCCGTAAGCCTTGCCGTTTGCGGAGATCACCGGCCAAGCTCGACGGCCAGCAGATCTGCGCGCCTCGCATGGCAGCCGTGCACACAGGCGGGGCAGGAAGCTCGGCAGCTCGCCACAGAATTGCACCGCGGACAGGCGCGCAGTGGAGCCAAACCGCCACGCCGCTGATCAAGGCGGGCGCGGCGGTTGCGCGGGCGTCAGGCCATGTACTGGCCGCCATTGACGGCGAAGGTCGCGCCGGTAGCGAAGGCGCCGTTGTCGGAAGCGAGGAAGACGACCGTCTGGGCGATCTCCTCGGGCTTGCCGAGGCGGCCGACCGGAATGCCGGCGACGACGCGCTTCAGCGCCTCCTCGGGCATGGCGGCGACCATGTCGGTGCCGATATAGCCCGGCGTGATCGCATTCACCGTGATGCCCTTGTTGGCGTTCTCCTGCGCCAGCGCCTTGACGAAGCCGATATCGCCGGCCTTGGCTGCGGAATAGTTGACCTGGCCCATCTGGCCCTTCTGGCCGTTGATCGAGGAGATCACGATAATCCGGCCGAAGCCGCGCCCGCGCATGCCCTCGATCACCGGACGCGTCATGTTGAACAGCGAGTCGAGATTGGTGCGGATGACGGCGGACCACTGATCCTTGGTCATCTTGTGGAAGAAGCCGTCCTTGGTGATGCCGGCATTGTTGACGAGGATGTCGACCGGCCCGACCTCGGCCTCGACCTGGGCGATGCCTGCGGCGCAGGCGTCGTAATCGCCGACATCCCATTTATAGACCGGAATGCCGGTCTCGGCCTTGAACTTGGCGGCGGCCTCGTCATTGCCGGCATAGCTCGCAGCGACCTTGTGGCCCGCCTCATGCAGCGCCTTGCAGATCGCCGCGCCGATGCCGCGCGTGCCCCCCGTCACCAATGCAACCCTAGCCATCGTCTTCTCCTCCCTCTAGGCCGGCCCCTCGGCCGCGTTATTCTTTTGAGAGATCGAGACCGGGCTCATAGGCCCGGTCCACATCCTTGATGATCGCCTGGCCGCAGATCACCCGCTGCGCCTTCTCGTCATAGGTCAGGGTCGGGTGCCCGAAGAGCACCCAGCCGCGGCTCAGCGCCTCCGAGACCCGATGACAGAAGGAAGCGTCATCGGGTCCGGTCAGATAGCGGTAGAGCGTGGTCTGCTTGGGCATGGCCGGCTGCTCAGCGCTCCACCGCCAGCGCCACGCCCATGCCGCCGCCGATGCACAGCGTGGCGAGGCCCTTCTTGGCGTCGCGCTTGGCCATCTCGTGCAGCAGCGTCACCAGCACGCGCGCCCCCGACGCGCCGATCGGATGGCCGATCGCGATCGCGCCGCCATTGACGTTGACGATGTCGGGGTTCCAGCCGAGGTCCTTGTTGACCGCCAGCGCCTGGGCCGCGAAGGCCTCGTTGGCCTCGACGAGGTCGAGATCGCCGATCTTCCAGCCGGCCTTCTCCAGCGCCTTGCGCGTCGCCGGGATCGGGCCCGAGCCCATGATCGCCGGGTCGACGCCGGCCGTCGCCCAGGAGGCGATGCGGGCAAGCGGCGTCAGGCCGCGCTTGGCGGCTTCCTTGGCGGTCATCACCACCAGCGCGGCGGCGCCGTCATTGATGCCAGAGGCATTGCCGGCCGTGACGGTTCCGTCCTTCGAGAAGGCGGGCTTGAGCTTCGCCATCGCCTCGAGCGTCGCGCCATGGCGCGGATACTCGTCGGCATCGACGATGACGTCGCCCTTGCGGGTCGACACGGTGAAGGGGACGATCTCGTCCTTGAACCGGCCGGCCTTCTGCGCGGCTTCCGCCTTGTTCTGCGAGCCGACGGCGAAGCGGTCCTGCTCCTCGCGGCTGATCTGCCACTTGGTCGCGACGTTCTCGGCGGTGGTGCCCATATGGTAGCCGTGGAAGGCGTCCCAGAGCCCGTCCTTGATCATCGTGTCGATGAACTTGGTGTCGCCCATCTTGGTGCCGTTGCGCAGATGCGCGGCATGCTGCGACATCGACATCGATTCCTGGCCGCCGGCGACGATGATGTCGGCATCGCCATTGGCGATCTGCTGCAGGCCGATGGCGACCGCGCGCAGGCCCGAGCCGCAGAGCTGGTTCAGCCCCCAAGCCGTGGCCTCCTGCCGCACGCCCGCGATCATCGCCGCCTGGCGGGCCGGGTTCTGGCCCTGACCGGCCGTCAGGATCTGGCCCATGATGACCTCGTCGACCTCACCGGCCTCGACCTTGGCGCGCTTCAGCGCTTCCTTGATCGCGGCAGCGCCGAGATCGTGAGCCGGCGTATTGGCGAAGCCACCGTTGAAGGCGCCGACTGCGGTGCGCGCCGCACCCACGATCACGATGTCAGTATCAGCCATGGGCTTGTCCTCCGGTTCTTTCATGCCTCCCGCGCCCGGCGGTCCGGCAAAACTATCGCCTGCACCTTCGAAGGGCGCGGCGACGCCGTCAAGACAGCCATGGGGCGAAGCCTATCATCGAGGCAGCAGCTGACGCTGCTGCAATTGCGCTCAAAAAACTTGCAGCACGACGCCGACAGGCTATCGTCATGCGGGGAACCGTTTTCCGGCTCCGTCCCGATCCCGGGACGCTCGGTCGGAGCAAGGCGCGTGGGTATCTATGGCCAGCGACAAAGAAGCGACCGTCATCAAGAAATACGCCAATCGTCGGCTGTACCACACGGGCACAAGTTCCTACGTCACGCTGGAAGATCTCGCCGGGCTGGTACGCAATGGCGAGGACTTCGTCGTCTACGACGCCAAGAGCGGCGAGGACATCACCCGCTCGGTCCTGGCACAGATCATCTTCGACGAAGAGAGCAAGGACGGGCAGAACCTGCTGCCGATCGCCTTCCTGCGCCAGCTCATCCGCTTCTATGGCGACAGCATGCAGGCCCTGGTGCCGCGCTATCTCGAATTCTCGATGGAGAACCTGACCAAGGAACAGAACCAGTTCCGCGAGCAGATGAGCAAGGCTTTCGGTGGCGGCACCTTCGGCACCGGCGCGCTCGACGCGATGCAGGCCCAGACCCGCGCCAACATGACGATGTTCACCGAGGCCTTCCAGCTGTTCAATCCCTTCGCCGCTGCCGCCGCCAAGGCACAGGCGGAAGCCCCGGCCGCAACACCCGAGAATGCCGAGCTCGGCGACCTCAAGCGCGAGCTCAACGAGATGCGCGAGCGGCTCGACAAGCTCGCCAAGGGCAAGTGAGCGGGCAATTTCGCCAGCGGGGCGAATAGCGATCGTGCCGGGCGGCGACCTCGCCGCCCGAACGGCTCAGACGGCCTCGCGCAGCGGCGCGGCCGGTGTGCTGTCGGGATGCCAGAGCTCCGCCTTTCCGACCAGGTGCCCCTGCAGATAGGTGACGCCCCAGTCGCGCAGCATCGTGGCCTGCAGGTCGTCGTCGACCCATTCCGCGACCGTCTCGACATCGAGATGACGTGCCAGTTCCAGCAAGGTCCGCACGAAGAAGCGATCATCGGTCGAGCGCCGCAGGTTCTGGGTGAAGGCGCCGTCGAGCTTCAGGATGTCGATCGGGAAGGCACGCAGATGCCGAAGCGAGGTGTGACCGGCACCGAAATCGTCGATCGCGATGCGCGCGCCCTGCTCCTTGATCCGCGTCAGCAGCTTCACCATCCGCGCCGAATCCTCGATCGTCGCCGTCTCGGTGACCTCGACGATCAGCCTTGAGGTTTCGGCGCCCCGACCACCGGTGCAGGCCAGGAAGGCGTCGAGCCATTCCGGATCGGCGAGCGAGCGCGGCGAGACATTGACCGAAAGCGTCATCTGCGGCTCCTCGGCCAGCAGCGCCATGACGAGTTCGAGCACGCGGTGGTCGAACAGCCTGATCAACCCGCGCCGCTCCAGCACCGGCACCAGTTCGGCCGTGGCGAGGAAGCCCTTGTCGCCCGCACGTTCGACCCTGAGCAGCGCTTCGCTGAAGACATGCGCGCGGCTGTCCGCGCTGACGACCGGCTGCAGGGCCAGCCGCACGCGACGCTCGTTCAGCGCCGCGACGGCCTCGATGTCATGGCTCGGGGCCGCCGTGCTGGTTTCGCGTGCGACGCTGCGCCGGGCGATCACCACCGCATCGACGGCGCCGGCCTTGGCCCCGGCGAGCGCGTTCTCGGCCGCCGTCACCAGCACGCCCGCCTCCCGCGAAAGGTCCGGCGCGATCGCCGCTCCGACCCGCAGCCGCGCCAGGGCAATGCCGCGCGAGGTCTCGATCGCGGAGCGCGCCACCGCCTTGATGAAGCGCTGCGCCGCCACCTCGACCTGCGCCGCCGGGCAGCCGGTCAGCAGGATGGCGAAGCGATTGCCGGAATAGCGCATCAGATGGTCGCGCCGGCGCATCACTGAGCGCAGGCGCTCCTGCACGTCCTGAATGATCTCGTCGGTGGCCTCATGGCCGAAATCATCGTTGAGACGGGCGAGTTCGTCGATCGCGGCGATCAGGACGACGAGGCCCCGCTCGGCCGGTAGATGCTCGGCCAGCGCCGCCTCGACATGCCCGACCAGCGAGGCGCGGTCGCAGAGATCATGATGGTCGGCGCCGAGTTCCTCGGGGCGCACCGCCCGCTCCAACCGCAGGACGCCGCGCGCGCGCGCCGGGCGTCCATCCGCACCGGCGAACCAGCGCCCGGCATCCTCGATCCACATCTTGCGGCCGGCGAGATCGGCGGCATAGCGCGTGCGATAGACCACCCCGTCGCCGAGATCGTGCCCACCCGAGGAATAGATCGCATCATAGCGGCTGCGCCCGCTTCCCGGTTCGACCAGCCCGGCGAAGGCAAGCCCGCGCGCCAGCACGGCCGGCGCGACCGGACCGAGCACCTCGGCGACGTTCGGCCCCCATTGCAGCGCGTCGACGGCGATGTCCCAGGTGTAGGCCACCTCTCCGATCGAGGAGAGCAGGCTGCGCGGATCGGCAATTCTCTCGTCGCGGGAGCCGAAGATGGAAGGCGCGGGCATCGGACGGCGGCCTCGGCGACGGATGGGGCCGTCGCGCCCGGATTCGAGATGGCGGAATCTGTCCCGAAACGATGCATGCAGTTGCGTTAACGCAGGGTTAAGGCCGGCCCCACCCTTGCAGCGTTCCACCCCGAAGAGCCCTGGCGTTTCGGAGCGGCACAATGACGGCAGAGATCTGGAACGGTTTCCCGGAACGTCGCAGAACCGAGCGGCGCAGCCCGCCCGCCGCGGTCGTCCCGGCCGCGTTCCTGGTGCAGCTCGCCGCCAGCCAGGCCGGGATCGGCCCCTTCGCCAGGCGTGACCGCGAGACGCCCGCCGCTGCCGCCGGCCTTTACCGCAAGGCGGCAGGCAAGCCGCGCTGCGCGGAGCGGATCGCGCCGCGCCTCGCCTGAGCCCAGCCGCAAACACGAAAAAGCCGGCCTGGCGGCCGGCGTTCTCGGATAAACTTCGGCAAGCGGGGCTCGCGCCCCGCTCGTCCTCAGGCCTCGGTCTTGGCCTTCAGGACCTGACGGCCGCGATACATGCCGGACTTCAGGTCGACATGATGCGGACGGCGCAGCTCGCCGGAGTTCTTGTCTTCGATATAGGTCGGCTGCTTCAGCGCGTCGGCGGAGCGGCGCATGCCGCGCTTCGACGGCGAAGTCTTTCTCTTCGGAACGGCCATGGTACTCTCCATCATGCCTTCGCCGGAAGCGCTGGGCTCGTCACCCGCACCACCATAGCGACGACGTCACATCCGTGATGAGGGCTGGCCTTTACACGCTCACGCGCGCCCTGGCTAGAGCACCCGGTTGAAAATCTGGCAAGGCCGCCGCCGCCCGGCGCGGCAGCGCGCAGTCGCCGAGCGCTCCGAGCTGGAGCATGCGCCGCTGCACCCGCCCGGCGGCGGCCTGCAAAGCACGGCTCGGCCGCCCCGGATTGCGCAGGATCGGGTTGGGCAGCGCGCCGGCGAGCCGCGCCGCTTCGGCCGGGGTCAGCCTCGCGGCCGGCTTGCCGAAATAGCGCTGCGCCGCCGCCTCGGCGCCGAACACCCCCTCGCCCCATTCGGCGACGTTGAGATAGACCTCGATGATCCGGCGCTTCGGCCAGGCGAGGTCGATCGACAGCGCCACGGGCAGTTCCAGCGCCTTGCGCAGATAGGAACGCCCCGGCCAGAGAAAGAGGTTCTTGGCGGTCTGCATCGTCAGCGTCGAAGCGCCGCGGCTGGGCCCGTCCTCGTCCTGCAGCACGGCATTGAGCTCGCCCCAGTCGACGCCGGAATGGCTGCAGAAGCGCTGATCCTCGGCCGCGACCACGGCGCGGACCAGATGCGGCGAGATCTGCTCCAACGGCACCCAGTCGCGATCCACGCTGCGCAAGGTCAGCCAGCGGCCGAGCATCAAGGTCGATGGCGCCGGGACGAAGCGATAGAGCGCCAGCGCCACGACGAAGCTGATCCCCAGAGCCAGCATGGTCATCGTCAGGATGCGGACGATTCGCGTCGCGAGGCCCCTGCGCTTCGGACCCGGATTGCCTGCCATTCCTGTCATGCCCCACGCTTGACGATGAGGCCTGCGTCCTGCAAGCCCCAAAATGCCGGGCACCGGCCCGGCGAGCGAACGCAAGAGGGCTTCATGAGTTCCGCGCAGCCTGCCTCCGAGGGGGCTCTCGCCGCTGGCCTGGCCGAGACCGCCGACGCAATCGAGGCGTTGCTCGCCAGCCTGCTGCGCGACGAGCCCGAGGCCGGCGAGATCCATCGCCCGGCACGTCTACTGGCGGCGATGCGCCATGGCGCGCTCGGCGGCGGCAAGCGCCTGCGGCCCTTCCTGGTGGCCGAGACGGCGCGGCTCTTCGGCGCCGACCGCCAGCAGGCGC
The DNA here is from genome assembly GCA_036676315.1 of Bradyrhizobiaceae bacterium. GTDB lineage: Bacteria > Pseudomonadota > Alphaproteobacteria > Rhizobiales > Beijerinckiaceae > Allobosea. The sequence continues at coordinate 88,430 of JAKFDB010000154.1, forward strand.
TGCGTGCCGGAGCCGCGGTCGAGCTCGCCCATTGCTACTCGCTGGTCCATGACGACCTGCCGGCCATGGACGACGACGACACCCGTCGCGGCCGGCCGACCGTCCACCGGGCGTTCGACGAGGCGACTGCGATCCTCGCCGGCGACAGCCTGCTGACATTGGCCTTCGACGTCCTCTCCGATCCAGCAACCCATCGCGACGGCGAAACGCGTGCCGCGCTGGTGCTGCTGCTGGCGCGAGCGCTCGGCCCTGGCGGCATGGTCGGCGGCCAGATGCTCGACCTTGCGGCCGAGGGGCGCTTTCCCGTCGAAGGCGCTGCAGCCCGCCTCGGTGAGGCCGGAATCCTGCGTCTGCAGGCGATGAAGACCGGTGCGTTGCTGGCGGCCAGCGTCACGCTCGGCGCCCGCCACGGCCAGGCCGACGCCGGCAGTACGGCTGCGCTGACGCGCTATGGCAAGGCGCTCGGCGCGGCCTTCCAGGTTGCCGACGACATCCTCGACATCGAGGCCAGCCCCGAGCAGATGGGCAAGGCGACCGCCAAGGACGATGCCAGGGGCAAGGCGACGCTGGTCGCGGCCCTCGGGCTCGAAGCGGCGAAGCGCGCGCGTGACGACTTCAGCGAGGCAGCGGTGGCGGCCCTGGCGGAATTCGGGCCGGAAGCGGCGATGCTGCGTGCCGCAGCCCGTTTCGCCGCGAACCGGAAGAGCTGAGCGCGAACGGCCGCGCCGGTCACGGTCATTCCGGGGCGGCGCGCAGCGTCGAGCCCCGGAATAACCGCGGTTCCGCAGCGAAAAATCCCTCGCTTTGCGCTTACACCGTGACCTGCGTCCCGACTTCGACCACCCGCCCGGTCGGGATCTGGAAGAAGTTGGTGGCGTCGGTCGCGCTCTTGGTCAGGCCGATGAAGAGATTGTCCTGCCAGACCGGCATGCCCGAGTTCGGCGAGGCCTTGATCGAGCGCCGCGACAGGAAGAACGAGGTCGACATGATGTCGAACTTGAAGCCCTGCTTGCGCAGGATCGCCAGCCCCTTCGGGATGTTCGGGCTCTCCATGTAGCCATAGACCATCTCGACCTTCCAGAAGTCGTCGGTGATCCGCGCGAGCCTGACGCGCTCGCTCTCGGCCACGCGCGGCGTGTCGGCCGAGCGCACGGTCAGGATGACGTTACGCTCGTGCAGTACCTTGTTGTGCTTGAGATTGTGCAGCAGCGAGGCCGGCGCCGTCTCGGGATCGCTGGTCAGGAACACGGCCATGCCCTTGACCCGGTAGGGCGGGCTCTTGGTCAGCATGCCGACCAGCTCGAGCAGCGGCACATCGGTCTTGCGCGTCTTGTCGAACAGGATCCTGGTGCCGCGCACCCAGGTCCACATCAGCACCGTCAGCGCGATCGCGAACAGCACCGGGACATAGCCGCCGCTGAACAGCTTCAGCAGGTTGGCGGAGAAGAAGGCGACGTCGATGAGCAGGAACGGCGCCAGCACCAGGGAGGTCGCCAGCAGGCCCCAGCGCCAGCCGCGCGAGATCACGATGAAGGCCAGCAGCGAATCCACCACCATCGCCCCGAACACCGAGATGCCATAGGCGTGCGAGAGATTGGAAGAGGTCCGGAAGGTCCAGACCAGCAGCAGCACGGTCAGGAGCAGCAGGGTGTTGATGCGCGGGATGAAGATCTGGCCGGAGGTGTGCTCCGAGGTGTGCCGGATCTCGAGGCGCGGCAGCAGGCCGAGCTGGATCGCCTGCCGGGTCAGCGAGAACGCCCCGGTGATCACGGCCTGGCTGGCGATGATGGTCGCGATGGTGGCCATCACCACCAGCGGCAGGGTGAAGCCGGGCGGGGCGAGGCGGAAGAACGGGTTTTCGATCGCCGAGGAGTCCGCCAGGATCAGCGCGCCCTGCCCGAGATAGTTCAGCCACAGCGCCGGGAAGACCATATAGAGCCAGGCGCCGCGGATCGGCCCGCGCCCGAAATGGCCCATGTCGGCATAGAGCGCTTCCGCGCCGGTGACCGCCAGGCAGACCGTGCCGAGCACGGCCAGCGACAGGCCCGGATGATCGAAGAAGAAGCGCAGCCCGTGATAGGGGTTGATCGAGGCCAGCACCCCGATATCGTCAGAGATATGGTAGATTCCGAGCCCGCCCAGGGTCAGGAACCAGATCGTCATCACCGGGCCGAAGAAAATCGCGACCTTGGCGGTGCCGCGACTCTGCACCAGGAAGAGCGCGATCATGATCGCCGAGGCGATCGTCACGACATAGTCGTCGAGCACCGGCGTCACCAGCTTGATGCCCTCGATCGCCGAGAGAACCGAGATCGCCGGCGTGATCACCGCATCGCCATAGAACAGCGCCGCGCCCGCCATGCCGAGGAACAGCACCACGCCGCCGCGGGTGCGCCCCAGCGCCCGCTGCGCCAGTGCGACCAGGGTCAGCGTGCCGCCCTCGCCGTTATTGTCGGCCCGCAGCAGCAGCACGACATATTTCAGCGTCACCACGCAGACCAGGGACCACAGGATCAGCGAGAGCACGCCGAGAATGACCTCGCGCGGCAGCGGCCCGGCGAGCGTGACCTCGGCGCTGCCGCCATGGCCGCCGGAAGCGGCGCCGGTCGCGGCCAGGATCGTCTCGCGCAGCGCATAGAGCGGACTGGTGCCGATATCGCCGAAGACCACGCCGAGCGCGCCGAGCGCAAGCGCGGCATAGCCTTGCGAGGAATGGCCGCCGCCGCTGGCTGGCTCTTCAAGTCCGAAGCGGTCGCCATCCGGCTTTACGGCCGCCGGATTCTGCTGGTCATAGGCCATCAAGGGCGCTCCGCGGATGCTGCGACGCAGCGAAAGGCCGGGGCCTCTAGCACGGCCCGTATCGCAGGCATAGGCGCAAGCGCGCCATGCCCTCGCGCCGCTGCGGCCTATTCCGCCGCAGCGGCGCGAACTTCATAGGCCCCGCCATAGCGACGGGCGATGTAGTCATCGACCATCGCCTTGAACTCGGCCGCGATATTGGCGCCGCGCAGGGTCGTGACCTTCTTGCCGTCGACGAAGACCGGCGCGGTCGGCGCCTCTCCGGTGCCGGGCAGCGAGATGCCGATATCGGCATGCTTGGATTCGCCGGGACCGTTGACGATGCAGCCCATCACCGCGACGTTCAGGCTCTCGACGCCGGGATACCGCACCTTCCAATCCGGCATCGAGGCAGCGATCCAGTCCTGGATGTCCCGCGCCAGTTCCTGGAAGACGGTAGATGTCGTGCGCCCGCAGCCGGGACAGGCGGCGACCAGCGGCACGAAGGCCCGGAAGCCCATGGTCTGCAGCAGCTCCTGCGAGGCCTTGACCTCGAGCGTGCGGTCGCCGCCCGGTTCCGGTGTCAGCGAGAAGCGGATCGTGTCGCCGATGCCGTCCTGCAGCAGCACGCCGAGCGCCGCCGACGAGGCGACGAGCCCCTTGGAGCCCATGCCCGCCTCGGTCAGGCCGAGATGGATGGCGTAGTCGCCGCGCGAGGCCAGCAGCCGGTAGACCGCGACCAGGTCCTGCACGCCCGAGACCTTGGCGGAGAGGATGATCCGGTCGCGCCCGAGCCCGATCTCTTCGGCGCGCTGCGCCGAGAGCAGGGCCGAGCGCACCATCGCCTCGCGCATCACCGCGCGCGCATCGAGCGGCCGCGGCGACTTGGCGTTGATGTCCATCAGCCCGGTCAGCAGTTCCTGGTCGAGCGAGCCCCAGTTGGCACCGATGCGCACGCTCTTGCCGTGCTTGATCGCGAGCTCGACGATCTGGCCGAACTGCCTGTCCTTCTTGTCCTTGAAACCGACATTGCCGGGGTTGATCCGGTACTTCGCCAGCGCCTGTGCACAGGCCGGATGATCGGCGAGCAGCTTGTGGCCAATATAATGGAAATCGCCGACCAGCGGCACGTCGATGCCGAGAATGTCGAGCCGCTCGCGGATATGGGGCACGGCGGCGGCCGCCTCGTCGCGATCGACGGTGATGCGCACCAGCTCCGAGCCTGCCCGCGCCAGTGCCGCGATCTGGCCGACGGTCGCGGGGATGTCGGCAGTGTCGGTATTGGTCATCGACTGCACGACGATCGGCGCGCCGCCGCCGACCTTGACGTGGCCGACCATGACCGGGACCGTGCGCGCCCGAGGCGCAGGGGCGGCATGCGGTCCCTCGGGCAGGCAGATCGGGAGCGGCTCGGTCATGAAGAAGGTCCGGATTTCAGGGCCGGGAACGGTTCACTGCGGCTGAACTGCGCCCTTGCGGGGAGATCGTCAAGCGGCGTCGGCATTGCGGCAATGTTCGCAGCGGCCGACGATCTCTACCACTTGATACGAGGTCTTGAACTGCCTGGCCTGCGCCATGCCGCGGATCGCGCTGCGCATCGCCGGCGAAGCGTCCTCGTCGACGCCGCCGCAGACCTCGCAGATCAGGAAGGCGACGGCCTCGTTCGCACCATGGCCGTGCGGGCAGGCGATGAAGGCGTTGCGCGAGCTCAGGCGGTGGACGAAGCCCTGCTCGACCAGGAAATCGAGGGCGCGATAGATCGAGATCGGCGCCAGCCGCCGCCCGCCCGGCGGCGAAATCCGGTCGGCGAGATCATAGGCGCCGACCGGGCGGTGATCGGCATAGAGCGCCTCCAGCGTCTTGCGCCGGATCGGCGTCAGCCTCAGGCCCCGCTCGCGGCAGACGGCTTCGGCGCGCGCCAGCCCGGCCTCGGCCTGGTCGGCATGGTCATGGGCGTGCCGGCACGGTCCGTGCTGGTGGCCGTGCTCGTGAGCATGGTCGTGCGCGTCTGGCTGCATTTTCGTCATGTTGCGTTGCAATATCACATCAGGCACCGTCCGGCGACCAATGCCGCCCGGCTGGCGTGGCCGCCTTCGCCGCCTGTAAGCTAAGCAATTCCCCGCCCAATGTCAGGAGCCGCCCGCAAATGTTCCTCAAAGACCGCACCGCGCTCGTCACCGGCTCGACCTCGGGCATCGGCCTGGCCTATGCCCGCGCGCTCGCCGCCGAGGGCGCCAATGTCGTGATCAACGGCTTCGGCGAGCCGGACGCGATCGAGAAGGAGCGCGCCGGAATCGAGAAGGAGTTCAAGGTCAAGGCGCTCTATTCCGCCGCCAACATGATGAAGCCGGACGAGATCGCCGCCATGGTGGCCGAAGCGGAGAAGGTCTTCGGCGCGATCGACATCCTGGTCAACAATGCCGGTATCCAGCATGTCGCGCCGGTCGACGAGTTCCCGATCGAGAAATGGGACCAGATCATCGCGATCAACCTGTCCTCGGCCTTCCATGCCACCCGCGCCGCGCTGCCGAAGATGAAGGCCAAGGGCTGGGGCCGGATCATCAACACGGCTTCCGCCCACGCCTTCGTCGCCTCGCCGTTCAAATCGGCCTATGTCGCCGCCAAGCACGGCATCGCCGGCTTCACCAAGACGGTGGCGCTCGAAGTCGCCACCAAGGGCATCACCGTCAACGCGATCGCGCCCGGCTATGTCTGGACGCCACTGGTCGAGAAGCAGATCCCAGACACGATGAAGGCCCGAGGCCTGACCAAGGAGCAGGTCATCAACGACGTGCTCCTGACGGCGCAGCCGACCAAGGAATTCGTCACCGTCGAGCAGGTAGCGGCGCTCGCCGTCTTCCTCTGCACCGATGCGGCCAAGTCGATCACCGGCACGACGCTACCGATGGATGGCGGCTGGACCGCGGCATGACCGGCCGCAAGCAGCGCCGCGTCCCGCAGGTCAAGGGCCTGGCCGGCCCCAAGGCGCAGAAGACCGTCAGCCTCGCGCTTCAGGGCGGCGGTGCCCATGGCGCCTTCACCTGGGGCGTGCTCGACGCCATCCTCGCCGATGGCCGGATCGCCATCGAAGCGATGACCGGCGCCAGCGCCGGCGCGATGAACGCGGTCGTGCTGGCCGAAGGCTGGCTCGACGGCGGCGCCGATGGCGCCCGTACCGCGCTGGAGAATTTCTGGCGCAGGATCAGCGTCGGCGGCAAATATGGCGGCTCCGAGCGCTCACTGATCGACACCATGCTCGGCGCCTGGACGAACGGCCGGCCGCCGGGCCTGATCTGGCTCGAGCTGTTCTCGAAGATGGCGAGCCCCTACGACGTCAATCCGCTCAACATCAACCCGCTGCGCGGCGTCATCTCGGACCTCATCGACTTCGACAAGGTGCGCGGCTGCGCCGACGTCAACCTGTTCATCGCCGCGACCAATGTCCGCACCGGCAAGATCAAGGTCTTCACCCGCCAGGAGCTCACCGCCGACCATCTGATGGCCTCGGCCTGCCTGCCGATGCTGTTCCAGGCCGTCGAGATCGGCGGCGAGGCCTATTGGGACGGCGGCTATATGGGCAACCCGGCACTGTATCCGCTGTTCTACGAGGCCCATGCCGACGACATCCTGCTGGTCCAGATCAACCCGCTCGAGCGCCGCGAGCTGCCGACCAATGCCCGCGCCATCCAGGACCGGCTGAACGAGATCACCTTCAACGCCTCGCTGCTGCGCGAATTGCGCGCCATCGGCTTCGTCAACCGGCTGATCGACGGCGGCAAGCTCTCGACCGACGACTACAAGCGGGTGCTGATGCACCGCATCGATGGCGGCTTGCCGCTGGCCCAGCTCACCAGCTCCTCGCGCCTCAACGCCGAATGGGACTTCCTGCTGCGCCTGCGCGACATGGGCCGCAGTGCCGCCAAGCGCTGGCTCAAGCGCAACTATGCCGCGATCGGCCAGCAGGGCACGGTCGACCTCAAGGACGCGATCGAGTGAGCGGCGAGCGCGCTGCTGTCCGTAAGGCGCGTAAGCTCTCCCAATCATGGTCGGGCTTGTCCCGGCCATCCACGTCTTCATTCGTCGAAGCTGGTGTTCAAGGGTGGATGCTCGCCACTAGGGCGAGCATGACGGGAAAAGCTGCGCGCTATGAAGAGGCCAGCCGCCAGACCGAGCTCTTCTTGATCTCCGCGTCCTCCAGGGCTCGCGTCACCGGCACCTGATAGGTTGCGACCTCGACCAGTCTGTCCTTCGGCAGGTAGCTGCGGCCTGGATCGCCGATCAGCACCTGCGCACCGCGCGCGGCAAGCGCCGTCAGCCAATCGATCACCTGCCCGGCAAGCGCGCGCTCATAGCAGATGTCGCCGGCGAGCACGGTTTCCCAACCCTCGTCCCGGCCGATCAGATCCTCGTGCCGGATCGCGACCGAAACGCCGTTGGCCCGCGCGTTGAGCCCGATCGCCGCGACCGCGAACGCGTCGATATCGGCCGCCGCCACGCTGGCCGCGCCGGCCTTCGCCGCCGCGATGGCGACGAGCCCGGAGCCGCTGGCGAAATCGAGCACGCGACGACCGCCGACCGTCTCCGGATGGTCGAGGACATAGCGCGCCAGCGCCTGCCCGCCGGCCCAGGCGAAGGCCCAGAAGGGAGGCGGCAGGCCGATCGTCGCCAGCTCGTCCTCGGTCTTCTGCCAGAGCTCGGTCGCCTCCTCAGCGACATGCAGCGACAGCTCCGGCGCATGCGGCACCGGCAGGAGCCGCGTATGGGCGCGGATGAAGCTGAGCCGATCGCTCGCAGCAAGAGCTTCACTCACGCGACGATGTCCGCCTGGGGTTGTCCGAGGAGGCCGCGATAGAGCGCCTTGACCCCCTCCATCACGTCGCGCTCGGTATAGCCGGCGAGCAGACGCTCGCGCGCACTCGTGCCCATGCGCTCGACCATGCCGGGCGAAGCGGCGAACGCCATCAGGGCCTTCGTCAGGGCAGCGACATCGTTCGCCGGCACGACGAAGCCGTCCTGTCCGTCGCGGACGAAGGAGCGGCAGCCTGGCACGTCGGTAGTCAGCAGCGCCCTGCCGCAGGCGGCGCCCTCGAGCAAGGTGCGCGGCAGGCCTTCGCCACCGCGCGAGGGCAGGCAGCAGACATGGTGGCCGCGCCAGACCGCCTCGATGTCGCGCGTCGGCCCGGCCCAGTTGATCCCCGGCCGTGCCGACCATTCCCGCAAGGTCGCCTCCGGCACCGCCTTGGGATTGGAGGGGTCGGGGGCGCCGTGCAGGGTCAGTTCGACGCGCGCACCCTGCTTGCGCGCCAGCGTCACCGCCTCGACGGCGAGGTCGACGCCCTTCGACCAGAGCATGCGCGCGACCAGCGCGACCTTCAGCGGCGGCTGCGGCGGCATCGGCTCGGGCATCAGGATCAGCGGGTCGACGCCGGCGCCGCCGACGATCGCGACTTTCGTCGCATCGGCCGGGTCCAGTCCGAGCATGAGCGGATCGTCCGGATTCTCGAACAGGAAGCGCACCAGCGGACCGTCGATCGCCTCGCGCAGCCAGAGCCGGGCGCCCAGACGCGCCGCATCCGCCGCCAGCCCCTCGCGCGCGCCGAGGAAGCCGAGCCCGGTCAGCGCGTAGACACGACGCTCGACCCCGGCGAGGCGCCCGGCGAGCCCGGCGAGCGCGATCGGCTTCAGCGCAATGCAATGCAGGATGTCGGGCTTCTCGGCGGCGATCACGCGCTTCAGTGCCAGCACCTGGCGATAGAGCGCCTTGGGCGACAGGCTGCGGCGCTCCGCTTCGAGCGCGATCAGCCTTGCGCCGGTCGCCTCGATCACGCGCCGATGCTGGCGTTCGCGGGCGATCACCGCGACGTCGAGGCCGAGTTCGCCCGCCGCCCGCGCCATCGGCAGGAAATGCGAGGCGAAGAACCAGTCCTCGGTGGCGACGAAAAGCAGCTTCTGGCGGGCCATGTCGCGCATCAGGCTGATGCCGCCGCGAAAATCAAGCACCAAGGATAGTGCCCGGCAGGGCCGCCATGCCCTCCGGTTGCTGGACGGGAGGCGCCGCACTTGCGAGAAAAGGGCAAGAGCTCACCCATAGCGAGACATATAATGGACAACCGCAACGATCTCTGGCGCCATGTCGACGCCAGCAAGGAGCGCTTCATCGAGCTCAGCGACCGGGTCTGGGCGATTCCCGAGGTCTGCTACACGGAAGAGCGCTCGGTCGCCGAGCATGTCGCCGAGCTGAAGCACCAGGGCTTCCGCATCACGCAGAACGTCGCCGACATCCCGACCGCCGTGATCGGCGAGGCCGGCGAAGGCGGCCCGGTCATCGCCTTCCTCGGCGAGTACGACGCCCTGCCCGGCCTGAGCCAGGAGGCCGGCATCGCCGAGCATCGCGAGGTCGAGTCCGGCGGCCATGGCCATGGCTGTGGCCACAACCTGCTCGGCTCGGCAGCCCTTCTGGCCGCGACCGCGATGAAGAACTGGCTCGCCGAGAACAAGCTGCCCGGCCGCGTCCGCTATTATGGCTGCCCGGCCGAGGAAGGCGGCGCCGCCAAGGCCTTCATGGTCCGCGCCGGCGCCTTCAAGGACGCCGATGTCGCGATCTCCTGGCATCCCAACAGCTTCTGGGAGGTGACGCCGCCGCTCTCCCTCGCCAATACCCGCGCCGACTTCACCTTCACTGGCCGCGCTTCGCATGCGGCAGCCTCGCCCGAGCTCGGCCGCAGCGCGCTCGACGCCGTCGAGTTGATGAATGTCGGCGTCAACTACATGCGCGAGCACATGCCGAGCGATGCACGCGTCCACTACGCCCTGCTCGACACCGGCGGCATCGCCCCCAATGTCGTCCAGGCCCATGCCCGCGTCCGCTACTCGATCCGCGCCCGCGACCTGCCGGGCATGCTCGAGCTGGTCGGCCGCGTCCGCAAGATCGCCGAAGGCGCGGCGCTGATGACCGAGACCTCGGTCGAGATGAAGATCGTCAGCGCCGTCTCCAACGTCGTCGGCAACGGCCCGCTGGAAAGCGCCCTTCAGGGCATCATGGAAGACCTCGGCCCGCCGCATTTCGACGAAGCCGACCAGGCCTTCGCCCGCGACATCCGCGCGACGCTGACGCAAAAGGACATCGACGCGATCTGGCGCTCGATCGGCCTGCCCAAGACCGATGCCGCGCTCGCCGATTTTACCGTACCGCTCGACGCTCCGCGCAACCCGGCGATCGGCTCGACCGATGTCGGCGACGTCAGCTGGGTCGTGCCGACCGTGCAGGCCCATTCACCGACGGTCGCCATCGGCACGCCCTTCCACACCTGGCAGGTGGTGGCCCAGGGCAAGACCCCGGCCGCGCACAAGGCGATGATCCAGGTCGCCAAGGCAATGGCGGCGACGGGCGCGGCAGTGCTGACTGATCCCGCCCTGATGGCGGCAGCCAAGGCCGATTTCGCGGCACGGGTCGCCGCCGATGGCGGCTATGTCTCGCCGATCCCGGACGAGGTGAAGCCGCCGCTGACGATGTCGACCGGCTGAACATCGGCGCGGCCGAGGCTTGCTGTGCTGGCTCGGAACCACCTCGTCATCCCTGGGCTTCGCGCAGCGAAGTCCCGGGATCCATCGTAGATCTCCGGAGCCTTACGATGGATCCCGGGTCGAGCTTCGCTCGCCCAGGATGACGAGGGGATTCCGAGCCAAAACAGCAGGCTCCGAAACAAAAAGCCCGCCTGACCGGCGGGCTTTGAAGTTTGGCCGGGGAGGACGGCCTCGGGAAAGCTCAGTAATAGGTGCGGCAGACGCGGCGGGCACCGATGACCTCGCCGTAATAGTTGACGCGATCGACCAGATGGCAGCGGCGCACCGGGCCGTAGGCATAGGCCGGCTCGTAGCCGTAGCCATAGCCGTAACCATAGGCCGGGCTGGTGGCGGCGGCAGCGAGCGCGCCGACGGCAAGAGCGCCGACGATGCCGGCACCGATGGCGGCGCCGCGATAGCGCGGGCGGGCTTCGGCATCATTGGCGGCGAAGATGGAAGCGCCCAGCGCCAGGGCGGCGACGGCGGCGGCGAAGCTCTTCTTGGTGCGGGTCATGTTCGTTCTCCGATCAGGTAGCCGGGCGGCGAACCATTCGCCATGATCCAGCCTTGTTTGCCGCTGAACCGGAATCGCGCGACCTCAAAAAAAGAATCGAAAAGCGGTGTCCGCGCCCGATCATGGCGCAGGATGCGGCAGGTCCGTGCGGTCCCGCCTTGTCTTCTTCCAGCAATGTCGTTGGATGTGGACCGAACCGCGGGAGGGGGCCCTGCCATGCCGATCAAGACAATCGCACTCGGGCTCGGCCTGGCCTTGCTCGGAGGAGGCGCTGCCGTCGCGCAGGAGTGGGTGAGTTCCTACACCCGGCATGACTATGGCAAATGCCGGAAGGCCAAGCCGGACGCCGAGGGCGCCTCCGTGCATCAGTGCGCCGGGAAGAACGGAATCCCCGTGGTCTGGACGGCTGGCGACGATTCCTCCTCTGTCGACTTCAGCACGAGGCCGGTCGCCGAGACCATCTCGGACAAGGCACACTTCTTCGAGGCCGGCGGCACCATCGAATGGCGCGGCCCCAAGGGCGGCAGGCCGCAGGCGGCGATCCTGCGCTATGCCACCGGCCAGAATGTCGGCAAGCTCGATGGCAGCCGCCTCGTCGTCTACCGGCTCGCGCCCGGCGGCGTCTCCTGCGTCATCGGCAGTGTCGATGGCCGGACCGGCGACGCCAATGCCCGGGCGCGCCGCCTCGCCGACGAGAAGGCGGCCGGCTTCCGCTGCGGCCAGGATCAACGCAGCGAGCGCTGATCCTCAGCCATAGAGGTATTTCGGCAGCCAGAGCGCGATCCCCGGGAAGACATAGACCACCACCATCGCGAACAGCACGATCGCCAGATAGGGCATCACGCCCGAGAAGATCTGGTTGATGGTCACATGCGGCGGCGCAATGCCCTTGAGATAGAAGGGCGCCATCGCCACCGGCGGCGACAGGAACGAGGTCTGGATGTTCAAGGCGATCAGGATGCCGAAGAACAGCGGATCGATCTTGAAGAATTCCAGCAGCGGCAGGAAGATCGGCACGAAAATCACGATGATCTCGGTCCATTCCAGCGGCCAGCCGAGGATGAAGATGATGATCTGCGCCACGATCAGGAACATGGTCGGCGACAGGTTCATCGCCGTGACGAGGTCCTTGATCGGCTCGTGGCCGCCGAGGATGGCGAAGATCGACGAGAAGATGAAGGAGCCGACGAAGAGCCAGCAAACCATCGCCGAGGTCCGCGCCGTCAGGACGACGGAATCCTTGACCTTGCCGAAGGTCAAAGAGCGATAGGCCGCAGCCAGCAACAGACTGCCGAGCGAGCCCACCGCCGCCGCCTCCGTCGGCGTGGCGATGCCGAAGAAGATCGCGCCGAGCACCGACATGATCAGCAGGGTGAGCGGGAAGAAGCTCGTGGCAAGCGCCCAGGCCACCGTGGTCCAGGGAACGTCGGTCTGCTCCTTCGGCAGCTTCGGGGCCAGCGACGGGTTGAGCCAGCAGCGGATCAGCACATAGAGCATGTACATGCCGGCCAGCAGCAGGCCCGGGAACAGCGCGCCGGCATAGAGCTTGGGCACCGAGACACCGGCCGTCGCGCCATAGAGGATCAGCATCACCGAGGGCGGGATCAGGATGCCGAGGCAGCCGCCGGCACAGACCACGCCGGCCGAGAGCTTGACGTCGTAGCCGGCCCGCAGCATCGCCGGGAAGGCGAGCAGGCCCATCAGCGTCACCACCGCCCCGACGATGCCGGTCGCGGTCGCGAAGATGGCACAGGTCGCGAGCGTCGCGATGGCGAGAGAGCCCGGCACGTTGCCGAGCGCGAGCTGGATGGAGTGGAACAGCTTGTCGAGGATGTTCGCCCGCTCGATGATATAGCCCATGAAGATGAAGAGCGGGATCGAGACCAGCACGTCGTTGGCCATCACCGAATAGGTGCGCTGCACCACCAGGTTGAAGACCGTATCCCCCATCGCCCAGTAGCCGAAGCCGACGCCGAGAGCCATCAGCGTGAAGGCGATCGGGAAGCCGAGCATGATGAAGAAGATGAACAGGACGAGCATCAGCACGCCCAGTTCCGGATTGCCCATGCCAAGCAGCATCAGATCGCTTTCCCGGCGTCGGGCGCGCCCTGCGCGGCCGCGGCCTGTTCGAGAATGAGCTTTTCGGTTTCCTCGACATCGTGCAGGCGCGGCGGCCACTCGCCCGTGCGCAGGCAGATGACGCAGCGCGCGACCTCAGCCAGCCCCTGCACCGTCATCAGCACCCCGGCGATCGGGATCAGCGACTTGAAATGGTAGAGCGGCGGCCCGTTCGGCGAGTTCGAGGAGTGCTCACCGATCATCCAGGAGAAGGCCGCGAACTTGTAGCCGGCCCAGGCCAGCGCGATGATGCCGGGGAAGAAGAAGAGGAAGTAGAGCGCAAGATCGAGCCGCGCCTGCGTTCGCGGGCTCCATTGCCGATAGAGGAAGTCGCCGCGGACATGGGCGTTGCGGGCGAGCGCATAGGGCCCGGCCAGCATGAACAGCGTGCCGTAAAGAATGTAGCTGACGTCGAAGGCCCATTCGGTCGGCGCCCGCAGCACATAGCGGGCGAAGACCTCGTAGCTGATTGCCAGCGTCAGGATCAGGATGGTCCAGCCGGCGAGCTTGCCGATCGCGGTGTTGAACTTGTCGATCGCCAGGATCAGTCCCATTCGCCGCCTGCTGTTTTGGAGATCGGGCAAAGACGCCCGCCATCGCGAGGATGGCGGGCGCGATGACTTCAGCGCGACTGCTCAGGTCTTGAAGAAATGGTTGAAGGCGAGATCGCGCGAGGGCTCGTTGACGCGCTGATAGGACACGGTGCGCTTCACCCAGGCCTTCTGCGAGTCGACCACCTTCTTGAAGAACGGGCTCTCGCCGCCGAGCTTGTCGAGCACCTTGTCCCAGGCCGCGAGCTGCGCCTTCAGGATCGCCTCCGGCGTCGCGACGATGTTGACCCCCTTGCCGCGCAGCATCTCGAGATCCTTGGAGTAGCGGTCGAGCGCCTTCCAGAGCATGTCGGAGGAAGCCGCCTCGGCCGAGTACTTCACGATCGCCTTCAGCTCCGGCGAGAGCGCGTCGAACTTGGTCTTGTTGAAGAGCAGCTCGAAGCTCTCCGCCGCCTGATGGTAGCTCTGCAGCATGTAGACCTTGGCGACGTCCTGGAAGCCGAGGATCGAATCCGAGGACGGGTTGTTGAACTCGGCGCCGTCGATGACCCCGCGCTCCAGCGCCGGCACGATCTCGCCGCCGGCCAGGATGGTGACCGCCGCGCCCATCTCGCGCATCAGATCGGCGGCAAGGCCGACGGTGCGGTACTTCAGGCCCTTGAAGTCGTCCGCGGTCTTCAGCTCCTTCTTGAACCAGCCCAGCGGCTGGCACGGCATCGGCCCCGAGAAGAAGCCGACGAGATTGAGCTTGAGCTGGTTCTGGACGAGGTCGTTATAGAGGTCGTAGCCGCCGCCATAACTCATCCAGCCGAGGAAGTTGGTCGCATCCCAACCCAGCGCCGGCGGCGTGCCGAACAGCGAGAAGGCCTTGTTCTTGCCGTACCAATAGGCCGAGACGCCATGGCCGCCATCGAGGATGCCGGCGTGGACTGCGTCCTGCATCTGGAAGGCCGGCACGACGGCGCCGGCGGCGAGCACGTCGATCTTCAGCCGGCCGCCCGACATGTCGTTGATGCGCTTGGCGAAGTCGCCGGCGAATTCGTGGAAGATGTCCTTGGTCGGCCAGGTCGACTGGAATTTCCAGGTCACGGTCTGCGCCCGGCTGACCTGCGGCATGGCGACTGCGCCTGCCCCGGCCAGCCCGGCGACCTTGAGGAAGTTGCGCCTGCTGGCGCGCGTCTTCGTCGGTTCGGAAGTCATGGTTCTCTCCCCTGAAGCTGCGCCGTTGATCGGCGTGCATTGATTGCGGCCCTGAGACTGCCGACAGGGAGAGTTTCTTGGCCTTGCGCATCTGGCAAGGGAAAACTGAAAGTAGGGGGAGGTCCGCTATGGAATGAGTGCTGTTCCACCACAGAAACAAAACATTGCGGCGGACTCTTTTACCGCGTTGCACCATCAAGCTGACGCAGAGAAATACAGAGCTTGGCAGCCAACGAAAAGGCCCGTCGGCACAGGCCGGACGGGGCTTTGAATTCGTAGCGATGAAGTCTGGCCGGCAGGAACTACACCGTCTTCGCCTTCTTGATGGCGGCGGCTCCTGCGCGGGGTTTGGCGGCTCCGGCCGTCTTGCCCTTTGCCACCTTGGCGGCCCCGAGCTTCGCGGCGAGCTTTGCCGCCTTGGCGGCGATCTGCTCGGCGGCGGCCTGCGCCGCGGCTTCCGCATCGGCGCTTTCCTTGGCAAGACGCAGCGCACGCAGCCGAGCCGTCTTGGCGGCCGTAGCCACCTGCTCGACCCGCAACGCATCGAATGCCCGCTCGGAATCGAGCTTACGCTGCTCGGCCTTGTCGAAAGTCAATTGCGCGCGGCGCTTGATCTCGTCTGGGGAAAGGCCTCGAGTCGCCATGGCGGCTGCTCCTTCTGCTAGTGGGAAGGCAAGTCCCACCGGACAGGAGCGCTCATCCGCATCCGGGTCTCGAAACGGCAAAGCGT
The DNA here is from genome assembly GCA_036676315.1 of Bradyrhizobiaceae bacterium. Classification (GTDB taxonomy): domain Bacteria; phylum Pseudomonadota; class Alphaproteobacteria; order Rhizobiales; family Beijerinckiaceae; genus Allobosea. Next base: position 103,884 of record JAKFDB010000154.1, read on the forward strand.
TCAGCGACGGCCTTTGCCGGCGACGCGCTTTTCCATGTACTGCACGGCTTCGAGGAGGACGCGGCGCGGACGCTCGGCATCGCGCTTGGCCTGCTCGGCCTTGCGGATCACCTCGCGCTCGATCTCGGCCAGCCGCTCGGCTTCCTCGCGGGCAGCCTGCTCGATCGCGGCGAGACGCTCGGCCTCGAGGCGGGCGGCTTCCTTCTCCGCGTCGCGGACGACCCGCGCGTCGGCGATCGCCTGCCGCTCGGCCCGTCGCTGCACCATCACGGGATCATCCGGGCCAGGACGCTTCTTGAAGCGCTCCAGCAGGGCCTTCTTCGCATTCGCGGAATTGGCCTGGCGATCGGTGAAATGGCGGTCGTTCGGGTTCTTCAAGGCTGGCCTTCTCTTAGTTTGTACGGGCGAGGATGCCGTCCGCGCGTTGCGCTTACGGCAAATCGCCGGAATTTGGTACTGAGATCAACGCGGGGCAGCTGCGACCCCAGGGCGGGGCTTCAGGACCTTCGGCTTCGGAGCCGGCAGCAGGCCTTCGCGCTGAGCCTGCTTGCGGGCAAGCTTGCGGGCGCGACGAATGGCGTCGGCCTTTTCGCGAACGCGCTGCTCGGAAGGCTTCTCATAAGCAGCCCGGCGCTTCATCTCGCGAAACACGCCCTCGCGCTGCATCTTCTTCTTCAGAACTCGGAGGGCCTGGTCGACATTGTTGTCGCGCACGAGAACCTGCATGCAATTCTCCTCTAAGGAAACGAAGGGAAAAGGGCCAGGTTGTCACCTGACCCTCCATCTCGGCGGTGCGGTAGCAGACTCAAGCGTCCAGCGCCAGTACATCCGTGGTCGCCGGGCGCGATAAGTCGCCGCGTCACACTGCCTGAAGCTGATCGGCCGCCATCTTGCCGGAACGACGATCCTGAACCATCTCGTAGGAGATCTTCTGACCTTCCTGCAGATCGCGCATACCGGCACGCTCGACGGCGCTGATATGAACGAAGACGTCCTGACCGCCATCATCCGGCTGAATGAAACCGAAACCCTTGGTCGAATTAAACCACTTAACTGTGCCCGTGCTCATGACGAACCCTTTCGTAACGTGAATTGCCATCCTGAGAAAACCGCAGGACGGTTGTCGATCTTTGGTTGGGAAGGTCGTCAGCGAGCGCTTTAAAAAATCGCGCAGGGCCAAGTCGTTCGGCCTCATATCGAAGGCCCTTATATGCCTGCTTGCGACCGGTTTGTCAATGCAACCCCCGATCGGGATGGCCGCCTTGCGCGCCGCGCGGCTTTACAAGCGCCGAGATTTCGCCAAGACGAAACCGGCTAGAGCCTGTTTTCCCTTTCCTGCCCTCCCCGGTCCGCCCGCGTGAGCATCCCCGCCCTTCGCCAGTTCCGCCGCGTCGTCGTCAAGGTCGGCTCCTCCCTGCTGGTCGACCGCGCCGGCGGCCGCCTGCGCCATGCCTGGCTGGCGGCACTGGCCGAGGACCTCGCCGAGTTGCACGCCAGCGGCGCCGACGTGCTGGTGGTCTCCTCTGGAGCGATCGCACTCGGCCGCACCGTGCTGAAGCTGCCGGCAGGCGCCCTCAAGCTCGAGGAAAGCCAGGCCGCCGCCGCGATCGGCCAGATCGCGCTGGCGCGCAATTGGGCCGAGGCGCTCGGCCATCACGGACTGATCGCCGGGCAGGTCCTGCTGACCCTCGCCGACACCGAGGAGCGCCGGCGCTATCTCAACGCCCGCGCCACGCTCGGCCGCCTGCTCGATCTGCGAGCCGTGCCGGTGATCAACGAGAACGACACCGTCGCCACCTCGGAGATCCGCTATGGCGACAATGACCGGCTGGCGGCGCGCGTCGCCACCATGGCCGGTGCCGACCTGCTCGTGCTGTTCTCCGATATCGACGGGCTCTATACCGCGCCGCCGCAATCCAGCCCGGATGCACAGCTCATCCCGGTCGTCCCGGCAATCACTCCCGCGATCGAGGCGATGGCCGGCGGCGCCGCTTCCGAGCTCTCGCGCGGCGGCATGCGCACCAAGATCGAGGCCGGCAAGATCGCCACCGCCGGCGGCGCCCATATGCTGATCGCCGACGGGCGCGGCAAGAACCCGCTGCGCCAGGTCGCCGAGGGCGGCCGCTGCACCTGGTTCCTCAGTGCCTCGACGCCCGCGACGGCGCGCAAGACCTGGATCGCCGGGACGCTCGAGCCGCGCGGCGTGCTGCATGTCGACGAGGGCGCCGCGCGTGCACTGCGTGGCGGCGCCAGCCTGCTGCCGGTCGGCGTCACCCGGATCGAAGGCAGCTTCAGCCGCGGCGATGCCGTGGTGATCCGCGCCGGCGATGGCAGCGAGCTCGGGCGCGGGCTCGTCGCCTATGATGCGGAGGAAGCAGGGCGCGTCCTCGGCAAGGCCTCTCGGGATATCGCGGCGGTGCTGGGCTATCCCGGCCGGGCCGAGATGATTCACCGGGACGACATGGCGTTGCGCGTCGGCTACCATCGCGGCGACTGAGTGAGCACAACCGGATCATGACCAGCGAGAGCGCGATGCGCCTGCCCGAGGCGAGCAACGAGAACGGCGAGGTCGCGACCTTGATGCGTGGCCTCGGCCAACGCGCGCGCGCCGCCGCCCGGCGGCTCGGCGCGGTGCCCGGCACGCAGCGCGACGAGGCGCTGCTCGCCATCGCCGCGGCGCTGCGCGGCCGCACGGCCACCATCCTCGCCGCCAACCGGCAGGATCTCGACGAGGCCCGGGCCGCAGGCCAGAACGCCGCCTTCATCGATCGGCTCGCTCTCGACGAAGGCCGGCTCGCCGCCATCGCCGACGCGGTCGCCGGCATCGCCGCTTTGCCCGATCCGGTCGGGCGCGTGCTCGCGAGCTGGACGCGGCCCAACGGCCTGTTCTTCGAGCGTGTCGCGACGCCGCTCGGCGTCGTCGCCGTGATCTTCGAGAGCCGCCCGAACGTCACCGCCGATGCCGGCGCCCTGTGCCTGAAGAGCGGCAATGTCGCGATCCTGCGCGCCGGCTCCGACAGCTTCCGGACCTCGACCGAGATCGCCGCCGCAATGCAGGACGGGCTTGGCGCCGCCGGACTGCCGCGCGATGCGATCCAGCTCGTGCCCAGCCGCGACCGCGCCGCGGTCGGCGAGATCCTGGCCGGCCTCGACGGCAATGTCGACGTCGTCGTGCCGCGCGGCGGCAAGAGCCTGGTGGCGCGCGTGCAGTCGGATGCGCGCGTTCCCGTCTTCGCCCATCTCGACGGCAACTGTCATGTCTATGTCCACGCGGCGGCCGAGCTTGCCATGGCGCAGGAGATCCTGCTCAACGCCAAGCTGCGCCGCACCGGCGTCTGTGGCGCCGCCGAGACCCTGCTCGTCGACGAGGCCTGCGCCGCGACCCATCTGAAGCCGCTGCTCACGGCCCTGCTGGATGCCGGCTGCGCGGTGCGCGGGGACACGGCAGCCCAAGCCGTCGACAGCCGCGTCACGCCGGCCAGCGAAGAGGATTGGGGCACCGAATATCTCGACCGCATCATCGCGGCGAAGGTCGTGTCCGGCCTCGATGCCGCCATCGGCCATGTCGAGCGCTATGGCTCGCACCATACCGACGCCATCGTCACCCGGGACGAGGCCGCGGCGCAGCGCTTCCTCGCCGAGGTCGATTCGGCGATCGTCCTGCACAACGCCTCGACCCAGTTCGCCGACGGTGGCGAGTTCGGCTTCGGGGCCGAGATTGGCATCGCCACCGGACGGATGCATGCGCGCGGCCCGGTCGGCGTCGACCAGCTCTGCTCGTTCAAGTACCGGGTTCACGGCCGGGGCCAGACCCGTCCGTGAGCACCGAGGATCTGCGCCTACCGCCCTACGCGCCCGGCCTGCGCATCGGCCTGTTCGGCGGCTCCTTCAATCCGGCCCATGACGGGCACAGGATGGCGAGCCTGACGGCGTTGCGCCGGCTCCAGCTCGACCGCATCTGGTGGCTGGTCAGCCCCGGCAACCCGCTGAAGGACAACAGCGCTTTGCCGCCGCTGTCGCAGCGCATCGCCTTCGCCCGCAATCTCGCCGACCATAGCCGCATCCACATCACCGGCGTCGAGGCCAGCCTGCGCACCCGCTACACCGCCGACACGCTGCGCGCGCTGAAGCGACGCTGTCCCGGCGTGCGCTTCGTCTGGATCATGGGCTCGGACAATCTCGCCAGCTTCCACCGCTGGAACGAGTGGCGCGTCATCGCCAGGATGATGCCGATCGCCGTGATCGACCGGCCGGGCTCGACCCATCGCTCCGTCTCTTCGCCGGCCGGCAATTGGCTGGCGCGCTGGCGCCTTCCCGAGAATCAGGGCGGCGCGCTCGCCGTGCGCACGCCCCCGGCCTGGATCTTCCTTCACGGCAAACGCTCGGACCTGTCCTCGACCCAATTGCGCGAAAACGCCGAAAACGATTGAATTACGAGCCCTGCGAGCGTAGATTGGACCGGTCGCGCCCTGAGCGCGTCGTCACGTGAGGACACGGCTCTGAACCGTCAAAACCTCGGCGAAGCAGGCTCTGAGCCGCTTGCGCCGGCCACCGCAGTCGACCACCCGGCCGCGGCCGGCGTCACCCTCGCGCTCCAGGTCCTCGAGGACATGAAGGCCGAGGAGATCACGGTCATCGACCTTGTCGGGAAGACCTCGCTGGCCGATGCCATGATCATCGCCTCGGGCACGGTCAACCGTCATGTCGGCGCGATCGCGGACAACCTCGTCGAGGCCTTCAAGAAGGCCGGCCAGCCATCGCCGAAGATCGAGGGCGTGCCGGCTTGCGACTGGGTGCTGATCGACACCGGCGACATCATCATCCACGTCTTCCGCCCGGAAGTGCGCCAGTTCTACAATCTCGAGAAGATGTGGGGCGCCGACCGGCCGCATGAGCGCCTGGTCGGCTGAAGCCGGCCGTCGATGCGCCTTTCGATCATCGCCATCGGCCGTCTCAAGGACGGGCCGGAACGTGATCTTTGCACTCGTTATCATGAACGTGCCGTCGGGCTTTCGCGCGGTCTGGGCTTCACCGGCCCCGACATCGTCGAGATCGCCGAGAGCCGCGGCCGCCGCAGCGAAGAACGTCGCAACGACGAGGCCCGTCTCATCGCCGAGCGCCTGCCGCAAGGCCTCGTCATCGCGCTCGACGAACGCGGCAAGAATCTCGGCAGCGAGGCCTTCGCCGGGCGGCTCGCAACGGCGCGCGATGCCGGAACGCCGGCCGCGACCCTGCTGATCGGCGGGGCCGACGGGCTGGCCGAGGATTTGCGCGCCCGCGCCGGACTGGTGCTCTGCTTCGGCGCCCTGACCATTCCGCACCAGATCGTCCGGGCGCTGGCGCTCGAACAGCTCTATCGGGCAATGACGATCATGGCCGGGCACCCTTATCATCGCGCATGACCCACCCCACCCGGCTGATTCGCGACCGCTTCCGCCGGCATGCCCTCTGGCCGCTGCTGCTATGCGCCTGTTTCGCAGCCGGTAGCGTCTTCGGCCAGGCGGCCGAGCCGCCCGACCAGGAGCATGTCAGCCGCGAAACCGAGCAGAAGCAGCAGGAAAAACGCGCCCGCGAAACCGAGCTCAAGGCGATCGAGGAACGGCTCGCCGGCAACGCGCAGGCCCGCGCCAAGCTCGAGGCCGAGATCGCCGGCATCCGCGCCGACCGCGCCCGCCTCAATACGGCGCTGCTCGAAACCACCGCCAAGACGCAAGGCGCCGAGGGCCGCATCGCCGCCCTCGAACAGCGTCTGTCTCTCCTGCAAGGCAGCGAACAGGCGATACGCCGGTCGCTCGAAGGCCGGCGCGGGCTGATCGGCGAGGTGCTGGCGGCCCTGCAGCGCATCGGCCGCCGTCCGCCGCCCGCCGTACTGGTCCGGCCGGAAGACATTCTCGAGGCGGTCCGCGCCTCGATGCTGCTCGGAGCGGTCGTCCCCGACCTGCGCCAGGAGATCGCCATCCTCGGCACCGATCTTGGCGAGCTGGTGCGCCTGCGCGAGGGCATCGCCAGCGAACGCAAGGCGATCAGCGGCGAGATGGAGGAACTGGCGGGCGAGCGCCAGCGCCTCGCCTCGCTGGTCGAGGCCAGGCGCGAGCGCGAGGCCAGTGCCGCCCAGGACATCGAGGCGCAGCGTGGCGCCGCCGGTGCCCTGGCGACCCAGGCCAGGACGCTGCGTGACTTCGTCGAACGCATGGAGAAGGAGATCTCGGTCGCCAACCGGGCCGCCGAGGCCGCCCGTCAGGCGCTCGAGAACGAGACGCGCGAGCAGCGCCAGCGCATGGCGGCGCTGGCCTTTCGCGACCCGGCCCGGCTGGCGCCGAAGATCGCCTTCGCGGAGACGCGTGGAATGCTGCCGCAGCCGGTGGCGGGATCACAATTGCGTGGATTCGGGGTTAATGACGAGCTTGGCGTCGCAACGCGCGGAATCTCACTTTCTACCCGTCCCAATGCCGTTGTTTCGTCACCTTCGGATGCCTGGGTAGTCTATGCCGGTCCGTTCCGGTCCTTTGGCCAACTCTTGATACTGAATGCCGGCAATGGTTACTATATCCTTCTGGCGGGCATGCAGCGTATCGATGTCTCGCTGAATCAGTTCGTGCTTGCGGGCGAACCGGTAGCGGTCATGGGCGAGACTGCCGAAGCGGCGGCGGCAAATGTAGGAGCGGGAACCGGCGAGCCGGTTCTCTATGTCGAGTTCAGAAAAGACGGCGTCTCGGTCGACCCGACGCCGTGGTGGAAAAAACCGCAAAGCGAAAAGGTTCGCGGATGATGCGCAAGGTCTCTCTCGTTCTCGCAGGCGCGATCGCCGGCGCCGGCCTCACCGGCCTCGCGACGCAAACGGGTCTGCTCTCCTCGACCAGCGCGGTCGCGGCCTCGGCGGAGGTCTATCGCAGCCTCAACCTGTTCGGCGACATCTTCGAGAAGATTCGCACCGACTATGTCGAGAAGCCCGATGAGCAGAAGCTGATCGAGGCCGCCATCAACGGCATGGTCTCCTCGCTGGATCCGCACTCGGCGTTCCTCGACGCCAAGAGCTTCCGCGACATGGACATCGACATGCGCGGCCAGTTCGGTGGCCTCGGCATAGAGGTCACCATGGAGGACGGCGTCCTCAAGGTCGCCAAGCCGATCCGCGACACGCCCGCGGCCAAGGCCGGCATCCTCGCCGGCGACATCATCCGCCAGATCGACGGCGACGAGGTCAAGGGCCTCAGCCTGAACCAGGCGGTCGAGAAGATGCGCGGCATCATCAACACCCAGGTCAAGCTGAAGATCGAGCGGGCCAAGTCCGAGCCGCTGGAATTCACCCTGACCCGCTCGAACATCGTCGTCCCGGCGGTGGAGGAACGCGCCGAGACCGATGTCGGCTACATCCGCATCGGCACCTTCAGCGAGCAGACCTATGAAGGCCTGCGCAAGGGCATCGAGAAGGTCAACGCCGAGATCGGCGCCGACAAGGTCAAGGGCTACATCATCGACCTCCGCAACAACCGTGGCGGCCGGCTCGACCAGTCGGTTCTGGTTTCCGATGCCTTCCTCGAGCGTGGCAAGATCGTCTCGACCCGCGGCCGCAACGCCGAGGAGACGCAGGTCTTCAACGCCAAGGCCGGCGACCTGACCAAGGGCAAGCCCGTGGTCGTGCTGATCAACGGCTCCTCTGCCTCGGCAGCGGAGATCGTCGCCGGCGCATTGCAGGATCACAAGCGCGCCACCGTCATGGGCTCGCGCTCCTTCGGCAAGGGCTCGGTGCAGACCGTGATCCGCCTCGGCGACCAGGGCGGGCTGCGCCTGACCACGGCGCGCTATTACACGCCGTCGGGCAACTCGATCCAGGCCAAGGGCATCACCCCGGACATCGAGATCATCCAGGACGTGCCCGCCGAGTTGAAGGACAAGGTCGACAACAAGGGCGAGGCTTCGCTCAAGGGTCATCTGAAGTCGGGCGACGGCAAGGACGAGCAGTCCGGCTCGGCTTCCTACGTCCCGGCCGATGCGACCAAGGACACGCAGCTCATCGCGGCGCTCAACCTGCTGCGCGGCGTCAAGAAGGACACCGCCGCCGCTGCGCCGGCGCCTGCCGCCCCGGCTGCGGAAGCGCCCAAGGCCGATGCCGTTCCGGCGGATGCGCCCAAGCCGAACTGAACCGGCCTGCAAGAAGGCCGCGCCGAAACCATTGGCGCGGCTCATCCCCCTGAGAGTTTGTTGCCACTGCGGCTGATTGCCGGTTGATTCCGCCTCGAATCATCCGACTCTAGCGCTGCGGACTGATTCGCGTCCGCGCCCGATCAGCGAGGACGGCTTCTTGGCCGGAATGCCGCTCAGCGAACTCGACCAGCCTCTGGGCCGGAACCGACGCGCGCGCCTGCGCCCGCCGGTCGGCCGCTGGCTTTCGCTCGGGCTCGCCGGCACGCTGGTCGTCGCCTTTACGACCCTGACGCTCTATGCGGCGCTGCGGCGCGATCCCGATGGCGGCGAGCCGATGGCGACCGCCGCCATCCGCGAGAAGGCTCCGGCACCCGAAATCGCTGCTTCCATCCCCGAGAGCGGCCGCCGGGACGAAGCGCGTGGCCCGGCCAGTGCTCGCCAGCTCGAGACCGAGTCCGGCGTCACCGTGGTCCGGCCGGGCTCGGACGTCCCCGGCGCGATCGTCATCACCGTGCCCGACGAAGGCGCGATCAAGCTTGCTCCCGCCCCGGACAAGCGGCTGGTCGAGCGCACGCGGCACGGCTTCCTGCCCAAGGTCGGCCCCGACGGCGCAACCCCGGCACAGGTCTACGCCCGGCCGCTCGGCCCGGCGCCCGCCGCCAAGCCGGCCGGTCGCATTGCGATCTTGGTCGGCGGCCTCGGCATCAGCCAGAGCTCGACCAGCGAGGCCATCGCGCGCCTGCCGGGCGCCGTCTCGCTCGCCTTCGCGCCCTATGGCGCCGACCTCGAGAAGACCGCGGCCCGCGCCCGCGCCGAAGGCCACGAGGTCTTCCTGCAGGTGCCGATGGAGCCGTTCGACTATCCCGACAACGACCCCGGCCCGCATACCTTGCTCGTCGGCCAGAAGGGCGCCGACAACCTCGACCGCCTGCAATGGGCGCTTGGCCGCTTCACCGGCTATGTCGGCATCGTCAACTTCCTTGGCGGCCGCCTGACGGCGGACGACGCCGCCTTGACGCCGCTGCTGCGCGAGCTCGCCGGCCGCGGCCTGATGGTGGTCGATGACGGCTCCTCGCCGCGCAGCCAGCTCGCCCCCGCCGCCGCCAGGGCACAGATCCCGGCCTTGAAGGCCGATCTCGCCATCGATGGCACACCGCGCGCCGACGCCATCGACAAGGAATTGCAGCGCCTGGAAACCCTCGCCCGCGAGCACGGCGTCGCGGTCGCGACCGCCAGCGCCCTTCCCGTCACGGTCGAGCGCATCACGCGCTGGGCGAGGACGCTCGAGGCCAAGGGCCTCGCCATCGTGCCGGTCAGTGCCGCGCGCGGCTTCCGCAACCCCTCGAGCACCGGCTCCCTGCGATGACCACCAGCCCGCCCCCCGGCTACCGCCCCTGCGTCGGCCTTGCCCTGTTCAATCGCGAGGGCCTCGTCTTCCTCGGACGCCGCGCCAATCGCAGCCAGCGCGAGCATGTCGCCCCCGGCCATGAATGGCAGATGCCGCAAGGCGGCATCGACCCGGGCGAGCAGCCCTTGCAGGCGGCCTATCGCGAACTGCGCGAGGAAACCAATGTCGGCACGGTCTCGCTGCTCGCCGAAGCACCGGACTGGCTGAGCTATGACCTGCCGCGCGAGATCGGCAAGGAAGCCTGGCGCGGGCGCTATCGCGGCCAGTCGCAGAAATGGTTCGCTTTCCGCTTCGAGGGCGAGGAGAGCGAGATCGACCTCGCCAGCCCCGCCGGCGGTCACAAGGCGGAATTCGACTCCTGGCGCTGGGCGCCACTGGCCGATACGCCCGAACTGATCATCCCGTTCAAGCGCGAGGTCTATCGCGAAGTCGCACGGCTGTTCGCCGGTTTCACCCGGCCCTGAACAGCAGCCGGCCTCGGTGGAATCGGCAAGAAGCCCGGCGCGGCATGCGACGCGCCGGGCTGTCCGTCGGTCAGATCGTCACTTCCGGGTCGAGTCGAGCTGCTCGTGGTTCTTCTCGACCTGCTGCGCCTTGAGATAGCTCTCGATCAGCAGCTGATAGGCCGGGAAGATCTTCGTGTAGATCCCGGCCCATTCCTGGGCGTCGTCGCGATTCCAGGTCTTCTGCAGCTCGGAAGCCACGGCAGCGGTATCCATCGGCACGACGCCGGCCTGGACCACGCGGGCCAGCGTGATCTCCTGCGCCATCTTCGAATAGGTGCCGGAAGCGTCGATGACGGCGAAGACCTTGTAGCCCTCCTGCACGGCGGCAATCGCCGGGAAAGCCATGCAGACGGAGGTGATCGTGCCGGCGATGATCAGGGTCTTGCGGCCCGTTGCCTTCACCGCCGCGACGAAGTCGGGATTGTCCCAGGCGTTGATCTCGCCCCTGCGCGCCACATACTTGGCATGCGGAGCGTTCTCATGGATCTCCGGGATCAGCGGCCCGTTCGGACCCTGCGGCACCGAAGCGGTGGTGATGACCGGAATGTTGGACAGGCTCGCCATCTTGGCCAGCGCCGCCGCATGATTGCGCAGCACCGGCATCGGCATGTCGGCGACCGTCTGGAACAGGCCGCTCTGGTGGTCGATCAACAGCATCACCGCGTCGCTGGCATCGATGACGGGCCGCTGGCCGTTGAAATTGGCAACGTTGGGATTGGTGGTCATGGCATTCTCCTGGATGGCTTGGCCCGCCAAGGGGCTCGAGTTCACTTCGACGCCTTGGTCGTGGTGTAGCTGTTGATCAGGTTGCGGTAGTCGGGGATGTGGTTGGCAAACAGCGTTCCCAGCCCCTCGACATCGTTGCGCCAGTCGCGGTGCAGCTCGCAGGCGACGCCGAACCAGGTCATGAGCTGCGCGCCGGCCCTGGACATGCGGTCCCAGGCGGAGTGGCGCGTGACTTCGTTGAAGGTGCCGGAAGCGTCGGTGACGACGAAGACGTCGAAGCCTTCCTCGAGGGCGGCGAGCGCCGGAAAGGCGACGCAGACCTCCGTTACGATGCCGGCGATGATGAGCTGCTTGCGCCCCGTCGCCTTGACCGCCTTGACGAAGTCCTCGTTGTCCCACGCATTGATCTGGCCCGGACGGGGGATGAACGGCGCGCCCGGCAGCTTCTCCTTCAGCTCGGGCATGAGCGGCCCGTTGGGGCCGTCCTCGAAGCTGGTGGTGAGGACCGTCGGCAGCTTGAAGTACTGGGCGATGTCGGCCAGGGCCAGCACGTTGTTCCGGAACGAATCCGGGCCGATATCGCGGACTAGGGACGAGAGGCCGGCCTGATGGTCGACGAGGAGGACGGCTGCCTGATCCTTGTCGAGACGCTTGTAGGTCATGGTCATGCTCCTTGATTGACGAGGTGTCACCCGCATCGGGAAGCCATCGAGCGATGGCCTGACGACGGTCGTTCGCGGGCAAGCCCGACCATCGGAAGGAAACGGCGCCTGGCGCGCCGAACGGCTCAGGCGGGAATCGCCCCGAAGCGAGGGCTGCTGTAGATGCCGCGAACTTCTCTCACCGCACTGCTCCTTCTCGCTCGCCACTGGGGCGATCCATCTGAGGAGGAACTTACGCCCAGGACAAAACTCGCAGTAGACGCATCATTGGGCTAGCATGTCCTGCAAATAGGACAATCAGGCTGGATGGCAGGGATGCAGGACCTCAACGACCTTCGCTTCTTCGTCGACGTGGTCGAGCAGAACGGCTTCTCCGCTGCGGCCCGCAAGCTCGACATGCCGCGCTCGCGCCTCAGCCGCCGCATCGGCCTGCTCGAGGACAGTCTCGGCGTGCGCCTGATCCAGCGCTCGACGCGGCAATTCGTGATCACCGAGATCGGCCGGGAATTCTACCGCCATTGCCTGGCCATGGTCGTCGAGGCGGAGGCGGCGCAGGAGGTGATCGAACGGATGCGCGCCGAACCGCAAGGCGTCGTCCGGGTGAGCTGCCCCGCCTCGATCATCTATTTCCAGCTCGGCGACATGATCGCCCGCTTCATGACGAGGTATCCGAAGGTCGCGGTCCATCTCGAAAGCACCAATCGGCGGGTCGACGTGATCCGGGAGGGTTTCGACATGGCGGTCCGGGTGCGCTTTCCGCCGCTGCATGACAGCGATCTGGTGATCCGCAAGCTCGCCGTCAGCAAGCAGCGGCTCGTGGCGAGCCCGGCCCTGCTCCAGGGCTGCTTCTCGCGTCCGCTGGTTCCGGCCGATCTCTCGGCGATGCCGAGCCTCGCCTGGGACCTGGCGCAGGCGAGCCATGAATGGTGCCTGGACGGGCCGGGCGGCGCCACCGCGGCCATCCCGCACGAGCCGAGGCTGGTGACCGAGGACATGGTGGCGCTGAGGCAGGCAGCGCTTGCCGGCATCGGCGTCTGCCAGTGTCCGACCATGGTGATCCGCGAGGATCTCAAGGCCGGGCGGCTCGTCGACATCCTGCCGCAATGGGCGCCGCGGGCCGGCATCGTCCATGCCGCCTTCCCCTCCCGGCGCGGCCTGCTGCCCTCGGTACGGAGCCTGCTGGATTTCCTGGCCGCGGAATATGCCGCACTCGGACGGGTGGAACAGGAGGATGAGGACGAGCAGAACGAGGTCTAACGCCCTCCCCCTCGAGCCGCGCGCCGTCAAGACGGCGGTTCAGGTGACCTTGGCCCGCTCGCTCCTGGCGCCCAGCGCTTTGGCCGGATGGCATTCCTTCTCGCTCCTCAGGCGGTAAAGGCGAGCTCCGGGCCGATGGGGACGATGCCGGTCGGATTCAGGTTGCGATGGCTCTGGTAATAATGGCGCTTGATATGGGCGAAGTTCACCGTTCCGCTGACGCCCTCGATCTGGAACAGCCGGCTCAGATAGGCCGACAGCCGCGGGTAATCGGCGATCCGCCTGATATTGCACTTGAAGTGCCCGACATAGACAGGGTCGAAGCGGACCAGCGTCGTGAACAGCCGCCAATCCGCTTCGGTGATCTCGTCGCCCGTCAGATATCGCCGCGATGAAAGGCGCTCCTCGAGCCAGTCCAGCGTCTCGAACAGCGGCTGGACAGCTTCCTCATAGGCAGCCTGGGTCGTCGCGAAACCGGCCCGATAGACGCCGTTGTTGACGGTCGCATAGATGCGCTCGTTCAGCGCATCGATCTCGGGCCTGAGTGGCTCCGGGTAATAGTCGCCGGCTCGCGCGCCGATCCCGTCAAAGGCCGAATTGAGCATCCGGATGATCTCGGACGACTCGTTGTTGACGATCACGCCGGTCTTCCTGTCCCAGAGCACCGGCACGGTCACGCGGCCCGTATAGGCCGGCTCGGCCCGGGCGTAGACTTCGTGCAGATAGCGCGCTCCACCGATCGGATCGGGAACCACGCCCTCGCCATCGGCGAAGGTCCAGCCCTGCTCGCCCATCAGCCAATGCACCACCGAGACGTCGATGAAGGCCTCCAGCCCCTTCAGCGCCCGGAAGATCAGCGTGCGATGCGCCCAGGGGCAGGCCAGCGAGACATAGAGATGGTAGCGCCCGGCCTCGGCCTTGAACCCGCCGCCGCCGCTTGGACCGGGCGAGCCATCGGCCGTCACCCAGTTCCGGAAAGCGCTCTCTTGGCGGATGAACCGCCCGCCGGTCTCCGCCGTCTCATACCAGCGGTCATGCCAACGGCCGTCGATGAGCAGGCCCATTGCAGTCTCCTTGCGCGGCTCGGTCCGATCCGCCTGCCAGCGGACTCCAGATCATCCCGCATGCCCTCGCTTTGAGCCAGGGTTATGGCCGGGCTCGCAGGCGCCCCGAGCCCGACATGCGGAGACGGTGCGAGGCATGCGGGATCGGCCGCCACCATTTCTGCACGCGCCTGGCGCGGCCTCGGGCCGCGCCGCTGCCCCCGCTACTCGGCTGCGGATTTCTGGGCGTATCCGAGTCTCTGGTTGAGTTCCTCGAGCAGTTTCTCGGCGGCGTCGGCGATCACGGTTCCGGGTGGGAAGATGGCGCTGGCGCCGGCCTCCCGCAGGGTCTCGAAATCCTGCGGCGGGATGACGCCGCCGACGACGATCATGATGTCGGGGCGGCCGGCTTTGGCGAGCGCCGCCTTGAGCTCCGGCACCAGCGTCAGGTGGCCGGCGGCGAGCGAGGAGACGCCGATGATGTGGACGTCGTTCTCGACGCCCTGGCGCGCCGCCTCGTCGGGGGT